>NZ_JBMKGT010000001.1:366647-626073 GCF_049238805.1 Enterobacter cloacae complex sp. CDL013 | reverse complement strand
TACCAGACACCAGCTGAATTCGCAACAGACTGGCGAAACAGGAAATATGAAGAAAAACCAACCGACATTACTAACTGAAGGTTGTAGCTAATCCTGGGGGCAGGTCATCTAATCTCTTCATTTCTCAGTACTCAACAAGCCAGCATAACTCCATGCTCCGATGGTAAGACCTATCCAAGGCATAAATGCTTAGCTATCTCATCGGATGCCACCTTGGTTTATCTGTCTTTTTTAGTAGGTGTGTGTAAGATGGTTTTACATTACAGTCATTCTTTGTCTAATACATGATCAGGAGATTTGTTCAGTGAATGTTTCCGCCCGTTTTGTTATACTCTTAAATCTTGCATGCGCTGCTTTATTATTTACTCTACTCAATGCTCGGTTTGATTTATTCTGATCAGGTTCTCATTTCACTTACTTGAAATCCCTCCCAAGATTTATGCAAGTACATATCTTATATCCAATCGAGTAGTAAATCGACAATCATCAGGGAGAATAATGACTTGATAAAGGACGTGATCATAGACCATCGTCCTAATCTTCCATACACAGGTGGGTATGTTGTGTATGAACCCCCGTCCAACTAGTTCCTTCCGATTACCCTTAAAGCACTTTTCATGGTGATGTTTTTCCTTGTTACATATTTGGATGCTTGTTTTAAGGCATTATTCATTGCTATTACAGTCACAGGCCTAGCTAATCCTTTAACTCGATTTGATCTACTCTGGAAAACGTAAATATCAGAAGAATTGCAATCCTTTCTGCACGCAATTAACTTAGAAAGCAATAAATTTAATCTAATTGTTCGTGGCTCAAATTTTGGAGTTCCAGCCAAGTGCAGCATGTCATCTTCGATATCGGAATATCTAATAGTAATCACCCTGCTGCCTTCAGCACGGAGAGAAAACAATGTTAACCATAAGTCTGCCCAAGTTGATGAGATTTTAGACAATTCAACGTGAATAGCCCTGAACTCTTCTGGTGTAATAGAATCTGTTTTTGCCATGAATACCCCCAATGCTCAACCCAACCGCTCACCAAAATTTCAACAACTTTATTACATTCTTTAAATACTTTATTACGAAAATTGTATTAAATGTTCAATATTTTTTCCTCTGCCCCTACTGCGCCGGAAATTTCTTACACAAGGTGCACACCGCAACGTCGTAAATAATCGCTACTTGCTTTCTGTCTACTCCGTTTGCGATCAGCCTGCCAGCCTGCGCCCATTGCTCAGGGGCTAACTTTGGCCGTCTACCGCCTATGCGCCCTTTCTCCCGGGCTGCCGCCAGTCCTGCCCGGGTGCGTTCCACGATTAATTCCCTCTCCATCTCAGCCAAGGCTGACATAATGTGGAAAATGAAACGCCCCATTGGGCTGGAAGTGTCGATGCTATCCGTAAGGCTTTTGAAGTGAATGCCGCGCTGCCGGAGTTTGTCCACCAACAGCACCAGATTTCGCATGCTGCGCCCAAGGCGATCCAGCTTCCAGACCACCAGCGTATCCCCCTCATTCAATGCCCTAAGAAGCTTTTTGAGTGCTGGCCGGTTTGCCACTGTTCCGCTCATTTTTTCTTCGAAAATCTGTTCACATCCTGCGCGTTCGAGTGCTTGCCGCT
The DNA here is from genome assembly GCF_049238805.1 of Enterobacter cloacae complex sp. CDL013. Lineage (NCBI taxonomy): Bacteria > Pseudomonadati > Pseudomonadota > Gammaproteobacteria > Enterobacterales > Enterobacteriaceae > Enterobacter > Enterobacter cloacae complex sp. CDL013. The sequence continues at coordinate 624,455 of NZ_JBMKGT010000001.1, read as the reverse complement.
GAAGAACAGTATTTTGGTCATTTGTTGACACCCTTACGTAGCCAATTTGCATATTTTTCACCCAATATTTTCTGCAAAAAAATCCGGTGAACTTATCGGCATGGCTGCCGCAGGGCAATCTATATAACGTCGGTTTGGGAGATATGGCCACAAAGAGCTCAGGTGAAACCGAAGGGGCAGGTATGACAGGTGGTGCATTTGGTATTGGTCGGCCATCTGGAATCAAGATTACGAATGAAACTGGGACTCCTGGACTGGTAACGGCTTTGTCGGGTTACGGGTTTATACCTTTCAGAAATGAGCAAAATATTACAGGCAGAATCGCTGCTTCATCTCCAGCTCTATGGGTGCGTACAGGTGGAACTTTTGCTTTTTTAAGCATCCCTTACGTTTCCTCTGCCCCGGTTCGTATCAGTGGTGGCCTAATTTCAAATGGTACGATTGACTATACCCGTACACTCTACGATGACCTGAATACCACGAAAGCTAGCGACGGAACGCTTAAGGCAGCTTCCCCAGTTGTGAAGCTGTTTGCAGACGGTTCGTTTGAAACTAATGGCGAATCAGAAGACTGTACCGTAACTCGTATGAAAGCCGGAGAGTATCTGATCGAGGGCTGCATGGGCATGAACTCAGATGCGGCGTGGGGCGGCATTGATGGCGGGTTCGATATCCCTAAAGATCGCAATGGGCAGGCCCTAATCTGGCTTGACTATGAGGTAAATGCCGACGGGTCAGTGCTCGTGAAAACATTCCACCGGGAATACCCGACAGCACCGGCATTTGCGAGGAACTCGGTGGAAGGTTATGTGGATGGCCAACCGGCCGATATTCCGGCCGAACAGTTTGTCAGTGTCCGTGTTGAGATGCCGCAAAACAGTATCTGGAATCAGCGTATGACTATGGCTGAAGTTCCTGATTCATCCGCTGATTAAAGGCAGAATCATCAGGCATATCCAGGCGAACATCTATCCAACTGTTCACTGGCACGTCCATCGGTTCCCCTTTCGTTTTGACAATCTCTCCGTCATCACTCAGCATGTATTTTCGCTTGAACAGGCGGATAGTCAGCCCACCGCTTACTGTCTGCTCTGCTTCAACAATCCCAAGCTCTCCCATGCCACATGGGTCCATTGGCGGTAGTAACTGCCATCCTTCAGACGCCAGGCCAGCCGAACCAGTGAGTTCGTAAACCCCTGTGTCGAGCCGAGAAATGGATACGCCCTCTGCCTCTGTGTTAGCCGTACCGCAGCCGCACCAGATAAAATCATTCTCATCAATATCGGTACGCTGATTCTCGTTCTGTGACTTTACGATTCTGGCTACCGGTGAAGCTGCTTTCAGGGTGCCATCAGATGCTTTGGTTGTGTTTTCAGATGTGTAAACAACTGAACCGGGTTTTACGGACAGCATTGTAGAGAATGCATCGGTACCATTATTTCTTCCTGCGATTTGGTAAGAGACGGCACCACCAATGCCTGCAACACCTGCCCTGAAGCGAGGAGTACCGTTAACCATCACTGTATGAGCCCATACACTACCAACAGTTGAAAGTCCTTCAACGGTGAAAGCGTAAGGGTTGCCAGCGATACCTGCGATATTCAGGGAATTTGTTAATGTACCACCGCTGAGACTAAGAGCACCAAGGTTTGAGAGAGCAGAATTGGCAGTATTTGCACCTGTACCGCCCTGCTCTATAGGAACTGTACCATTAGTTTTTGTGGCCACTGTATTGACCATGTATTGCCATGACGGACCGGTGAATGAAGAACCGTCCGGGAGCGTAACGGTTATATTGCCCGACGCACTGAATAACCGCTGCCAGTTCTGTTTGTCATAGTTCAGGCCGCGCATAGCTTCGGCGCTTTGTGCCACCAGCGCAGCAGTAACAAGGTTCATCGCAACGCGCGGCACGGCATACCATGCAGCGCCGCCCTGCGTTGGTCCGGTATAGTTACTGACCAGCGTCAGGGAGGTATTGCTGTTCACCGTTTTGATGGCGAGCGTATAAGGGATGCCGCCAACCGTCACAACAATAAAATCGCCGACGGCCAGCTCGGTAGTAAAGGCGGTACCGCTGCCTGTTACCGCGGCTGAATTATTTGTCAGAGTCAGTGTTCCTGCGGACATAGTTGCTCCTTTGAAGCAATAAAAAACCCCGCCGGAGCGAGGTTCACTAAGTTAGAAGTCGTTAAACGTACATATCGGGAATGACCGGGAGTGAAATAGGCGTAACCCCGGCGTTCGCCAGCTGCCTGTCTGCCCAGCCGACATACACTCCCCTTCCGACCCTGAGGGTCCCGTTCTGCATGACCAGCCCATAGTGGTAGTGATAAATACGACCACCACCGAAGCTGGGGACCCTCAGCCCAAAACGGCCAACGGGCACATATCCGCCACCGGGAACGGTCTGCGCTGTGGTGGAAGGCACAAAATTAACGCCGAGATAAACGAACGGGCGCCGCGCAGTTGAGAACGTGCACTGGCCTGCGGCGTTATAGATATTGAATCCGGGATTCGCGGCCACCGGCGAAACGCCTCCCGAGAAGATGACCACATCAACGGTGCCGCTCATGGGCTGGTCTTCCGTGTTTGATCCATCATTCAGAAACAGCAGCCGGTTTCCGTCATAGTCCAGCGTGTAAGGGCTGCTCCACTTACAGCAGACCAGATATTTGCTGCGATCAAATCCTGCAATGGTCGGAGTAACCCAGCCGGACGTACCGACAGTTACCCTGGCTTTATAGATGCAGTAGGTGTAGCCCTCAACTTCAAGCGTGTCGCAGTGATGCCGGTATTCGGTATAAGCCTCAACCAGCAGCTCAAGGGCTCTGGCGTCCAGCTGAGACATCACACCGATAGCATCAAGCTCGTCGGCCATCCGTTTAAACCAGTATTTCCCCTGCTTGTCGAAATGCTTCGGCGTTGGGGGTACCCCTGAAGGGGGTTTTGGTTCGTTCTCATTGATCGGGCGTTTAGATGGGTTACCCCTCACCAAACGTAGATGGGTCGGGGTTTTCGGTGGTCCAGACATAATCGAAAACTCCTATTAATCATCGAGTGGGGAACCCCATAAAAAAGTTTTCTAACCTGCGGCGATGTGAAAAGAGGTTAGGCGGCGGTCCTTTAGGGTGATTCCCCTGAGGTTTTTACCCGCCCTCCCCCTTTGACCAAATATCTGGATGGCACAGATGATCCCTGATGCGGCGAACATGCGTGTGCGTAATACCGTAGCGCTTTGCAATTTCTACCAGCCTCTTACCAGATCTCGCCTCTCGCTCAATGCTCAGGATGATTTCAGGCTTCAATTTTGTTGCTACCGCTCGCTGTCCGCGCCGCAGACAAGCGGCAGTTCCGTGCTGCATGCTGTCAGAAGTGTTCTCCTTTGGCGTTCCCCAAGCGAGGTTTGTTTTGCTGTTGTTCAGCGGGTTACCATCCAGATGGCGGGTGATATGGGCGTCAGATGGCTTTGGCCCGGAGAAGGCAAGCAACACAAGCTGGTGTACTTGCTTCTTCACTTTCGTATCATTGCTTACTCCGGTGTTTACATTCACGTGCCAATAGCCGTTATGTAGCCGCATCGACAGCTGCCGAACGCTACCTGAGCGGAGCGAGTAAATAAGTCCATCTTCACTTGCCAGATATCCTGGATAACCGGGAATATCTTTCATTTGGGCGTGCGGAAGCCCTGAACCATGTTTCGATTCAGTCATCTTCACCTCGTTACTTAATTTCTGTTCAGGCGTTCGCGTGCTGTCTTGGCTTTATGGCAGCCGCGGCAAATTGATTCCAGATTAGAGAGGTCGTCAGTACCGCCGTGAGCTTTCGGCTTGATGTGGTCCACTGTCTCAGCGGGTGTATACCTTCCATTTCGCAGGCATTCCTGACAAAGGTGTTTATCTCTGTCGAGAACGATTGGGCGCAGCCTGTCCCACTTGCTGCCGTAACCTCGCTGATGCCTGCTCTGTCCTCGCTGATGCTGCTGCCAGCCTTCGTTAAGGTGCTTGGGACAATAGCCTGAGCGGTCTGTGGTTGTGCCAGGACAGCCACGCTTGCGGCAGGCTCTCGGTATTAACGCAGGCATCAGGCTAACCTCCACGCCCGGCGGCGTTCTGTTCGAGGCGCTGAGTCAGGGTGGCGCTCAACAGGCTCACCATCTGCATGGTCCACCAGCGAGTAACACGGATAAACCACAGCGCCGCCATAGGCATCCCCCACTGCATAGTCGGCTGGCTTACTGCTGTCCCATCGAGACAGGACTCGTTCAATATGCTGAGAAGGTACGCTATAACAAACGCCGTGTATCAGCCGCGGCAGTGTGATGTAGTCAGCCTGAGTCTTATCAGCAACTATCAGCCGTTCGGCTATCTGCATTTGATACTGAGGTGGTCTACCAGTACCCAGGTAAAAACTCACCAGCGATTCCGGGAAGCGGTTAAGCCATTCGCTAACCTGCTCAATAAAATCTGGAACAGGTGATGCGTCATCTTCGATTATCACTACCCGGCAATCCTGCCATGAAGCCCATTCAAGCGCGCGGCGATGATTCCAGTTTGCGCCGTGATTCCCTTCATCGAGGAGGAGATGGGCGCCAATACTCATGGCCAACGCTACAGCCTGTTGCCGCCTAGCGTGATGGCCAACAATGCAGAACTTAATATCTGTCAGCATCATTATGGGTAAACACCTCGTTGCGGACTCGACGTGCAGCTTCAGCTGCCAACTCTGCTGTTTCATGGAACCCAGCGTGATAACGCTTTCCTTCATGATTGCAGTAAGCAAGCCATTTATTTTTTTGTTTATTCCACGATACGCCGCGATATCCAGATGTTGAGCGGGAATCAACAACACATTGGTTCTCTGCGTTTTGCTTTGGTGATACAAGTCGGAGGTGATGAGGGTTAACACATAAGGTGTTGTGACAGATATGGTCTATATACTTACCTTCCGGTATTGGCCCATTATGCATTTCCCAAGAAACCCGGTGGGCTAAAAGAACCTTTGGGTTACCAGAGGCATTTCGATCTGTACCAATAACACCATAAGTTAACTTTCTTTCTCCGCTACCGCCCTTCACTGTTGCGGCACACCAACACCAACAATCTTCTTCACCTTTTTTATCAACCTTTATCCAAAATCTCTCTTCAATCGTCTTTCTTGCGGCCATGACAATGCCTCCCGGTTAAAGGATTTTCAGGATAATGAAATTATTTATGGCGCCAGAAAGCGTACTCTTTACCGACTCCATCGGACTTAAAAATAGTGTGGATGCGCGGGCCGGTTACTATCCGATCGCCGAAATACTTCGCAACAATGCCGAACGCCAGCATGTCGCCCACCGCGGCGCCAGCCTGTTCTTTCTTCCAGAAACGATAACTCTCGATCCGGTAGTAAAGTCGGATGATGCCGTGAGCGAACGCCATAACATCAGCGCGGGTACCACCCAGCAGCCCAGCGTTTAGCATCACATCGTTGCGATGCTCTTCAATGAACTCCTGATAGATGCGCTCCGGATGATTCTGCTTTGCCCAGGTGTCGGCGTAGGTCTTCGGTTCTGAACCGACATACACCTTTCCGGCTTCCATTTCTTCCCACGGCGCGCGAAGCATTTCGACATCGGTACCATCGGTACACCAGACGAACCGGTATTCAGGGTGATCTCGTAGGTGCTGCCAGATGTGCAGCCAGCGACGAAAGTAGACATTCATCTTCACGTCAGGTACGAGATACAGCTCAACATCTGTTGGAGCCGTAAGTAATTCATCCACCAGCGCTATACGCCCACACTGGCGAAGCGAGGCCGCCCATTTGCTCAGCATGTCAGGCGAGGCCACCATTCTCGTGCCGCGCTGCGGGTCAGGCTGACTGGTGAGCAGCGTTGTGATAACCACGTCGCGCTGCTGACGGTATTCAACGTAACCAGTAAACCCGGAATCACGCCGTTCGTTGTGGATCTTCACGTTACGTTCCACCAGCGCCTGTCTGTCGGGGCGCGGTACCGAACGCTCCACGGCTTCATGCTCATCGAGAGAATGGATCAGCTTTTCTGAACCGACCACATCAACGTAAGCCCATGTCGTCAGGCCAGCGTTATGGATACGTAGCGCGAGGTCACTGTGTTCGTACATGCCGCGACCGTAAACGGGATCGAAACCGCCAACCTTCTCTATGGCGCTGCGGTGGTAATACAGCATCACGCCACGCTGTCCGGTATAAGCGATGTGCCTATCATCCCGGTACAGAACCGCCATATCATTCAACTTATTCGTGCCAGCCAGATCGAGAAACTGGTAAGCCAGGTGTGGCTCGGGTGATTCGATGTATGGCAAGTGCCAGTTATCAGCGATGGGCCAGGCGTCATCATCCCAAAGGAAAAGATGCTCACATCCGGCGTCTATCAGCGCGGATAAGCTGACGTTCTTCGAAGCAACAATGCCAAGTGATGTTTGATGGCGACGCAGCTGCACGCCGTCAGGTACTACTGCGGCAGGTTTAGAGCCGTCGTCGATAACCACCACCAGCGCCCCGGCGGGCAGATATTTCATGTGCTGCTCAATGGCACGCTTTAAAACGTCTGGCCGGTTATGGGTAGTTATGGCAATGCCAATCCGTGACGCTGAAGCGCAAGCGGGTACATACGTGACACCATTTATAATGACCTGCATTATTTCTTCTCGTTTTATGATGTGAGACCAATTATATTGGTTAAGCGGTAGGTTGATGTGCCTCACAAACCCATCATTCTGAAATCAAGTCACCGATGTTGAGTTGAGTGTAGGTTTAAATGTTTTCAATTTTAATAAGGAGAAAGCGATGGATTTTCAACCAGCAAAAATTGAATTAATTAGAGCTCAAAGATGTATCGCAAGGATGGAGAAATCCAGTACATATGAAGAATATGATGAAGCCTGGAGCGACTTTCTAAGCAGAATTGAAAACACTTATCAAAAAACAAAAGCCATTGCTCAGGAGAATATTCGATGGCCTGGCTTTATATCTCCCTTTAATAAAAAACGTAAAAATGACGAGTTGCTATCATATTTAACACAAGCAAGAAACAGTGTTCACCATGGTATTGCTGAGAGCACTAAACATGTCAAGGGAGGTTTAGCATTCAACCCGCCACCAGGTAGTACTGTATTAAGACTTGATTCAATTAATTTTGACAATTTTGGAGGGGTGACTGTTAAGTCAAAGCATCCGTTTAGTGTCACATCAATACCTGACAGAATAGAAGTCGTGGAAGTAGTAAACAGAAAAGAAAAATATAACGTTCCAACTACACATTTAGGAAATGATTTGGAATCAGTTAACCCTATTGATTTGGCACGTCTTGGTCATATTTGGTATGGAAATTTTTTAAATGAAGCAGAAAAATTCTTCAACTAGCCGTGACATATTATAATTTTAAAGTTTGCTCATGATAAGGTAATGCCTCAAAGCTTAATTGAGGCATTTAACACCACTTCTCGCAGTGGGCTCGCTCATGCCATTGAGTTGCTGTCGCTTCATCGCCGCTTATAACCGGTGCGCGCCTGGCGTTCGCGCTGCTTTACCGGAGCACGTTCCCTTATTTACCCTCACAACGGTCTGCTATACCTGCTCGCCATTACGCGACTCGGGGCAGCATCATGACTGCTGCATTACCTTTCGGCTGCGGTCTTCCCGCTTTGTTACTTCAAATCGGCTTTCTCCTTCTGGCAGTTCGCCTGCCACGCTTTGTTATGCGCCAGGATGTCTTTCTTCGTCTGGCGGTCCATAACGTCGATGTCGTGATCAGTCAGGTAGATTGGCTTTACCCAGTCACAGGCGGTATCAATCACCACCGGGACGCTTCCACGTGTCACGCAGCTCGCGATCAACATCGTCATCAGGCATGTGGTTAACAGTCTGCTGTACATTACTGGCCTCTTTCGTTGCTTCTACCCGGCGTTCGGCTACTGCTTGAGTGGCGGCGGCCTTATCTTCGGTGCGCTGCTGGTCGGCTTTGGCTTCGGCTTCGGCTTTGCTGGTGCCGCGAATATGGCCCAGGCCAAAGGCACCGGCGATAGCGGAAATCACCAGTGCGGCCAGCCCGATTATCGTTTCGATACCCACATTCACCTCACACCAGAACGGATTTCGCCAGGTTAAACAGCGCGCGGCGTTTATCCAGCCCGTTTCTGCCGCCATTGATAAGCAGCGTAACGCGCTCAACATCGCCGGAATGGAGCAGGCAACCGCGAGACGAATAGAACCATGCAGCTGAGCGCGCGGCGTATTCATCCTGTTCAAGCAGCTCCGGGTGGGTAACAAGGTCCAGTTTCAACGCCTGGCCACAACTGCGATAGTTGCTCAGGCCGGTAATCTGTTTCAGCCCACGACCGCGATATTTCCAGCCATCACCGGCAACCTGATTGCCCAGGTGTTCTTTTCCCCACTCACCGCCGTATACCAGATTGGCGATCGCTTTCTGGTTTGCCGGTTGCGTTGCTGTTCTGCCAAGTGCTGCTGCCTGCTGTTGCGTGATGCGGTGGCTACCGAACGTCGGTACCAGGTTTTCAACCGCGTAATTCAGGTTCTCCACCAGTCGGGTAAATCTGGTGCTTTCATGCCCCATCTGGGCAATAAACATGGCCTGATCGAGCGGTGCGGTGATGCCGTATTCCTTCATAGCGGCGTCGATATGTGGAAACCAGCGCGCAGCTAACCCGGCGCTGATACCAGCCGCCCTCTGAAATTGTGTTTGGTTCATTAGTGCCTCAGACGATCAACCAGCCGCGCCATATTTCCACGAACCTTCAGGATGGCGGCGAAGATAAGAATGTTTGCGACCACCACCAGCCAGCTGGAATCACGATAAAGGCCGAAGATGAACTGCAAGGGGATCGCGGCGTAAACCAGCACGGTTATATACGCCAGGACAGAAATAAAGGGGCGATGCCGGGCGCCATGTCGCTGGTAAAACATCAGCACGATGACGATGGCCGCACAAATAAACGCATTAAAGACTGCTGACGGGTCAATTACCATTTCCCCCTCCCCCACGTAGCCGCGAGAAAAACTTGAACACGTTGTTCAGGTCCTGGTTATTAAGATAAGTGAGGATTTTTATACACAGGGCAGACAGAATCACTGCACCCAGTGCATCCAGCGGTTTTTCATAGTGCGAAGCTGCATTTAGCAGTGAGCCAATAAGTCCCGCCCCAAGCACCCCAACGATAAACGACGTCAGGAAATATGCTGCCAGTCGGGCGCGCAGGCCCGCGCAAGCGCAGCGCCGCCGGGCATTAATCCGCACGCAAGACGTGGAATCCGCCTCGAAGAATTAACCTTTAGTCATGCATCACACTTCCCTTCAGCCATGACAGGGGTAATATTACTCACAGACAAAACGCACTTGCGCACAGTGCAGGAGTGCATTACTATCCACTCAGCTTCAAGGACTGGAGCTTACCAGCATTATGATTAATCATTTTCGGGATCAATGGCTTGAGGATTTTTTTCTCTAGGGGAGATCGAGCAATGTTATTCCTTTGAATCTGGAAACAGCGCTTGCAAGAAAGCTCGACATCATCAATGCGGCTATGTCGCACCTGGATTTACGATCGCCACCGGGCAATATGTATGAAGCATTGAGTCCTCCGTTGAAGGGATACTCCTCTATCCGGGTAAACAGACAATACAGGCTTGTATTTCGCTGGTCAGAGGGAAAAGCAGACGATCTCTATCTCTCTCCACACAAGTACACGCAACACAAGTGAGGCATCACCTATGACACTTCAACAGGCACTCCGCAAACCCACCACGCCGGGCGAGGTGTTGCAGTATGAGTATCTTGAACCGCTCAATCTGAAAATCAACGATCTGGCAGAGATGCTAAATGTACACCGCAATACCGTAAGCGCGTTGGTCAATAACAATCGCAAACTTACTGCCGATATGGCGATCAAACTGGCAAAAGCCTTTAATACCACTATTGAATTTTGGCTGAACTTACAGCTAAACGTTGATATCTGGGAAGCGCAATCTAACTCCCGCACGCAGGAGGAGTTAAGCCGGATAAAAACCGTTGCGGAAGTCATGGCGAAGCGAAAATCCGGCAAGCCGGACGTTGCCTGATCCGCTCGCGCCACGCAATACGCTTACCCGACACGGGAACGGCGCATAACGGCATCTGCCATTATGCGCATCCGCTTACAGGGAAATTTTCAAACGTCGAACCGCTTCTTTAAGCTGCTCATCCGTTGGGGTAACGAAAGACATGCGCAGCGTGGTGTGGTCCGGCTCGTTGCAGTAGAAGAACTCACCCGGCACAAACACGACGCCGTTGCTCAACGTTTTTTCCAGCCATTTCGTCGTATTGATGCCGTTATTCATTTTCGCCCACAGGAACATGCCGCCCTTTGGCTTGTGGAACGACATCACATCGCCCAGCTCCGCTTCCAGTTCACTGGCAAAGGTCTGGTATTTCTGGCGGTAGGCTTCGCGGATCATTTTAATCTGATTCGCCAGACGACCGGTTTTCAGATATTCGTACGTCATCAGCTGCGACAGCGTGCTGGTGTGCAGATCGGTGGTTTGCTTGAGGTTCACTACCGCGCGCTTTAGCCACTCCGGCACCAGCACCCAGCCCACGCGGGTGCCCGGCGCGAGGATTTTAGAGAAGGTGGAGGTGTACACCACGTTATCCTCATTGCCGATATCTTTGGCATGAGCAATCAGCGGGCGGAACGCTTCGTCGGTGTAGTTGATCTCGCTGTACGGGTCGTCTTCGATAATCACGAAGTCATAGCGCTTCGATAATTCCACCAGCTGTTTACGACGCGCTTCGGAGAGCGTCACGCCGCCCGGGTTACCAAAGGTTGGCACGATATAAACCGCTTTGATGGTTTTAGTTGCCACCAGCGCTTCAAGTTCATCCACTTTCATGCCGTCGCCGTCGGTACCGACGGATTCAAATTTCGCCTGCGCCAGGCCAAAGACCTGCAACGCGGCGAGGTAGGTAGGCCGCTCCACGACGACCGTATCGCCCGGGTTGATTAACGCCCGCGCCAGCACGTCAAGCGACTGTTGCGAGCCGGAAGTAATGACCACATCATCGGCTTTACAGGCGATGCCGCGACCTTCAGAGATGCGTTGGATCTCTTCGCGCAGCCCCGGGACGCCTTCCGTCAGACCGTACTGGAATGCTTCGCCAAAATGCTGAGACAGCACGGCATCAGCGGCGATTTTTAAACCTTCATGATCGAACAGGTCCGGATTTGGAATACCGCCACCCAGCGAAATCACGCCTGCCATTTTGCTATGTTTTAATAATTCACGGATGGCAGAGGATTGCAGGCCCTGCGCGCTGCTGGCGAGTTTGTTTGCAGACATTCTTTACTTACCTTCTTTTTTTATATTGTGCCCAATCTTAGCAGAATATGGGCAATAAATTCCGTTAGCTTAGGCAGCGGCCGCAAATCCTGGCGCCACAGTAAATGCACCGGCCTCGGCGCGGGCGTAAACGCTTCCAGAACCCGAACCAGCCTGCCGCTCGCCAGCTCTTCCGCCACCAGCACTTCCGGTTGCAGCAGGAGTCCCGCCCCGGCTCGCGCCGCCATGCGTAAGCCGTAGCCGTCATTGCATCGTAAGACGGCATCACGCTTCCAGCGCACTTCGCCTTCCACACCCGGCAGCCGCCACTCGTTACGCGCCGTCCATACCGTGTGCGACAGGCACAGGTGATCCACCAGATCGGCTGGCGTTTGCGGCGTACCGTGACGCGCCAGATAATCCGGCGCGGCGCAGATCACCATGTTGTAGGGACACAGATATTTCGCCACCAGGTCCTCATTACGGATCTCACCGATACGAATGGCCAGATCGACCCCTTCCTCGACCAGATCAACCATTCGGTTGGTGAGATCCAGTTCGATGCGCACTTCCGGGTAACGCTGCAAAAACGTGGCCGTCAGAGGCGCGATAACGCAGCCGCCAAACGAGGTGGGCGCTGTCACGCGCAGGGTGCCGGCGGGTGTGGCTCGCAGGCGCTCAACCGCGTTTTCAGCAATCGAGACCTGCTCCAGCACGCGCCTGGCCTCTTCGAAATAAACGCGTCCGGCATCCGTCAGGCTCTGGCGACGGGTGTTGCGCTCCAGCAGCCGCGTACCGAGCTGCGATTCCAGCTGCGTAATATACTTCCCGACCATCACCGCCGACATCTCCAGCCGGGCCGCCGCGCCGGTAAAGCTGCCGCTTTCCACCACCGCGATGAACGTCTCCATGCCGCGAAGCTTATCCATATTCCGAACCTCTGGTTAGCAATCTTCTAACATCAACCCAGTTTATCTGAATTTTTATTTATTAAAGAATGAAGGCTCACAACATAAGGAGTCTGCTATGAAAATCGTCATTATTGGTGCCAGCGGTACGGTCGGTCGTGCTGTGACAGAAGAGCTAAGCCGTCGTCACGAGGTGATCAGCATGGGTCGCACGCAGGGCGACCATCAGGTGGATATCACCTCGCAGGCGAGCGTACAGGCGCTGTTCGAAAAGATCGGCCCGGTGGATGCGATTGTATCCGCCAGCGGTGGGGTACACTTCGGCCCGCTCGCAACCATGACCGACGGCGAGTTCAACCGGGGCTTACAGGATAAGCTGCTGGGGCAGATTCGTCTGGCGCTGACCGGCCAGCACTACCTGAACGAAGGTGGTTCGATTACGCTGATAAGCGGCATTGTGGCTCACGAGCCGATTGCTCAGGGCGTCAATGCCACCACGGTGAATGCGGCGCTGGAAGGGTTTGTGCGCGCCGCGGCCTGTGAACTGCCGCGCGGGATCCGCATTAACCTGATCAGCCCGACGGTGCTGACGGAATCCGTCGAAGCATATGATGGCTTCTTCCCGGGCTTTGAAAGCGTTCCCGCTGCGACCGTTGCGCAGGCCTACCGCCGCAGCGTGGAAGGGGTACAGAGCGGGCGGGTATATAAAGTCGGCTATTAAGCCTTACGGGCGGCGATCAGCACCAGCATCGGGCGTTCCGCCTCTTCGGCCAGCGCGGGCCAGGCGTCAACCTGCGTCTGCGTTGGTCCCCACTCATTGACTTCGCTTATCGTCAATCCGGCCTTGATCAGTGCGTTAAGCGTGGTGCCCAGCGTGCGGTGGTATTTAATCACCCCGTCCGCCAGCCAGTTGCTGACGCGCTGGCTTTCGTCCTGATAATGATTCACGCCCCAGAACCGCTCGCCGCTGTCGTCGGTCAGCCAGCCCTGACGGGTGGCGCAGGTATAAATCGGGTGCTCCATCGAGAAGACCAGGCTGCCACCGGGTTTTAGCGCGCGCTGCACCCTGGCGAATAGCGTGTCCAGCTCCGGCAGGTAGTGTAGCGCCAGCGAGCTGTAGACCAGATCGAGGCTATTCGCTTTCAGCGCCAGAGATTCCAGATCGCTACGCTGATAGTGAATCCGATTGTCATCAGTCAGTTCAGCCGCGCGGGCGAGCATTTTTTCTGAAATATCAACACCCGTGACGTCAGACGCGCCCAGCTCGCGCGCTGCGCGACAGAACCATCCGTAGCCGCAGCCGAGATCGACAACCGCTTTACCGGTTAAATCTGGCAGCATTGCCTTGAGCGCGGGCCACTCCGGCGCGCCGTTCAGGCCCTGAACCGAGCGCGGAAGCTGGGCATAGCCTTCAAAAAATGCCGGGTTGTCGTAGATGTTTTGCGCCATAACGGACTCCTTTATCGCAACAGTGGCGAGGGTAAAGCACCCCTCGCCCGTTGACAACGTATCCGTCTTATAAATCACAGCCTGCGCCGGATTTTCTCCACCATGGCTGTGGTTGAGATCCCGTAGCGGTCATGGAGGGTGGGCAACGCGCCCGCATCAAGGAACGCGTCCGGCAGCGCGACGGTATCGAAATCCACGTTCACGCGGTTGCGCATCAACAGCGACGCGACGGCTTCGCACAACCCGCCTACGCTGCTGTGGTTGGTTCATCCCGTGGGCAAACGCGGTGGCCAGCACATCGGCATAGCCCAGCGCCTGCCCGATGTAGCCCTGCCCCTGCACTTCGCCCATGCGCAGCGCGTAGCGGCGAATGCGCCAGGCCGCGGCGGCAACCTGTTGAACTGTGGTATCCGTCATCGTCGTATCTCCTTAATGGATCAGCATCCCGCCGTTCACGTCGAGCGTGATACCGGTGGAGTAAGAAGAGAGGTCGCTGCCGAGGAACAGCGCGGCGCGGGCAATATCCTGCGCGTCTCCGAGGCGGTTAAGCGGAATGCCCGCCAGAATGGACGTTTTCATCTCATCGCTCAGCTTGCCTGCGGTAATGTCCGTCTGGATAAGACCCGGCGTGATGCAGTTTACGCGCACATTGTCGGGCCCCAGCTCACGCGCCATGGCTTTTGCCAGCCCCAGCACACCCGCTTTTGCAGCGCTGTAGTGTGGGCCGCCAAAGATGCCGCCGCCGCGCTGGGCCGATACCGATGAAATGCAGACGATGCTGCCCGACTTTTGCGCGCGCATAGTGGGAATAACCGCCTGGGACATTAGCAGCGTGCCGCGCAGGCTGACGTCAAGCACCGCATCGTAATTTTCGCGTTTGATATCCATCAGCTTGATCGGCTGAGTTATGCCGGCGTTATTCACCAGAATATCGATGCGCCCGTATTTCCCCAGCACCTGCTCAATGGCGGCATTAACCTGTAATTCATTGCTGACGTTCGCCGCAAGGCCCAGATGTTCGTCGCCAAGGCTCGCGGCGGCAGCCCGGCTGGCTTCAGCGTTTAAATCGATAATCACCACTTTCGCACCCTGTTCAGCATATAATTTCGCCGTAGCGAAACCCAAACCGCGTACGGAAGCCGCGCCGGTAATAACGGCGACTTTATTTTTCAGTAGCATACATTTACTCCATTAGGACAAGAGAGATTTAATGTTTTATTTCGGCTCTTCCAGCAGCATAATCATTATTAAGCCAATGGCTGCGCAAATACCGAAATAAATAAACACGGAATTAAAACTACCTGTTTTATCCAGCAGATAACCTGCCAGCATCGGGGAAACAAATCCGCCGAGATTACCGCCGCTATTGATAATGGACGCGGCAATCGGATAGGTTTTACTGTCCGCAACAGCCATTCCATAAGCCGTAAAAGCGGGCCAGCCGATATTCAGACAGAGGCCGACAAAAAATAACCCGACGCAAACCGCGACGGTGCTTTGCGGAATATTCAGCATAATAACCATCATTAAAACGGTGCTGATGGCTGTAAACATCATGGTCGGTTTACGTCGGCGGCCGAGCAGTTTGTCGGAGACGTAGCCGCCAAAAATCGCACCGATAAATCCACCGATGCACGGCATGCTGGCGACCAGCCCCATGCTCATAAACGTAAAGCCTTTCTCTTTCACCAGATAGAGCGGGATCCACGTCAACAGTCCGTACAGCACGCTGACCATCATAAAATAGGCCAGGCAGTCGCCGAGAATATTCTTCGAGGTAAACAGCCCTTTGACCGTGCTTACCGGGGCTAATTCCCGCACGCGGATCAGCCGATCGAGGCGTGCAAAGCCTGGTGAAATCACGATATTTTCCCGTCTGGCGTCCGGGGTCTCCTGACCGGCGGTAATGGTCTCCAGCTCCGCTTTCGAGACGAATGCGCTCTCGGACGGCCTGGTGCGTACCAGCAGATACCACAGGACGGCAATGACCAGACCGGGGATCGCAAAGGAGAAGAAGACCCAGCGCCAGCCCCAGATCATGGCGATCCACACTGCCAGCGGCGGCACGAGGATGGGCGCGAACATGGTGGCGGCGATGTAGACGCCCGTGGCCGTGGCCTTCTCCTTTGGCGGAAACCAGTTATTGATGGTGGAGGCCAGCCCGACCGGGCACGGCCCCTCTGTTAACCCCAGCCCCAGGCGGATACACTTCAGGCCCAGAACTGAGGTTGCGGTGCCCATCAGCCAGGTAAAGGCAGAGAAGCCGAATATCGACAGTGCCACCATGCCGCGAATTCCCTTTTTGGCAATAAAAAAGCCCGCAGGAATTTGGCTCAGGGCGTATCCAAAAAAAACATGCTGGCGATGGCACCGGCTTCGAAATTATTGATATGAAATTCGTCAATGATAAACGGCAGTACTGCACCAATATTTGTTCGGTCAGCATAGTTAATGGCATAAACAATAAAAATTAATGCCAGCACAACGAAACGGTAATTGGTTTTTTTAGTCTTTATGTAGGGGACAGCTTGTTCTATACGAGACATAACTTACCTCATTATTCGAACACCGTGAGTCGTTTTATTATTGCGTTCAACGTCAATATATCGGCTCACCCATGAAACGCCATTCAATAAAGCTCATTTATTGCTGAGATAAATTTGATTCGCGATACAGCTCAAAAAAATAACATCGGGATAAAATTGCCCGCTCGCAGTCTCAATGTTATGTTTTTTATCAATTATCGTGTAAGGAGTAGGCCATGTCCGCGCAGGATCGCCAGACGTTATCGCTGCCCTCGCTCAGAAATTTGCAGGCGTTTATCGCCGTTGCTAACGCCCTGAGCATCCATCAGGCGGCGGAACAGCTCAACGTCACGCCTTCGGCGGTAAGCCACCAGATCGCGTCGCTGGAATCGTGGCTGGGCAAGAAATTATTTATCCGCAGCGGCAAAGGGGTTCAACTCACCCCGACGGGAGAACAATATCTGCGGGAGGTCTCGGCGGCGATGAGCGCCATCGGGCGCGCCACCGATCAAATCGTGAAAGAAAAAGACAATGCTGTGCTTCGCGTGCACTCTTCCCCCACCTTCGGGCTGTCCTGGCTGTTGCGCCGTCTGGGCAGATTCCGCGCCGAATATCCTGATATCACCATCAATCTCACCTGCTCCTATGAGAACCTACAGTTCGCCAGAGATAATATCGACATTGATATCCGTCACGGTATTCCGGACTGGGACGCCTACCGGGTGATGACCATTAAAAACGACACGCTGGTGGTATTGGCCTCGCCGGACTATGCAGAAGAGCATCCCATCAGCACGCCCGCCGATCTGCTGCAACAGTCGCTTATCTCGTCCACCAGCACTCTGGTGAACTGGGAGAAATGGTTCGCCTGGCACAATATCGACAGGCCCTGGCTTAATTTCAGCCTCAGCTTCGACCGCTCCTACATGAGCTTTGAAGCGGCGCGCATGGGGCTTGGGTTTATTCTGGAGAGCAAAATGATGGCTACCGATCACCTGAAGGATGGCTCGCTGGTGCAGGTGCTGCCTGATGAAATGGGTATCGCCATCAACGCGCACCATCTGGTGATGCCGCACATGAACGAACGCGCGTGGAAGATCCAGCAGTTCGTCGAGTGGATTGACCGTGAGTTGCGATTGTCGGGGTATCACCTGTAGCGATACCCCAACGTGGCGTCAGGCGACCGTGCCCCAGACCAGATTCCCCTTGTGGAACGTCGCGGTGCGCGGAGAAATGCGCGCCACCGCCTCGGCGGAACAGGAGGCGTCAACCAGCACAAAGCTGGCGTCGTCCTGCGCTTTAGGCCACACGCGCTCACCTTTGTCGTTCAGCGGCAGCACGTCGCCGGTGGCGATGCCCAGCGCCCGCGAAAGCGTCTGCTCGTTCGGGCGAATATAGAGCTGGGCGTAGAGGTTGGCTTTCTCCAGCATGTCCCCCAGACCGTACGGCGACCAGTGGTCGATCACGCTGTCGGTACCGGTCATGACAAACACGCCTTTATCACGTAACTGCTTCAGCGGCATGTGCAGGGTGCCAATCGGCACGGTCGAGGCGATGGTTACCTGCTGTGCCGCCATGCGGGTGGCGATCTCATCCACCTGCTGTTCGTTAAGCGTGGCCAGCGCGAAGGCGTGGCTGATGGTCAGCTTCCCCTTCAGCGCCGGCGTTTTCTCCACGGTTTCTACCATGTAGTTCACCGCCGCCACGCCCGCCGGGCTGGTTTCATGCAGGTGAATATCCACCCCTTTGTCGTAATCCAGCGCAATCTGGAACATGGTATCTAGCGATTTCTCCATCGCGCCGTCGACGCTGGTTGGGTCCAGCCCGCCCACATAATGCGCCCCCGCCTGCATCGCCTCGCGCATCAGCTTTTCAGAATTCGACAGCAGCAGGCCGTGCTGCGGGAAGGCAACGATTTCGCAGTCAAAGCCTGCGCCCCGGCGCGCCAGTACCGCCTGCAAATTTTCCAGGTTTTTCAGGCCGGAAACCGGCTCTATGTTGCAGTGGCTGCGGGCGATGGTGGACCCTTTGGACTGGATCAGGTCGATCAGCTTTTCGGCGCGTTCTTGCGTGTAGGGCTGTAACTCCGGCAGCAGCTTCTGCTCCAGGCGGATCATGTCCTGAATGGTGGTGCCCGCCGGACGGTTCAGGGAGCGCCATGGGCCGCCGTAGAAGGTTTTATCCAGATGAATGTGCATGTCGCGCATCGCCGGGAGCATCAGCTTTTTGCCCGCGTCGAAGTGCGGCAGGGCCGCATCAGTGTGGCTGTTGTTGTCGAGCAGGGCGACGATTTTCCCGTCTTTGATTTCCAGCGTTTTCAGCTCGGTGCGTGTGCTTGTCGCCACGCTGCCGTCGTAGTTAAACCCGGCTTCCAGCAGCACGTTGTCGAGATAGTAATGTTTTGCGGTGATGTTCATCGGTTTACCCGTCTCGCAGGTTGCCTTTACAGAATCGGCAGCATACGCGACGGAACCCATGGCGCCAAACAGCGCGCAGGCAGTAACCATTTTGCCGCTCTGGCTGATAAACTCGCGGCGGCTTTTATTCTCACTCATCTTATCTTCCTTCATTAATAATATGGGTACCCGTTTCACCGCGCAGCGCTGCGGGCAGGCAGTCCGGCGAGGTGATGATTACGCGCCTGCCGCCATGGCGTAAAAATTCCAGCGAAGCGACGATTTTTGGCAACATGCTGCCCGCCGGGAAGTGGCCCTCATCCATGTAGCGCGTCATCTGCGCCACGTTGACGGTATCCAGCGCCTGCTGGTTCGGCTTGCCGAAGTTCACGCACACTTTCTCCACGCCGGTGGTGATCACCAGCACGTCGGCGCGGATCTCGCGCGCCAGCAGCGCGGTGGAGAGATCTTTATCGATAACCGCATCCACGCTCTGGTAATCGCCCTGTTCACTGCGCACCACGGGAATGCCTCCACCGCCCGCGCCGATGACCACAAAACCTTTCTGCGTTAGCGCCTTAATCGCATCCGCCTCGACGATGCGCCGCGGCTGGGGCGAGGCCACCACGCGGCGATAGCCCCGGCCTGAATCCTCGACAAAATGCCAGTCCGGGTGCGCGAGCTGTAGCTCGTCGCGCTGCGCCTCGCTGAAGAACGCGCCGATCGGTTTTGTCGGGTGCGTAAAGCCGGGATCGTTTTTATCCACCTCCACCTGGGTGACGACCGTGACCGCCTTTTGCTCGCCACGCGCCGCCAGGCGGTTGTTGAGCGCCTGCTGGATCAGGTAGCCGATGCCGCCCTGGGTATCCGCCACGCAGTTTGCCAGCGGGGTCAGCGGCAGCCCTTCCCGCTCGTGGGCGATTTCGGCGCGGCGCAGATCCAGCCCCACCTGCGGGCCATTGCCATGGGTGAGCACGATGTCATAGTCCGAGGCCAGCATTTCGAGCACCGACTCAGCCACCGCTTTGACCGCCTGCGCCTGATGCTCAATCGACTGGCTGGCGTTGTCTTTGATAATGCTGTTGCCGCCGATGGCGACGACCATAAGCTCTTTCATTTTGTTTCCTTTAGAAGGTGCGTTCTGGTGCCCTCACCCCGGCCCTCTCCCACAGGGAGAGGGGGATTAACAGAGGTATCCAGCACATGCTTCACCACAAACATCCCGCCCATCATCAGGTAGGCCGTGACAAACATCAGGGAACTGCCCTCGGCAAAGCCCACCACCGGGGCGTGGATCACGCCAAACAGCGCCAGCAGGGCGCCTCCTGCGGCGGCGACGGCCCCGCGCAGCGGTTTGTTGATAATGGCGAAGATGGCGATACAGCCCCAGAGCATGCTGGCGAGCGGCGCGCCGTTGCCGAGATGCATCAGGCCTTCGTAGTAGATCCCCTTGCTGTGCAGCACGTCGGTGCCGATTTTCGCCGCGCTGGTCCCCGCGGCGCTCATCACGCTGTTCATCATGGTCAGCGCCCAGTTGGCGATCCACGGGAACAGGCAGATGAAGATGACGGGCACCTCCACTTTCGGGGTTTCCCTCACCACCTGGTTGGCGGTGACGACGCCGATAAACACCAGAATCGGCACGATGGCGGTCATCGGTATGATGGCGAGCATAAAGGCCCCCAGCCCGAACAGCGGCACGATGAACATGGTCACGCCGGACGCCAGGGTGTAGCCGATGCTGGCGCCCATCGCTTTCCAGCCAGGATGGCCGACGTAGACCGTGACCGGGAACGGATTGCCCATCAGGCAGCCGAGCATCGAGGCCAGACCGTTCGCCAGCATTACCTTGCGGGTCGGGTATTCATCCCCCGCCGCGTGGGCGCTTTCGATGTTCTCCAGGTCAAAGATGTAGTTTGCCAGCCCCAGCGGTACGGCGGACGCCAGATAAGGCAGCGCGTGCGGCAGCCCCTGCATAAAGCTGTCCACGTGCACTTCCGGCGGGTTAAAGCCGAAGGATGACATGGACGCTTTAATGGCATCCGGGCTTTGCAGGCCAGAGATCCACGCAAGTAGAGTACCGGCAATTAACAGCAGCAGGCCGGTCGGGATACGGGCGAAAATCGGCTTTTTACCGAACCAGTTAATGAAGATCAGCAGCAGGACGATAAACGACACGGTCGGCGCTTCGAACGCCTGCAACATCGGGTTCATCGCCAGCAGCAGCAAGCCAAGACCGGACAGGCACGACAGCAGCACGGTGCGCGGGATCATCTTGCGGATGGTTTCCCCCAGGAAGGAACCGCCCGCGAGGATCATCGCTTCCACAAAGCACCACACCAGGCCAATCTGAATCGCGAAATCCGCATCGCCAGTTTGCTGGTAAACCGGCATTAAGACCAGGAAGGTCACGGTAAAAATCGACGGCGCGCTCGGGCCGGACGGCAACGCGGTGACGTCCGTTCGTCCGGTAGCGCGCGCCATTTGCAGGCCAAACCACGTATAGCAAAGACTCGCCACCAGCACCGCCAGCCCGAAGGCTGGCGCGATGCGTCCATAAACAATCTCCTTCGGGATGCCGACGACAAAAATGAGCAACCC
Source organism: Enterobacter cloacae complex sp. CDL013 (assembly GCF_049238805.1). NCBI lineage: Bacteria > Pseudomonadati > Pseudomonadota > Gammaproteobacteria > Enterobacterales > Enterobacteriaceae > Enterobacter > Enterobacter cloacae complex sp. CDL013. The sequence goes on along the minus strand of NZ_JBMKGT010000001.1, from coordinate 603,239 downwards.
CATCATGGTCAGCAAATTGGTCAGGTTGTTGGTCATCAACCCGAAATAAGCTGCCCAGTCACCTCTTTTCCACTCCAGTTTCATGTTTTTCATGGATGCATACCTTATAGAACGTAGCGATCGCGGAAGGTCAACAGCGCCTTTTCAAAACAGCTAAACGGCGGGTGAACGATGCCCGCCCCAATCATGCCGATCCCGGCGTCCTTGTGGGCAATGGCGGTATTAATGACCGGCAGAATGCCGCTGCCCGCGACCTTCGTGATGTCGATGGCGGTCGGGATCCCCATAAAGGAGAGCAGCGGAATGGTGACGTTCGGGTTTTCGCCGAGGGTGATTTCGCGCATCTGGCGAGAAAAATCGATGGCTTCCTCCACCGTGCCGCCCACCAGTGCCACGATTGCCGGGGCCGTCGCCATCGCAAAGCCGCCGATGCCGTAGGTTTCAGTGATGGCGCTGTCGCCGATATCCAGCCCGGAGTCTTCCGGCTTGTAGCCCGCGAACATCGGGCCAATCACCTGCTGCGCCGGGCCGGTGAACCACTGCCCCGGCAGGCCGGAAACGCGCAGGCCGAACTCGTAGCCGTTGCGCGCCATGGTGGTGACGACGGTGCTGTACTCAATGCCGTGGGCAGCATCCAGCGCGGCCTTACACATCGCCATCCACGTCGGACCGGAGAAATAGTCGCTGCTGGCGACAAACTCGAACACTTCACGCTGCTGCGTCACCGGATAGCCCGCCTGGATCAGCCCCGGCGTCAGCGCCTGAATAAGCAGCGTGGTGCCCGCGTTGTTGCGATTGTGGCACTCGTCGCCCATGTGCAGCGCCTGGGCCAGCATCAGGCGCAGGTCGATTTCGCCGATAATGTTCATGGCGTCGCGCAGCATCGGGCCGAGCACGTCGCGCATCCAGTTCAGACGATCGATCACGCTCTGGTCATTAGCCCCCATGCGCAGGATCTTCGCCATCTGCTCGCTGAGGTTGGTGAAGGCGCGGTTGCCGTAAGTTTTGTTCTCAACGATGTGCATAAACATCGACGCGGAGGTGACGCCCGCCATAGAGCCCACACAGTCGTGCTCGTGGCACGGTGAGAAGGTGATGTCGCCTGACGCCGCCAGCCTTGCGGCGTCCTCCAGATCCGTCGCCAGCCCTTCAAACACCAGCGCGCCGGTAACCGCGCCTTTCATCGCACCGCACATGTTTTCCCAGGTAACTGGCGGACCGGCGTGCAGAATGGTCGTGCGGGTCATGCCTGGCACCACGTTGATGGCCTGGTCATAGCCCACCAGCACCGGATGGGACTGAATAATCCGCTCCAGGGCAATTTTGTTCGCGGCGGCAATTTTCTCCGCCAGCGGTTTTTCCGCCAGCTGGTCGAGCGCTTCAACAACCTGCATATTGCCCTGCCCCGGCGGCGTCCAGTCGAGCTGGGTCACGGGAACGTGCTGCTTTTTGAGGTCGTCGCTGAACATCGCAATGCCGACGTTAATGACGTTTAGCGGCTGGTTGAATAAAGTGGTCATTATGCTTTCTCCCCTTTGCAGACAAATTCGCGTGCCAGTAATCCGGTGTTGGTGCTGCTGCTGGCCCAGATGACGCCTGCGTCGGTCAGCAGCTGGCACTGCTGCGCCAGCGACTGCGGATCCTGATCGGTGCCGAGCACGTAGCCGAGAATTTCCAGCGGACGGTTGTCGGCGTTCGCGATCGCCTGTGCCTCTTTGATCGCCTCGATCATCACCCCCACCGGATCGTCGTGCGCGCCAAAGCCCAGCACGAAGTCCATCACGATGACGCCCACCTGCGGATCGCGCGCCTCCTGTAGCAGGCGGCTGATGCGGTTGGTCGGGTCGATCATTGGGTGTGGCTTGCCGTTGGTGAAATCATCGTCACCGAAATCAAGGAAGGTGTGGGCCTGGCTAACGCTGATATCTTTCAGATGCCTGGCCGGGTCCGGCTGGATGTTGCTGTAAACATCGTCAAACTTCTCCAGCGCGGCAAACATCGCTTCGTCGCACAGGGTGCCGCCGCAGAACAGGCCGCGAATGTACTTCTGTTGCGACGTCAGGCGGGTGCGTACCTCTTCGATCAGCGGCCAGTTGAGCGGATGTAAATCCAGGTCGTCTTTTTTAATGCCGGTAAGCAGCACCGCTTTCAGGGCCGCCTCTTTGGTGCCACGAGCAAACTGCAAACCGTCTTCATCGGCAGGCGGTTCGTTGCGGCCCAGGAAGCACACAACTACAGGCTTGCGGCAGGCGCGAGCCCGGGCCAGCACCTTCTCAGCCACCGCGGGTGCTGGCGGTTTGGAGATGAGCGCTATCACCCGAGTCGCGTCGTCCGCCTCCAGCATGTCGATGGCGTCGAGCATCATCAGGCCGCCGATCTTCTCGCTGAGATCGCGTCCGCCGGTGCCGATCAGCTGCGACACGCCGCCGCCGAACTCATGAATGCGCACGCTCAGCTCCTGGCTGCCGGTACCGGAGGCGCCAACGATGCCAATCGGCCCGCGACGCACCGCGTTGGCGAAGCACAGCCCCGCGCCGTTGATAATGGCGGTGCCGCAGTCTGGCCCCATCATCAGCAGACCCTTTTCATGCGCCAGCTGCTTCAGCGCCAGCTCGTCGTCGAGCGATACGTTATCGGAGAAAAGCATCACGTTAAGATCGTTTTCCAGCGCCTGACGCGCTTCCCGGGCGGCGAAGGTGCCGTTGACGGAAATCACCGCCAGGTTGCTGTCCGGACGATGGGTTTTGGCGCTGGCAATCGACGCGTAGCGTGCTTCATGGGAGCCCGTGCGCTCTTTACGCGTGAACAGCGCTTCAATGGCGGCCAGGGTTTCATCATTTGCCGCGTCGCCTTTAATCACGATCATCAGGTCGCCATTTTTCGCGTCCGCTAATTCCGGCGTTAATAGCCCGAGGTTTTTTAATACGCCTTTGTTCATTTCCGTCGCCATCGCCACAAACGCCTGCTCGACGCCCGGCAATTTATTGGCTTTGGTGGAAACCGACATTAAGGAAACCGAATCGAAATACGTATTCTTTTTTATGACGATTTTGGTTGGCATTATTTTCACCTGTTTAAGATAAAAGGGGGCCGCCGTCGTGCTAAATGCACGTCGGTAACAATGCGTTTTTTCAGTAACGGCCAGCCAGGTGAAGGCTGACCGAATGCGCTACGCGCCTGCCGCCAGCAGCAGGTCTGCGATCGCGTTGAAGCCTTTTTCCCGTGCCAGTTCGAGCGGGGTTTTGCCGTATTTATCGGTCATGTGCGGGTTCGCGCCGTGATCCAGCAGCAGCTTCACAATTTCCTGCTGCTTTGCGCCGCCGTCGTTTAATACGATGGCCTCCAGCAGCGGCGTCCAGCCGACAAAATTGGTGTGGTTGACATTGATGTCGGTTTTTTCCAGCAGCTCACGCACGATTTCAACGTGCCCTTTTTCACTGGCAGGGGTAATGCCCACGCCACCAAAGCGCGTCAGACGGTCGAGATCCGGATCCGCCGGAAGGAGAATGCGCAGCAGGGTTAAATCATTGGTCAGGCAGCTGATCAGGAAGGAGTTAAAACAGGTCTGGTCCTGTTTATCAATATCCGCCCCGGCGGCAATTAAAAATTCCACACAGGCGTAATGCTTTTTCAGGCTGGCAATAATAATGGCGGTTCTTTTCTGGCGGTTGGTTACGTTAATATCCACGCCTTTTTCCAGGCAGGCTTTTAGCGCGTCGATATTGCCCTCTTCTGCCGCCAGCAGAAATTCTGTAACCAGTGCAGTTGCAGACATATTCAGACTCCCTATGTTTCACTTCTGATGACCTGAGAATAGCAACAGCCTGGTCATAAAAGAATCCGCTTAAAAATGATTCATCGACACGCAATTCATTGTTGAGTTAAATTCAACGGTCCGGCAGAAACGTGCGTCTGTGCAACCTTTTTCTTATGTTTTACCGCTTTTACACGCTTCAGGCTGCATTATCCTTATGGCTGAAAAAGCCTTACACAGCGCGGCCCTACGTAAAAATACAGAACTGTGACCACCATCAACTATGAAGTAACGCCAGTGTTAAAATATGTTCAAAACTGATGGTCACCAGGAGCCATAATATGAATTCCATCTTTACCGAAGAGAATTTGCTGGCCTTCACCACCGCGGCACGTTTTGGCAGTTTTAGCAAAGCGGCTGCCGAGCTGGGCGTAACCACCTCGGCAATCAGTTACACCATCAAACGCATGGAGACCGGCCTGGACGTGGTGCTGTTTGTACGCAACACGCGCAGCATTGAGCTGACCGAATCCGGTTTTTATTTTTATCGTAAAGCGACCGACCTGCTGAATGACTTTCATGCCATCAAGCGCGGGATTGATACCATTTCTCAGGGCATTGAGACGCGAGTGCGCATCTGCATAAATCAGCTTTTGTATACGCCACGCCATACCGCGCGTTTGCTCCAGGTGCTGAAAAAACAGTTTCCCACCTGCCAGATCACGGTGACGACCGAGGTGTATAACGGCGTCTGGGATTCCATCATTAATAATCAGGCCAATATCGCCATTGGCGCGCCGGATACGCTGCTGGACGGCGGCGGCATTGATTATACCGAGATAGGCGCGATCCGCTGGGTATTTGCCATCGCGCCCACGCATCCGCTGGCGTTCGCCCCTGAGCCCATCTCCGAAAGTCAGCTGCGTCTGTATCCCAATATCATGGTCGAGGATACCGCGCATACCATCAATAAGAAGGTGGGCTGGCTGCTTCACGGTCAGGAGGCGATTCTGGTGCCGGACTTCAACACGAAATGCCAGTGTCAGATCCTGGGGGAAGGTATTGGATTTTTACCGGAATACATGACGCGTGAGGCGGTGGAGGATGGGCTGCTGGTAACGCGGCGAATCAATAATCCGCGCCAGGATTCGCGCATGCTGCTCGCCACGCAGCATGCGGCGACCGGTCAGGTCACGCGCTGGATAAAACAGCAATTTGGCCCCGAAGGCGTGCTGACCCGGATCTACAGTGACTTACTGTGGCGTACCTAGCTCTTCGTCTGAACCCAAAATGCGTGGATAAGACCGGGGAAGTAGCCCAGGATGGTCAGAAGGATATTCAGAATAAACGCCCAGCCCAGCCCCTTGCCAAGCAGCACGCCCAGCGGCGGGAGAATAATCGTAAAAAGAACGCGCCAAAAACCCATAAATAACTCCGTGCAAGCTAACCAATTGAAAATTATAAAAGACACTTCTCTAAGCGTAGCCAGTTTAAGGGTAACTGCCATTCATCTCTCGCGCTTTTACCTGCCTTTACCCTCTTTACACTGGCTTAAACCCGGCCTTAAATGCTCTACTGTTCTGAAATTGACCGTAAGGAAACATAATGTCTCTTCCTCTTATTTCGCCGCAGCAGGCAAACGCGCTTATTGCTGAAGGCGCCAAACTTATCGATATTCGCGACCCCGACGAGTATGCCCGCGAGCATATTCCGGCGGCGCACTCCATTCCGCTGGATTCGTTACCCGGCGGGCTTAACGCGGCGCCGGGAGAAACGGTGATTTTCCACTGTCAGTCCGGCGCACGAACCTCAAACAATGCTGCTCGTCTGGCGCAGGCAGCATCCCCTGCGAACGCCTGTGTGGTTGAGGGAGGCATTCAGGGCTGGAAACAGGCCGGGCTGCTGACCGTTGAAGATCGATCGCAGCCGCTTCCGCTGATGCGTCAGGTGCAGATCGCTGCCGGGCTGCTGATCCTCTGCGGCGTGGTGTTGGGTTACAGCGTCTCCAGCGGTTTTTTCCTGCTGAGCGGTTTTGTGGGCGCCGGGCTGCTGTTCGCCGGAGTGACAGGTTTTTGCGGTATGGCGCGACTTCTGAAAGTGATGCCGTGGAACCGACGTACCTGATAAGGAGTATCTGAAAGATTAGGCTGTACCCCGTCCCGGACGTGGGCTATGGTGAAGATCATGACAATGATGAGGAGGTGCTATGTTTTCTGTCGGTGATTATGTCCAACCGCGTCAGGGCGGTCCGAAACTGAAAGTGCTCGAAGTGAATGGTGAAAACATTGTGGCCGTGCAGGCCAGCGATGAGCAGGGCGAGAAATATCACCTGAAAGCGGCGGACGTAGTTCTGTACTCCGAAGAAGGTGACTTTGGCGTCTGCTAAGTCAATAATCGGGCGGAATACACCGCCCGAATAATCATCAGATCAGGAAATCGTCCAGCGATTTACCGTTTGCCAGTGCGGTCGCAATTGGCTTTGGCGTACGTCCCTGACCGGTCCAGGTTTTTTCTTCACCGTTCGCGTCAATAAAACGATATTTCGCCGCACGCGCTTTACGTTTTTTCGTCGGCTGACCCGCCTGCGCCAGGTCACTGCCTAACAGATCGCTCGGAGAAATACCGTCAGCTTTCATCAGTTCCAGCAGAGCATTAATTTTATCCTGCTGTTCAGCGCGTTGACGCTCTAATTCAGCCTGCTCGCTGCGTTTTTCTTCAGTGACAATCCGGAATTTTTCCAGCACTTCTTCCAGAACATCCATGGATAATTCACGTGCCAGCGCCCGGAGGGTACGAATATTATTAAGATTCTGTAACGTTAAAGCCATAATAATGAAAAACCTTTCTTCGTGTGTATAACATAAATCAGGCAACAGAATAATTGATTTTGGTTCTGATATCTACCCACCGTGACGTTTTGACATTATTGTAAATGTTTTAGAATATCCCGTTAATATAACCCTGGAATATATGTCTGTTTTAAAGCGTAATATACCGCCCTTCCCCAGGCCAAAAAACCCTGTTTTAAACCGTTCAAAAAACCGCCTCCAAAATCCCACACAACAAAGGTTTCACACGCGCATAGATAATCTAATTCATTGATATATTTCACTAAAATAGGCACGAGGAGAGAAAATAACGAAGCGCGCAAAAAACGCACATTTTTAGAGAATTTTATGGCTAAAGCGCCAGAAAATAAAAATTAATCACTACTTGTTAGTTAAAAGCCAGAGAGATACGCTATACACTCAAAACAAACCAACCTAAAGCACTAAAGGCCGCAGGTAAAACGCCACTTTTTTGTCCTGTTCGAGGAGTTCAGACATGTTCTCACCGCAGTCTCGCCTGCGCCATGCGGTAGCGGATACGTTCGCGATGGTCGTTTACTGTTCCGTCGTGAATATGCTGATTGAAATTTTCCTGTCGGGAATGTCCTTTGAGCAATCTCTCTCGTCGCGCCTGGTGGCCATTCCGGTGAATATCATGATCGCCTGGCCGTACGGCCTGTACCGCGATGCAGTGATGCGTTTAGCCCGGCGTATTAGCCCGGCGGGTTGGGTAAAAAACCTGGCGGACGTGCTGGCTTACGTGACGTTCCAGTCCCCGGTGTATGTGTTTATTTTGCTGACGGTGGGCGCAGACTGGCATCAAATCGCCGCTGCGGTAAGTTCAAATATCGTGGTATCCATGCTGATGGGTGCGGTGTACGGTTACTTTCTTGACTACTGCCGCCGCCTGTTCAAAGTCAGCCCTTATAGCCAGGCAAAAGCGTAAGGTAAGGCGACTGGCTCATGCCAGTCGCAGAGTTATTGTACGTCGCCAAACAGCCCTTTCAGGAATCGCTCCAGCGCCATACGCGAGCTGAAACCGTGCGGAATACCATAATGTTCATGCGTCTCGCCGCCTAAATAGAGCGGAAATTGCTGATAATGATCGCAGGTTTTAATATCCGAGGCGGGCTCAGCAAATGACAGGCTTCTGTCTTTGAGTGTCGGGTGAATAATGAGAGCAGTACGCCCCATTCTTGCTTCACGGTTGACGTAAACATAATTCTCACCACGGCGATATCCGTACGCTTTTGATGTTACCTCATCCATGGTGAACCCTTCTTTTTCAAGAACGCGCGCCACCTCATCGGGTCGTAAATACATATCTTTTCCTCATTATCATTCCTGCCCGGCAACCTTACAGTATTCAGCATTAGCAGGGCTTTCAGAATATTCCATAAACTGCCCGATAAGCCGTGACTCGCTTCAGATATTACATTTCTGGACTAAACTTAACGGGAACACAAATTATGGAGGATCGTATGTTTAACAGACCGAACCGAAACGATATTAATGACGACACACAGGATATTCGTAACGATGTCAGCCAATTAGCGGACACGCTGGAAGCCGTATTGAAATCCTGGGGCTCTGACGCGAAGGACGAAGCAGATGCCGCGAAACGTAAGGCTCAGTCTCTGCTGCGTGAAACGCGGGCAAGGATGAACGGCCGCTCACGTACCACTCAGGCGGCCTGCGACATGGCCAGCTGCGCCACCACCTTCGTACGTGAAAAACCGCTTTGTACGCTGGGAACGGTCGCGGCGGTCGGGATTTTTGTCGGCGCCCTGCTTAGTCTGCGTAAGTAAGCGCGCGTTCTTAGCCCCGGTAGCCTCAGGCGCCGGGGCTTTTCTTTGCCTGACAACCTGAAAAAACCGTACAGCCCGCCCTGCCCCGCCAGGCTCATCATCGGGGCCTTATTAATCTGAATTTCCCATATCTTGTGTGGTTGAAACTTATATAAACTACATCTAGTATTCCCTTTAGTAAGACACACACAATATGACGCGTTTACTCGCGCCGTCCTCTCATTCTAAATGGAAATGCGAATCATGAGCATTATTATTTACACTCGTAACGATTGTGTTCAGTGCCACGCCACGAAACGGGCGATGGAGAGCCGCGGCGTGGCATTTGAGATGGTCAATATTGATCAGGTGCCCGACGCGGCAGACACCCTGCGGGCGCAGGGTTTCCGTCAGCTTCCGGTTGTGGTTGCCGGCGACACCAGCTGGTCTGGCTTCCGTCCGGACATGATCAACCGCCTTGCCGCTCAGGGCGTCAGTGCATGAGCACGCTGGTCTACTTTTCCAGCAGCTCGGAAAACACGCTTCGGTTTATGGAGCGTCTCGGGCTGCCCGCGATACGCATTCCGCTGAACGAGCGGGAGCGTATTCAGGTAGACGAACCCTACATTCTGGTGGTGCCCAGCTATGGCGGTGGCGGCACCGCAGGGGCTGTGCCTCGTCAGGTGATCCGCTTTCTGAACGATCCCCATAACCGACAGCTTATTCGCGGCGTGATCGCCGCAGGCAATCGCAACTTCGGCGAGGCCTTTGCCCGCGCCGGGGATGTCATCTCTCAAAAATGCGGCGTGCCGTATCTCTATCGTTTTGAACTGATGGGGACACAGCAGGACGTAGAGAACGTGCGTAAAGGAGTGAACGAATTTTGGCAACGACAACCGCAGAGCGCGTGATTCAGGCAACGCCGGATTACCACGCATTAAACGCCATGCTAAACCTCTATGACCGGGAGGGGCGCATTCAGTTTGATAAAGATCGTGAGGCGGTGGACGCCTTTTTTGCCGCTCATGTGCGCCCGAACAGCATCGTTTTTGGCAGCCAGCAGGAACGTCTCGACTGGCTGGTAAAAGAGGGTTATTACGAAGAGCGTGTCCTGACCCGCTACGACCGCGCCTTCGTGGTGGCATTGTTTGAACGGGCGCACGCCAGCGGTTTTCGCTTCCAGACGTTTCTCGGCGCGTGGAAGTATTACACCAGCTACACCCTGAAAACCTTTGACGGCAAACGCTATTTAGAAAGCTTTGAAGATCGGGTGGTGATGGTGGCGCTGACGCTGGCGCAGGGCGATGAAGTGCTGGCCGAAAGTCTCACGGAGGAGATCCTCTCCGGCCGCTTCCAGCCCGCCACGCCAACGTTCCTTAACTGCGGGAAAGCCCAGCGCGGCGAGCTGGTCTCCTGCTTCCTGCTGCGTATTGAAGACAATATGGAGTCGATTGGCCGTGCGGTAAATTCGGCGCTACAGCTTTCGAAACGCGGCGGCGGTGTGGCATTTCTGCTTTCGAACCTGCGGGAAGCGGGCGCGCCGATTAAGCGCATCGAAAATCAGTCCTCCGGCGTCATCCCGGTGATGAAGATGCTGGAAGATGCCTTTTCGTACGCCAACCAGCTTGGCGCGCGTCAGGGCGCGGGTGCGGTTTATCTGCACGCGCACCACCCGGACATTCTGCGTTTTCTGGATACCAAACGTGAAAACGCCGATGAAAAGATCCGCATTAAAACCCTGTCGCTCGGCGTGGTGATCCCGGATATCACGTTTAAGCTGGCTAAAGAGAATGCCGACATGGCGCTCTTCTCACCGTATGATGTTGAGCGGATTTACGGCAAAGCCTTTGGCGACGTGGCGATAAGCGAGCTGTACGACGAGCTGGTGGCCGACGATCGCATTCGTAAAAAAACCATCAACGCCCGGGATTTCTTCCAGACGCTGGCTGAAATTCAGTTTGAATCCGGTTATCCGTACATCATGTACGAGGATACGGTGAACCGCGCCAACCCGATTGGCGGGCGCATCAACATGAGCAATCTGTGCTCGGAGATTTTGCAGGTCAACAGCGCGTCCAGCTACGACGAGAACCTCGACTACGCGGACGTGGGCAAGGATATCTCCTGTAACCTCGGGTCGCTGAATATTGCCCACACCATGGACTCTCCCGATTTTGGCCGCACGGTAGAGACCGCCATTCGCGGACTGACGGCGGTATCAGACATGAGCCACATCCGCAGCGTACCGTCTATTGAAGCGGGCAACGCCGCGTCGCATGCCATCGGCCTTGGGCAGATGAACCTGCACGGCTATCTGGCGCGGGAGGGCATCGCCTACGGCAGCCCCGAAGGGCTGGATTTCACCAACCTTTATTTCTACACCGTCACCTGGCATGCGGTGCATACCTCGATGATGCTGGCGCGCGAACGCCACCAGCGGTTCGCAGGCTTTGAGCAGTCCCGCTACGCCAGCGGAGAGTATTTCAGCCAGTATCTGGAAGGCGACTGGCAGCCGAAAACCGAAAAAGTACGCGCGCTGTTTGCCCGCGCTGGCATCACCCTGCCGACGCGTGAGATGTGGCAACAGCTGCGTGAAGAGGTGATGCGCTACGGCATTTATAACCAGAACCTTCAGGCGGTGCCGCCAACCGGCTCCATTTCCTATATCAATCACGCCACGTCGAGCATCCACCCCATCGTGTCGAAGATTGAAATCCGTAAGGAAGGCAAAACCGGGCGCGTCTACTACCCTGCCCCGTATATGACCAATGAGAATCTGGCTCTGTACCAGGACGCCTATGAAATTGGCCCGGAAAAGATCATTGATACCTACGCCGAGGCGACTAAACATGTGGATCAGGGGCTGTCGCTGACGCTCTTCTTCCCGGACACCGCCACCACGCGGGATATCAACAAAGCGCAGATCTACGCCTGGAAGAAAGGCATCAAAACGCTGTACTACATTCGCCTGCGCCAGCTCGCGCTGGAAGGCACCGAAATTGAAGGCTGCGTGTCCTGCGCGCTGTAAGGAGAAAGGATGAAACTGTCACGCGTAAGCGCCGTTAACTGGAACAAAATTCAGGATGATAAAGACCTGGAGGTATGGAACCGCCTGACCAGCAACTTCTGGCTGCCGGAAAAGGTGCCGCTCTCCAACGATATTCCGGCCTGGCAAACTCTGAGCCATGCCGAGCAGCAGCTGACAATCCGCGTCTTCACCGGCCTGACGCTGCTGGACACCATTCAGAATACCGTGGGTGCGCCCGCGCTGATGAGTGATGCGCTGACCCCGCACGAGGAGGCGGTAATGTCGAATATCAGCTTTATGGAGGCGGTGCATGCCCGCTCTTACAGCTCGATTTTCTCCACTCTGTGCCAGACCAGGGACGTGGACGCCGCCTACGCCTGGAGTGAAGAGAGCGCGTCATTGCAGCGCAAGGCAGATCTGGTGCTGGAATATTACCGGGCCGACGAGCCGCTGAAGAAGAAGATCGCCAGCGTATTCCTGGAATCTTTCCTCTTCTATTCCGGCTTCTGGCTGCCTATGTACTGGTCGAGCCGGGGCAAGCTCACCAACACCGCCGATTTGATTCGCCTCATCATCCGCGATGAAGCGGTACACGGGTATTACATCGGCTATAAGTACCAGAAAGGACTGGAGAAAGCCACCCCGGAAAAACGCGAGGAACTCAAAGGTTTTGCCCTCGATTTACTGATGGATCTGTATGACAACGAGCTGAGCTATACCGAGGAGCTGTACGCCGGAACGGGCTGGGAAGAGGACGTAAAAGCCTTCCTCTGCTACAACGCCAACAAAGCGCTGATGAACCTGGGCTACGAAGCGTTATTCCCACCAGACATGGCGGAAGTGAACCCGGCGATCCTCGCGGCGCTGTCGCCCAACGCCGATGAAAACCACGACTTCTTTTCCGGGTCCGGTTCGTCGTACGTGATGGGTAAAGCGGTGGAGACGCAAGACGAGGACTGGGATTTTTAATGAATGAATTAACGTTCATTAATTAACTCTGCATTTCATTATTTCCAGCCAAATATTCCACCAGGTACTACACTGTAATTTCCCCATCATATTCGCCTGAAACACACCGATTCAGGCGAAATTTCCCCATGCAGCAGCAAAAAATTGAGAAAAATTCAAACCGCCCTCAGCCCTTTATTCATGGGAAATTCAGCCGTTTCGCTTGCGGCAAAATTCTGGCCTTCGGCTGGCCCAGGGTTGTCTCAGATTCTGAGTATGTTAGGGTAATGCCAGTTAACTATTTACCATGGTAATCATATCGACATAAACAAATAACAGGACACTCTCTATTGCATGGCAATTAAATTAGAAGTGAAAAATCTTTATAAAGTATTTGGCGAGCACCCGCAGCGTGCTTTCAAATATATTGAGAAAGGCCTTTCGAAAGAGCAAATTCTGGAAAAAACCGGGCTATCGCTTGGCGTTAAAGACGCCAGTCTGGCCATTGAAGAAGGCGAGATTTTTGTCATCATGGGATTATCCGGCTCGGGTAAATCCACTATGGTTCGCCTTCTCAATCGCCTGATTGAACCCACCCGCGGGCAGGTGCTGATTGACGGCGTGGATATCGCCAGAATATCCGACGCTGAGCTTCGCGAGGTGCGCAGAAAGAAGATTGCGATGGTGTTCCAGTCATTCGCGCTGATGCCGCACATGACGGTGCTGGATAATACCGCCTTTGGCATGGAATTAGCCGGTACGCCCGCTCAGGAACGTCAGGAAAAAGCCCTTGATGCGCTACGTCAGGTTGGGCTGGAGAATTATGCACATGCCTACCCGGATGAACTTTCCGGCGGTATGCGTCAGCGTGTGGGATTAGCGCGCGCATTAGCGATTAATCCGGATATTTTATTAATGGACGAAGCCTTCTCGGCGCTCGATCCCTTAATTCGCACCGAGATGCAGGATGAGCTGGTAAAATTACAGGCCAAACATCAGCGCACCATTGTTTTTATTTCTCACGATTTGGATGAAGCCATGCGTATTGGTGACCGTATCGCCATTATGCAAAATGGTGAAGTGGTGCAGGTCGGCACACCGGATGAAATTCTCAATAATCCGGCGAATGATTATGTGCGCACCTTCTTCCGCGGCGTGGATATTAGCCACGTATTCAGTGCGAAAGATATTGCCCGTCGAACACCAAACGGCATTATTCGAAAAACGCCAGGTTTTGGTCCGCGCTCCGCGCTGAAGCTGTTGCAGGACGAAGACCGTGAATACGGTTATCTGGTTGAACGCGGCAATAAATTTGTCGGCGTGGTCTCCATCGACTCCCTGAAAACCGCCCTGAGCGAAAACCAGGGAATCGATGCAGCGTTGATTGACGCTCCGCTTGCCGTGGACGCCGAAACGCCGCTCAGCGAGTTGCTCTCTCACGTGGGTCAGGCGCCGTGCGCCGTGCCGGTCGTCGGTGAAGAACAACAGTACGTTGGCATCATCTCAAAACGGATGCTGCTACAGGCTTTAGATCGCGAGGGGACAAACAATGGCTGATCAATCAAACCCATGGGGCACCACTGAAGCAGCGGACAGCGCGGCGCAATCTGCCGATGCGTGGGGTTCGACGCCTGCGCCTGCCGATGGCGGCGGCGCGGCAGACTGGCTCAACAGCGCACCAGCGCCTGCCCCAGAGCATTTCAATATTATGGATCCGTTCCACAAGACGCTGATCCCGCTGGATAGCTGGGTAACGGAGGGGATCGACTGGGTCGTTACCCACTTCCGTCCGGTGTTCCAGGGGATCCGCATCCCGGTGGATTACATCCTGAACGGCTTCCAGCAGCTGATGCTGGGCATGCCCGCGCCGGTGGCGATTATCCTGTTCTCGCTGTTCGCATGGCAGTTCGGCAGCGCGGGTATGGGGATCGCCACGCTGATCTCCCTGATTGCCATCGGCGCGATTGGCGCGTGGTCTCAGGCGATGATCACCCTGGCGCTGGTGCTGACCGCCCTGCTGTTCTGCGTGGCGATCGGCCTGCCGATGGGGATCTGGCTGGCGCGCAGCCCCCGGGCCGCGAAAATTATCCGCCCGCTGCTGGATGCGATGCAGACCACGCCAGCGTTCGTTTACCTGGTGCCTATCGTGATGCTGTTCGGCATCGGTAACGTACCGGGGGTGGTCGTGACCATTATCTTCGCCCTTCCGCCAATTATTCGTCTGACCATTCTGGGCATTAACCAGGTGCCTGCGGATCTGATAGAGGCATCGCGCTCGTTCGGCGCCAGCCCGCGTCAGATGCTGTTTAAGGTTCAGCTTCCGCTGGCGATGCCGACCATTATGGCAGGTGTTAACCAGACGCTGATGCTGGCGCTGTCGATGGTGGTGATCGCCTCAATGATTGCCGTTGGCGGGTTAGGTCAGATGGTACTGCGCGGCATTGGCCGTCTCGATATGGGGCTGGCGACCGTCGGCGGCGTCGGGATTGTGATCCTCGCCATCATTCTTGACCGCCTGACCCAGGCTGTCGGTCGTGATTCACGCAGTCGCGGCAACCGTCGCTGGTACACCACCGGCCCTGTCGGGTTACTCACCCGCCCATTCACAAAATAAGGAACAACGATGCGACATAACGTACTTTTTGCCACAGCGTTTGCGACCCTTGTCTCCACCAGCGCAGTTGCCGCTGACCTGCCGGGCAAAGGCATTACCGTGCAGCCGGTGCAGAGCACCATTTCGGAAGAGTCCTTCCAGACCCAGATTGTCAGCCGTGCGCTGGAGAAACTGGGCTATACGGTGAATACCGCCAGCGAAGTGGATTACAACGTGGGCTATACCTCCATTGCCTCCGGCGATGCCACCTTTACCGCCGTGAACTGGCAGCCGCTGCACGACGATATGTATGCCGCCGCAGGCGGTGACAAGAAATTCTACCGCGAAGGCACCTTTGTGACTGGCGCTGCGCAGGGATATTTGATCGACAAGAAAACCGCCGATAAGTATCACATCACCAATATTGAACAGCTGAAAGATCCGAAGATCGCCAAACTCTTTGATACCAACGGTGACGGCAAAGCCGACATGATGGGCTGCTCGCCGGGCTGGGGCTGTGAAGCGGTAATTAACCACCAGAACAAAGCCTTCGATCTGGCGAAGACCGTCGACGTGAGCCACGGCAATTACTCTGCGATGATGGCCGACACCATCGCCCGCTTTAAAGAAGGCAAGCCGGTGATCTACTACACCTGGACGCCGTACTGGGTGAGCGACGTGCTGAAGCCGGGCAAAGACGTGGTGTGGTTGCAGGTGCCCTTCTCTTCCCTGCCGGGCGAGCAGAAAGATATCGACACCAAACTGCCAAATGGCATGAACTATGGCTTCCCGGTGAATACCATGCATATCGTGGCGAACAAAGCCTGGGCCGAGAAAAACCCTGCGGCGGCGAAGCTGTTCTCGGTGATGAAACTGCCGCTGGCTGACATTAACGCCCAGAACGCGATGATGCACGCGGGTAAATCATCCGAAGCAGATATCAAAGGCCACGTGGATGGCTGGATCAAAGCCCACCAGCAGCAGTTCGATGGCTGGGTGAAAGAGGCGCTTGAGGCGCAGAAGTAAAGTACTTTCCCCTCACCCCAGCCCTCTCCCGAAGGGAGAGGGTGTTAGCGTTCCCTCTCCCTTCGGGAGAGGGTTAGGGTGAGGGGCTTAACCGCACAAACACACACATAACAATTCCCCAACATTCACCATCATTGGTTATTATGTTTCCGGAAAAATAATCACTTAACTCACGATTCCTGAAACTAATGACAAAAACAACTCAAGGGCTTAGCCCCGCACTCATCCTTTTAATGTCCGTGGCAACGGGTCTGGCCGTCGCCAGCAACTATTACGCACAACCACTGCTCGACACCATCGCACGCGCCTTCGATCTTTCAGCCAGCTCCGCCGGCTTTATTGTCACCGCAGCACAGCTCGGCTATGCGGCCGGGCTGCTGTTCCTGGTGCCATTAGGCGATATGTTTGAGCGCCGGATGCTTATCGTCTCCATGACGCTGCTGGCGGCGGGCGGAATGTTGATCACCGCCAGCAGCCAGTCGTTAACGATGATGATTATCGGCACCGCGCTGACGGGGCTGTTCTCGGTGGTGGCGCAAATTCTGGTTCCCCTCGCCGCGACGCTGGCTTCCCCGGAAAAACGCGGCAAAGTGGTCGGTACTATCATGAGCGGCCTGCTGCTGGGCATCCTGCTGGCGCGAACCGTTGCCGGGCTGCTGGCGAGCCTCGGCGGCTGGCGCACCGTTTACTGGGTGGCGAGCGTGCTGATGCTTATCATGGCGCTGGCCCTGTGGCGCGGCCTGCCAAAGGTGAAGCAGGAAAATCACCTGAACTATCCGCAGCTCCTCGCCTCCGTTTTCAGCCTCTTCACCCGGGATAAACTCCTGCGCACGCGCGCCATTCTGGGGTGTCTCACCTTCGCCAACTTCAGCATCTTATGGACGTCGATGGCGTTTCTGCTCGCCGCGCCACCGTTTAACTACTCAGAAGGCGTGATTGGCCTGTTCGGGCTGGCAGGCGCGGCTGGCGCACTGGGCGCGCGCCCGGCGGGTGGGCTGGCCGATAAAGGTAAATCTCATATGACCACCTCCGCAGGGCTGGTTTTACTCCTGCTCTCCTGGGCGGCCATCTGGTACGGACACGTCTCCGTGCTGGCGCTGATTGTCGGTATTCTGGTGCTAGACCTCACCGTGCAGGGCGTACACATCACCAACCAGACCGTGATTTACCGCATGAAGCCGGACGCCCGTAACCGTCTGACGGCCGGGTACATGACCAGCTACTTTATCGGCGGCGCGGCGGGCTCGCTCATCTCAGCCTCCGCCTGGCAGCATGCGGGCTGGACGGGCGTGTGCGCCATCGGCGCCATCGTCGCGGCGATAAATCTGCTGGTATGGTGGCGCGGCTATCACCGTCAGGAAGCAATTCACTAAGTTTTACATTGCTTTGGGCCCCCCGGGGTGTAAAGGGGGCCTGCATCTGTTAAGGTAACAGCAATCATTTATCCCAGAAATTTTACTGTGTGTGACATATTTACTACCGGCATGAATAGTTCAGACCCCTGTCCTCACATCCCCTCTTTCGCGGGTACACACCCCACACTCTCTGTGCTCACCGGGTCACGGATTTACCCGGCGCTTTCTGATGGTGACATACGTTTGGCGGATATAACCGCACAAATAATTCATTTACATTATTTGTCACTGTCGTTACTATATCGGCTGTAATTAATGAGGTTATGCCCAAAATGGATAGTTCGTTTACGCCCATTGAACAAATGCTTAAGTTCCGCGCCAGTCGTCATGAGGACTTCCCGTATCAGGAAATTCTGCTGACCCGCCTGTGCATGCACATGCAGGGTAAGCTGCTGGAAAATCGTAACAAGATGCTGAAAGCGCAAGGGATTAACGAGACGTTGTTTATGGCGTTGATTACGCTGGAGTCTCAGGAAAATCACAGCATTCAGCCATCGGAACTGAGCTGTGCGCTGGGGTCATCCCGTACCAATGCAACCCGTATCGCGGATGAACTGGAAAAGCGCGGCTGGATTGAACGCCGTGAAAGCGATAACGATCGCCGCTGCCTGCATCTGCAACTGACCGAGAAAGGTCACGAATTCTTGCGCGAAGTGCTGCCACCGCAGCACAACTGCCTGCACCAGCTCTGGTCTGCCCTCAGCACCGCCGAGCGCGACCAGCTTGAGCATATTACTCGCAAGCTGCTCACCCGTCTGGACCAGATGGATGAAGATGGCGTCATCCTTGAGGCGCTGCGCTAACGCGACGATCCGCTCAACATTCCAGATTGCTAAAAAGAAAAACTGACAGGCCAGCACGTGAAACTGCTGGCCTTTCTGACAACAGGTCGGCTCAGCCGATGTGAAAATAAAAAGATCGTGGAGAACAACAATGAGCGCAAATGCGGAGAACACCCCCCCGCAGCAACCGGTCAACAAAAAGGGCAAACGTAAGAGCGCCCTTATTCTGCTGACCTTGCTCTTTATTATTATTGCCGTGGCATATGGGATCTATTGGTTTTTAGTCTTGCGTCATGTTGAAGAGACAGACGATGCATACGTGGCAGGGAATCAGGTTCAAATCATGGCCCAGGTGTCAGGCAGCGTGACGAAAGTCTGGGCTGATAACACCGACTTTGTGAAAAAAGGCGATGTGCTGGTCACGCTCGATCCTACCGACGCCCAACAGGCTTTTGAAAAAGCACAGACGGCGCTGGCCTCCAGCGTTCGCCAGACCCGCCAGCTGATGATCAACAGCAAGCAGCTTCAGGCCAATATCGACGTGCAGAAAACGGCGCTGGCTCAGGCGCAGAGCGACCTCAATCGTCGTGTTCCTCTCGGCACCGCCAACCTGATTGGCCGTGAAGAGTTGCAGCACGCCCGCGATGCGGTGGCCAGCGCACAGGCGCAGCTGGACGTGGCGATCCAACAGTACAACGCTAATCAGGCGATGGTGCTGGGTACTTCTCTGGAAAACCAGCCGGCGGTGAAACAGGCGGCGACCGAAGTGCGTAACGCATGGCTTGCCCTGCAACGTACCAAAATCGTCAGCCCGATGACCGGCTACGTTTCCCGTCGTTCCGTACAGCCAGGGGCGCAGATTAGCACCACCACGCCGCTGATGGCGGTCGTTCCGGCGAACAATCTGTGGGTCGATGCGAACTTCAAAGAGACCCAGCTGGCGCATATGCGTATCGGCCAAACCGCAACTGTGGTCAGCGATATTTACGGCGATGACATCAAGTACACCGGGAAAGTGGTCGGTCTGGACATGGGGACCGGCAGCGCGTTTAGCCTGCTGCCTGCACAGAACGCCACCGGCAACTGGATCAAAGTGGTACAGCGCTTGCCTGTGCGTATCGAACTGGATCCTAAGCAGCTGGCAGACCATCCGCTGCGAATTGGCCTTTCCACGCTGGTGACGGTCGATACCGCCAACCGCGACGGTCAGATCCTCGCAAGCCAGGTGCGCAGTACGCCAGCTTATGAAAGTAACGCCCGTGAAATTAGCCTCGATCCGGTCAATAAGCTGATCGATGACATCGTGAAGGCAAACGCCGGTTAAGCCGAAGGTGAGCGTTATGCAACAGCAAAAGCCGCAAAAACCGCTGGAGGGGGCGCAACTGGTCATTATGACCATTGCGCTGTCGCTGGCGACATTCATGCAGGTGCTGGACTCCACCATCGCAAACGTGGCGATCCCTACGATCGCCGGGAACCTTGGCTCATCGCTGAGCCAGGGGACCTGGGTCATTACCTCGTTCGGGGTGGCGAACGCCATCTCCATTCCCATCACCGGCTGGCTGGCGAAGCGCGTCGGTGAAGTGAAGCTGTTCCTTTGGTCGACGATCCTGTTCGTGCTGGCCTCCTGGGCCTGCGGCATGTCCAGTAGCCTGACGATGCTGATTTTCTTCCGCGTCATCCAGGGGATTGTCGCCGGGCCGTTGATTCCGCTGTCGCAGAGTTTGCTGCTGAACAACTATCCGCCCGCCAAACGCTCCATCGCGCTCGCGCTGTGGTCGATGACGGTGATTGTCGCCCCAATTTGCGGGCCAATCCTCGGCGGCTATATCAGCGATAACTATCACTGGGGCTGGATCTTCTTCATCAACGTACCCATCGGTGCGCTGGTGGTACTGATGACGCTACAGTCTTTGCGTGGTCGCGAAACGCGGACTGAACAGCGGCGGATCGACGGCATCGGGCTGGCACTGCTGGTTGTCGGCATCGGCAGCCTGCAAATCATGCTCGACCGCGGCAAAGAGCTGGACTGGTTCGCCTCTACGGAAATCATCGTGCTGACGGTGGTCGCTGTGGTGGCCATCAGCTTCCTGATTGTCTGGGAGCTGACGGACGATAACCCGATAGTCGACCTCTCGTTGTTTAAATCGCGAAACTTCACCATCGGCTGCCTGTGTATCAGCCTCGCCTATATGCTCTACTTCGGCGCGATTGTTCTGCTGCCGCAGCTGTTGCAGGAGGTGTACGGCTATACCGCAACCTGGGCGGGGCTGGCCTCCGCGCCGGTGGGGTTAATTCCGGTTCTGCTGTCGCCGATTATTGGCCGTTTCGCCCATAAGCTCGACATGCGCAGGCTGGTGACGTTCAGCTTCATCATGTACGCCGTGTGCTTCTACTGGCGCGCGTATACGTTTGAACCGGGAATGGACTTTGGCGCCTCCGCGTGGCCACAGTTTATTCAGGGCTTCGCCGTAGCGTGCTTCTTCATGCCGCTGACCACCATTACGCTTTCCGGCTTGCCGCCTGAGCGGATGGCGGCGGCATCGAGCCTGTCGAACTTCACCCGTACGCTGGCGGGCTCCATCGGGACATCGATCACCACCACGCTGTGGACCAACCGGGAATCGATGCACCATGCTCAACTCACCGAAGCGGTGAACCCGTTCAACCCTAACGCTCAGCAGATGTATAGCCAGCTTGAGGGGATGGGGATGACGGAGCAGCAGGCGTCCGGCTGGCTTGCCCAGCAGATCACCAACCAGGGGCTGATTATCTCGGCAAACGAGATTTTCTGGATATCGGCGGGGATCTTTATCGTCCTGCTGGGGCTGGTGTGGTTTGCCAAACCACCGTTTGGGGCCGGTAGCGGGGGCGGTGGGGCGCATTAGCCCTCATTACAGGACGCCTTACCCGGCCTACGATCGTAGGCCCGGTAAGCGCAGCGCCACCGGGCAACTTCTACGGTTGTCCAAAACGCGACAGCGATTGTCAGTTCCGATAAAGCAGCGCGCCTGAAATCGATTCACGATAGTGAAAAGACAACAGGAGCGCACCATGCTGAACACACCCGCCGACAAATACCAGCCTTACCCCACCCTTTCGTTGCCCGACCGCCGCTGGCCGGAGCAGATTATCACCTGCGCCCCGCGTTGGCTCTCGACCGACTTACGCGACGGTAACCAGGCGCTGGCCGAGCCGATGGACAGCGCGCGCAAGCTGCAATTCTGGGATCTGCTGCTGACCTGCGGGTTTAAAGAAATAGAAGTCGCCTTCCCGTCCGCCTCGCAGACGGACTTTAATTTTGTACGTCAGCTGATTGAGGAGAACCGCATCCCGGATGACGTCACCATTCAGGTGTTAACGCAGGCGCGGGACGATCTTATCCATCGCACTTTCGACTCCCTGCGCGGCGCGAAGCAGGCCACCGTTCACCTGTATAACGCTACCGCCCCGCTGTTCCGCCGTCTGGTATTCGGCATGGAGAAAGCGCAAATCGTCGAGCTGGCGACGCGCGCGACGCGCCTGATTCGTCAGCTGTGTGAAGAGAACCCTGACACCCGCTGGCAGTACGAATACTCCCCGGAAACCTTCTGCTTTACCGAACCGGAGTTTGCGCTGGAGATTTGTGAAGCCGTGGCGGAGATCTGGCAGCCGTGCGCGGCGCGTCCGATGATCGTCAACCTGCCCGCTACCGTCGAAGTGAGCACGCCGAACGTCTATGCTGACCAGATCGAGTATTTCTGCCGCCACTTCAGCCGCCGCAGTGACGTCTGTATCAGCGTACATCCGCATAACGATCGCGGAACGGGCGTCGCCAGCGCGGAGCTGGCCGTCATGGCCGGGGCTGACCGCGTGGAGGGCTGCCTGTTTGGCAACGGTGAGCGCACGGGCAACGTCTGCCTGGTGACGCTGGCGATGAACCTCTACAGCCAGGGCATTAGCCCGAATCTGGATTTCAGCGATATGAATCGGGTGGTTGAAACGGTAGAAACCTGCAACCAGCTGCCCGTCCATCCGCGCCATCCGTGGGCGGGTCGTCTGGCTTACACCGCCTTCTCCGGCTCGCACCAGGATGCCATCAAGAAAGGTTTCGATGCCCGTAAGCCTGGCGAACGTTGGGAGATGCCCTATCTGCCCGTCGACCCGCAGGATATTGGCTGTACCTATGAAGCGGTGATCCGCGTGAACAGCCAGTCAGGAAAAAGCGGAAGCGCCTGGCTTATTGAGCAAAACCACGGCCTGAAATTGCCTCGCGCCCTGCAACAGGATTTTAGCCAGCACGTGCAGCAGGAAACGGATAACCATGGAAAAGAGATGACGCAGAATGCGCTCTGGCAGCTGTTCCGCGCCCGTTACGGCCTGGTGGCGAGCCCGCCATTAGCGCTGCAATCGTACCGCAGCGACAGCCAGCAGGACGGCCAGCTGCGGCTGACGGCAAGCGTCGCCACGCATGGGGGCACCCGCCAGCTGGAAGGCCAGGGAAACGGTTTGCTCTCCGCCGCCGCTCACGGCTTAAGCCGCTGGATCAACGCGTCGTTTGTGATCAAGGATTATCACGAACATACGTTAGGCGAACGCAGCGACAGCCGCTCGGTGGCCTATATCCGCTGCCTGTTCCAGGATGGGACCAGCCGCTGGGGCGTGGGCATCGACAGCGACGTGGCACGCGCGTCGATTCAGGCGCTTTTTAACGCGGTCAGTCGTTCCTGAAGTAATCGCTGGGTGAGAGACCCATTACCCGGCGAAACATTGCCGTAAAGGCGCTGTGGCTGCCATACCCCAGATCCAGCGCCACGCGTAATACCGGCTGGCCCTGCGCCAGCCGCACTAAGGCTTCCAGCAGTCGCGCCCTTCTCACCCATTCGCCGTAGCTCAGGCCTGTCTGCTGCTGAAAATGACGGTTCAGCGTGCGTTCGCTCATCCCCACAATACCTGCGGCCTGGGCGCTGCTCCAGCTTTCTCCCGGGGCCATTCGAATCTGCTGGCAGAGATGGCGCAGCGCTTCGCTTTCCGGCTCGGGCAGGTGAAACGGCAGCACCGGCATGAGACGAATTTCATCGAGGATCAGCTCATAAACACGTTCATCGCGGCTTCCGGGTGCGTAAGATTCAGGAAGCGTAAGGGAGGTCAGGATCAGCTCGCGCAGCAGGGGCGAGATCTGCACGATCTGGCAGGTCGCCGGGAGATCGGCGCGCGCCAGCGGGTCGATAAACAGCGTGCGGGCGGCAACGTTGCCGGTGATGCGCAGGGCGTGCTGCGTACCCGCAGGTAGCCAGACGCCGCGACCGGGCGGCACCACCCAGCAGCCGGATGCGGTATCCACCCGCACGACGCCGGTGAGGCTGTGCAGGAGCTGCGCGCAGTCGTGCTGATGCCACGGCTCGCTGTCGCCATGAGCATAATCATGCGAAAACGGCACAAGCGGGCGATGGGTAAAGGAGAAGGTGGTGGTTGTCGTCATCAGGATTGTAGGCCCGGTCAGCGAAGCGCCACCGGGCATCCACAGGCACGATACTAAATGTGCAGTTCCTGAAGTTTTTCTTTTGGCAGGGCCAGCTCGTCGTTGCTGTTTACACGAACATCACGTTCGATGATATGACGGGCAATCTCCTGAGCTTCTTCCAGAGAGTGCATCTGGTAAGTGCCGCACTGGTAAACGTTCAGCTCAGGGATCTGGTTCTGCTCTTTCACCTTCAGCACGTCTTCCATCGCCGCTTTCCACGCATCCGCGACGCGTTTTTCTTCAGGCTGACCAATCAGGCTCATGTAGAAACCGGTGCGGCAGCCCATCGGAGAGATATCGATGATCTCCACGCCGTTGCCGTTCAGGTGGTCGCGCATGAATCCGGCGAACAGGTGTTCCAGTGTGTGAATGCCTTTCTCTGGCATCACTTCTTTATTCGGCACGCAGAAGCGCAGGTCGAAAACGGTGATCGTGTCGCCGTGCGGCGTGTTCATGGTCTTCGCCACGCGGACTGCTGGTGCTTCCATACGGGTATGGTCGACAGTAAAGCTATCTAATAACGGCATACGTCACCTCCGATAGTGATTTTTTTTAAAATAAACTGAACTCTTCTACAGAATGCGCGTCTGAGTATATGAAAGACGCGCATTTGTTATCATCATCCCTGAATTCAGAGATGTATATTTTGGCCACAGCGATGTGGCCTTTTTCTTTTGGTTCAGGCCTGCTTCGCCAGAAACGCCTCAAACGACTCAGTATCTGCCGCTTCGACCTCTTTCTGACGCACAACGGACGCATCGCGCTCTGCCACAAAATCCGCTTCGCTCAGGATCTCTAACGGCTCCTGCATCAGCATCTCACGGTACTCCGCTGAGAGTGAACGCCCTGTGCCACCAATTCCCTGCTCAATCATAGAACGCAGAATACGTGCTGAGAATGTCCGTTCCGGGTTATCAAAGCTTTCAACCAGTTCGTCGCAGACCTTCTGGTAAGCTTCGCCGCCGTACACGCTATCCAGCGTCTGGGCTACGCGCTTCAGGTCATGGAACAGATCCTTCCCTACCTTAGACAGTGGGAACTGAGCCGTTTCACAGCCAATACCTAACGTCAGGCCCGGCTTGCGCCCTTCCAGAATCACGCGATTCCAGTTGGCACGGGTACACAGCAGTTCGTCGGAACTCATTTCCGGCGCATCCGCCAGTACGCACCAGACCATAAACAGGTCAAGGAAACGAACCTGCTGCTCGTCAACGCCAATCGGTGAGAACGGGTTGATATCCAGCGAGCGCACTTCAATGTATTCGATCCCGCCGCGCTGTAGCGCATCCGACGGCGTTTCACCGCTGCGCGTCACGCGCTTCGGACGAATCGGCGCATACAGTTCATTTTCAATCTGCAACACGTTGGTGTTAATTTGCAGGCGTTTGCCGTCTTTTTCGAGGCCGATTTTTTCGTACTCTTCCGACGGGGTTTTTATCGCCCGCTTCAAGCCTGCCACATATTCGTGCAGATCGTTAAACGTAATTCCGAGATTGCTTTGCGATTTATTGGTATAGCCAAGGTCGCTCAGGCGCAGGGAGGTCGCGTATGGCAGGTAATACATGCCACATTCGGTCTTCTCGAACGGTAGCGTGGTCGGTTTCCCTTGCAGGAACGATGAACAGATAGCCGGGGACGCGCCGAACAGATACGGAATAACCCAGCCAAAACGGTAGTAGTTGCGGATCAGGCGGAAGTAGCCCGCGGAGATCGCTTCTTTATCCGTTTCACCGCACTTCGCCTGCCAGAACGCCATCGGCAGAGAAAAGTTGTAGTGCACGCCAGAGATCGTCTGCATCAGTGCGCCGTAGCGGTTTTTCAGTCCTTCGCGATACAGCGTTTTCAGCCGACCAATATTCGAGGTACCGTACTGCGCCAGCTCGATATCCTGCCCCTGCTCGATATAGCACGGCATGCTGAGCGGCCACATACGCTCGTCGCCGAGGTTGCGGGCGGTGAAGCGATGCACGTCGCGCATGATCGTCAGCATATGATCAATATCACCGTCTACTGGCGTGATGAACTCCAGCAGCGCTTCGGCGAAATCGGTTGTGATCCATTTATGTGTCAGCGCCGAGCCTAACGCCTTCGGGTGTCCCGTAGTCGCTAAGCTACCATCCGCATTTACGCGCAGCGTTTCGCGCTCAAGCCCACGCTGAATCCCCTTCAGTGCCTGAGGGTGATTTTCCAGCCAGGCCAGCGCCTGTGATACGTCCGGGATCAATTTGACCTCCCGCCTGTCAAAAAATTGTCACTCAGCATAATTGTAATGGTTGACGATTGAAGGTCGCGAATTCATTCCACCAATTAGTGCCACCACGTCATACCCTGTAGTGTTACCCATGCCAGTAAAACATAGCGTAACGCCTTGCCAAGGCACAAAAAAAAGAGCACCGGTCCCCAGGAGATGCGCATCCATCCCGCCAGCAGACACAGTAAATCGCCTATTACAGGCATCCAGCTTAATAACAGCGTGGCAGCGCCATAGCGTTTTAGCCAGCCCACTGCCTTTTCCTGCCAGCGAGATTTTTCGCGTAGCGGAAAGAAACGTCCAAGAATAACGTTAGTCAGCCCTCCAAGGCTATTACCCATTGTTGCTATTAAGACCAGCAACCAGGGCTGACTTACGCCGGACAACAGCATCGCCACCAGCACCACTTCCGAATTCCCCGGTAAGAGGGTGGAGCTTAAAAAACTGCTGGCGAATAATGAAGCGAGTGACAGCGCGTCACTCACAGTAAGCGAACGTCCACCGCCGCCATTCCGGCATCACGCGCGGCCTGAATACCAAAATCAGCATCTTCAAACACCACGCATTTTGCAGGTGGAACACCCATTAATTCTGCACAGAGCAGGAAGGTATCCGGTGCGGGTTTATGATGTTTAACATGATCGGCGGCAACGACGGCAGAAAAATAGTGGCGCAGGCCAAGGTGATTGAGTAGCGCTTCAGCAATCGCGCTCTCGCTGCCCGTACCGACAGACATAGGACGACGGCCGTGCCACTCCTTGACGACGTCAATGAGTGGTAAAGGCTGCACGGTGTCTAACAGCATGGCTTTTACCGCGTCGGTTTTTTCACGCGCGAGCTGATGAGGGTCGAGATCGGCCTGATTCAGCTCAATCACGGCCTGTGCGATACGCCAGGTGGGCGATCCGTTGAGGGCAATCATCGCCTGTAAATCGAAACGCATACCGTAACGGCCCAGGACTTCGGTCCAGGCCTGACGATGCGTGGGTTCGGTATCCAGGAGGGTGCCGTCCATGTCGAAGATCAAACCGTCATACTGTGCGTACATCGTGCTCTCGCTAAACGATTAACAAAGCATTACTTTATCGTAAAAGGGGATTTTTGTCGCTGACAGAGAGCGTGATTGCTGACGGAACGTCGAAGGAATAAACAAAGGGGGGAGAAGATGGTGCATCCGGGAGGATTACTCGGCTTACGCCTCGCCCTGCGGGCCGTTGCTAAAGCAACGTTATCCTCCCTGGTGCTTGCGATTAACTCGCATACCTTAAAACAACAGCATCGCTGTTATCCAGGAGAATATGGTGCATCCGGGAGGATTCGAACCTCCGACCGCTCGGTTCGTAGCCGAGTACTCTATCCAGCTGAGCTACGGATGCATCGGGATTTACTACTGTTACTGCTGATACTCGGTATCGCTTCAAAAGCAACACAAAGTAAAATATGGTGCATCCGGGAGGATTCGAACCTCCGACCGCTCGGTTCGTAGCCGAGTACTCTATCCAGCTGAGCTACGGATGCATCGGGATTTACTGCTGTACTTCTCGATACTCATATCACTT
The DNA here is from genome assembly GCF_049238805.1 of Enterobacter cloacae complex sp. CDL013. NCBI lineage: Bacteria > Pseudomonadati > Pseudomonadota > Gammaproteobacteria > Enterobacterales > Enterobacteriaceae > Enterobacter > Enterobacter cloacae complex sp. CDL013. Next base: position 575,765 of record NZ_JBMKGT010000001.1, on the reverse strand, counting down.
CAAAAGCAATATGAAGTAAAAAATGGTGCATCCGGGAGGATTCGAACCTCCGACCGCTCGGTTCGTAGCCGAGTACTCTATCCAGCTGAGCTACGGATGCATCGGGATTTACTACTGTACTGCTCGATATTCATATCACTTCGAAAGCAATATGAAGTAATAGATGGTGCATCCGGGAGGATTCGAACCTCCGACCGCTCGGTTCGTAGCCGAGTACTCTATCCAGCTGAGCTACGGATGCAAAATGGCGGTGAGGCGGGGATTCGAACCCCGGATGCAGCTTTTGACCGCATACTCCCTTAGCAGGGGAGCGCCTTCAGCCTCTCGGCCACCTCACCACACAACGCCTCTTTCGAGTGCTTCGAGCAACTCGTTAAGAGCTTCTCGTCGCTGCGTGGCGCATATATTACTTTCTGGGACTTATAAGTCAAACAATTTTCCACATGCTTTTTTCGTTTGCACAATTCGCACGCAATTCGCATGTAAAAGCCGCAAAGAGAGTGTTTTATAAGCGGATTTTGCAGACATCTTCACAGAATTCTGTTGAGAGAAGCGCGTCATTTGGATGAGATAAGGTTATGAGAGTGGTCAAAAACGAAGCGTTTGAAATAGAACGGTAACTTTATGCAGGAAAAATAACAGGAGGGTTGCGTCTCGCCCGACAGCGAGACGCGACAATATCAGTAACTGGACTGCTGGGATTTTTCAGCCTGGATACGCTGGTAGATCTCTTCACGGTGGACAGATACTTCTTTAGGAGCGTTAACACCAATACGTACCTGGTTACCCTTTACCCCTAAAACTGTCACGGTGACCTCATCCCCAATCATGAGGGTCTCACCAACTCGACGAGTCAGAATCAGCATTCTTTGCTCCTTGAAAGATTAAAAGAGTCGGGTCTCTTGTATCCCGGCATTATCCATCATATAACGCCAAAAAGTAAGCGATGACAAACACGTAAAGTGTAAGCAGTCACGGCATCACATTCTGTTAAACGTAAGTTTAGCCGATATACACAAACTCAACCTGACTTTATCGTTATCGATAGCGCAGTGAGCAAGACGCCATAACGTTACCGCTATGGCGTCTGCTTGTGCTTTGTAGTTATTACAGTTTCGCGCTTACCCAGCTTTCAACGCTGGCTAATGCCGCGGGAAGTGCCGCCGCATCCGTACCACCGGCTTGCGCCATGTCCGGACGACCGCCACCTTTGCCACCCACCTGCTGGGCGACCATGCCAATCAGTTCCCCTGCTTTGACACGATCCGTCACATCCTTAGAGACGCCCGCAATCAGAGAAACCTTACCCTCTGCGACCGTTGCCAGCACGATAACCGTCGAACCAAGCTGGTTCTTCAGATCGTCGACCATGGTACGCAGCATCTTAGGCTCAACGCCCGCCAGATCGCTGACCAGCAGTTTGACGCCCTTAATGTCTACCGCTTTGCTGGAGAGGTTTGCGCTCTCCTGCGCCGCAGCCTGTTCTTTCAGCTGCTGGAGTTCTTTTTCCAGCTGACGGGTACGATCCAGCGCGACACGCACTTTTTCGCCCAGGTTCTGGCTATCGCCTTTCAGCAGCTGCGCGATCTCGTGTAGCTGGTCGCTCTGCGCATGCAGGCTGTCAATTGCGCCTTCCCCGGTCACCGCCTCAATACGACGCACGCCTGCCGCCGTCCCCGACTCGGAAACGATGCGGAACAAGCCGATGTCACCGGTGCGGGATGCGTGAGTACCGCCACACAGTTCGGTAGAGAAGTCGCCCATGCTCAGCACGCGAACGCGGTCGTCATATTTCTCGCCAAACAGCGCCATCGCACCTTTCTTCTTCGCTGCCTCGAGATCCATGATGTGGGTTTCGATTGGCAGGTTACGGCGGATCTGGGCATTCACCAGGTCTTCCACCGCACGAATTTCAGATGGCTTCATCGCTTCAAAATGTGAGAAGTCGAAACGCAGCACTTTGTCATTAACCAGAGAACCTTTCTGTGCAACGTGCGTACCCAGCACTTCGCGCAGGGCTGCATGCATCAGGTGGGTTGCCGAGTGGTTCAGACGAATGCGCGCGCGGCGAGCTTCGTCAACGTTGGCCTGAACGCCCTCGCCCACTTTCAGAGAACCGGAAACCAGTTTGCCCTGGTGACCAATCGCCTGACCGTATTTCTGGGTATCGCTTACGCTGAAGCTGAAGCCATTGCCTTTCAGTTCGCCTTTATCGCCAACCTGACCGCCCGATTCCGCATAGAACGGCGTTTTATCCAGGATAACAACCGCGTCCTGACCCGCGCTAATGCTGTCTACGGCTTTACCGTCAACAAACAGCGCGGTTACGTTGCTGGTCAGGGCCAGCTCTTCGTAGCCTTTAAATTCAGACGCGCTATCAACGCGGATCATCGCGTTGTAGTCTGCGCCAAAACCGCTGGATTCACGCGCACGACGACGCTGCTCTTCCATTGCGGCTTCAAAGCCTGCTTCGTCAACTTTGATGTTGCGCTCGCGGCAAACGTCCGCCGTCAGGTCAACCGGGAAGCCGTAGGTGTCGTACAGGCGGAAAGCGGTTTCGCCATCCAGCGTGTCGCCCTTGAGTTTCGCCAGCTCGTCGTCCAGCAGCGCCAGACCGCGCTCCAGCGTACGGGCAAACTGCTCTTCTTCGGTTTTCAGAACCTGTTCAACCTGCGCCTGCTGGCGTTTCAGCTCGTCGCCGGCAGAGCCCATCACGCCAATCAGTGGCCCAACGAGTTTATAGAAGAAGGTGTCCTTCGCGCCCAGCATGTTGCCATGGCGGATCGCACGACGAATGATACGACGCAGCACATAGCCACGGTTTTCATTTGACGGGATAACGCCGTCAGCAATCAGGAACGCACAGGAACGAATATGGTCTGCGATAACGCGCAGTGATTTGTTGCTCAGATCGGTTGCGCCCGTTACCTCAGCAACGGCTTTGATCAGGGTGCTGAACAGGTCAATCTCATAGTTGGAGTTAACGTGTTGCAGAACGGCCGCGATACGCTCAAGGCCCATACCGGTATCTACGGACGGTTTTGGCAGCGGCTCCATGGTGCCGTCGGCCTGACGGTTGAACTGCATGAAGACGATGTTCCAGATCTCAATATAGCGATCGCCATCTTCTTCCGCGCTTCCCGGAGGGCCGCCCCAGATGTGGTCGCCATGATCGTAGAAGATCTCGGTGCACGGACCGCAAGGGCCGGTGTCGCCCATCTGCCAGAAGTTATCAGACGCGTAAGGCGCGCCTTTGTTGTCACCGATACGGATGATACGTTCGCGAGGGATACCCACTTCTTTTTCCCAGATGTCGAACGCTTCGTCATCGGTCTCATACACGGTCACCCACAGACGCTCTTTCGGCAGATTGAACCAGTTTTCACCGGTCAGCAGTTCCCACGCGTATTGAATGGCGTCGTGTTTGAAGTAGTCGCCGAAGCTGAAGTTACCCAGCATTTCGAAGAAGGTGTGGTGGCGCGCGGTGTAACCGACGTTTTCCAGATCGTTGTGTTTACCGCCCGCACGCACGCAACGCTGTGAGGTTGTGGCGCGGGAATAATTACGCTTGTCGAGACCAAGGAACACATCCTTGAACTGGTTCATCCCGGCGTTGGTAAACAGCAGAGTCGGGTCATTGTTCGGTACCAGGGAGCTGCTGGCAACAACCTGGTGTCCCTTACTATGGAAAAAATCGAGAAACGCCTGACGGATCTCAGCGGTGCTCTTGCTCATAATTATCCTGAAATCAAGCTAACGAAATGTCGCAGCAGATCTGTATCTGTAAACAGTTGGACGGACCAGCTACTGGAAAAAGTGGGAATAAGATAAGTTTTCTTTAGTGGGAAGTAAAATCCCGCATGCGTTCAATCGGTAAAATTACGCCAGATATCCTGAATATCTTCCATCAGGAAGCCGCGGTAGAGCAAAAAGCGCTGGATTTTAACTTTTTCTGAAAATTCACGCGGCAGCGGCTCACCGTACTTTCGTACCGCCTGCTCACGCGCCAGTTCGCACCAGTCAATTTCACTTTCGCGCATGGCTTTTTCAATCGATTCACGGGCAACGCCTTTCTGGTTCAGCTCCTGGCGGATACGCGCTGGCCCATAGCCTTTACGACCACGGCTGGCAAGAAAGCGAGCGGCAAAACGGCCGTCATCCAGATAGTGATGCTCGTAGCACCAGGCAACCACGCGGTCATAATCTTCCGCGGTGGCATCAATGTCTTCCGGACCGTTTTTGCTCATGACGGGCGCTGACAGTTTCCGCCGCAGCTCCTGTTCGCTATGGTCACGCACGGCAAGAATACGCACGGCCCGATCCAGCAAGCGTGAGTAGGCTGGTCGGCGTGATGTCGGTTCACTCATAAAAAACCTGTCGATTCAGAAATGCAAAAAGGGCCGCATCAGCAGCCCTTCATTTTTATCCGAGAGGATTAAAAGTCTTCGTTGGTTTCTTCAGCATCCGCGCCGTCGACCACGAAATCAGGTTTAGAGTCCTGGTTGTTCAGCAGGAGTTCACGCACCTTCTTCTCAATCTCTTTCGCCGCCGCCGGGTTCTCTTTCAGCCAGGAGATAGCATTCGCTTTACCCTGACCAATCTTGTCACCGTTGTAGCTGTACCATGCGCCCGCTTTTTCAATCAGCTTCTCTTTCACGCCCAGGTCAACCAGCTCGCCGAGGAAGTTGATACCTTCGCCGTAGAGGATCTGGAACTCAGCCTGTTTGAACGGTGCTGCGATTTTGTTCTTCACAACCTTCACGCGGGTTTCGCTACCGACTACGTTATCCCCCTCTTTCACCGCGCCGATACGGCGGATATCCAGACGGACAGAAGCGTAGAATTTCAGAGCGTTACCGCCGGTGGTAGTTTCCGGGTTACCGAACATTACACCAATTTTCATACGGATCTGGTTGATGAAGATCAGCAGCGTATTGGACTGCTTCAGGTTACCCGCCAGCTTACGCATCGCCTGGCTCATCATACGTGCCGCGAGGCCCATGTGAGAGTCACCGATTTCACCTTCAATTTCCGCTTTTGGCGTCAGCGCCGCAACGGAGTCGACGATGATCACATCAACCGCACCTGAGCGCGCCAGCGCGTCACAAATTTCCAGTGCCTGCTCGCCGGTGTCCGGCTGGGAGCACAGCAGGTTGTCGATATCAACGCCCAGTTTACGGGCATAGACCGGGTCCAGCGCGTGCTCGGCATCGATAAACGCACAGGTTTTACCTTCGCGCTGTGCCGCCGCAACAACCTGCAACGTCAGGGTGGTTTTACCCGAGGATTCCGGACCGTAGATTTCTACGATACGGCCCATCGGCAAACCGCCAGCGCCCAGTGCGATATCAAGAGAAAGCGAACCAGTGGAGATAGTTTCCACATCCATGGAACGGTCTTCACCCAGGCGCATGATGGAGCCTTTACCGAATTGCTTTTCGATCTGGCCCAGTGCTGCCGCCAACGCTTTCTGTTTGTTTTCGTCGATAGCCATTATTACTCCTGTCATGCCGGGAGAAGCAACTGCGCTTCACCATGGACTTCTGTTCTGTTGAGGCAATTATACTGTATAGTCATACAGTATCAAGTGTTTTGTAGAAATTGTTGCCAGAGCGTTTTTAACGCGTATTCCGTTGCCTGACGACGCACGCTTTCGCGATCGCCGCTAAAGCATTCCCGGCGGGTGATCCCTTCACCTTTTGAGGTGGCAAAGCCAAACCAGACGGTGCCGACAGGCTTCACGTCGCTGCCGCCGTCCGGCCCCGCGATACCGCTGATGGAGATAGCGTAATCTGCGCGCGCCTCTTTCAGCGCGCCAATCGCCATCTCGATCACCACCGGTTCGCTGACCGCGCCATGCTGCTCAAGCGTAGCTTCACGCACGCCAATCATCTGCGCTTTAGCCTCGTTACTGTAGGTCACAAAGCCGCGTTCAAACCAGGCGGAACTGCCAGCAATATCGGTAATTGCTTTCGCCACCCAGCCGCCGGTGCAGGATTCTGCGGTCGTGAGAGTCGCGCCGCGCTGTTTCAGCGCCAGCCCCACCACTTCGCTTAACTGCATCAATTCATGGTCAGTCATTCTCGCTCCAGGCCTTAGAAAAACATGCAGCACAAGATAGCACTTTCTCATCAAATATGGGGATGCGCGTCGGGTTTTACGAGGGGGCTTCAGAAAAAAGCCGATGCGGGCGCACCGGCCAGAGAGACGCTTATTTCATGCTGTTAGCGAGGGTGTCCACATTGTGGCGAAACGCCTTGACGTAGGTGTCCGCCACGCCGCCCTTCGCGGACAGCGCTTCCGGGTAAAGTTCACCGCCCGGCTGGGCGCCCGTGGCGGTCGCAATCTGCTTCACCAGGCGCGGGTCAAGCTGGTTTTCCATGAACCAGGTTTTCACGCCGTCAGCTTTAATCTGGTTGATGATCTCCGCTACCTGCGCCGCGCTGGCTTCACTCTCAGACGACAACCCCTGCGGCGCCATAAACGTCACGCCGTAGGCGCGGCTGAAATAGCCGAAGGCGTCGTGGCTGGTCAGCACTTTGCGCTTCGCCTGTGGGATGTCGCTGAAACGCTTTTTAGCCCAACCGTCCAGCTGAGAGAGCTGCGCAATATAGGGTTTACCGGTAGCTTCAAGCGCCGCCGTATCTTCAGGATCGGCCTTCACCAGCCCTGAGAGAATATTTTGCGCATACAGCGCGCCGTTCGCCGCGCTGTTCCACGCGTGCGGATCGGTCACGGTTTTACCGTCCTCTTCCAGCGTGTGCGTTTTCACGCCGTCCGAAGCAACCACCAGCTGGCCTTTGAATCCAGAAGCTTTTACCAGACGGTCGAGCCAACCCTCCAGCCCCAGCCCATTGACCACCACCACGTCAGCTTTACTCAGCGCCGCGCTGTCTTTGGGCGAGGGTTCGAAAGTATGGGGATCACCGTCCGGCCCCACCAGCGTCGTCACCTTCACACGATCGCCGCCAACCTGCTGCGTGATGTCTCCCAGGATGGAAAAGCTGGTCACCACATTAAGCGTTTTCGCCATTACGCCGTGCGTCATCATGCCGAGCGCGAGCGCCACGGCTAACCCTGTACGTTTCATCGTTTCCCCTTGCGTTAAAAAAGCGCCCGCAGGCTATCCGCCAGCCTGCTGCGCGTGCCAAATAAAACTGAAATAAAGAACAATGCGCTGGCGGTCAGCACAATGGAGGGCCCTGCGGGCAGACTCACTGCCCAGGAAAGACTTAAGCCCAGCCACGCGCAAAAAATACCGCTGATACCCGCCATCAAAAGTAATTCTGGCAGTGTGCGCACCCAGCAGCGTGCCGCCACGGCGGGTAACATCATCAGCCCGACGGCCATCAACGTGCCGAGTACCTGAAAACCGGCCACCAGGTTGAGCACCAGCAGCGCCAGAAACAGACCGTGTAACATCCCGGGCAGCCAGCGCGCGTTCACCTGCAACCACGCAGTATCGAACGCTTCACTGACCAGCCCACGATAAAAAATCGCCAGCGTGAGGAGCGTGAACATGCAGACCCCCGTCACGAACAGGGCTGACGCGCTATCCACGGCGAGAATGGAGCCAAACAGAAGATGAAGCAGATCGACATTTGAACCGCGCAGCGACACCAGCGTGACGCCCAGCGCCAGGGAACCCAGGTAAAACCCCGCGAAGCTGGCATCCTCTTTAAGAGGTGTACGGCGGCTGACCAGCCCGGCCACCAGCGCAACGGCGATACCGGCAATAAACCCGCCGACAGTCATTGCCAGCAGCGACATTCCGCTGAGCAGATAGCCCACCGCGACACCCGGCAAAATGGCGTGAGAAAGGGCGTCCCCCATCAGGCTCATCCGACGCAGCTGAAGGAATACACCCAGCGCAGTGGTGCTGACGGAGAGCGCCAGGCAAACCACCAGCGCGCGCCGCATAAAGCCGTACTCAATAAACGGCTGGAAGAAGAGATGCCAGATCATGCCACCCTCACCCGCTCGGTTTTCCAGTGCGGCGTATCAGCGTCCAGCCGCAACGTTTGTGGGAAGTGGCGCGAGACGCGTTCGCTGTCGTGCAGTACCGCCAGCAGAGTCTGCCCCTGCATATACATCTCCAGCATCAGATCCATCAGCACGTTGCAGGTCGCTTCATCGACGCCAGTGAAGGGTTCGTCCAGCATCACCAGCGGTGCCTGCTGCACTAAAACGCGGGCAAACAGCATGCGCTGGAATTGCCCGCCGGAAAGTTCATCAATAGTGGAGAACGCCATGGACTCCAGCCCCACGCGCTCCAGCGCGCCGGCAATGCGCATGCGGGCATCCCGACGAAAACCGGCAAACAGAGAGATTGCTGGCCAGCAGCCCATGCTCACCACGTCCTGCACGGTCAGAGGAAATTGCGCCTCCAGCGCGTGACGCTGCGCCAGCCAGCCCACCACCGGACGTCTCCCCTGCCAGCGAAACGTACCGCTGACGGGCGGAATAAAGCCAGCGAGCGTTTTCAGCAGCGTGGATTTGCCGCAGCCGTTGGCCCCGACGATGGCGGTCATGCTCCCGCGTTCAATCACGCCGGACAGCGCGCGCGTAACGGGCTGGCGATCGTAACCCGCCACCAGGTCGTTCATCACGATCATGGCAACGCCACCGCCCAGCGCACGGCCAGGCCGAGAAACAGAATGAGCACCAGCGCCAGCAGCAGCCGAAGCGAGGATGAGAGAGAAAACAGGGACATGGATATCTCAATTCAATAATGTTATAACATAACAATAATGAAAGGCGATTGAGATGTAAACGGCGGGAGTTAAATGGGAGTGTGGCGAAATGTTTCTGCGGGAAACAGGTGCGGGCGGGTGCCCTCACCCCAGCCCTCTCCCACAGGGAGAGGGAGGCATAAGGGGACTTACTGGCTAAACGGTGACGCTGCTGGCACACGCGCCTGAGACACCGCCAGCCCCAGCTGCCACACCGCCATCGCATAGTGCGTGCTGTGGTTGTAGCGGGTAATGGTGTAGAAGTTCGGCAGCCCGAACCAGTACTGATAACCGGTTCCGACATCCAGGCGCAGCAGGCTCACCTGGTCAACATTGCCCAGCGGCTGAGACGGCGTTAAGCCTGCCGCTGCCAGCTGCGCCACGCTGTATTTGGTTTTAAATCCGTTTTCCAGACCAAACGCTTCGCCGTTCGCCTGTACCGCCACCTGGCCGCCCGGCGTCCAGCCATGCGCTTTGAAGTAGTTGGCCACGCTGCCAATAGCGTCTTCGGGATCCCACAGGTTGATGTGACCATCCCCGTTAAAATCTACCGCGTACTGCTTATAGGAGGACGGCATAAACTGGCCGTAGCCCATCGCACCGGCGAACGACCCTTTCAGATCTAACGGATCGTCCTGTTCGTCTCGCGCCATCAGCAGGAAGGTTTCCAGCTCGGAAGAGAAATACTCCGCGCGACGCGGGTAGTTGAAGGAGAGCGTCGCCAGCGCATCGAGGATGCGGGTTTTACCCATAATGCGTCCCCAGCGGGTCTCAACCCCAATAATACCGACGATGATCTCCGGCGGCACGCCATAGACCTGCCACGCGCGGTTCAGGGCGTCTTCATACTGATTCCAGAACACCACGCCATTTTGCACGTTGTCCGGGGTAATAAACTGTTTGCGATAACGCAGCCACGCCCCGTTTGGCCCGGTCGGCACCTGGGCCGTCGGCGCCTGCCTGTCCATCAGGCGCAGCACGTAGTCCAGACGCTTCGCCTGAGACAAAATGGCATGCAGCTGCTGGCGATCAAAACCGTGCTTGCTCACCATTTTATCGATGAACTGTTCGGCCGCAGGGTTATTCGCGAAGTCGCCTCCCATCTGCATCATATTGTGCTGCGGCTCCAGCAGGAATCCTCCGGAAGGCGCGCCCGCCGTTGGCTGAACGGCTTCGGTCTTGGGTTTGCTACTACAGGCGGACAGGAGAATAAGCGCAGGCAACAGCGCTGCATAACGACGCTTGAACATGTGGCATCCATTTAACGAGTTCGGTAAGAACCCAGTATGGTAAAGCATCCCCAACTCCTCAAGGAAGCGGTACGCACCTCCCCAACGCAAATCCGTGCCTTTTTCCACCAAAAATTATTCACCTCACCAATAAACTTTCAAAATAATACATTTTTCTTTCATTGTGAGATCTAACTAACACTTTAAAACCTTTCAAAGTGATTATTATTAGCCGCAGATAGACAAAAACAAACGCCCTACAGGAGAGAAGAATGATAGAAACCATCACCCATGGCGCCGAGTGGTTCATCGGGCTGTTTCAGAAAGGCGGAGAAGTGTTCACTGGCATGGTGACCGGGATCCTGCCCCTGCTGATCAGCCTGCTGGTGATCATGAACGCGCTGATTAACTTTATCGGCCAGCAGCGCATCGAGCGCTTCGCCCAGCGCTGCGCCGGAAACCCGCTGTCCCGCTACCTGATACTGCCCTTTATCGGCACCTTCGTGTTCTGCAACCCGATGACCTTAAGCCTCGGCCGCTTTATGCCAGAGAAGTACAAGCCGAGCTATTACGCCGCCGCCTCCTACAGCTGCCATTCCATGAACGGCCTGTTCCCGCACATCAACCCCGGCGAACTGTTTGTCTATCTCGGGATCGCCAGCGGCCTGACCACGCTTGGCCTGCCGCTCGGCCCGCTGGCGGTGAGCTACCTGCTGGTCGGTCTGGTGACCAACTTCTTCCGCGGCTGGGTGACTGACCTCACCACCGCCATTTTCGAGAAAAAAATGGGCATCCAGCTTGAACAGAAAGTCCATCTTTCAGGAGCCACAGCATGAACCGGATCCGCATTGAGAAAGGCACGGGCGGCTGGGGCGGCCCGCTGGAGTTCGACGCCACCGAAGGCAAAAAGATTGTGTACATCACCGCGGGCACGCGCCCGGCGATCGTCGACAAGTTGCGCGAGCTGACCGGCTGGGAAGCGGTCGACGGCTTCAAGGAAGGCGAACCGCCGGAAGCGGAAATCGGCGTGGCGGTGATCGACTGCGGCGGCACGCTGCGCTGCGGCATCTATCCGAAGCGCCGCATTCCGACGGTAAATATTCACTCCACCGGGAAATCCGGCCCGCTGGCGCAGTACATCGTTGAAGATATTTATGTGTCAGGCGTGAAGGAAGACAACATCACGCTGGTGAATGGCACATCTGCGCCGCAAAAAGCGGCCCCGCGCGAGTACGACACCAGCAAAAAAATCACCGAGCAGAGCGATGGCCTGCTGGCGAAGGTCGGGATGGGGATGGGGTCCGCCGTGGCGGTGCTGTTCCAGTCCGGGCGCGACACCATCGACACGGTGCTGAAGACCATTCTGCCGTTTATGGCATTCGTCTCGGCGCTGATCGGCATCATCATGGCCTCAGGCCTGGGCGACTGGATTGCCCACGGCCTCGCCCCGCTTGCCAGCCACCCGCTCGGCCTGGTGACGCTGGCGCTGATCTGCTCCTTCCCGCTGCTGTCGCCGTTCCTCGGCCCGGGCGCGGTGATTGCTCAGGTTATCGGCGTGCTGATTGGCGTGCAGATTGGTCTGGGGAATATTCCTCCGCACCTCGCCCTGCCCGCCCTGTTTGCCATTAACGCCCAGGCAGCGTGCGACTTTATCCCCGTGGGGCTGTCGCTGGCGGAAGCACGCCAGGAGACCGTGCGCGTGGGCGTGCCGTCCGTGCTGGTCAGCCGCTTCCTGACGGGCGCGCCGACGGTGCTGATTGCCTGGTTTGTTTCCGGCTTTATTTATCAATAAGAGGTGCCTGCCATGACTGTGATTTACCAGACAACCATTACCCGCATCGGCCAGAGCGCGGCGGATGCGCTGAGCGACCAGATGCTGATCACCTTCCGCGAAGGCGCCCCGGCAGATATCGAAGAGTTTTGCTTTATCCACTGCCACGGCGAGCTGAACGGCGAGCTAAAGGCAGGGAGCCAGCTACAGCTGGGCGAGGCGCGCTATGCCGTGACCGCCGTCGGCGACGTCGCCGAGCAAAACCTGCGCGAGCTGGGGCATATCACCCTACGTTTCGACGGCCAGCCGCAGGCGGAGTATCCCGGTACGGTTCACGTAGTGGGCCCGGTTCCGCAGGCTGTCACCCCAGGCTGCACGTTAAAATTTATTTCGTAATAAAGGAGAGACACATGAGTCAGGTTGCCGTTGTCATTGGTGGGGGACAAACCTTAGGCGAGTTCCTCTGCCATGGGCTTGCCGCAGAGGGCTACCGCGTGGCGGTCGTGGATATTCAGAGTGAGAAAGCCGCCCGCGTAGCGGACGCCATCAACACCGAGTTTGGCGAAGGGATGGCGTACGGATTTGGTGCCGACGCCACCAGCGAGCAGAGCGTGATGGCGCTGGCCCGCGGCGTGGACGAGATATTTGGGCGTATCGACCTGCTGGTCTACAGCGCGGGGATTGCGAAAGCGGCGTTTATCAGCGATTTCGAGCTGGGGGATTTTGACCGCTCGTTGCAGGTGAATCTGGTGGGCTATTTCCTCTGCGCCCGCGAATTTTCCCGTCTGATGATCCGCGACGGTATTCAGGGTCGCATCATTCAGATCAACTCAAAATCGGGGAAAGTGGGCAGCAAGCACAACTCCGGCTACAGCGCGGCGAAGTTTGGCGGCGTCGGGCTGACGCAGTCTCTGGCGCTGGATCTGGCCGAATACGGCATTACCGTTCACGCGCTGATGCTGGGTAACCTGCTGAAATCCCCGATGTTCCAGTCCCTGCTGCCGCAGTACGCCGCCAAACTTGGCATCAAAGCTGAAGAAGTGGAACAGTACTACATCGACAAAGTGCCGCTCAAGCGCGGGTGCGACTATCAGGACGTGCTGAACATGCTGCTGTTTTACGCCAGCCCGAAAGCCTCGTACTGCACCGGACAGTCGATTAACGTCACCGGTGGGCAGGTGATGTTCTGATCGAGCAGGGTGATGCCCTCACCCTCCCCCTCTCCCACCGGGAGAGGGAATATAACAAGGAGCCGATATGGTAACCGCACTCATCACCGTCGCCGCCCTCGCCTGGATCTGCCAGATGGCGTTTGGCGGCTGGCAGATCTACCAGTTTAACCGCGCCTTTGATGCGTTGTGTCAGAAGGGACGCGTCGGCGTCGGGCGTTCCGGGGGGCGCTTTAAGCCGCGCGTGGTGGTTGCCGTTGCGCTGGATGAACACAACCGGGTGAGCGATTCCCTCATCATGCGCGGCGTAACGGTGTTTGCCCGTCCGACCAAAATTCAGGCGATCAACGGCATTTCGCTGCATGAATTACAACCTGATGTGATCTTCCCCCATGATTCACTCTGTCAGAATGCACTATCATTAGCGCTTAATCTGAAACATAGATAATTTCGTTGTGAAAGTTATAAACTTGCGGAATTATCATTTCGCAACGTAAGGAACGAAGCGCCTATGAAACCACGTCAGCGGCAGGCGGCCATACTTGAGCATCTGCAAAAGCAGGGAAAGTGCTCGGTAGAGGATCTGGCCCACTACTTTGACACCACCGGCACGACAATACGCAAGGACCTGGTGTTGCTCGAAAACTCCGGCGCCGTCATTCGTACCTACGGCGGCGTGGTGCTCAATAAAGACGAAGCCGACCCGCCTATCGACCACAAAACGCTGATCAATACTCACCAGAAAGCGCTGATTGCCGAAGCCGCCGTCAAATTTATCCATGACGGCGATTCCATTATCCTCGACGCAGGCAGTACTGTCCTACAGATGATCCCGCTGCTCAGCCGCTTTAATAACATCACCGTGATGACCAACAGCCTGCACATCGTCAATGCCCTGTCAGAGTTCGATAGCGAGCAGACCATCCTGATGCCCGGTGGCACCTTCCGTAAAAAATCGGCGTCGTTTCACGGGCAGCTGGCGGAGAATGCCTTCGACCACTTCAGCTTCGATAAGCTGTTTATGGGCACCGACGGCATCGACCTCAACGCGGGCGTGACTACCTTCAACGAGGTGTTCAGCGTCAGCAAAGCGATGTGCAACGCCGCACGGGAAGTGATTTTGATGGCGGACTCGTCGAAGTTTGGCCGTAAAAGCCCCAACATTGTCTGTAGCCTTGAAAGCGTCGATAAGCTGATTACCGACGCAGGTATCGATCCGGCGTTTAAAAAAGCGCTGGAAGCGAAGGGCATCGACGTGATCGTAACCGGAGAGAAAAATGAGTGATTTTCTGTTAAACGCAGGCCGTCAGACCCTGCTGCTGGAGCTACAGGAAGCCAGCCGCCTGCCGGAGCGTCTGGGTGAGGATTTTGTTCGTGCAGCCAACACCATTATCCACTGCGAGGGTAAAGTGATCGTGGCGGGTATCGGTAAATCCGGTCATATCGGCAAGAAGATTGCCGCGACGCTTGCCAGCACCGGCACCCCGGCGTTCTTTGTGCATCCTGCCGAAGCGCTGCACGGCGATCTGGGGATGATCGAAAGCCGCGACGTGATGCTGTTTATCTCCTACTCCGGTTCAGCCAAAGAGCTGGATCTCATCATCCCTCGCCTGCAAGAAAAATCGGTGGCCCTGTTAGCGATGACCGGCAAATCCCGATCGCCGCTGGCGCTGGCCGCGAAAGCAACGCTGGATATTTCCGTTGAGCGCGAAGCCTGTCCGATGCACCTGGCACCGACCTCCAGCACCGTCAACACCCTGATGATGGGCGACGCGCTGGCAATGGCGGTGATGCAGGCGCGCGGTTTTAATGAGGAAGATTTCGCCCGCTCCCATCCTGCGGGCGCGCTTGGGGCACGTCTGCTCAACAAGGTTCACCACCTGATGCGCACCGACGATGCCATTCCTCAGGTCAAACTCGACACCAGCGTGATGGACGCCATGCTGGAGCTGAGCCGCACCGGGCTGGGGCTGGTTGCGGTATGCGACAATGACCGCCAGGTGAAGGGCGTCTTCACCGACGGCGACCTGCGCCGCTGGCTGGTGGGCGGCGGCAAGCTGGAGGCGCGGGTATCCGAAGCAATGACCCAGGGCGGACTGACGCTGAATGCCGACAGCCGCGCCATTGAAGCCAAAGAGGTGCTGATGAAGCGCAAAATCACCGCCGCGCCGGTGGTGGACGAGCACGGCAGGCTGTGCGGCGCGATCAACCTGCAAGACTTCTACCAGGCGGGGATTATTTAACCCTTCAGCCCCAGACGTTTCGCCAGCCTGTGGAGGTTGGCGACGTCCATCTCCAGCGCCCGCGCGCACGCCGCCCAGCTGCGGTTATTCTGCTCCAGCGCGCGGGTGATCATCTGACGCTGGAACGCATTCGTCGCCTCGCGCAGGTTTTCGTTCACGCTCTCAGGTATCACCGGCTTCACGGACGGCGTCGTTTCCTCATGCAGCGCGAAATGGCGCGCATGAATTACCACTTCATCCCCCGAACGCGTAGCCCGCGCCAGCACCACCGCGCGGTGAATCGCATGTTCCAGTTCACGCACGTTACCTGGCCAGCCGTAGCTCAGCAGGTGCGTCCTCGCACCGGGGCTTAGCACCACGCGGGAAAGCCCCATTTTGAGCCGACACTGTTCGCAGAAAAAGCCCGCCAGCAGCACCACATCCTCGCCCCGCTCGCGCAGCGGCGGCACCGTGAGCGGGAACACGCTCAGACGGTGGAACAGATCGGCGCGGAAATTCCCCGCCAGCACCTCTTCGCGCAGATCGCGGTTCGTCGCCGCCAGCACGCGCACATCCACGCGTAAGCTGCGATCGTCTCCCACGCGTTGAATATCGCCATACTGCAACACCCGCAGCAGTTTGGCCTGGAGCGAAAGGGAGAGTTCGCCAATTTCATCGAGGAACAGCGTGCCGTTATCGGCCATTTCGAACTTGCCGCTGCGGTTGCTGATCGCCCCGGTAAAGGCCCCTTTGACGTGTCCGAACAGCTCACTTTCCGCCACGCTTTCCGGCAGCGCCGCGCAGTTGAGATAGACCAGCGGATTCACCGCACGGGGCGAGGCTTCGTGGATCGCTTTCGCCACCAGCTCTTTACCGGTGCCGGTCTCCCCGAAGATCAGCACGTTCAAATCAGACGCGGCGACAATCTCAATCTCTTTTTTGAGCTGCGCCATGCCTGGCGAAAGGCCGATCATTTCGGTGTGCGCCACCTGCTCAAACGCCGTCGGGCTACCCGGAAGAATATTCTGGCTCTCCAGCTGTTCTATCAGCAGGGCGTTGTTCAGCGCCCCGGCCGCCAGCGCAGCAATCAGCCGTAGCTCTTCGTCGCTGAAGGTATCGAACTGATCCGGCGACATGCCGTCGAGGGTTAACGCACCAATCAGGTTCTGCCCGGCAAACAGCGGCAGGCCGATACAGGCGTGCACCTTCAGGCTCTCCTGCCCGGGGATCAGGCCGTCGTAAGGGTCGGGCAGATCGCTGTCCGCCGGGAAACGCACCACGTCACCCGCACGGGCGATGGTTTCCAGACGCGGGTGGCCCTCCAGGGTAAAGCGCCGCCCGAGTACGTCCTTCGCCAGACCGTCGATAGCCAGCGGAATAAACTGCCGCCCTTCGTAACGCAGCAGCGCCGAGGCATCGCAATCCAGCACGTGACGCAACGTGGAGATCAGCCGCTGAAAGCGGTCCTGATGACCAATACCGGTTTGCAGTTCTATAGCGATCTTCGCCAGCACATCTACGGAAAAGCTCATCTCTGCCTCACTGTCATTTTGACAATACATAGTGTCATATTGACAATTTTTAAGATAGTCAAAATGACTACCTATTTGGGAGCATCAAAATATAAATCCATTATTTTCAATAATTTAAAAAGTTGGCACGCAACTTGATATATGACAGTCATCTTATTTGAAAACGCCGTATTAAGTTGAGGTTGCTATGTCTATTCTGGTTAAAAATAACATTCATTGGGTGGGTCAACGTGACTGGGAAGTACGTGATTTTCACGGGACGGAATACAAAACGCTGCGCGGTAGCAGCTACAACAGCTATCTCATTCGTGAAGGTAAAAACGTCCTGATCGATACCGTCGATCACAAATTCAGCCGCGAGTTCGTGCAGAACCTGCGCAGCGAAATCGATCTGAATGAGATCGACTACATTATCATCAACCACGCGGAAGAGGATCATGCCGGGGCGCTGACCGAGCTGATGTCCCACATTCCGGATACCCCGATCTACTGCACCACTAACGCCATTGACTCCATCAACGGCCACCACCACCATCCGGAGTGGAACTTCCACACTGTGAAAACCGGCGACACGCTGGATATCGGCAACGGCAAACAGCTGATCTTCGTGGAAACCCCAATGCTGCACTGGCCGGACAGCATGATGACCTACATGACCGGTGACGCGGTGCTGTTCAGTAACGACGCCTTCGGCCAGCACTACTGCGACGAACGTCTGTTCAACGACGAAGTGGATCAGACCGAGCTGTTCGAACAGTGCCAACGCTACTACGCCAACATCCTGACCCCGTTCAGCCGTCTGGTCACGCCAAAAATCACCGAGATCCTCGGCTTCAACCTGCCGGTGGATATGATTGCCACCTCCCACGGCGTGGTATGGCGTGAAAATCCAACCCAGATTGTCGAACTGTACCTGAAGTGGGCGGCGGATTATCAGGAAGACCGCATTACGATCTTCTACGACACCATGTCCAACAACACCCGCATGATGGCGGACGCCATTGCCCAGGGCATCAACGAAGTTGACCCGAACGTGGCGGTGAAAATCTTCAACGTGGCGCGCAGCGATAAAAATGAGGTATTGACCAACGTCTTCCGCTCCAAAGGCGTGCTGGTGGGTACCTCCACCATGAATAACGTGATGATGCCGAAAATTGCCGGACTGGTGGAAGAGTTGACCGGCCTGCGCTTCCGTAACAAACGCGCCAGCGCCTTTGGTTCACACGGCTGGAGCGGCGGCGCGGTAGACCGTCTCTCCACCCGTTTACAGGATGCCGGTTTTGAGATGTCCCTGAGCCTGAAGGCGAAATGGCGTCCGGATCTCGACGCGCTGGAAATCTCTCGCCAGCACGGTCGCGACATTGCCCGCCAGTGGGCGCTTGCGCCACTGCCGGAAACCGCACCCGCCGCGGCTGTTGCGCCGGAAGCCGTAGCAGAAGCCGCTCCTGCCGCTGCCGACCTCGGCCCTTGCATGCAGTGCAGCGTCTGCCAGTGGATTTACGATCCTGAGCTGGGCGAGCCGTTGCAGGATGTCGCGCCGGGTACGCCATGGAGCGAGGTGCCGGACAACTTCCTCTGCCCGGAATGTTCCCTCGGGAAAGACGTCTTTGATGAACTGGCAACGGAGGCAAAATGAGCCACGGCATCGTCATTATCGGCTCGGGCTTTGCCGCCCGCCAGCTGGTGAAAAATATCCGCAAACAGGATGCTAACGTGCCGTTGACGGTAATCGCCGCCGACAGCATGGATGAGTACAACAAGCCTGATTTAAGCCACGTCATTAGCCAGAATCAGCGCGCCGACGATCTCACCCGCCAGACGGCGGGGGAGTTTGCAGAACAGTTTAACCTGCGTCTGTTTCCGTACACCTGGGTGACCGATATCGACGCCGACGCCCACGTGGTGAACGCGAAAGATAAAACCTGGCACTACGACAAGCTGGTGCTGGCGACGGGGGCATCGGCGTTTGTGCCGCCGGTTGAGGGCCGCGAACTAATGGTCACGCTCAACAGCCAGCAGGAGTATCAGGCCAGCGAGACCCTGTTACGCGACGCCACGCGGGTGATGATTGTCGGCGGCGGGCTGATTGGCACCGAGCTGGCGATGGACTTCTGCCGGGCGGGAAAATCCGTCACCCTGGTTGACCACGCGGCCAGCATTCTGTCAGCGCTGATGCCAGCAGAAGTAAGCAGTCGCTTACAGCATCGTCTGACCGACATGGGCGTGCATCTGCTGCTGAAATCGCATTTGCAGAGCCTGAGCAAAACCGAAACCGGCATTTGTGCGACGCTCGACCGCAACCGCAGCGTGGAAGTGGATGTGGTAATTGCGGCGACGGGGTTGCGCCCGGAAACCGCGCTGGCGCACCGCGCGGGCGCAGAGATCAATCGCGGCGTGAAGGTGGACAGCTACCTGCAAACCACCCAGCCGGATATTTATGCCCTGGGCGACTGCGCGGAAATTAACGGCCAGGTGCTGCCGTTCCTGCAACCGATTCAGTTAAGCGCCATGTTCCTGGCGAAAAACCTGCTCGGCGGCAACGCCCCGGTGAAATTACCCGCCATGCTGGTGAAGGTAAAAACGCCGGAACTACCGCTGCATCTCGCAGGTGAAACGCAGCGTCAGGATCTGGACTGGCAGATTGCCCTTTCGCCTCAGGGCATGGTGGCGCGCGGCACCGATACTGCCGGTCAGATGCGCGCCTTTGTGGTCAGCGAAGACAGAATGAAGGAGGCCTTCGCGCTGCTGAAATCGTTACCTGCTTAACCCTCGTCATGCCGGGCGGCGCTCCGCTTACCCGGCCTACAGTACTGCCACGCTTACTTAACCTTTGGATTTTATTGTCCACCGCCCCGATGTCCCGGGGCTTTTTTTATGGCTACCCTTTCAGCGTCAGGAGCGCACCACCAGCGCGTCATAACCGCGCCAGCGGTAGTTCGCCATCGAGATCAGCCAGCAGGCGACAAACAGCCCGACCACCACAAATCCGGCATCGCCCAGGTTATCGTTCACCGCGCCAATCAGATCCCACACGCCGCCGCTGAGGGAGAACTTGTCCATCAGCAGACCCAGCGCTTCCAGGCCGCCGATAAACAGCGCCACTACCACCGAAGTGCCGGTGATGGTCATGTTGTAGTACAGCTTGCGCTGCGGCTTGTTAAACGCCCAGCCGTAGGCACCCACCATCAGCAGGTTATCGAGCGTATCCACCAGCGCCATGCCGCTGGCGAAGAGCGCCGGGAAGATCATGATCGACCACACCGACATCCCGCTGGAGGCGCTGGCGGCGGAGATCCCCAGCACGCCGATTTCGGTGGCCGTGTCAAAGCCGAGGCCAAACAGGAAACCGACCAGGTACATCTGCCAGCTTTTATTGACGAGGCGGAAGGTTTTGCCGAACAGCCAGTTCATGACGCCACCCTGTGCAGGCAGCGTGATGTCGCCCTGCGCCGGCCTGCCGTGTTTCAGTGCCTGAAAACTGCGCCAGACGCCGCGCAGGATCACCATATTCACCAGCGCCATCGCCAGCAGGAAGGTGGCGGAGACGGCGGTGCCAATCAGGCTGCCGGTTTCGTGGAACCATGCCATGTTTTTCTGAAACGCCGTGGCGGTAGCGGCGATAGCAATGGAGGCCAGCACCACGATGGTGGAGTGTCCGAGGGAAAACCATGCGCCCACGCCGGACGGGCGCTTGCCCTGCTGCATCATCTTACGCGTCACGGTATCAATCGCGGCGATATGGTCGGCATCCACCGCATGACGCAGTCCGTAACACCAGGCCAGCAGGCTGGCCGCCATCAGCGCCGTACTGTCGCTAAAGGTGTGCCACGCCAGCCCCCAGGCCAGCAGGTTAGCCATCCCGAGAGCCAGCAGCAGGCACGCTGCACGAGGTTCATTGCGTAACAGTCGTAACATTTTAAGTCCTTTGTAAACATGATCGGGAGGCAGCAACCACCGCCTGCCCGAAGGAGATCGCTCCGTCACCTGCGGGCAGGCGCGAAGGAAAAAGAAGCGTGAAATCAGAAAGGTAATGACGAAGGCGCGCGCGCAGCAGGCGGTTGTGAAGGACGCCGCCGCTGAAGCACACCGTAGAGAGCGACCGTCGGCGGGCATGCGTTGCCGCCAGTTCGCTCAGCCCTTTTGCCAGCGCATCGTGAAAGGCCCAGGCGCGCTCGCCGGGCTCCGCCCGCCAGGCCAGCCACTGCTGCCAGAACAGCGCAAGGTTATCCGTCTGGAGCGTCACCGGATGATCAACCCCTGCACAGCGTTCGGCCAGCGCCTCCAGCCGGCACGCGGCTTCGCCCTCATAGCGTTGCGTTTCAATGCCCAGCGCACAGGCCACGGCGTCGAACAGACGACCACAGGAGGAGGCCCGCGGCGCATTGATACCGCGCGACACCGCCGTTGCCAGCAGCGGCCAGTTTTGACGCTGTACCACCTCAGTTTCCGGGTACTGCTGCCAGTCAGGTACGAACGCCAGACAGTGGGCGAGCAAATTGCGCCACGGCTGTTTTGCCGCCAGATCGCCCCCCGGCAGCGCAACGGCTGGCAGACCGCCCAGCCGTTCGCAGTCGCGATAGTTCACCCGCAGGCACTCGCCGCCCCACAGCGCGCCGTTCTCGCCCATGCCGATCCCGTCCAGCGTCAGGGCAATAACATCCCCGCCGTCGAGCGGCCAGCCGTTCTCCGCCAGACACGCTACCGCATGCGCATGATGATGCAGCACGGTCTCAACGGGCAGCGCTTGCGTCCGGGCCCACTGTCGGGCGTGGTATCCCGGATGGGCATCGCACACCACACGCTCTGGCTGGAAAGCGTAGATCTCCTGCATCGTCGAGAGCGCGCTGCGCCACTGCGCCTCTACGCCCTCGTCGCTCAGATCGCCAAAATGCTGGCTCAGCACCGCCTGGTTGCCACGTACCAGGCAGAAGGTATTTTTCATCTCCGCGCCGGTGCATAACATGGGCGGGATGTCACGGAATCCGGCGGGCAATGTGATGGCATCCGGCACAAAACCGCGTGAGCGACGCAGCATCGTGCCCTCCTGGTCCATCACTGAATCATCCATCCGTTGCAGGATGTCGCGGTTGTGCAGCAGGAAGCCGTCAGCGATGTCACTGAGTTCTTCCAGCGCCTGCTGGTTGCTTATGGCGGGTGGATGGCCACTGAGGTTGGCGGAGGTCATCACCAGCGGACGCTGACAGTCCAACATCAGCAAATGCTGGAGCGGGTTCGCAGGCAACATCACACCAACCGTATTCAGCCCCGGCGCAATCTCCTCAGGAAACGCTGGAAGGCAGGCTTTTGGCGTCAGCATAATCGGCGCAGCGGGTGAACGTAACAGCGTCTGGATGGTCTTCGGCAGACCGTTCGCATGCGGGATCATCACCGCCAGCGGCCTGGTCGGGCGCTGCTTGCGTGCCCGCAATTTCCGAATCGCCTGCGGGTTAAGCGCGTCGCAGACCAGGTGAAAACCGCCCAGCCCTTTGACCGCCACAATCCCGCCGCCTTTCAGCATCGCCACCGCCGCGCTTAACGCCGATTCGCGGGTGGCGGTAGCCTCCCCGGCTCGCCACTCCAGCTGCGGCCCGCAATCCGGGCAGGCCACCGGCTGGGCGTGAAAACGCCGGTCAGCCGGGTTGCGGTACTCCGTTTCACAGGGCACACAGAGCGGGAATGGCGCCATTGACGTGGCCGGGCGGTCATAGGGCATAGCGCGGATAATGGTAAACCGCGGCCCGCAGTGGGTGCAGTTGATAAAGGGGTAGCGGTAGCGACGTTCGCGGGGATCGCGCATCTCCGCCAGGCACGCGGGACAGGTGGCGGCATCCGGGACGATTTGCGTGTCCATCGCCCCACTCTCGCTGTGGCGGATGACAAACTCGTCCGGCAGCGTATTCCAGCTGTACGGCTGCGTTTCAACGCGATCGATGCGCGCCAGCGGTGGGCAGTCCTGGCGCAGTCTCGCGGTAAAGTCACCCCCACTACCCGCGAGACGCACCAGGACACCCTCTCCGTCGTTGCAGACATCGCCCGCCAGCCCCAGCTGGTGTGCAAGTTGCCAGACGAAGGGACGAAACCCCACGCCCTGCACCTTGCCGCGCACCCGCAGCTGAACGCCGTTGCTGCTCATACGGTTCAGAACAGCAGTGATGACGAGGTGTCGAACGCCGCGCGACGGCGCTTTTCGGCGCTCATCTGCTCAAGCTTGTCGCGATCGACGCAGACCAGCGCATGCGTCGGACAGGCTTCCATACACGCCGGACCGGCGTCGCGGTGGTAGCAGAGGTCACATTTATTGGCTTCGGCTTTCTCCGCGCGCACGCTCAGCCCGATACCGCTGTTGCGAACCACCGGGCGAACCACCACCTCCATCGCGCCATACGGACACGCCACCACACAGGTTTTGCACCCGATGCAGCGCTCCTGCATCACATGCACGAAGCCTTTCTCGCGCTTAATCGCCCCGTTCGGACAGACGTTGGCGCACGGCGCGTCTTCACACTGGCGACAGATAGCGGCGGTAGAAATATTCACGCCTTTAATGACGTGGATGCGCGGCAGAAAGGTATCAGGGGTGAGAGAGGCGCAATCCTGCTCTGCCTGATGGGACACCACGCACGCCACTTCACAGGTACGGCAACCAATGCATTTGCTGGCATCGGCCATAATAAAACGGTTCATCTGCTTCTCCGGCATAACTGTTATGCGCGAAGCTATTCATAAACCGTGCCAATATTTAATGCGTTGATTTTAAAGCGAAATAAAAAGAAGTAGTTCTGTCATCGTCATTAGTGACGATGACAGATGTCGACGTCAGCGATGCGGGCCGTCAATAACGGAGTCGCGCAGGATAAGCTCGCCGGAGAAGGTTTGCTGAAGCTTAAACTCACCGCCGTCGAGCATGAAAATCAGGCGGCTGATGGTCTCCTGGATCATCTCCGTTACCTGAATACGCACGCTGGAGAGGGACGGCACGATATAGGGCGCGATTGCCACGTCGTCAAAGCCGATGACGGACACCGCGCCCGGCGTGGCGACGCCGCTCTCGTGCAACTGCCTGATGGCGCCAATCGCCATATCGTCGTTACTCGCCACCAGCGCGGTAAACGCTTCGCCGCGGGTGAGCAGCTGAGAGACCGCCGCCGCGCCGCTAGCCGGGCTCCACTTCCCTTCGGCGATCAGCGCGTCACGAACTGCAATCCCGTGCTGCGCCAGCGCGTCCTTGTAGCCGGAAAGACGCTCCACCCCGGTGGGGGAATCCAGCGAACCGGTGATAAACGCAATCTCCCGGTGGCCTTTCGCGATCAGCTGCGATACCGCGTCCTGACACGACGCTTTATGATCGGACCAGACGCTGTGGCTGCTGTTTTTCCGCAAACGGCGGTTGAGCACCATAATCGGCTGCTCGCATTTCTCAATAATTTCGTCCAGCGCTTCCACGCTCAGAAAACGCGGGTAGATGATTACCGCGTCGCAGCGCATGTCGAGCAGGTACTGGATCGCCTCGCGCTCCTCTTCGGCGCTGTGCTTGCCGTCCGCCAGGATCAGCTGACGCCCCTTCTCTTCCGTCATCCGCGCGGCGTTAAACAGCAGCTCGCTAAAGTAGACCCCATGGTACAGGGTGTTTGTCACCACCAGCCCCAGGGTCTGGGTGCGTTTGGTCGCCAGGTTTCGCGCCAGCAGATTGGGGCGATACCCACTCTCTTCGATGGCCTGAAACACGCGGTCTTTCGTCTCCTGGCTGACGTAACCGTTCCCCGACAGCACCCGCGAGACCGTCGCTTTTGACACGCCTGCCCGCTTCGCCACTTCCAGCATCGTGGTCATAGTGTTATTCCATTCAAAACTGATGAGCCGCAGTGTACTTCACCGCAGAAAAATTGTCGCAGCGGCGTTATCACGCTTTTTACGGCCACGAGTGATCGTCATCACGAAACGAAAAAATGCATAAAAAGTGGTCTTGTTTCATTAAAAGAAACTCATGATGATTATGTGAAACCGGTTTCCTACACTTCTCACAACGATAACAGGATCACATCCGATGGCAAAAAATTACGCTGCGCTGGCAAACGACGTTGTTAGCGCGCTGGGCGGTAAAGAGAACATCGTCGCCGTCACCCACTGCATGACGCGCCTGCGCTTCGTTCTGAAAGACGAAAGCCTTACCGACACCGCGCGCCTGAAAAGCATCAGCGGCGTGCTCGGCGTGGTGCGCAACGACAACCAGTGCCAGGTAATCATCGGCAACACCGTGTCCCAGGCATACCGTGAAGTGGTGAGCCTGCTGCCCGCTAACCTGCAACCTGCCGTAGCGGAAGGTCCACAGAAGCTCACGCTGCGCCGGATTGGCGCCGGGATCCTCGACGCGCTGATCGGCACTATGTCTCCGCTGATCCCGGCGATCATCGGCGGGTCGATGGTCAAGCTGCTGGCGATGATCCTTGAGATGACCGGCGTGCTGGGCAAAGGTGACCCGACGCTGACGATCCTGACCGTTATCGGCGATGGCGCGTTCTTCTTCCTGCCGCTGATGGTGGCGGCGTCCGCGGCGGTGAAGTTCAAAACCAACATGTCCCTGGCGATAGCCATTGCGGGCGTGCTGGTTCACCCGAGCTTTATTGAGCTGATGGCCAAGGCCGCGCAGGGCGAGCACGTTGAGTTCGCGTTCATTCCGGTGACGGCGGTGAAATACACCTATACCGTTATCCCGGCGCTGGTGATGACCTGGTGCCTGTCGTACATCGAACGCTGGGTGGATCGCATTACCCCGGCGGTGACGAAAAACTTCCTCAAGCCGATGCTGATCGTGCTGATTGCCGCCCCGCTCGCCATCGTACTGATTGGCCCGCTGGGGATCTGGATCGGCAGCGCCATCTCCGCGCTGGTCTACACCATTCACGGCTATCTGGGCTGGCTCTCCGTTGCCATTATGGGCGCGCTGTGGCCGCTGCTGGTGATGACCGGGATGCACCGCGTGTTTACGCCGACCATCATCCAGACCATTGCCGAAACGGGCAAAGAAGGGATGGTGATGCCGTCGGAAATCGGCGCCAACCTGTCGCTCGGCGGTTCATCGCTGGCGGTAGCGTGGAAAACCAAAAACCCGGAGCTGCGCCAGACGGCGCTGGCCGCGGCGGCCTCCGCCATCATGGCGGGGATCTCTGAACCGGCCCTGTACGGCGTGGCGGTACGCCTGAAGCGTCCGCTGATTGCGAGTCTGATCAGCGGCTTTATCTGCGGCGCGGTGGCAGGAATGGCCGGTCTTGCCAGCCATTCGATGGCGGCGCCGGGGCTGTTTACCAGCGTGCAGTTCTTCGACCCGGCCAACCCGATGACCATCGTCTGGGTGTTTGGCGTGATGGGTCTGGCAGTGGTGCTGTCGTTTGTGCTGACCCTGCTGTTAGGGTTTGAGGATATCCCGGTAGAAGACGAAGCCGAAAAAGCACGCGCCCTGCAAACCGCACCGGTACAGAACAAAGCAGCAGAAGCATAAACTGAAAGCGAGGTAAGAATGTCTGTTTTTCCACAAGGATTTTTATGGGGCGGCGCGCTTGCCGCCAACCAGAGTGAAGGGGCTTGCCGTGAAGGCGGCAAAGGACTGACGACGGTCGATATGATCCCCCACGGCGCAAACCGCCTGGCGGTAAAAGTCGGCAAGGAAAAACGGTTTTCGTTGCGGGACGACGAATTCTACCCGAGCCACGAGGCGATTGATTTTTACCATCGCTACAAAGAAGACATCGCCCTGATGGCGGAGATGGGCTTTACGGTGTTCCGCACCTCGATTGCCTGGAGCCGCCTCTACCCGAACGGCGACGAACCGCTGCCGAATCAGGAAGGCATTGCCTTCTACCGCGCGGTGTTCGAGGAGTGTAAAAAGTACAACATCGAGCCGCTGGTCACGCTCTGCCATTTCGACGTGCCGATGCACCTGGTGACGGAGTACGGCTCCTGGCGCAACCGTAAGATGGTGGATTTCTTCGCCCGCTACGCCCGCACCTGCTTTGAAGAATTTAACGGGCTGGTGAAATACTGGCTGACCTTCAACGAAATCAACATCATGCTGCACAGCCCGTTCTCCGGCGCGGGGCTGGTGTTTGAGGAAGGTGAAAACGAAGATCAGGTGAAATACCAGGCTGCGCACCACGAGCTGGTGGCGAGCGCGCTGGCGACCAAAATTGCCCACGAGGTAAACCCGGAAAACCAGGTCGGCTGCATGCTGGCGGGCGGCAATTTTTACCCCTGGTCCTGCAAGCCGGAAGACGTGTGGATGGCGCTGGAGAAAGACCGCGAGAACCTGTTCTTTATCGACGTGCAGGCGCGCGGCAGCTATCCGGCCTACTCCGCCCGCGTGTTCCGCGAGAAAGGCGTGGTGATTGTCAAAGACCCGGGCGACGATGAACTGCTGAAAAACACCGTCGACTTTGTCTCGTTCAGCTATTACGCCTCGCGCTGCGCGTCGGCGGACATGAACGCGGGCAACACCAGCGCGGCGAACATCGTGAAGTCCCTGCGTAACCCACACATTCAGGTGAGCGAGTGGGGCTGGGGCATCGACCCGCTCGGCCTGCGCATCACCATGAACATGATGTACGACCGCTACCAGAAGCCGCTGTTCCTGGTGGAAAACGGCCTCGGGGCGAAGGACGTCATTGATGAAAACGGCGAGATCAACGACGACTACCGCATCAGCTACCTGCGCGAGCATATCCGCGCGATGGGCGACGCGATTGAGGACGGCGTACCGCTGCTGGGCTACACCACCTGGGGCTGCATTGACCTTGTCTCGGCCTCAACGGGGGAAATGAGCAAGCGCTACGGGTTTGTATACGTCGACCGGGACGACGCCGGGAACGGCACGCTGGACCGCAGGCGTAAGAAATCGTTCTGGTGGTATAAGAAGGTGATTGCGAGTAACGGGGGGGATCTCGAGTAGCCTGTTGCCCTCACCCCAGCCCTCTCCCACAGGGAGAGGGAGATGGGTTTGGTAGGCCGGGTAAGGCGAAGCCGCCACCCGGCACTGCTCAGAGCGGAGAAAAACCTCCATCCCCAACCCACCCTGCAAGCCGTGAATACACCCCCTCCACCGCCTCTTTCACCGGCGGCGTCATCGGGTAATAAAACCCGACAATATCCGGCTGAATGCCCAAAAACAGCACCTCGCCCACGTCGTCTTTGATCTGATCCACCAGGTAGTTCAGCGGCATATTGTGGGTGGTCATCATAAACATCTCGGCGATGTCGTCCGGGTCAATCAGGCGGATCTCGCCGGGGTTAAGCCCCATATCGGTGGCATCGACGATTAACAGCCTGTCCGGATGCAGTTCACGGATGGCGACCACGTCGTTTTCCGGCGCGCTGCCGCCGTCAATCACCACCCAGTTGCCCGGCGGGTTTGCGGCGCACAGTTCCGCCAGCAGCGGACCCGCGCCGTCGTCGCCCATCATGCTGTTGCCGACACACAGTAAAACGTCAGTCACGTAATCTCCTCACCATCAGGTAGATGGCGCTCTCCTGATGAATATCGTGCAGCATGCCGAGCAGCGTTTTGCTCCACGCCTGCTGCGCCGGGGTTTGTACGCTCAGCGCCGCGTCAAAGGCGTTAGCGAGCATCGCAATGTGGTTGGCGTCGATGACGATCTCGCCATACTTCGGCACGCCCTCCATCTTGCGCCGCGCCGTACTGCCCTCCTCCAGCGTGGCGATCCACGCCAGGTATTCCGGCCACGGGCAGGTTAACGCCGCCTCCAGGCAGTCGATCACCCCGAGGTGGTGCCCAATCGCCAGGCTGTAATAGACCACCTGCTGCGCCGCATCCGGCGTGGCATCGTTCTCATCAATAAACTTACGGCTCAGCTGGCTGAACACCACCGTTTCACTCATCGGATACGCGCCTCATCCACAATGTTGTTCAGGTTCGCCACGATCTCATTGAGACGCGGATCGTTCTCGGCCTCCAGCCAGCGCGCTACCTGATGGTCGCCCTGGCTGAGCAGACGCAGATAATCGTCGGCAATCTGGCGTCCGTAGCGGTAGCCCGCCAGCCTGCGTGCCGTGCGGTCGATCTTCACCCGCAGCGGTTGCACCATATCCGGGTGCAGGATAGTGGCTGGCTGGTTGTCCAGCTCGCCTGGCTCGCGGGCGTGGATCTTCTGCTCCAGCAGGCCGAGCGCCATGGCAAAACCGTACAGCGTGGCGGCGGGCGTCGGCGGGCAGCCCGGAATGTAGACGTCCACCGGCACGATTTTGTCGGTGCCGCCCCAGACGCAGTAAAGATCGTGGAAGATGCCGCCGCTGTTGCCGCAGGCGCCGTAGGAGATGCAGATTTTCGGATCCGGCGCAGACTGCCAGGCGCGCAGCGCAGGCGAGCGCATCGCGCGGGTGACCGCGCCGGTGAACAGCAGGATATCCGCGTGGCGCGGGGACGGCACCACCTTGATGCCGAAGCGCTCGGCGTCAAACAGCGGCGACAGCGTAGCGAAGATCTCAATCTCGCAGCCGTTGCAGCCACCGCAGTCCACGCGATAGACGTAGGCCGAGCGTTTGATTTTTTTCAGCAGCGACGCCTTCATGCTGGCGATGGACTCCTCCACCGTCAGCGGCACCGGAATGCCGTTAGCGTCGCGCGGGCCGAGTAAGTTTTCCATCAGCTGGCCTCTCTCATATGGCGGGTTAAATCGATGCGGTCAGACGGCAGCAGGCATTTCTGACGCTTGCACTCCGGGCAGGTTTCGAAGCTTTCACGGTGATGCTCCGCGCGGACGTCGCCGTTGTGCTTCAGCAGCGCGATGGCGTAGTCGATCTCTTTTTGCACGGCGAACGGACGCTTGCAGACGCGGCAGTTGCACAGCGCAAAGCGCGATTGCTGGAGGAAGTCCTCTTTTTTCCACACCGCCAGCTCGTACTCCTGAGACAGGCGAATGGCGACCGTCGGGCAGACCTCCTCGCAGCGGCCGCAGAAGATGCAGCGCCCGAGGTTAAACTGCCAGGCCAGCTCGCCGGTTTTCAGGTCCGTTTCCACCGTTAAGGCATTCGACGGGCAGGCGTTGACGCAGGCCGCGCAGCCGATGCACTGCTGCGGGTTGTGCTCCGGCTTGCCGCGAAAGTTTTTATCAACCGGGATCGGCTCCAGCGGATAACTGCTGGTCTGCGCGCCGGTTTTGATCACTTTTTTGATAAAGGTAAACATGGCGAATCCTTATTTCAGCGGCGAGTTCTTACGCTCGATGCTGTAGCGCTCAAGCTCTTTGTACGGCACCACCTGGCTTTTCTTCTTGCGCACGTCCACGACGGTCATGCGGTCGGTGCAGGAGTAACACGGGTCGAGGCTGCCGATGATCAGCGGCGCGTCGGAGACCGTGTTGCCGCGAAGCATGTAGCGCAGGGTTGGCCAGTTGGCGTAGGTCGCCGCACGGCAGCGCCAGCGGTAGAGCTTCTGGTTGTCGCCGGTCATGCTCCAGTGGATGTCGTCCCCGCGCGGCGCTTCGGCAAAGCCGAGGGCAAAGCGGTTTGGAATGTAGGTGAAGCCTTCCACCATCAGCGGGCCGCCCGGCAGGTTATCGAGGCCGTAGTCGATCATGTTCAGCGCGGTGAATACCTCGTTGATGCGCACCTTCAGACGGGAGATGACGTCGCAGCCCTGCTCGCTGTGCACGGTCATCGGCAGCAGGCCGTAGCCGACGAACGGGTGATCGGCGCGGGTATCGCGGGCGTGGCCGCTGGCGCGCACCATCGGACCAACGTTACTGAAGTCGCGGGCGATTTCCGGGTCAAGACGACCAATCCCGACGGTGCGCTGCTCAATGTTGGGCGTGCTGAGCAGCATATCCACCAGCTCCTGAACGTCCCGGCGCATCTGCTGCGCCAGCTGGCGGGTCTGGATCATGTCGTCTTTCAGCAGGTCGCGGCGGATCCCGCCGATCAGATTCAGGCCGTAGGTTTTACGCGCCCCGGTGAGGATCTCCGCCATCTTCATTGATGCCTCGCGCACGCGGAAGAACTGCATAAACCCGGAGTCAAATCCGACGAAATGGCAGGCCAGGCCGAGGTTCAGCAGGTGCGAGTGCAGGCGCTCCACCTCCAGCAGAATGGCGCGGATCATCTGCGCGCGTTCCGGCACCACGATCCCCATGCCGTTTTCCACCGAGGTGGTGTAGGCGGTGCTGTGGGCAAAGCCGCAGATGCCGCACACGCGGTCAGAAAGAAACGTCACTTCGTTGTAGCCCATGCGGGTCTCCGCCAGCTTCTCCATGCCGCGGTGGACGTAGAACAGGCGGTAGTCGGCGTCGATAATGTTCTCGCCGTCGACGAACAGGCGGAAGTGGCCCGGTTCGTCAGAGGTAACGTGCAGCGGGCCAATCGGCACCACGTTATTCTTCTTGCTGCCCAGCTCGTTGATGAACTCGTAGGTTTCGCTGTCGGTGGTTGGGGCCGGGCGCTGGCGGTAGTCCATGCTGTCCTTGCGCAGCGGATAGAGTTCATCCGGCCAGTCGTCCGGCAGCACCAGGCGACGCTCGTCAGGCAGGCCAACCGGCACCAGGCCGTACATGTCGCGCACTTCGCGCTCGCCCCAGACGGCGGCAGGCACGCGCGGCGTGACGGACGGGTATTCCGGTTTATTCGGGTCGACCTCGACGCGCACGGTGATCCAGCACTTCTCGCCCTGCTCCATCGACATCACGTAGTACACCGCGTAACTGCCGCACAGCTGGCGCTCGTCGTTACCGAACAACACCGACAGCCAGCCGCCCTGCTGGTAGTAGAGAAACTCCACCACTTCCGGCAGATAGTTCACCTTAATGGTGACGGTGATCTGGTCTTTGGTTTGCCAGGACTCCTCCAGCACCACGCCCGGGAAAGCCTGATGCAACGCGGCGAGATACTGCTGACCTTTCTTTTCTTCAGACATAAACACTCTCTTTAATCACGCCACCAGCAAGGAGACGAACGCTAAAAATGCAAAACCAAAACCAGCCCAGGTAATGCGTGACGTTTCGACAAAACGCAGGCGCGCCATGCTGTTTTCAAACAGGGCAATGACCAGCACGCCGATAAGCAGCTTGAGCACAGCCACCACCACGGCCAGCAGCAGGCCGCCCGCAGAGAAGTGCGTCATCTGCCCCCACGGGAAGAAAACGCCGACGAACATCTGCAACACCACCAGCTGCTTGAGGCTGATGCCCCACTTCAGCACCGCAAAGCCGTAGCCGCTGTACTCGGTGAGCGGCCCCTCCTGTAATTCCTGCTCCGCTTCCGCGAGATCGAACGGCAGCTTGCCCATCTCGATAAACGTGGCGAACGCGCAGGCGCAGAGCGCCAGCACCAGCGGTAGCGAACGTGAAACCGGCCAGTGGTAAACGGTGTCGGTGATGAAACTGATGTGGGTCGAGCCTGCAACCTGCGCGGCGATCCACAGCCCCAGCAGCAGAATTGGCTCAACCAGCACGCCGAGCATCGCCTCGCGGCTGGCACCGATACCCGTAAACGGGCTGCCGGTGTCCAGGCCCGCAATCGCAAAGAAGAAACGCGCGATGGCGAAGAGGTAGATCAGCGTAATCAGATCGCCCAGCACCGGCAGCGGCGACGCCACCGTCACCACCGGCAGCGCGGTGGCGATGGTCAGCATCACGCCCACCATCACAAACGGCGTCAGGCGGAACACCCAGCCCGCGGCATCCGGCGCGACGCTCTGACGGGAGAGCAGTTTGAAGAGATCGCGGTACTCCTGGAGCACGCCAGGTCCGCGACGGTTGTGCAGCCGGGCGCGCGCCACGCGCGTGATGCCCGACAGCAGCGGCGCGGCGGCGAACAGCACCAGCGCCTGAAGAATTGCCAGTAACAGACTCATGTCAGGCTCCTCGTGAAATGACAATCACCACCAGCACCGCCAGCTCGATCAGCGCCAGGCGGCGGAACAGTACGGGCACGGCGGCCCCCTGCCAGCCCGGCACCCAGCCCACCGGGTTCAGCCAGTGGCGCAGCTTCAGCACGGCGGCAAAGTTCTCTTTCACCGGCATGGCGAAACCGTGGGCGGTGATAACCATCGACTGCTCGTGTTCGTAGCCGCAGGCCCACGCCGCGCCGCGCGAGCGGGAGGCGAGACGGTCGCGTCTGAAGAACAGCATCAGCACGAACGGCAGGAGCGGCGCGGCAATCAGCAGCAGCGCCATCATCGGCTGGGAAACGACGCTATGCGCCGTGACCAGCGGCAGCGGAATGGCGTGGCCCAGCTGCGGCAGCAGCCACGGCGCGGCAACCCCGCCCGCGATGCAGCACAGCGCCAGCGCGACCACGCTGGTGGTCATCAGTACCGGGGCGCAGCAGGCGTTTTCCGCTTCTCGGGTGCGCGGCGCGCCCAGGAAGGTGACACCGTAAACTTTAGCCATACACATCACCGCCAGCGCGCCGGTGATCGCCAGGCCCACCGCCAGCAGCGGGCCGAGTAAACGCCCGATAAACGCCTCGCTCTGGCCGAGGGCGAAGAAGGATTGATAAATCACCCACTCGCCGGCAAAGCCGTTCAGCGGCGGCAGCGCAGCCATCGCCATCAGCCCGACCAGCATCGCCAGCGAAATGACGGGCATTTTTTTGCCAATCCCGCCGAGCTTCTCAATATCGCGGTGCCCGGTGCGGAACCAGACGCTGCCCGCGCCGAGGAACAGGGTGCTTTTAAACAAGCTGTGGTTGATAAGGTGATACAGACCGCCAATAAACCCGGCGGCAATCAGCGCCGGCTGGTTGAGCGCCAGCCCGGTGACGCCTGCGCCCATGCCGAGCAGGATAATCCCGATGTTCTCCAGGGTGTGGTACGCCAGCAGACGCTGGATGTTGTGCTCCATCAGCGCGTAGAGGCCACCGACGAACGCGGTGATCATCCCCGCAATCAGCAACGCCACGCCCCACCACAGCGGCGGCTGATCGCCCGTCAGGGTTATCGTCAGGATGCCGAACAGACCGACCTTCATCACCACGGTGGAGAACAGCGCAGCGGCCGGGGCTGAGGCATTGGCATGCGCCTGCGGCACCCAGCCGTGCAGCGGGATTATCCCGGCCAGCAGGCCAAAACCGACTACGCTCAACAGCCAGACGTCGTTGCCCAGCGGCTGGCCGTTAAGCGCGGCGAAATCCAGCGTGCCGAAACGCTGCCACACCAGCCAGCAGGCCAGCGCCAGCAGCAGCGTGCCGAGACGTCCGAGCGCAAACCACAGCTTGCCGGAGGCGCTGCATCCGGTCAGGAACACGCCGCACAGGGCCATGATTTCAGCCATCACCACCAGCGCGCCGAGGTTGCTGGCGACAACGGTACAGACCGCGGCGGCCATCAACAGGTTAACCAGCAGGCCGTTGGCTTTGGTGTGCTGATGGCGGTGCCAATCGATATTAAACAGGCTGATAAACAGCCCGCACAGGCCAAAGGTTATCAGCCAGATGGCGTTCAGCGGCGTAAGCTCAACGGCGTGGTGAATCAGCGGGATGAGGGTGTCGACGGATTGCCCGTCGATCAGGACAACCCCGCCCGCCGCCAGCGTCATCAGGCTGCCGACCGCCCCGCCGATACCGGCGATCACGCCGCTCAGCGTTTTATGGAAGGCGAGGAGCAGCGCCAGGACAGCGGCGGCGGCAAACCAGGCCACGCCGCTGGTCATCATAACTATCGCGTTCATTTCGCCCCCTCGTTAAGCGCCCGCAGCAGCGAAAGATCGCCGACGTCGGTATTGATGGTCAGCTCACGCTTGCGTTTGCTGGTGCGAGCGATGTCGCGGATGTTGACCAGGACCAGCGCCCGGGTCGGGCAGGTCCGCACGCAGGCCGGACCCTGCTCATCGAAGCTGCACAGGTCGCACTTCACCGCAACGGCGCGAATGCCCGGCACCCAGTCCAGCAGCGTGCTCACACGTGCCGGAGCCGGTGGCGCAGGCGGCGCTTTCGGGGTATTGGCATTCGCCGGAATATGCAGCGGACGGCTGCCGGAAAACTCAATGGCGCCGAACGGACAGGCGATGCCGCACAGCTTGCAGCTCACGCACAGGCTTTCGTTCAGCTGTACCGCGCCGTCAACGCGGGTGATGGCATTGACAGGACAAACGCCCGCGCACGGGGCGTCTTCACAGTGGTGACAGAGCTGCGGGGCAGACTCTTTCTCATTACGCATGACGCGCAGGCGCGGCATGGACTGTAGCCCGTGCAGGCGGTGCGTTTCCGAGCACGCCGCCTCACAGGTCCGACAGCCAATACAGACCGTCGAGTCAGCAATTACAAAACGGTTCACCGGGTCATCCTCTGGTGATGGTCATTTTTGACGAAAAAAAACTGTCTTATCGACACTTCTCGACACTCGCTTTTCAGGCCACGTTCGCGGAGGATTTTCCGTCGATCAGCTGTTTCAGGTTGATCGGCTGATCGTGCTCAACGGCGGCGTAGAGGCCGTTATAAACCGGCGCTATTTTCTCCAGATAGTGCTCCAGCACCTGCTGGCGATCGCGGTTGCTGACGTGACCGTCCACCATGCCGTCGGCCATCAGTTGAGCTTTCGCAATACACTGTTTTTCACCCTCTTTTGTCTCAACGTAATACTCAATGGTGTGGCTGTTGAAGCTCTCCGCCAGGGTGACAAAAATCGTGAAGTGACCAAACAACACAAAGCGCATGTCCCCCTGCGCCGCGCAGCTCATGGCATGGTGCAGACGGGCTTTTGACAGGGTGATCCCCTGAATCAGAGAGTTGCAGTAGAGGTGCCACTGATCCTGAAGCTGCTGATG
Organism: Enterobacter cloacae complex sp. CDL013; assembly: GCF_049238805.1. Classification (NCBI taxonomy): domain Bacteria; kingdom Pseudomonadati; phylum Pseudomonadota; class Gammaproteobacteria; order Enterobacterales; family Enterobacteriaceae; genus Enterobacter; species Enterobacter cloacae complex sp. CDL013. The sequence continues at coordinate 540,349 of NZ_JBMKGT010000001.1, read as the reverse complement.
ACGTTGCGCGATGTAATCCGCTTTTTCGCTAATTTCCCAAATAGTCATAAAAGGTATCCGGTTAATGGAGTTAGCGGCTGTTAAGCAGTTTTCGTGCCAGTTTTTAAACTTTTGATTTACATAGCTTTTAACAAGAGACGTACTGTCACCGCCGCGGTGTCGACGTGTCATTTCGACAGCGTTGACATCGTCACGCCGTAACGCAAATCAAGCTGGCACTGTTATTGCATTGAAGGGGCAATTCATTAAGGAGGCGTCATGCACGAAATCACCCTCTGCCAGCGGGCACTGGAACTTATCGAACAGCAGGCTGTGCAGAACCATGCGAAGCGCGTGACCGGCGTCTGGCTGAAGGTCGGGGCGTTTTCCTGCGTCGAGACCAGCGCCCTCACCTTCTGTTTTGAGCTGGTGTGCCGCGGCACGCTGGCGGAAGGTTGCGCACTGCATATCGAGGAGCAGCAGGCGGAGTGCTGGTGCGAACAGTGTCAGGAGTACGTCACGCTGTTGTCATCGAAGGTACAGCGCTGTCCGCAGTGCCAGAGCAGCGGGCTGCGCATCGTGGCGGATGACGGTATGCAGATCCAACGCCTCGAAATCGAGAAGGAGTAAAGTATGTGTAGTACCTGCGGTTGCGCTGAAGGCAACCTGTATATCGAAGGGGATGAACACCGCCCCCACTCCGCGTTTCGCTCCGCGCCCTTTTCCCCTGCCCCGCGTCCCGCGGCGGCACTGACCGGCATCACCTTCGCGCCGCAGCGTTCCGACGCGGGTGACCTGCATTACGGCCGCGGCGAAGCGGGCACCCACGCGCCGGGCATCAGCCAGCGCCAGATGCTGGAGGTGGAGATTAACGTGCTGGATAAAAACAACCAGCTCGCCGTCCGCAATCGCGCCCGCTTTGCCGCGCGCGAACAGCTGGTGCTGAACCTGGTCTCCAGCCCCGGCTCCGGTAAAACCACGCTGCTGACCGAAACCCTCAAACGGCTGAATAAACGTGTCTCCTGCGCCGTTATCGAAGGTGACCAGCAAACGGTAAACGACGCCGCGCGCATCCGCGAAACCGGTACGCCTGCGATTCAGGTCAACACCGGGAAAGGGTGCCATCTGGACGCGCAGATGATTGCCGACGCCGCCCCGCGCCTGCCGCTGGCGAACAACGGCATCCTGTTCATTGAAAACGTCGGCAACCTGGTCTGCCCGGCAAGCTTCGACCTCGGCGAGCGGCATAAAGTGGCGGTACTCTCCGTGACCGAAGGGGAAGACAAGCCGCTGAAATATCCGCATATGTTTGCCGCCGCCTCCCTCATGCTGCTGAACAAAGTCGACCTGCTGCCGTACCTGAATTTCGACGTGGATAAGTGCCTGGCTTACGCCCGCGAAGTGAACCCGGACATTGAGATCCTGCTGGTTTCCGCCACGCGCGGCGACGGGATGGACGCCTGGCTGAACTGGCTGGAGAACGAACGATGTGCATAGGCGTCCCCGGACAAATTCATTCCATCGACGGCAATCAGGCCAAAGTGGAGGTATGCGGCATCCTGCGCGATGTCGACCTGACGCTGGTAGGCAGCCACGATGAGACCGGCGCATCGCGTCTCGGCCAGTGGGTGCTGGTCCACGTAGGTTTTGCCATGAGCGTGATTAATGAGGAAGAAGCCCGCGACACGCTGGACGCGCTACAGAATATGTTTGACGTCGAGCCGGACGTGGGCGCCCTGCTGTATGGGGAGGAACGATAACACATGCGTTACGTTGATGAATATCGCGCGCCTGAGCAGGTGTTGCAGCTTATCGATCGCCTGAAGTCCCGCGCGTCGCTGCTGGACTACACGAAAGAAAAACCGCTGCGGATCATGGAGGTGTGCGGCGGACACACCCACGCCATCTTTAAATTTGGCCTCGACCAGCTGCTGCCGGAGAACATCGAATTTATCCACGGCCCCGGCTGCCCGGTGTGCGTGCTGCCGATGGGGCGCATCGACAGCTGTCTCGACATCGCCAGCCGCCCCGGTGTGATTTTTTGTACCTTTGGCGACGCCATGCGTGTACCGGGAAAAAATGGCTCGCTGCTCCAGGCGAAGGCGCGCGGCGCGGACGTGCGGATCGTCTACTCACCGATGGATGCCCTGACGCTGGCGATGGCTAATCCTGAGCGTAAGGTCGTCTTTTTCGGGCTGGGTTTTGAAACCACCATGCCCGCCACCGCCATTACCCTCCAGCAGGCGAAAGCCCGCAACGTCACAAACTTTTACTTTTTCTGCCAGCACATCACGCTTATTCCCACGCTGCGCAGCCTGCTGGAAGCGCCAGATAACGGTATCGACGCGTTTCTGGCGCCGGGCCACGTCAGCATGGTGATCGGCACAGAAGCCTACGGTTTTATCGCTGAACAGTACAATCGTCCGTTAGTGGTGGCTGGTTTCGAGCCACTTGATCTACTGCAAGGCGTGACCATGCTGGTTGAGCAGAAAATAGCGGCCCTGAGTGCGGTGGAAAATCAGTATCGCCGCGTGGTGCCCGATGCAGGTAACAGACGGGCACAGCAGGCCATAGCCGACGTGTTTAGCGTCGAAGGCGACAGCGAATGGCGCGGACTGGGGCTGATTGCCGAATCCGGCGTGCACCTGACGCCCGCGTATCGCGCCTTCGACGCCGAAGCGCATTTCCGACCGCAGCCGCAGCAGGTGTGCGACGATCCCCGCGCCCGCTGTGGCGACGTACTCACCGGAAAATGCAAACCTCATCACTGCCCGTTATTTGGCAACGCCTGTAACCCGCAAACCGCGTTTGGCGCGCTGATGGTCTCTTCAGAAGGGGCATGCGCCGCGTGGTATCACTATCGCAACCAGGAGTGTGAAGCATGAACACGGTGGAAATGGCGCACGGAAGCGGTGGACAGGCGATGCAGCAGCTGATTAACCGGCTGTTTATGGACGCCTTTAACAATCCCTGGCTCGCCGAGCAGGAAGATCAGGCGCGCATTGCGCTCTCAACCCTCACCGCACACGGTGACAGGCTGGCGTTCTCTACCGACAGCTACGTGATTGACCCGCTGTTCTTCCCGGGCGGCGATATCGGCAAGCTCGCCGTCTGCGGCACGGCAAACGACGTCGCCGTCAGCGGCGCGATCCCCCGCTACCTCTCCTGCGGGTTTATCCTCGAAGAAGGGTTACCGATGGAAACGCTCACGGCGGTGGTCAACAGCATGGCGCACACCGCCCGCGAGGCGGGGATCGCCATCGTCACCGGGGATACCAAGGTGGTGCAGCGCGGCGCGGCGGATAAGCTTTTTATCAACACCGCCGGGATGGGGGCGATCCCCGCCGATATTCACTGGGGCGCTCAACAGCTTTGCGCAGGCGACGTGCTGATTGTCAGCGGCACGCTGGGCTGCCACGGGGCAACCATCCTGAACCTGCGCGAAGGCCTGGGGCTGGACGGGGAACTGCGCAGTGACTGCGCGGTACTCACGCCGCTGATCCAGACGCTGCGCGACATGCCGGGCGTAAAAGCCTTGCGCGACGCCACGCGAGGCGGCGTGAATGCCGTGGTGCACGAATTTGCCGCAAGCAGCGGCTGCGGAATTGAGCTGACCGAGCGCGGCCTGCCTGTCAAAGGCGCCGTGCGCGGGCTATGCGAGCTATTAGGGCTAGACCCGCTTAACTTTGCCAACGAAGGCAAGCTGGTGATCGGCGTGGAACGCACGGCGGCGGAAGCCGTACTTGCACAGCTGCGCGCGCATCCATTAGGGAAAGACGCGGCCATCATCGGCGACGTGGTTGAGCGCAAAGGGGTGCGCCTGACCGGGCTTTACGGCGTGAAGCGTACGCTGGATCTGCCGCACGCTGAACCGTTACCCCGAATTTGCTAGACCGCGCCAAAAGCGGTCAGCGCTGAATTTCTCTTTTTGCCAGTTTCTATTGGAAAGCAACAATGCCGTATACACCGATGAGCGATCTTGGACAGCAGGGCCTGTTTGACATCACGCGCACACTTTTACAACAGCCCGACCTCGGCGCACTGAGCGATGCCCTGACGCGGCTGGTCAGGCAATCTGCGCTGGCGGACAGCGCCGCCATTGTGCTCTGGCATAGCGCAACCCACCGCGCGAGCTATTTCTCAACGCGTGATAACGGCAAAATCTTCGAATATGAAGATGAAACGTTTCTTGCCCACGGCCCGGTGCGGCGTATTCTCTCCCGCCCGGAAGCGCTGCACTGCAATTTTGACCAGTTTCGCCAGGCCTGGCCGAAGCTGGCAGAGAGCAACCTTTACCACCCTTTCGGCCACTACAGCATGCTGCCGCTGGCGGTGGAAGGGCAAATTTTTGGCGGCTGCGAGTTTATCCGCGATACCGACCAGCCCTGGAGCGAGGCGGAGTACGAACGCCTGCACACCTTTACCCAGATTGTGGCCGTTGTCGCGGAGCAGATCCAAAGCCGCGTCACCAATAACGTGGACTACGACCTGCTGAGCCGCGAGCGCGATAACTTCCGCATTCTGGTTGCCATCACCAACGCCGTGCTCTCCCGCCTGGACATGGATGAGCTGGTCAGCGAAGTATCAAAAGAGATCCATCACTATTTTAAAATCGATGCCATCAGCATTGCGCTACGCGGCAACCGGAAAGGCAAGCTGAACATCTACTCCACCCACTACCTTGATGAAGCTAACCCGGCGCACGAGCAGAGCGAAGTGGACGAAGCGGGAACGCTGTCCGAGCGGGTATTTAAAAGCAAAGAGATCCTGCTGCTCAATCTCAATGAACAGGATCCGGTAGCCCCCTACGAGCGGATGCTCTTCAACACCTGGGGCAACAAGATCCAGACCCTGTGCCTGCTGCCGCTGATGTCCGGCAACACCATGCTCGGCGTGCTCAAACTGGCGCAGTGCGATGAAGCCGTATTTACCACCGCCAACCTGAAGCTGCTGCGCCAGATCGCCGAGCGCATCTCCATCGCGCTGGATAACGCCCTCGCCTATCAGGAGATCCACCGCCTGAAGGAGCGGCTGGTGGACGAAAACCTGGCGCTGACCGAGCAGCTCAACAACGTGGACAGCGAGTTTGGCGAAATCATCGGGCGCAGCGATGCCATGTACAGCGTGCTCAAGCAGGTGGAGATGGTGGCGCAAAGCGACAGCACGGTGCTGATCCTCGGTGAAACCGGTACCGGGAAAGAGCTGATTGCCCGGGCGATCCACAACCTGAGCAACCGCAACAGCCGCCGGATGGTGAAGATGAACTGCGCGGCGATGCCTGCTGGCTTACTGGAAAGCGACCTGTTCGGCCACGAGCGCGGTGCCTTTACCGGCGCCAGCAGCCAGCGGCTGGGCCGTTTTGAGCTGGCGGATAAAAGCTCTTTGTTCCTCGACGAAGTGGGCGATATGCCGCTGGAGCTCCAGCCCAAGCTGCTGCGCGTTTTGCAGGAGCAGGAGTTCGAGCGCCTCGGCAGCAACAAGCTGATCCAGACCGACGTGCGTCTGATTGCCGCCACCAACCGCGATCTGAAAAAAATGGTCGCCGACCGCGAGTTTCGCAGCGATCTTTACTATCGCCTGAACGTCTTCCCGATCTGCCTGCCGCCGCTGCGCGAGCGCCCGGAAGATATTCCGCTGCTGGTGAAAGCCTTTACCGCGAAGATTGCCCGCCGGATGGGGCGAAATATCGACAGTATTCCTGCCGAAACGCTACGCACACTCTCGGCGATGGAGTGGCCGGGGAACGTGCGCGAGCTGGAAAACGTCATTGAACGCGCGGTCCTGTTGACGCGCGGGAACGTGCTCCAGCTCTCCCTGCCAGAGGTTACTCCTTCTGAAACGACCGTGACCGCAACCGAGCTTGCGAAAGAGGGAGAAGATGAATATCAGCTCATTATGCGAGTGCTGAAGGAGACCAACGGCGTGGTAGCCGGACCGAAAGGTGCGGCGCAACGGCTGGGGCTGAAGCGTACCACCCTGCTCTCGCGCATGAAGCGTCTGGGAATCGATAAAGAGAGCCTGAATTAACCCGTCATTCCGGCGCCGTATATGGCGCCGCCTTTCATCACTCTGCGTAATTGTCCCACATTGACACAATATATTTTCCTCTGTATAAAATTCCGCCTTAATAATGCGTTTCATTTGCATCAAAATAATTTTAATGAAGGTAGCGTTTAATGAAAAAGGTTCTCTGCGCGTTAGGCCTGGCGGTTGCATCAATGAGTACAGCTCTGGCTACCACGTACCCGCTCACGATAGAAAACTGCGGGTATAAAGAAACCTTCACCAAAGCGCCGGAACGCGTTGTGGCCCTGGGGCAGAATACCGTCGAGATCCTGCTTCTGCTGGGTCTGGAAGATAAGGTGAAAGCCAGCGCGTTCTGGCCGACCAAAGTATTGCCGCAGCTGGCTGAGCAGAATGCAAAAATCAAAACCCTGACCGTCGAAATTCCGACGCTTGAATCCATTCTTGCGCAAAACCCTGATTTTGTTCCTGCACAGCTGCCGCTGCTGCTCGGGCCGGAAAGTAAGGTCGCAAAACGCGAAGACCTGGCCACCGTTGGGGTAAACAGCTATTTATCTCCGGGCATGTGCGCCACCAAAAAAGCCGCAGGGGACATGTACGGCAGCCGCCAGACGCTGTGGGACATGACCTACCTTTATCAAGAGATTGAGGATTTCGCCAAGATTTTCAACGTGGAAGCGCGCGGTCAGGCCGTTATCGCCGACTTTAAAAAGCGTGAAGCCGACCTGCGCCAGGAGTTTGGCAAAAACAACAAAGACCTCTCCTTTGTTTTCTGGTTCTCAAGCTCCTCACCTTCGGCTGATGCCTATGTCGGCGGCAAAAACAGCGCCTCTGGCTTTATTGCTAACGTGCTGGGCGGCCATAACGCCATTACCTCTGAGACCGAATGGCCGACCGTGGGCTGGGAAAGTATTATTGCCGCTAATCCGGACGTGATTGTGGTCTCCAGCCTGGATCGTAACCGCTGGGCGCTGGACAACGCCGAAGAAAAAATCAAATTCCTGAAAAGCGATCCAGCCGTCAGCCAGATGGAGGCGGTGAAGAAGGGTCATATTGTGGTGATGGACGGCCAGGCCATGAACCCGACGATTCGCACGCTTTACGGTGCTGAGCAGGTCGGCGAACAGCTCAGAAAACTGGGACTGAACTGATGACCACTGCCGTACTTCAGATGCGGCAGGGGGTGCTCCTGACCACGTCATGCCTGCTCGCCTTCGTGCTGTTGTTTCTGGTGATCGCCCTTGGCGTCAGCATCGGTGAGTTGTCTATCCCGCTCAATAACGTGTTCTACGCCATCAGCAATAAGCTGGGGCTGACTGACGTTCCGCTCAACCGCATCTACGAGAGCGTCATCTGGGACTTTCGCCTCAGCCGCGCGCTGGTGGCGGCCTGTTGCGGAGCCGGGTTGGCCATCTGCGGGGCCGTATTGCAGAGCCTTTTGAAGAATGCGCTGGCGGAACCTTACGTGCTCGGCGTGTCGGCGGGAGCGTCAACCGGGGCGGTGTCAGTCGTCGTATTGGGTCTCGGCACCGGCGCAGTATCGCTTTCTGCGGGCGCGTTTGCCGGAGCCTTCGCCGCCTTTGCCTTCGTCGCCTTCCTGACCAACGGCGCGCGCGGCGGCAATGAACGCACGATCCTGGCGGGCGTAGCGGCCTCTCAGCTGTTTAACGCCATTACCGCCTATACCATCAGCACCTCTGCCAGCGCGCAACAGGCGCGCGACGTGATGTTCTGGCTGCTGGGCAGCTTTAGCGGCGTACGCTGGCCGGAATTCCAGCTGGCGCTGGTAGTGGTACTGGCGGGGCTGGCCGTCTGTCTTTATTATTCCCGTGCGCTGGACGCCTTTACGTTCGGTGATGATGCCGCCGCCTCGTTGGGCATTGCCGTGTCCTGGGTGCGCCTGGCCTTGTTTACCACCACCGCCCTGATCACCGCGACCATCGTCAGCATGGCGGGCTCTATTGGTTTTGTCGGGCTGGTCGTGCCGCACGTTATGCGTTTCCTGTTCGGGCCGCTGCACCGCACGCTGCTGATAGCCAGCGCGCTGGCGGGGGCGATCCTGATGGTGCTGGCCGACATCGCCTCGCGGATGCTGATTGCTCCGCAAAGCCTGCCGGTTGGCGTCGTTACCGCACTGGTGGGCGTACCGTTCTTCGCCGTGATTATCTACCGCTCAAGGAATAAGTAATGAGCATCTGCGCCGAGAAAATCACCTGGAAGGTAGGTAAAAAGATCATTGTGAATCATGTTTCGCTGAAGGTTTCCCGGGGCGAAACGGCGGGCCTGCTTGGCCCTAACGGCTGCGGTAAATCCTCGCTGTTGCGCATACTGGCAGGTCTGCGCCGCCCGGATGCCGGGTGCGTGACGCTGGACGGACAGGACATTGCCCGCATTGCCAAAAAGCAGCTGGCGCGGCGCGTGGCGTTTGTTGAACAGCACGGAATGACCGACGCCAATATGCGCGTGCGTGACGTCGTCAAACTGGGGCGAATTCCGCACCATTCTCCCTTCTCAAACTGGAGCGCGCAGGATGACGAAACCGTCACTGCCGCCCTGCAACGCGTGGATATGCTGGATCGCAGCGAACAGGGCTGGCTGAGCTTATCCGGCGGCGAGCGTCAGCGGGTACATATCGCCCGCGCGCTGGCGCAAACGCCCACCGAGATCCTGCTGGATGAACCGACCAACCATCTGGACATTCATCATCAGATGCAGCTCATGCAGCTTATCAGTGAGCTGCCGGTAACCAGCATCGTCGCCATTCACGATCTTAACCACGCATCCATGTTCTGCGATTCGCTGATTGTGATGCAGCAAGGGCAGATTGTGGCGACCGGAACGCCGCAGGAAATCTTATCCGAGGAACTACTCTGGGACGTCTTCAGGGTGAAAACCAGAATCGAGATCTCGCCGTACCACGGCAAAAAACACATCCATTTTATCGTGTAGGGGTGAGTTAAAACGATGCCTCTTCGCACTGCCACCACGCTCTGGCCGCCCGTTCTGCTGGGCAGCCAGTTCGTGTTTAACATTGGCTTTTACGCGGTCGTTCCCTTCCTCGCGATCTTCTTGCGTGACGATATGCTGCTCTCCGGCGGGCTGATTGGGCTGGTGCTTGGGCTGCGCACCTTTTCCCAGCAGGGGATGTTTATTGTTGGCGGCGCGCTTTCAGACCGGTTTGGCGCGAAGAGCGTGATCCTCAGCGGCTGCATCGTCCGCGTGGTGGGTTATTTACTGCTGGCCTTTGGGCAATCCCTGTGGCCCGTCATTCTGGGGGCCTGTCTGACGGGCGTTGGCGGCGCGCTGTTCTCACCGTCGATAGAGGCCCTGCTGGCAAAAGCGGGAACGCAAAGTGAGGCAAAGGGTAAACGGAGCCGCGCGGAGTGGTTTGCGCTGTTTGCGGTGTGCGGTGAACTTGGCGCCGTTCTTGGCCCGGTGATGGGGGCCCTGCTGACGGGGCTGGGCTTTCGTCAGGTTGCGCTCGCAGGCGCAGGGATATTTATCGTTGCGCTGGTGGTGCTATTTTTCTGCCTGCCTGCGGCACATCACAGCACGAAGCCGCTGAAAATTCTGCCCTGGTGGACGACGTTCCGTCAGCCGCGTTTCGTCGCCTTTATCATTGCCTACAGTTCATGGCTGTTAAGCTATAACCAGCTCTATCTGGCGCTGCCGGTGGAGATCCAGCGCGCCGGGGGGAACGAAAAAGACCTGGGACCGCTGTTTATGCTGGCATCGGTGCTGATCATTGTTCTGCAATTGCCCCTCGCCCGCTTCGCCCGAAAGGTTGGCGCGGTAAGGATTTTACCGGTGGGCTTTTTGCTGCTCTCCGCCGCGTTTGCCAGCGTGGCGCTTTTTGCCGCGACGGAGCCGCCGGAGGGCTGGCTGCGCCTGCTGCCCTCTGCAAGCCTTGTCACGCTGCTGACGCTCGGACAAATGCTGCTGGTGCCGTCGGCTAAAGATTTGATCCCGCGCTTTGCCGAGGAGTCAACGCTTGGAGCGCACTATGGCGCACTCTCAACCGCCGGCGGCATCGCGGTGCTGGTGGGGAATTTAGGTTTAGGCAGCCTGCTGGACAAGGCGCTGGTGCCCTCGACGGAGGCCATTTACCCGTGGCTGCTGCTGGCGGTGTTTCCACTGTGCAGCGCGGTCGCGCTGAGCGTGATTTGCCGCCCGCTGCGGCGCTGAAGCGCCTATTTTTTAGGTCGATACTTTTCAGGCAGTTCCGGAACCGGACGGCGATCGTCAATAAGGTGGCGAAGAGTCAGAATCGGATGACGCCATAACATACGTGGCCCTGCCCAGCGCATCACCTGCTTCATCTCTTCCCGTCGGGCGGGCTGATAACAGTGCACCGGGCACTGTTTGCAGGCAGGTTTTTCCTCACCAAACACGCATTTATCCAGCCGCTTATCAGCATAAGCCTTGAGCGCCGAATAGTGCCCCTCTTCTTTTATGGCGTGCGGACACCTGTTTTCGTACAGGGCGATCATTCTGGCGATCGTCTTTTTTTCTCGTGAAATACGTTTACCGGACATAACGCCGTCCTCAACAATAAAGTGCATTTATAATACCCTTTTATCTGCACATTTTCAGTCATTGCATTCCGTTTTCTGAAGCGTCCTTCCAGAATTTCCCCGCCCCCCGCCGCGTTTTACTGGTATTTTATACAGGCGTAAATAATCACCTTTGACCGCATTCACCGGAGCGCTTATGCAACAGATCGCGATCGCCAAACCCTATCGTCACTTGAAAGTGGGTTACTTCAGAAAACGTCATGAAGACCGTAAAACGAAAATTCCAAAACGGTACAGCGTACACGCAGCTCTAAGCCTGAAAGGCGACTGGCTTGAACAAGCGGGATTTACCACCAACTCGCAGGTGCGGGTGGGCGTCGAGCACGGAAAAATCATCATTGAATTAATGGCGGAAGATGCCTCGTAAAGTCGTGACTTTTTTCTGCGCCGCACCTTTTTTTCATGCGACAATAGAAGGAACAATCGGCCATTGAGCCGCTCAAAGCGTAATATTTTCAAAGAAATGGATATCATAACTCCATGAGCACAATCGACAATTTCGACGCGCATACGCCAATGATGCAGCAGTACCTGAAGCTGAAGGCACAGCACCCGGAAATTTTGCTGTTTTACCGTATGGGCGATTTTTACGAGCTTTTTTATGATGATGCGAAACGTGCGTCTCAGCTGCTCGACATTTCCCTGACGAAACGTGGCGCGTCGGCAGGCGAGCCCATCCCGATGGCGGGTATCCCGCATCACGCGGTTGAAAACTATCTGGCGAAGCTGGTGAACCAGGGCGAGTCTGTCGCTATCTGCGAACAAATTGGTGACCCGGCCACATCGAAAGGCCCCGTTGAGCGCAAGGTCGTACGCATCGTCACGCCGGGAACCATCAGCGATGAGGCCCTGCTTCAGGAGCGCCAGGATAACCTGCTGGCGGCGATCTGGCAGGATGGTAAAGGGTTTGGCTACGCCACGCTGGATATCAGCTCCGGTCGTTTTCGCCTGAGTGAACCGGCTGACCGTGAAACCATGGCGGCTGAACTACAGCGCACTAATCCGGCAGAACTGCTTTATGCAGAGGATTTCGCCGAGATGGCGCTGATTGAAGGTCGCCGCGGCCTGCGTCGTCGTCCACTGTGGGAGTTCGAAATTGATACCGCGCGCCAGCAGTTAAACCTGCAATTTGGCACGCGCGATTTGATTGGCTTTGGCGTGGAAAACGCCCCGCGCGGGCTGTGTGCCGCAGGCTGCCTGTTGCAGTACGTTAAGGATACGCAACGTACCGCCCTGCCCCATATTCGTTCCATCACCATGGAGCGTCAGCAGGACAGCATCATCATGGATGCCGCCACGCGCCGCAACCTGGAGATCACGCAGAACCTCGCTGGCGGCATGGAAAATACGCTGGCGTCGGTTCTTGACAGCACGGTTACCCCCATGGGCAGCCGTATGCTCAAACGCTGGCTGCATATGCCGATCCGCAATACCGAAACGCTGACTGGCCGCCAGCAAACCATTGCCGCATTGCAGGATCGTTACACCGAATTGCAGCCGGTGCTGCGTCAGGTGGGTGATCTTGAGCGTATCCTGGCGCGCCTGGCCTTGCGCACCGCGCGTCCACGCGATCTCGCCCGTATGCGGCACGCGTTCCAGCAGTTGCCGGAACTGCGCGCTCAGCTGGGAGAGATCGACAGCGCGCCAGTGCAAAAGCTGCGCGAAACCATGGGCGAATTTACCGAGCTTCGCGAACTGCTGGAACGCGCCATCATTGATGCGCCGCCTGTTCTGGTGCGGGATGGCGGGGTTATTGCTCCGGGTTACAACGAAGAGCTGGACGAATGGCGTGCGCTGGCCGATGGCGCGACGGATTATCTGGATAAGCTGGAAATCCGCGAGCGTGAACGTCTGGGGCTCGACACCCTGAAAGTCGGCTACAACGCGGTACACGGTTACTATATCCAGATCAGCCGTGGGCAGAGCCACCTGGCCCCGATTCACTACGTTCGCCGCCAGACGCTGAAAAATGCCGAGCGCTACATTATACCCGAGCTGAAAGAGTACGAAGACAAAGTGCTCACGTCGAAAGGTAAAGCGCTGGCGCTGGAGAAACAGCTGTATGACGAGCTGTTCGACATCCTGATGCCGCACCTGGCTGACCTGCAACTGAGCGCCGCTGCGCTGGCCGAGCTGGATGTCCTGGTAAACCTGGCTGAGCGAGCCGACACGCTGAATTACACCTGTCCGACCTTTACTGACAAACCCGGCATTCGCATTACCGAAGGCCGCCACCCGGTGGTTGAGCAGGTGCTGAACGAGCCGTTTATTGCCAACCCGTTGAACCTGTCACCGCAGCGAAGAATGCTGATCATTACCGGCCCCAACATGGGCGGTAAAAGCACCTATATGCGCCAGACAGCCCTTATCGCGCTGCTCGCCTACATCGGCAGCTACGTTCCGGCGCAGAAGGTTGAGATTGGCCCTATCGACCGTATCTTCACCCGTGTGGGTGCGGCGGACGATCTGGCGAGCGGTCGCTCTACCTTTATGGTCGAGATGACCGAAACCGCCAACATTCTGCATAACGCGACAGAGAACAGTCTGGTGTTGATGGACGAAGTAGGACGCGGTACCTCCACCTATGACGGCCTGTCTCTGGCCTGGGCGTGCGCGGAAAGTCTGGCAAATAAAATCAAAGCGCTGACGTTGTTCGCAACGCACTATTTCGAACTGACACAGCTGCCAGAGAAAATGGAAGGCGTGGCTAACGTCCACCTTGATGCGCTTGAGCACGGCGACACCATCGCCTTTATGCACACGGTGCAGGACGGCGCGGCAAGCAAGAGTTATGGCCTGGCCGTCGCGGCGCTGGCGGGCGTGCCAAAAGAGGTGATCAAGCGCGCGCGTCAGAAATTGCGTGAACTGGAAAGTTTGTCACCGAATGCGGCGGCGACGCAGATAGATGGTACGCAGATGTCACTGCTGGCGGTCCCGGAAGAGACCTCTCCGGCCGTGGAAGCGCTGGAAAATCTCGACCCGGATTCGCTGACGCCGCGTCAGGCGCTGGAGTGGATTTATCGGTTGAAGAGTCTGGTTTAGTTCTCTGCGGTCTTTTGCCCGGTGGCGGCTTCGCCTTACCCGGCCTACAAAACCCGTAGGCCCGGTATGCGTAGCGCCACCGGGCTTTTTTTACAGCAGCGGCGGGATCGTCGGCACCTGCGGTGCTTCATCAATATCCTTCTGGGTCATGCGGAACGCTTCCGGGTAATGCTCGCGGCTGGTACGGCGCAGCGGTTCGGTATCGCGCCAGGTATACAGACAGTGCTGACACTGATATACCGTCCAGACACCTTTCACCGGTGATGTTGCCATCACTTCAATATGTTCATCGGCACAACGTGGACAAATCATTTTTTCCTCCTTATTGACGTGCCGCCAGCATCGCGGTCAGTTTTTCGGCCCAGGCTTTGGTTTCAGGGAGATCCTGTACCGGCTGGCTGTAGTGACCACGGTTGTCCGGGGCAACCGGGGTGGTGGCATCAATGATCAGCTTGTCAGTGATCCCCGCCGGGCTGGAGCCGGGGTCAAGCTCGAGCACAGACATATTCGGTAGCTGCACCAGATCGCCTGCCGGATTGACCTTTGATGACAGCGCCCACATCACCTGCGGCAGGTTAAACGGATCGACGTCTTCATCCACCATAATCACCATTTTCACGTAACCCAGACCGTGTGGCGTGGTCATGGCGCGGAGGCCGACCGCACGGGCAAAACCGCCGTAACGCTTTTTAGTGGAGATAATCGCCAGCAGACCGTGGGTGTACATGGCGTTTACCGCCTGCACTTCCGGGAATTCCGACTTTAGCTGCTGATAGAGCGGTACGCAGGTGGCGGGCCCCATCAGATAATCAATCTCGGTCCACGGCATGCCGAGGTAAAGGGATTCGAAAATGGGTTTGGTGCGGTAAGAGACTTTATCAATGCGTACGACCGTCATGTTGCGCCCGCCGGAGTAGTGTCCGGTAAACTCACCGAATGGCCCTTCAATTTCACGTTTCCGGCCTTCAATCACCCCTTCGAGGATCACTTCCGACCCCCACGGCACATCGAAACCGGTCAGCGGAGCCGTCGCAATCGGATACGGGCTTTCGCGTAGCGCACCGGCCATCTCATACTCGGATTGATCGTATTTCAGCGGCGTGGCGCCCATCAGGGTGATGATCGGATCGTTACCCAGCGTAATGGCAATAGGCAGGTCTTCGCCGCGCTCTTCTGCCTTATGCAGATGCAGCGCGATATCATGCATCGGCACCGGTTGCAGGCCGAGCTTACGCTTGCCCTTCACTTCCATACGGTAGATCCCGACGTTCTGTTTGCCGAAGTGATCGGGGTCGAGCGGATCGCGGGAGACAACGCACGCTTTATCGAGATAAAAGCCTCCGTCACCGTCGTTCAGGCGGAACAGCGGCAGAATGTCGAACAGGTTGATGTCTTCCCCGTCCACCGTGTTCTGCGCCCAGGCCGGATTTGCACGACGCTCTGGCGAGACGGGGAATTTGTCCCAGCGACGAATAAACTCGTCGATCTGTTTTTTCACCGGGGTATTCGCTGGCAGCCCCATCGAAATAGCGTGGTTTTGCCACGAGCCGATAGTGTTCATCACCACACGGGCATCGGTGAAGCCGCGAATATTATCGAACCACAGCGCAGGCGCACCATCGCCAATGCGTCCGGTAGCGTTGGCGGCCGCCGCTAAATCCGGCTCAGCGTTTACCTCTTCCTCAATTTTCAGCAGTTGCCCTTGCTCATCGAGCGCCTGCAAGAAGCTTCTCAAATCATCAAATGCCATCTTTATTCTCCTGTGAAAAATGTTTCGCTGCCTGCAAACCTTCCCAGCGTCGGGCTTTTTTATGCTCCAGACCAAACTGGTCGAGAACACGGGTCACGATATGCTGGGTAATGTCATCGGCGGTTTGCGGGTGGTTGTAGTACGCAGGCATAGGCGGCACCATCGCCACGCCCATACGGGAAAGAGCAAGCATGTTCTCAAGATGGATGGTGCTGAGCGGCGTCTCACGGGGAACCAGCACCAGCTTGCGCCCCTCTTTCAACACTACGTCTGCCGCACGCCCTACCAGCCCTTCGGCGTAGCCCGCGCGGATACCCGCCAGCGTTTTCATGCTGCACGGGATGACGATCATGCCGTCGGTGCGAAACGAGCCGGAGGAGATGGTGGCAGCCTGATCGGCCGGGCTATGGACGACATCCGCCAGTGCAGCAACGTCATGCGCAGTGAATGGCGTTTCCAGCTCAATCGTGGTTTTTGCCCACTTCGACATCACCAGGTGCGTTTCCACCTCCGGCATTTCCCGCAGCGCCTGTAACAACGCCACGCCTAATGGCGCACCCGTCGCGCCCGTCATTCCCACAATCAATCTCATTCAGCACCTCAATTAATTTGTTCGTATACGAACATATTAATTAAACTACGCCTTGATCCTGCTGCTGACAAGATCGTTCGCATACGATCACACTAATCGCTAAAAAACTCTCGCGTTAAAATTCAGCCCAAGAGCGGCTATCATAGAGGGAGTATTTTTCCGTCGGAGTGTCCATGGAGTTAAGACAAGAAGCTTTCCACCTGCTACGTCAGCTTTTTCAACAGCATACCGCCCAGTGGCAGCACGCATTGCCCGAACTGACCAAGCCACAATATGCGGTGATGCGGTCAATTGCTGAAAATCCTGGTATTGAGCAGGTTGCCCTGACTGAAGTCGCGGTGAGCACCAAAGCGACGCTGGCAGAAATGCTGAGCCGCATGGAAGCACGCGGCCTGGTCAGGCGCGAGCACGATCCGGCAGACAAACGCCGTCGGTTTGTCTTTCTGACTGCCGAAGGTGAGGCCCTGCTTGAGAGCAGTAAACCGATTGGAAATGAGGTGGATGAGGCATTTCTGGGGCGCCTTAACGGCGCGGAACGAGAGCAATTTTCAGCGCTCATTAAAAAAATGATGCAGGGTTAAGTCACCCTGACGCGCATAAAATTAATAAATGTTCGCACTTTCGCGGGCACATGCCGGGCATCGGGATAAACGGCATAGATGCCCTGCTGAGCAAACGTGTACGCCGGTAACAGCGAGACCAGTTCCCCCGCATCCAGTGCGTTACGCACCAGCCACTCCGGCAGCAGCGCCACTCCACATCCCGCGAGGGCAAAAGCCATCAGCGCCTGGGCGCTGTCTGCATACAGGCGCGGCGCTTTCTTGATCTCAAAGGAAACCGGATGTCCATCAACACCTCTTACCTGCCAGCGCAGCGGCGACGTTAAACGCTCGTGAATGATCCAGTCCGCTTCCGCCAGTTGTTCCAGCGAGTCAACCGGATGGTTTGCCAGCCAGCCTGGCGTTGCCACGGGCAGGATGGTGAAGGAGGTCATCAACGCGGCGTGGTAGCGCGAATCTGCAAGCGTGCCGAGCCGGATAGCGACATCGAAGCGCTCGGCGATAAGATCGGCATGCAAAGAGGACGAGACATGCCGCACGCGAAGGTCCGGGTGCAACTGGCTAAATTCAGCCAGCAAAGGCACCACCACCTGCGAGCCATATTCGGGCGTGGTGGTGATCCGCAGTTCTCCCGTCAGCCCGGCGTGGTTGGCGCGAACGTCATCCTGCAATCGCTCTGCATCCCGTAACAGCATCACGCTTCGTTGATGAAAGAGCTTCCCCGCCTCGGTCAGCGTCAGGCGTCGGGTGGTTCGCAGCAACAGGGTGACGCCCAGCTCCTCTTCAAGCTGACGAATATGAAAGCTGACCACCGCTTTTGTCAGCCCCATCGCCTCCGCCGCGGCGGTGAAACTGCCGGTTTCCGCTACGGCGATAAACATTGCCGTACGCTGTAAATTAAGCATCGCTTGCCTGGTTAACTGTCAAAATAATGTTGACAGTATATCGTGCTTTGTCGCGTTTATCCGTAACGTGCGGGCCGATACGATACGCCACCTCACCGGAGGAACTTCCATGACGTATCGCAGCAAAATCGCCGTCGTCTTTCTGCTCGGCTTTTTCCTTGATTTGATAAACATGTTTATTGCCAGCGTCGCCTTTCCGGCGATGGCTCGCGCTTTCAATACCACACCTTCCGCGCTTGCCTGGGTAAGTAACGGATACATTGCCGGGCTGACGCTAGTCATCCCTTTCAGCAGTATCCTGACGCGCCGCGTCGGGCCGAAGCGCGTTATCCTGCTCTCACTGCTTCTCTTTAGCGCGGCCTCCGTTGCGGCGGGTCTCTCATCTTCGCTGGAAAGTCTGATTGCCTGGCGAGTCGTACAGGGCGCCGGAGGGGGTTTACTGATCCCGGTTGGTCAGGCGCTGACCTGGCAACAGTTTAAGCCTCATGAGCGGGCCAGACTCTCCTCGGCGGTGATGCTGGTCGCACTGCTTGCCCCCGCGTGCTCACCGGCTGTGGGCGGTATGCTGGTTCAGACATTCAGCTGGCGCTGGATATTTTTTGCCACCCTGCCCGTCGTCATTGTCACCTTTGCTTTGGCCTGCGCGTGGCTTAAAACAGAACCGTCGCCGATAACCCCCACCAGGACAGTAAACCTGTCTTTGCTGACGGATCCGCTGTTGCGCTTATCCATGCTTATCTATGTGTGCGTACCCGGCATTTTTATCGGCGTGAACGTAACGGGCATGTATTACCTCCAGAGCGAGGCCAATATGACACCCGCCGCAACGGGCATGCTTATGCTGCCGTGGTCTGTGGCTTCGTTTTTGGCTATCACCGCGACAGGACGCTATTTCAACCGTATCGGCCCCCGGCCGCTGGTGGTCATCGGTTGCCTTTTGCAGGCGACGGGCATTCTACTTTTAGTTAACGTCGGCCCGGCAATGCTGCTACCTGCCGTTGCGTTTGCGCTGATGGGCGCGGGGGGAAGCCTTTGCAGCAGTACGGCTCAGAGCAGCGCGTTTTTGACGATGCGACCGGAAAATATGCCCGATGCCAGCGCGCTATGGAATCTCAATCGTCAGTTGAGCTTTTTTGCGGGTGCCCTGCTGCTGGCGCAGGCGCTGAGCTTCATGCAGGCTTATCTCTCGCCGCTGGCCGCCTGGCACGGGATGTTTGTTTTTGCCGCAGTCATCACTCTACTGCCCGTACTGTATGTCTACCGTCTTAACAACACGCAGTTACTTGCGCAACTGCAACAGGAGCAACCATGACCCATTTCGAACAAGAGATCCTCGACATTCACGTCGCCCTTGAAAACTGGTTAGGTGCAGGCGAAGGCAATCGGGACGCCCTGCTCGCCCGTTTCCGTCCGGATTTTCTGATGGTTCCACCGAGTGGCAACCCGTTAGATCATCACGCGCTTGCCCAATTTTTATATGCGCAGCGGGGAACCCGACCCGGGCTCAGGATCGGTATTGACGCGTTAACAACGCTTCAGACATGGGACAACGGCGCGGTGCTCCATTACCGGGAGACGCAAACCCGGCCAGGCCAGCCCGTCAACGTGCGCTGGTCAACCGCGGTGCTTAATCAGGAAGGGGATAACATCACCTGGCGTTTGCTGCACGAAACGGCGCAGCCGTAAGGCAAAAAAAAAGGCCCGTCTCACGACGGGCCTTTTCTGACGAATGGTTGCTTACTCGCGGAACAGCGCTTCGATATTCAGACCTTGCCCTTGCAGGATTTCACGCAGGCGGCGTAGGCCTTCAACCTGAATCTGACGAACACGTTCACGGGTCAGGCCAATCTCACGGCCGACATCTTCCAGTGTCGCAGCTTCATACCCCAGTAAACCGAAACGACGTGCCAGCACCTCACGCTGTTTGGCGTTCAGTTCGAACAGCCATTTGACGATGCTCTGTTTCATGTCATCGTCCTGCGTGGTGTCTTCCGGGCCGTTGTCTTTTTCATCGGCCAGGATGTCCAGCAGCGCTTTTTCGGAGTCGCCACCCAGCGGGGTGTCAACCGAGGTAATGCGCTCGTTGAGACGCAGCATACGGCTTACGTCATCAACCGGTTTGTCGAGTTGCTCTGCGATCTCTTCCGCACTTGGCTCGTGGTCCAGTTTATGGGACAACTCGCGCGCGGTACGCAGATAAACATTCAACTCTTTGACGATGTGGATCGGCAGTCGAATCGTACGGGTCTGGTTCATAATAGCCCGTTCGATGGTCTGACGAATCCACCAGGTCGCGTAGGTTGAGAAACGGAACCCGCGTTCCGGGTCAAACTTCTCAACTGCGCGGATGAGACCTAAGTTGCCCTCTTCAATCAGATCCAGCAGAGCCAGACCACGATTGCCGTAACGGCGGGCAATTTTCACGACCAGTCGCAGGTTACTTTCGATCATGCGACGACGCGAGGCAACATCACCACGCAAAGCACGACGTGCGAAATAGACTTCTTCTTCGGCCGTTAGCAGTGGGGAGTAACCAATCTCCCCAAGGTAAAGCTGAGTCGCGTCCAGCACACGCTGTGTGGCACCCTGCGATAACAGCTCTTCTTCAGCCAAATCGTTATCACTGGGTTCCTCTTCTACTAAGGCTTTTTCGTCAAAAGCCTCTGCTCCGTTCTCATCAAATTCCGCGTCTTCATTTAAATCATGAACTTTCAGCGTATTCTGACTCATAAGGTGGCTCCTACCCGTGATCCCTGGACGAGACACCCTGGCTGGCATGCCCCGTCAATTTATCGCTGCGGTAAATATTGCAGCGGGTTTACGGATTTCCCCTTGTAACGAATTTCAAAATGCAAGCGTGTAGAACTGGTTCCGGTGCTACCCATGGTAGCGATTTTTTGCCCCGCCTTAACTTCTTGTTGTTCCCGGACCAGCATTGTGTCGTTATGGGCGTAGGCACTCAGGTAATCATCATTATGTTTGATGATAATAAGATTACCGTAACCGCGCAGTGCGTTACCGGCATAGACAACGCGTCCGTCTGCGGTCGCGATGATTGCCTGTCCTTTACTGCCTGCGATATCGATCCCTTTGTTGCCCCCCTCAGAGGTAGCGAAGTTCTCGATGATCTTGCCGTCAGTTGGCCAACGCCAGGTGGTAATTGACGAGCTGGCATTCTGACTGCTTGCAGTCGGTACAGTAGAGCTAACCACAGGTGCCGTAGTCGGTGCTGTGACAACAGTCGCAGTACCTTTATTATTCGGCAACATTTTGTTAGCACTCTGATCACCTGAATCCTCAGAATACGTAATTACAGGTTGTGAAGCAACCACCGTGGTGGTTTTTTGTGCAGGGGTGACGCTGTTATTTTGCGCAGTTACGTCGGCTGCTGAAACGGTGTTGCCTGGCGTAAGCGGTGTCCCCGTCGCGTTGCCAACCTGAAGCGTTTGCCCGACTTCCAGAGCATACGGGGCCTGGACGTTGTTTCGCTGTGCCAGATCGCGGAAATCGTTCCCGGTGATCCAGGCAATATAGAACAGCGTATCGCCGCGCTTCACGGTATAGGTGCTGCCGCCGGTATAGCTACCTTTCGGAATGTTCCCATACTTACGGTTATACACTATGCGGCCATTTTCAGTCTGAACAGGCTGTTCCACTGGCTGTATCTGCGTAGGCTGCGTAACTGGACGCTGAACCGGCTGGATCTGCGGCGTTTGCTGCGCCGTTGAGGTGCCCATTTTAGGCGGAGGGGTGATCAACATTCCGCTGGACGTGTTACCCGAGCCGCTGGTTCCATTAACGGAACTGACGGGCGCAGGCGCGTTATTTGAACTTGTACAGCCTGCCAGCCAGAGCGAAACCAGTGATAATGCCGCAACACGGCTGATGGTGAATTTTGGGCTTCCCGCGCTCATTTATCCCCCAGGAATGTGTTAACTACCAGTGACTTAAAAATAACCGTGATGGCACGAACCTATCGCGCCCCACCATACGCTGAATTTGCCTTAATAACCCTGGAAAAATCCGAGTCTCAGGCCAGCTCGCCCTTAACCAGGGGCACAAAGCGTACGGCTTCCACGGTATCGATAATAAACTCGCCGCCGCGTCGACGAACGCGCTTTAAAAGCTGCTGCTCATCGCCGACGGGCAAAACAAGAATGCCGCCCTCGTCCAGCTGCGAGAGAAGTGCAGCGGGGATTTCAGGTGGCGCTGCCGTGACAATGATGGCGTCAAACGGGGCGCGAGCCTGCCAACCCTGCCATCCATCGCCGTGGCGTGTCGATACATTATGTAAATCAAGCTGTTTCAGGCGACGGCGCGCCTGCCACTGCAACCCTTTAATCCGTTCCACGGAACAGACATGGTGCACAAGGTGGGCCAGGATCGCGGTCTGATACCCTGAACCGGTGCCAATTTCCAGCACCCGGGAGTCTGGCGTTAACTCCAGAAGCTCCGTCATACGCGCCACCATGTAGGGCTGCGAAATCGTCTGGCCTTGCCCGATGGGCAGCGCCACGTTTTCCCACGCTTTGTGTTCAAACGCCTCATCTACAAACTTCTCACGGGGAACCTGGGCAAGCGCATCCAGCACCTGCTCGTTGGCAATCCCCTGTGCGCGTAATTGTTCCAGAAGAGTTTGTACACGTTTACTTACCATTGCGCGTTCACTCCGACCCGATCTAACCAGTCCGACACCACATCATGCGCGCTATAAGCGGTTAAATCTACGTGCAACGGCGTAACGGAAACGTAACCCTCATCCACCGCAGCAAAGTCGGTGTCTGGCCCGGCATCGCATTTATCTCCCGGCGGGCCGATCCAGTACAGGGTATTGCCGCGGGGATCCTGCTGGGGAATAACCTGATCGGCCGGGTGGCGACTGCCGCAGCGCGTCACGCGGATCCCTTTAATCTCGTCCAGTGGTAGATCCGGCACGTTAATATTAAGGATACGTCCGGTACGCAGTGGCTCGCGGCCAAGCGCACGGAGAATGGAGCAGGTCACCGCGGCGGCAGTGTCATAGTGGGTGTGGCCGTTTAACGAGACCGCCAGCGCCGGGAAACCCAGGTGACGCCCTTCCATCGCCGCGGCCACGGTGCCGGAGTAAATCACATCATCGCCAAGATTTGGCCCGGCATTGATGCCGGAGACCACAACATCCGGCCGAGGGCGCATCAGCGCATTTACGCCCAGAAACACGCAGTCGGTCGGCGTCCCCATCTGGACGGCAATATCGCCATTCTCAAAGGTAAAGGTGCGAAGTGAAGACTCCAGCGTCAATGAGTTAGACGCGCCACTGCGGTTACGATCGGGAGCCACGACCTGCACATCCGCAAATTCGCGGAGGTGTTTCGCCAGCGTCTGAATACCTGGCGCATGGATCCCGTCATCGTTACTCAGCAATATTCGCATAATCACCCGACGTGTTGATAAGTTCCCTGACAACACTGGTGGCAAAGCTACCTGCCGGCAGCCAGAAGCGTAACTCGACGGTTACGTCATCCCACCAGTTCCAGCTCAGCTGTTGCGGGTAGAGGAGCATCGCACGGCGCGCCGCCTCGACCTTTTCCCGCACCAGCAACGATTGTAATTCTGGCGCATCCGCCACCGCTGACTGCTCAGCGGCCAGCGCCTCACCCTGGGTTCCCCAGTCGCCTGAACCCGGCAAGGCGGCGGTAATCATCAGCGTTTTAGCGTCCACGCGCGACTGGACATCGGCCATCTCATCGGCCGTTGCCACAAACCAGCTTCCGCGTCCCGCTAATTGTAGCGCATCGCCGACAACAACTTGATTCGCGTCCGGTTTTTTCAGCCGTTCGCTCACAATCTGATTAAACAACGCACTGCGGGCCGCCGACAACCAAAAACTGCGTTTATTACGATCGCGCACCGGTGCACCGCTTTGCGCCCAGCGCAGCGCGCCCAGCAGGTTGCTGCCACCAATGCCAAAGCGCTGTGCGCCGAAATAGTTTGGCACGCCGCGTTCGTTAATGGCCTTCAGGCGTTTTTCAACGTCTTCGCGTTCGGTCACTTCGCGCAGCACCAGCGTAAACGCGTTGCCTTTTAACGCTCCCAGACGCAATTTGCGTTTATGGCGGGCGTATTCCAGTACCTTACAGCCCTCAAGCTCAAATTTGCTTAAATCGGGCATGGCATTGCCGGGCACGCGGGCGCAAAGCCACTGTTCGGTCACGGCATGTTTATCTTTTTGACCGGCAAAGCTCACTTCGCGGGCGTGAATATTGAGGAATTTTGCCAGCGCGTCCGCCACGAAGCGGGTGTTGCAGCCGTTTTTCAGAATGCGCACCAGGATGTGCTCGCCTTCGCCGTCCGGCTCAAAACCGAGATCTTCCACTACCACGAAATCTTCAGGGTTGGCTTTCAGCAGCCCCTTGCCCTGCGGTTCACCGTGCAGATACGTCAGGTTGTCGAAATCCGTCATTTGGCCGCCTTCACCAGCAGCGCCACGGCTTCACAGGCAATGCCTTCGCCACGACCGGTAAAGCCCAGCTTCTCCGTGGTGGTCGCTTTGACGTTGACGTCGTCCATATGGCAGCCCAGATCTTCAGCGATAAACACACGCATCTGAGGGATGTGCGGCAACATCTTCGGTGCCTGGGCAATGATCGTCACATCAACGTTGCCAAGGGTGTAGCCTTTGGCCTGAATACGACGCCAGGCTTCGCGCAGCAGTTCGCGGCTGTCTGCGCCTTTAAAAGCAGGATCGGTGTCCGGGAACAGTTTGCCAATGTCGCCCAGCGCGGCGGCACCCAGCAGCGCGTCGGTCAGCGCATGCAGCGCCACGTCGCCATCAGAATGCGCCAGCAGACCTTTTTCGTAAGGAATGCGCACGCCGCCAATGATAATTGGGCCAACGCTGCCAAAGGCGTGTACATCAAAACCGTGTCCAATACGCATTATGCCTTCTCCTGAGGGGTCGTACGGGTAAGATAAAATTCCGCGAGCTGTAAGTCTTCCGGGCGCGTCACTTTTATATTATCAGCGCGCCCTTCAACAAGCGTGGGGTGGAAACCGCAATACTCCAGCGCCGAGGCTTCGTCCGTAATGGTCGCACCTTCTTTAAGCGCACGCGTTAAGCAGTCGTGGAGTAATTCGCGGGGAAAAAATTGTGGCGTCAGCGCGTGCCATAGATCGACGCGCTCGACGGTGTGGGCAATCGCCGGTTTACCCGGTTCGGCACGCTTCATGGTGTCACGCACCGGGGCGGCCAGAATGCCGCCCACGTTACTGGTTTCGCTCAGGGCCAGCAGACGTGACAGATCGTCGTGATGCAGACAGGGACGCGCGGCATCGTGCACCAGCACCCACTGCGCGTTCCCAGCAGCCTGAATGCCCGCCAGAACGGAGTCAGCCCGCTCTGCGCCGCCGTCAACGACGGTAATCTGAGGGTGATTCGCCAGCGGGAGCTGAGCAAAACGTGCATCGCCGGGGCTGATGGCAATAACAACGCGTTTCACCCGAGAATGCGCCAGCAGCGCCGCCACGGCGTGCTCGAGAATCGTTTTATCGCCAATTGAGAGGTACTGCTTAGGACATTCTGTCTGCATGCGCCGGCCAAAACCTGCGGCCGGCACCACGGCACAGACGTCCGAAAAAGTTGCTGCCATGTCGTAATCCTGGGCCTGATTATCGATTGTTTTGTGCGGAGCCCTGATTGCGTTTAGACGCATCCGGAACCAGGCGATAAAACGTTTCGCCCGGCTTAGTCATACTGAGTTCATTGCGTGCGCGCTCCTCAATCGCCTCCTGGCCGCCATTGAGGTCATCAATTTCAGCAAAAAGTTGATCGTTACGCGCTTTAAGTTTGGCGTTTGTCGCCTGCTGTGCCGCGACGTCATCGCTCACCCGGCTGTAGTCGTGCAGTCCGTTTTTGCCGAACCACAGCGAATATTGCAGCCAGACCAGCAAAGCCAGCAACAGCAGCGTTAGTTTACCCATCCTGCCCCCTGAAAAAACGGCATCATCATCCCATAACTTTCCGCTGGACTCTACTGCGGGGTTTTAATTATGCCGTAAGTTAGCCCATCAGCCATAAAAACAGCAGGCCAAAGATGACCACAACGGTGGCGATAGTGATGAGCGTACTATACAGGAGCTTGCCGTTGAAAAGGGAGTGCAGCGCCACGCCCACAACCACCGCAACGGGCATCAGCGCCAAAAAGAAAGGCCAGGTATAGAGGAAGAAAAAGAGGGTGTTACCACCGTAGATCAAAAACGGGATACCCAGCGCCAATAGCCACGACACAAAGCCGACTATCGCCCCAGGGAAGGACCAGGTCGTCTCGTCGTCGGTCGTTAACGGTTCCGACCCGGTGGTAATCATGTAGTTTTCACTGTTGCGCATAGCTAATCCTGTGACCGTGACTCATCGCTCGGGAAGACAGCTCCCGAACGATACCGTCTCAGGATCTGATAATATCGTCCCGTCTGAGCAGGTCTAATAATTGGCTTACTAAATTTGTTACCAATTGTTGACCTTCCAGCTGAATCTCAGGGGATTCAGGCGCTTCGTAAACGGAGTCAATGCCGGTGAAGTTTCGCAGCTCTCCCGCGCGGGCTTTTTTGTACAGCCCTTTAGGATCGCGCGCTTCGCAGATTGCCAGCGGGGTATCCACAAACACTTCAATAAAGCGATTCTGCCCCACGCGCTCACGCACCATCTGACGTTCGGCGCGGTGCGGTGAGATAAACGCCGTCAGCACCACCAGCCCGGCATCCGCCATCAGGCTGGCGACTTCCCCCACCCGACGAATGTTCTCTTTACGATCTTCATCGCTGAACCCTAAATCGCTGCACAGGCCGTGACGCACGTTGTCGCCGTCCAGCAGGTAGGTGCTCACCCCCTGCTGATGCAGCGCCTCTTCCAGTGCGCCTGCCACCGTGGATTTACCGGAGCCAGACAGCCCGGTAAACCACAGCACAACCCCACGGTGACCGTGGAGCTGTTCGCGCTGGGTGACGGTGACCGGATGAGGATGCCACACGACGTTCTCATCATGGGCGGCCATCACTTGCCTCCCAGCAGATCGCGTGCGCCCCAGTGCGGGAAGTGCTTACGCACCAGCGCGTTCAGTTCCAGCTCGAAGGCGCTGAACTCAGACGTCACGCTCGCCTGCGCGTCAGGCTCGCGCACCATGCCGGCACCGACGGTAACGTTAGTCAGGCGGTCAATGAAGATGAGCCCG
This sequence comes from Enterobacter cloacae complex sp. CDL013, assembly GCF_049238805.1. Taxonomy (NCBI): domain Bacteria; kingdom Pseudomonadati; phylum Pseudomonadota; class Gammaproteobacteria; order Enterobacterales; family Enterobacteriaceae; genus Enterobacter; species Enterobacter cloacae complex sp. CDL013. The sequence continues at coordinate 513,717 of NZ_JBMKGT010000001.1, read as the reverse complement.
CCCGTAACAGGGTTCTGCTGATACGGATCCAGCACCAGCGGCTCGTCGAAGGTCATATCCACCAGACCGATGCCGTTCAGCGGCAGCTCGCTCACGTCACGGTGGGTCAGGTTGTTGATGTCCACCTGAAACTGAATGCCGTCCACGCGGGCGCGGGTTTTCTTGCCGGCGATTTTAATGTCATAGCTCTGGCCTGCGGTCAGCGGCTGTTCCGCCATCCACACCACGTCTACGGATGCGCCCTGCACCGCCGCCAGCGTTTCCTGCGCGTCGACCAGAAGGTCGCCGCGGCTGATATCAATTTCGTCTTTCAGTACCAGGGTTACCGCTTCACCTGCTCCGGCTTCCTCCAGATCGCCATCAAAGGTGACGATTCGGGCAATGGCCGATTCCACACCGGACGGCAGCACCTTCACGCGCTGGCCCACCTTCACCGCGCCGGACGCAATGGTGCCCGAGAAGCCGCGGAAATCGAGGTTCGGACGGTTCACGTACTGCACCGGGAAGCGCATCGGCTGGGTATCAACCACGCGCTGAATTTCAACGGTTTCCAGCACTTCCAGCAGCGTCGGGCCGCTGTACCACGGCATGTTCCCGCTCTGAGAGGCGACGTTATCCCCTTCCAGCGCCGACAGCGGCACAAAGCGAATATCGAGGTTGCCCGGCAGCTGTTCAGCAAAGGTCAGGTAGCTCTGACGGATCTCGTCGAATCGCGCTTCGCTGTAGTCCACCAGATCCATTTTGTTCACCGCCACCACCAGGTGTTTGATCCCCAGCAGCGTAGAGATAAAGCTGTGACGACGAGTCTGATCCAGCACACCTTTACGGGCGTCGATCAGCAGGATCGCCAGATCACAGGTGGACGCGCCGGTCGCCATGTTACGAGTGTACTGCTCGTGCCCCGGGGTGTCGGCGATAATAAATTTGCGCTTTTCGGTAGAGAAGTAGCGATAGGCGACATCAATGGTAATGCCCTGCTCGCGCTCCGCCTGCAAGCCGTCTACCAGCAGCGCCAGGTCGAGTTTTTCGCCCTGGGTGCCGTGGCGTTTACTGTCATTGTGCAGGGAAGAGAGCTGATCTTCGTAGATCTGGCGCGTGTCGTGCAGCAGACGTCCTATCAGGGTGCTTTTCCCGTCATCAACGCTGCCGCAGGTCAGGAAACGCAGCAGACTTTTGTACTGCTGGGCGTGCAGATAAGCTTCTACGCCGCCTTCATCGGCAATTTGTTGGGCAATAGTCGTATTCATGGCGGCTCCTTAGAAATAACCCTGACGTTTCTTCAGCTCCATGGAGCCTGCCTGGTCGCGGTCAATCACGCGGCCCTGTCGCTCACTGGTGGTCGATACCAGCATCTCCTCGATGATCTCCGGCAGCGTCTGCGCACTGGATTCCACCGCGCCGGTCAACGGCCAGCAGCCGAGAGTACGGAAACGGACCATCTGTTTTTTGATCACTTCGCCCGGCTGTAAATCAATGCGATCGTCGTCGATCATCATCAGCATGCCGTCGCGCTCCAGCACCGGGCGCTCGGCCGCCAGATACAGCGGAACGATCTCAATATTTTCCAGATAGATATACTGCCAGATATCCAGCTCGGTCCAGTTGGAGAGCGGGAAGACGCGAATGCTTTCGCCCTTGTTGATCTGGCCGTTGTAGTTGTGCCACAGCTCCGGACGCTGGTTTTTCGGGTCCCAGCGGTGGAAGCGGTCGCGGAAAGAGTAGATACGCTCTTTGGCGCGGGATTTCTCTTCGTCACGGCGCGCGCCGCCGAAGGCCGCATCAAAACCGTATTTATTCAGCGCCTGCTTCAGCCCTTCGGTTTTCATGATGTCGGTATGCTTGGCGCTGCCGTGCACGAACGGGTTGATACCCATCGCCACCCCTTCCGGGTTTTTGTGCACCAGCAGCTCGCAGCCGTAGGCTTTGGCGGTACGGTCACGAAACTCGTACATCTCGCGGAATTTCCAGCCGGTATCCACGTGCAGCAGCGGGAACGGCAGCGTACCCGGATAAAACGCTTTACGCGCCAGGTGCAGCATGACGCTGGAATCTTTACCGATGGAGTACATCATCACCGGGTTAGAAAACTCGGCGGCCACTTCGCGGATAATGTGGATACTTTCCGCTTCGAGCTGCCGCAGGTGAGTAAGTCGTTTTTGGTCCATAACCGTTCCTTAAGCCAAATTTATAACAGAAGCGCCAAAGCCTTCTGTGTCGGTTGTGTGTTGGAACCAGGCGAGCGTGCTGTGCAGCTGCACCACTTCTCCCACCACAATCAGGGCGGGCATTGGGGCGTCTTTCGCCAGGGTTGCAAGGTCTTGTAAAGTGCCGATGGCGACATGCTGATCGACGCGTGTCCCGCGGGAGATCACCGCTACCGGCGTCGCCGCATCGCGACCGTGCTGAATAAGCTGTTCGCTGATGTCTGCCGCTTTCATCGTGCCCATATAAATCGCCAGCGTTTGTCGGCTCTGGGCGAGATGCGACCAGTCAAACGGCGTGCTGTCGGCTTTATAGTGCCCGGTCACAAAGGTCACGCTCTGGGCGTAATCGCGATGGGTCAGCGGAATACCTGCGTAGGCCGTGACGGCAGACGCCGCCGTAATGCCGGGAACCACCTGGAACGGGACGCCCGCTTCGGCTGCCGCCTGCAACTCCTCGCCACCACGACCGAAGATAAACGGATCGCCCCCTTTCAGGCGCACCACGGTTTTGCCCGCTTTCGCAGCGGCAATCAGCATTTGATTGGTGTCGTGCTGCGGCACGGAGTGCTCGCCGGCACGTTTGCCGACGCAGATTTGCTCCGCGTCACGGCGGATCAGCTCGCGAATACCGTCGGTGACCAGGTGGTCGTAGAACACGACATCCGCATCCTGAAGAACCTGGAGGCCACGCAGCGTGAGCAGCCCGGCATCGCCCGGCCCGGCACCCACCAGAATGATCTCCCCGCCCGTACTGCCGGGGTTATCCAGTTCGTCTTCGAGGATTTGTTGCGCCGCCGTCTCGTTACCGGCCTGCATCAGGCTGGCAAAGCGGCCGCGAAACACACGCTCCCAGAAGCGACGGCGTTCCGTCACGCTGGTCAGACGCGTTTTCAGATGGTTGCGCCAGTAGCTGGCCTTCTCCGCCATGCGTCCGAGGCTGGTCGGCAGCAGCGCTTCGATTTTTTCTCTCAGCACGCGCGCCAGCACCGGGGCGGTGCCGCCGGAGGAGATCGCCACCAGCAGCGGCGAGCGGTCGACAATCGACGGGAAGATAAATGAACATAACGGCTGGTCGTCTACCACGTTCACCAGGCGGTGACGGGCCTGGGCTGCGTCGGAGATTCGGCTGTTGAGCGCCCGATCTTCGGTTGCCGCAATCACCAGTACCACGCTGTCGATCTGAGACTCTGCAAAATCCGCCTCTGCAACGATCTGCACCTGCGCCCCGGCGCGTTGCAGGAAGGCGATTTTGCGATCGGCAATTTCACCCGTCCCGACAACCAATACCGGTCGGTCTTTTAAGGCAGCAAAAAGGGGGAGATAGTCCACAGGCAACAACTCACTAACAACCACGAATAAAGGGACTATAGGGGGCGGCTTAGATCGAATGAAATTACGAATTGGAATGAGTAGTTACTCAATGGAATAACGCCGTGGAAAAGCAAATATCAAAAAGTGCTTAACACGCGAAATTTCGGGCATTTAAGAGCAATTCAAATTGTGTCTACCCGATCACAGTTTCATACTATGCGGGTTAAAATTTTGCTCTGTTTTTAAGGACTCACTATGTTTTCCGCAATGCGCCACCGATTCGTTGCCCTGGCGCTCGGCGTTTGCTTTATCCTTCCGGCTCAGGCAAAAAATCCATCTTACGGTGAAATAGCCAGTATGCAGGCGCGGCATATTGCGACGGTCTTTCCGGGCCGTATGACCGGAACCCCAGCCGAGATGCTCTCGGCAGACTATATTCGTCAGCAGTTTGCGGATATGGGCTATGAAAGCGACATTCGCGCTTTCCACAGCCGCTACATCTATACCACTCGCAATAAAACGCAAAACTGGCATAACGTAACTGGCAGCACGGTTATTGCGGCGCACGAAGGAAAGGCGGCTGAGCAGATTATTATTATGGCGCACCTTGATACCTACACGCCGTTGAGCGATGCCGATGTCGATAATAATCTCGGCGGGCTGACGCTTCAGGGACTGGATGATAATGCGGCGGGTCTGGGCGTGATGCTTGAGCTGGCCGAACGCCTGAAGAATATTCCGACGAAATACAGCATTCGCTTTGTTGCGACCAGCGGCGAAGAAGAAGGAAAACTCGGCGCTGAGAATCTCCTTAAGCGCATGAGCGCTGAGGAGAAGAAAAATACGTTGCTGGTGATTAACCTCGATAATCTGATCGTGGGGGATAAGCTCTATTTTAATAGCGGACAGAGCACGCCGAGCAGCGTACGTAAACTCACCCGCGACCGCGCGCTGGCGCTTGCCCGCACGCATGGCGTCTATGCCGCGACAAATCCGGGCGGTAACCCGGAGTATCCTAAAGGCACAGGCTGCTGTAATGACGGTGAAGTGTTTGATAAGGCGGGCATTCCGGTGCTGTACGTCGAGGCGACGAACTGGGCGCTGGGCAAAAAAGATGGCTATCAGCAGCGCAGCAAATCGAAAGCCTTCCCGGACGGGACCAGCTGGCATGATGTGCGGCTGGATAATCAGCAGCACATTGATAAAGCGCTGCCGCAGCGGATTGAGCACCGCAGCCGGGATGTCGTGAAAGTGATGCTGCCGCTGGTGAAGGAGCTGGCGAAAGCGGGGAAAGCCTGAGGCCGTTAAGCATAGTGCGGCCTTATGCCCTCACCCCAACCCTCTCCCACGGGGCTGAGGGTTCCCCACAAAATAATGCCTGCACAGACGGCCCCCTCTCCCTTGAGGGAGAGGGCTGGGGTGAGGGGGAACATACGGCTCTGGTGGTCATTCCGTTCACTTTATGTTCCTTGCTACTCTGTCACGACATGACCGGTGAACGTGCCAGGGTGGCTCAGTCGCCACCACCCTGGCGACCCGGGCTTCCGGCGGAAAATCGCCGCTTCGCGGTGCCTCCGGCTTTTTCCTTCCGGCTTATCGGGGACGGGCGGAGGTAACATCCCTGTAAAGCCCGCCCTCTCGGCGCATCCCTGCGCCTCGCCCCGGCCTACAGGAAACGCCTCAGCGATTTACAGCCGGACCGAGGCATCGCTGAAAGCCCTCAGTTATTCTGAGGCAACGTTATCGCTTTTGCTTTCAAATTACTGGGGAACCACCCACGGGGAGAGGGAGAATTAAGCCGTTGTAGGCCCGGTAAGCGCAGCGCCACCGGGCGAAAAAACATTACCCTTCGTGCAGCCCGCACTCGCGCTTCAGCCCGAAGAATCGCGTCTCTTCTTCCGCCATTCCCGGTTCCCATTTACGCGTGGTGTGGGTGTCGCCTACCGACAGGTAGCCTTGATCCCACAGCGGATGGTACTTCAGCCCGTGCTTTTGCAGATACTGATACACCGTGCGGTTATCCCAGTCGATGATCGGCAGCACTTTGAACACGCCGCGCTGCACCGCCAGCACCGGCAGCGTGGCCCGGCTCCCGGACTGCTCGCGGCGCAGGCCCGCAAACCAGGTCTGAGCGTTCAGCTCTTTTAGCGCCCGGTTCATCGGCTCGACCTTGTTGATCTCATTGTATTTCTCAATGCCCTCAACGCCCTGCTCCCACAGCTTGCCGTAACGCGCCTCCTGCCAGGCCGCGCTTTCCGTCGCACGGTAGACTTTCAGGTTCAGCCTGAGCTTATCCGTCAGCTCGTCGATAAACTGATAGGTCTCCGGGAACAGATAGCCGGTATCGGTGAGGATCACCGGAATGTCCGGACGGATCTGATTCACCAGATGCAGACTGACCGCCGCCTGAATGCCAAAGCTCGACGAAAGCACATAGTCTCCCGGCAGGTTTTCCAGCGCCCACGCCACACGCCCTTCGGCGTCCAGCTTTTCCAGTTGGGCGTTAGTTTCTGCGAGTGCCAGAATGCGTTCGACTTTTGGCAATGCGTTAAGCGCGTTTAGATCGAGTACGGACATAATTACCTCTCGTGGTTACTCCCAGAAATCCCTTGCGGGATCGAGCACCGGGCGAATGATGCCCGCACGTACCGTAAAGTCGCCGAAGCCTTCACCCGCTTCGCGCTCTTTCGCCCAGCGTCCGATAAGCACGTCGAGGGAATCGAGAATTTCCGGCTCGGTGATGTTCTCGCGGAACATACGCGGAATACGCGTCCCGATACGGTTACCGCCCAGGTGCAGGTTATAGCGACCCGGCGCTTTCCCTACCAGACCGAGTTCGGCCAGCATCGCGCGACCGCAGCCGTTCGGGCAGCCCGTCACGCGCATAACAATATGCTCGTCCGGAATACCATGTTTTTCCAGAATCGCTTCCACTTTATCAGTGAAGGACGGCAGGAAACGCTCGGCTTCGGCCATCGCCAGCGGACAGGTCGGGAACGACACGCAGGCCATCGAGTTTTCACGCTGCGCGCTCACCGCATTCATCAACCCGTGCTCGCGGGCCAGCTCTTCAATTCTCGCCTTTTCGCTTTCCGGCACGCTGGCGACGATCAGGTTCTGGTTAGCGGTGATACGGAACTCGCCTTTGTGGATCTTCGCGATTTCCAGCAGGCCGGTTTTCAGCGGACGGCCCGGATAATCAAGAATACGGCCGTTTTCGATAAACAGCGTCAGGTGCCATTTATTATCGATACCTTTAACCCAGCCGATGCGATCGCCGCGACCGGTAAATTCGTAAGGGCGGATCGGCTCAAACTTGATGCCCGCGCGACGCTCCACTTCTTCTTTGAACGTCTCGACGCCTACGCGCTCCAGAGTGTATTTGGTTTTCGCGTTTTTACGATCGGTACGGTTACCCCAGTCGCGCTGGGTAGTAACCACCGCCTCAGCCACTGCCAGCGTGTGCTCCAGCGGCAGGAAGCCGAACTCGCTCGCGGTGCGGGCGTAGGTTTTCTTGTTCCCATGCTCAATGGACAAACCGCCGCCCACCAGCAGGTTAAAGCCGACCAGCTTGCCGTTTTCGGCAATCGCCACGAAGTTCATGTCGTTGGCGTGCAGGTCGATATCGTTCTGCGGCGGGATCACCACCGTGGTTTTGAACTTACGCGGCAGGTAGGTCTGACCGAGGATCGGCTCTTCATCGGTGGTGGCGACTTTCTCCTGATCGAGCCAGATCTCCGCATAGGCACGCGTGCGTGGCAGCAGATGTTCGGAGATTTTTTTCGCCCACTCGTACGCTTCGGCGTGCAGTTCGGACTCGTACGGATTCGAGGTGCAGAGCACGTTACGGTTCATGTCGTTGGCGGTCGCCAGCGCGTCCAGACCCACGGAGTGCAGCATCTGGTGAACCGGCTTGACGTTCTTCTTCAGAATGCCGTGGAACTGGAAGGTCTGACGGTTGGTCAGACGAATGCTGCCGTAAATCGTGTTGTCATGGGCAAACTTGTCGATCGCCTGCCACTGTTTGGTGGTGATGATGCCACCCGGCAGACGACAGCGCAGCAGCATCGCGTGACGCGGCTCCAGCTTCTGCTCGGCACGTTCGGCGCGGATATCGCGGTCGTCCTGCTGGTACATACCGTGGAAACGGATCAGCAGGAAGTTGTCGCCTTTGAAACCGCCGGTCAGGCCGTCATTTAAATCTTCGGCAATGGTACCGCGCAGGTAGTTGCTCTCTACCTTCATGCGCTCGGCATCAGACAGTTTGCCTTCGACCACCAGTGGGCCAGGATGTTTTTCGCTCATTAGTAGACATCTCGCTGATAACGGCGCTCTACGCGCAGCTCACTTAAAAATTCATCCGCCGTTTCGGCATCCATACCGCCGAATTCGGCAATCACTTCCAGCAGTGCCTGCTCAACGTCTTTCGCCATGCGATTGGCGTCGCCGCAGACATAAATGTGGGCACCGTCATTGATCCAGCGCCACAGCTCTGCGCCCTGTTCGCGCAGTTTGTCTTGTACGTATACTTTTTCTTTCTGGTCACGAGACCAGGCCAGATCGATGCGGGTCAGCACACCCTCTTTGACGTAGCGCTGCCATTCAACCTGGTAGAGGAAATCTTCGGTAAAATGCGGGTTGCCGAAGAACAGCCAGTTTTTACCCGGTGCCTCGTCCGCTGCACGCTGCTGCATAAAGGCGCGGAACGGTGCGATGCCGGTGCCCGGGCCAATCATGATCACCGGCGTTTCCGGGTTCGCCGGCAGACGGAAGTTGTCGTTGTGCTCGATAAAGACGCGCACCTCGCCCTCTTCTTCCACGCGGTCGGCCAGGAAGCCCGAGGCCCCGCCCGCCCGCGCGCGGCCTTCGATGTCGTAACGCACCACGCCAACGGTGATGTGGACTTCGTTTTCCACTTCCGCCTGTGAGGAGGCGATGGAGTAAAGACGCGGCGTCAGTGGACGCAGCAGGCCGATCAGCGCGTCGGCATCCAGCTGTGCCGGTGAGAAACGCACCATATCGACAATCGGCGTTGTCGCCGCGTATTGCTGTAACTTCGCCTTATCCCCGACCAGCGGAAGGAGCGATTCGCTGCGGGTTAAGGTGGCGTAGTTTTCAACGATGTTGGCGGTGTTCACCGTCAGCTCGAAATGCCACTGAAGCGCCTCAGAGAGCGGTAAGGTTTTACCCTCCACCTGGACCGGCTCTGTGCCTTTCAGCCACAGCAGTTCGACCAGCTCTTTCACCAGCGCCGGATCGTTCTGATACCAGACGCCCAGCGCATCGCCAGGCTGATAACGCAGGCCGGAGTCACCGAGATCGATTTCGATATGGCGCACGTCTTTTTCCGAATCACGGCCCGTGATTTTCTGGTTTACCGACAGGGTCGCCGTCAGCGGCGCCTCTTTCGTGTAAGGGCTGGTGTGGATTTCGTTGACGGTGCCCGCTGCGGTAACGGCGGCCTGCGCTGGCGTCTCTTTCGGGACGCGGGCCTTCAGCACCTCAACGATGCGCGCCCGCCATTCGGCGGCGGCGGCCTGGTATTCGACATCAGCGTCTACGCGATCCAGCAGGCGCTCTGCACCCAGCTCCGCCAGCTTGCTGTCGAAATCTTTACCGGACTGGCAGAAAAATTCATAGGACGTGTCACCGAGGCCGAAGACGGCAAAGGCGGTGCCCTCGAGCTTTGGCGCTTTTTTCGAGAACAGGAACTTATGCAGCGCGACGGCTTCTTCCGCAGGCTCGCCTTCGCCCTGCGTTGACGCCACCACCACCAGCAGTTTTTCTGACGCGATCTGTTTGAATTTATAATCCCCGGCGTTGACCAGGTTAACGTTCAGCTTCGCGGCGAGCAGGTCATCACGCAGCGCTTCGGCCACACGACGGGCATTACCCGTTTGCGAAGCGGAGATAAGCGTGATGGCAGGAATTTCAACGGCCGTTGGCGGGACGCCAGCCACAGCACCCGGCTGCTGGTTCAGCATTCCCCAGAAATAGCCGGAGACCCAGGCGAGCTGGGTGGGTGAAAAATCGGAAGTCGCGGCCTGGAGGCGCGCCAGTTGCTCCGGGTTAAGGGGAAGCAAATTTGAAGGTGGGGCCTGTGTTGTCATGCGTCGTTATGTTCCAGTAGCAAAGCGGACTTTAAGCGAATAAATCCAAACTGAAGATAAGGTTAACGGCGGGGATAATAACAATTAAAGAAGGGATGGAAATAATAAATAACCAAATGGACTAACCTGTTTTAGTTATCGTTCTTAACGATAAAAGCGATTAAATAACCATCTGAAATAAAACAAAAAAAGTCGATAAACACCATGAATACGAGGCGGCGATAGTTCAGAGCCGTTTTAGTTAATGATAAAAATTGTGCTTTCCGGTACTATGCGGCGGTTTTTTCCGCATTCCTGAGAGCTATGATGTCCACCACACTGTTTAAAGATTTCACCTTCGAAGCCGCACACCACCTTCCACACGTTCCTGCCGGGCACAAATGTGGCCGCCTGCATGGACACTCGTTTATGGTGCGTCTTGAAATCACCGGTGAAGTCGATCCCCATACGGGCTGGATCATGGACTTTGCCGAACTGAAGGCCGCGTTTAAGCCGACCTACGATCGTCTCGATCACTACTATCTGAATGATATTCCGGGCCTTGAAAACCCGACCAGCGAGGTGCTGGCGAAATGGATTTGGGATCAGATGAAACCGCTGGTCCCGCTGCTGAGCGCGGTGATGATCAAAGAGACCTGCACGGCAGGCTGCGTCTACCGCGGGGAGTGAATCTCCTCCGTTTCGGCCTCACGAGGCACGAGCGGCGTAAACTCGTAGAGCACCAGCGCATTACTCTCCAGTGATTCACTCAGTTGCCAGCCGTCATAAAGGCGTTCATCGCGTACGGAAAGCGTTGGACGCGCTTTATGCGCTATCCAGCGCCACATCTCTTCATCGGGGCCGCTTTCGCTGCCAACCCCTTCAAGCAACGGATAGAGCGCGCCGTTGTGCTGATCAAACAGATGGCATTTAATTCGCCATTTACCGCGCATTCCCTTCAGGTGTAAATGATACTGCTGGCGAAAACGCTGGATGAAGGCTTCTTCACTGGATAGGAGCGGATTAAAAACCACCACATTACGCAGCAACAGCTGATAACCATTGCGATGGCGCGTAAGCAGGACACGCTTATCATTGACCAGCACCTCGCCCCGCAGACGTTGCCAGAGCCAGAGTACCCAATAAACCGGACGCGGCAGACCATGGTTATACTGTAGCGCAAGGCTTGAGGTATCGATGGTGTTGTTCGCACGGGCTTCTCCCTGAAGACCCGAATTGAGCCAGAATCCCGCCAGCCAGACCTGCTCCGAAAGCCCGAGCAGGTTCTGCATCAGCAGCGCCCCACGGAAAAACCAGCCGTTTGTCGCCCGCGTGTTGCCGGTGAGGGTATTCCAGGAGAGAAGCCAGACGGGAAGCGAACATTTTCGCAGGCGAAGGGCAGCGAGGATCTGGCGGACCTTCAGTATCGGATAATTTTCCGTTGAGGAGAGAGGGGTTACCTCCAGCTGCGCGGGATCGAGAAGTTCATTGGCATCGGCAGAACAGGCAAGAAAATCGGCCTGCATCAGGATGGCTGAACTGAACAGGGTATCGTCGCTTACGCCCGCGCTGACGGGGGCAAATCGGTGCCATAAACCAAACTTTGCCTGCGGAAGATAAGTTCGTATTGCCTTTTGCTGGGCCAGCCAGACCTGCTCCCGGGTCTCCTCACTCGCCTGTGTTGACCAGTGCATGACGAAGTGCCAGCCCGCGGTGATCTCTGGCGCAAAATGATTAACCGACTGTTGTAAAAAGCGGGTGAGAAGATCGCGGCGGGTCGTTACGCCGGTGTGCAGTAGCACCGTCCACTGCTTTTTTGCCAGCCAGGTGAAGAGCTGATGCAGATTGTACCAGCAGGCGTAGCCTGCCATCTGGGGGTCATCCCACCCGGTAGCAAACAGACGACTGCTGAGAAAAGGTTCGGCGATATCAATTCCCTCAATGGGAATGGCCTGATTTATCGCCTCCAGATTTTGTCGAACGTCCTCACGGAGCAAATCGTCGAGCTCACGCAGGGTAATGACCACCCGCATACGGCGCAGCGAGGCAGAAAGAGGATTGAGCTGCTCAAGATCCAGTCTCTGCTCCTGCTGCGGGTGAACGACGAGCGGCGAGGCTCCCCAACCGCGCACCACCGGTTCATTGAGCAGGCTAAACAGCTTGTCCACGGCGATCGGATAGCGCTGCTCACGCCTGTCCGTCCGAATACGTGCCGCCTCCGGGTGCTGGCGTCGGGCCTTACGAAACTCACCCGGAGACATATTGTGAACACGCCTGAACCGATCGCTCATCATACGCGTGCTGGCGAAACCCTGCTCAAGCGCAATCTGGTGCAGCGGTCGGTTCGTCAGCCGGAGAGCGTCGGCCGCCTTTTCCAGCCGCAGGCGGGTGATGTACTGCATGAAACTGATACCCACCTCCTTGCGAAAGAGACGAGAGAGCCAGGCTTCAGAAACATATTCACTCGCGGCGATTTCCGCAAGCGTAATACGGCGGGAATAACTGGCATTGATCCGCTCTATCACCCGGGCGATGCGTTTGCTGTGCGCTGAGGAAAGTTCCCGGGACAGCATACGGGCGGGCTGTTGAAAGCGGCTGGTCAGCAACAGCAATATCTCGCTCAGCCAGCGGTACGCCTCCAGCCGGTAGCGGTGCGGGTCGTTGATGAGGGTGACCACAAGAAGCTGGCGCAGCAGATCGCGAAGCGCATCGCATTGGGGCCAGACGCCTCCGGCTTCTGCCGGTACAGCATAATCATGGGCAAAAAAATCATTGCAGAGCTGGACGACCCAGCGCCCGGAAAGGGTTACGCGCAGGGTGACATTTGCCGTTTCGCTCGTGAACTGCCAGCGCCGATGACGGTTTATGATGGCAAGGGTATTGGCCTCCAGGATGTCATGTCCCACATCGGTGTTCAGCTCTGCCCGCCCTTCCAGCATCCAGAGCAACGTTAGCGTATCGCCTTCATCCTCCACGCAGTGGCGAATGTCCTGAATCTCTATCCAAAACTCATCTCCCCGTTGCGCCATCTTACCCCTCACCAAAGACAAAAAATGACCTGATCTTTTTTGTCATAACTGAATTGTATGAAAAACAATCAAAATAAAGCCGTCGCTTTACAACAAAAAAATGCATTTTCAGGCGGGACGATCGTCATAGACTCGAAATTATCATCGTTTGGCAGAAAAAGGATAACAAAAATGACACATCCAATTATCGAAGCTCTGCGTGGCAACGAAGCTCGGTTCACTGAATTACGGCGCTATTTTCATCAGCATCCTGAAATTGGTTTTGAGGAGCACAACACGAGCGATCGCGTTGCTGCGCTGCTTCAGGAATGGGGATATGAGGTTCATCGCGGGCTGGCGAAAACCGGTGTGGTCGGCACACTGAAGGTGGGTAACGGGCATAAACGCCTGGGCCTGCGCGCCGATATGGATGCGCTGCCAATGCAGGAAAACAACGGCAAGGCGTGGAGCAGTACCGTTGAGGGTAAATTCCACGGCTGCGGTCATGACGGCCACACCACAACGCTCCTGTATGCAGCGGAGTACCTGGCACGCACCCGTAATTTTAACGGCACGCTGCACCTTATTTTTCAGCCCGCGGAAGAACTTCTGTATGGCGGACGCGTTATGGTAGAGGACGGTTTGTTTGACCTGTTCCCCTGCGACCACATCTTTGGTCTGCACAATATGCCGTCACAGCCCCTCGGAAAAATTGGTCTGCGCGATGGCGCCATGATGGCCTCTTCCGACACCCTTCATATTGAGGTTAACGGCGTGGGGGGTCACGGTGCGGTGCCAGAACATACCGTTGACGCCACCCTGGTTGCCTGTCATATCACTATCGCTTTACAGTCCATTATTTCGCGCAACATTACCCCCTTCCAGCCTGCCGTCGTTACCGTAGGCAGCATTCAGGCCGGACATGCCCCCAACATTATCAACGACAAAGTATTGATGAAACTTACCGTGCGCACGCTGGATGAACGCGTGCGGCAAACCGTGCTACAGCGTATCCATGATATCGCCGTTGCACAGGCGGAAAGTTTCAATGCGACGGCCACCATTCGACACATTAACGGCAGCCCGGTACTGAAAAACAATCCGCAAGCCAATGAGATGGTGCGCAACGTCGCCACCGATCTGTTCGGTCAGGATTCCGTCGCGGAGGTGAATGCGTTTATGGGCAGCGAAGACTTTGCTTTCATGCTCGAGAAAAATCCCAATGGATGCTATTTCACCCTTGGCGCCGGCGATGAGCCGGACCGCTGCATGGTACATAACCCGGGTTACGACTTTAACGACAACATTCTCCTCACCGGCGCGGCGCTGTGGGCCGCACTGACCGAACACTATCTGCGCTGATTCGCACCTTCCCGGGAGGGCTGCACTATGAGTACCGTTTCCCTGACAGGCGCATCCGCCTACGCCGGTAACGATCGGCTGCTGGCGGGTATCGTCATGAGCGTTCTGACATTCTGGCTGTTTGCCCAGTCGGTTATCAACGTGGTTCCGGCCATGCAGAATAGCCTCGATATTGCCCTCGAAACCCTTACGCTGGCCGTCAGCCTTAGCGCATTGTTCAGCGGCTGTTTTGTCGTTGCCTGCGGTGGGTTTGCCGATAAGTTTGGGCGCATGCGACTGACCATGATTGGCCTGATCCTGAGCATGATCGGGAGTGGTCTGCTGTTCATTTCATGGGAGCCCGTCCTGTTTCTGTTGGGAAGAGCGATACAGGGGCTATCAGCGGCCTGCATCATGCCCGCCACGCTGGCGCTGATTAAGACCTGGTATGACGGTAAAGCACGCCAGCGCGCCATCAGTTTCTGGGTTATCGGCTCCTGGGGCGGCAGTGGCCTGAGCTCGTTTGTGGGAGGCGCCATCGCCACCACGCTGGGCTGGCGCTGGATATTTATTTTCTCCATGGTGGTGGCTCTGGCCGCGCTATTGCTTATCCGCGCCACCCCGGAAAGCCGCAGCCCTGATGCGTGTCGACACAAACTGGATATCAGCGGCCTGGTGAGTTTTGTCCTTATGCTGGTGCTGTTCAATCTGTTTATCAGCAAAGGACACAGCTGGGGCTGGAGCAGCAGTTTATCGCTTCTTGTACTGTGTGGAGCCGTGATTGCACTGATGTGCTTTGTCGTTACCGGGCGACGGAAAGGCGATGCGGCACTGATCGATTTCGCCCTGTTTAAAAACCGGGCCTATAGCGCCTCGGTATTCTCAAATTTCCTGCTCAACGGCTGCATTGGCACCATGATGATCGCCAGCATCTGGTTGCAGCAAGGCCATCATCTGTCACCGCTACAGACCGGCATGATGACGCTGGGGTATCTGGTTACCGTACTGGCGATGATCCGGGTGGGAGAAAAACTGCTTCAGCGCTATGGCGCCAGGCTGCCGATGATGACCGGCCCGCTGCTGACCGCAACAGGTATTACGCTGATTTCATGCACCTTCTTAAGCAAAGAGGTCTACATTGTCACCGTCTTTCTGAGCAATATTTTATTCGGGCTGGGGCTCGGATGTTACGCCACGCCCTCAACGGACACGGCGGTAATGAATGCCCCTGAAAACAAAGTGGGGGTGGCTTCAGGGATCTATAAGATGGGCAGTTCCCTGGGCGGCGCAATGGGGATCGCGGTCACCGCATCGCTGTACGCGCTATGGCTGCCGATGGGAACGGCCAGTGCCGCGCAGTATGCCTTGCTTTTCAACAGTGCGATTTGCCTTGGGTCAGCCGTAGTGACCTGGGCATTACTGCCAACAACAAAAGCCCCGCGTTAAGCGGGGCCACAAAAGTATCAGGCAATGTTCAGATATTTGTGCGTCTGCATCGACAGGCGCCAGTTGCGGGCGATACAGGTTTCAATGCACAGACGGGTCGCATCGTCTTTCTGGCTGATAGGCTGTAGCGCGATCACGCGCTGCTTTTCGTCCGTCAGCGTCGCCAGCAGTTCATCCAGCGCTTCGATGTCACGCACGCGCCCCACCGGATGTTTGATCTCATCAGCACGCTCAAGCGCCTGCGACAGTACGTCATACCCGCCGCGCATATTCACTTTCGGTGAAACCGTTACCCACGTTGAATGGGAGCAGCGCACTTCATGGGTACCGCTGGTTTCAATCTGACAGCTATAGCCGTTCTTTTCGAGCAGTTCGGTGAGCGGCATCAGATCATGAATGCAGGGTTCCCCGCCGGTGATCACCACGTGCCGCGCCGTCCAGCCCTGACGACCAATAATGGCAAGCAGATCTTCCGCGCTGCCCGCGCCCCATTTATCGCTCTCTTTGGTTTTCGCCAGAATGCTGAACAGCGACACTTCCCGATCTGCGAGCTTATCCCACGTATGTTTGGTATCACACCAGGCGCAGCCAACCGGGCATCCCTGTAAACGAATAAAGATAGCGGGAACGCCGGTAAAGTAACCCTCGCCTTGAAGGGTCTGGAACATCTCGTTAATCGGGTACTGCATAGTCAACTCTGTTAAGGGGATAAACGATAAGTATCGCAGATCCCCGTCAGATGATCATGCTCCATCGGTGCTTTGCGCGCCAATTGCCGCCATAAACCGTTCCGTAATTTGCTGCGGTCGGGTGATCGCCCCGCCGACGACAACCGTGTGCGCCCCCAGCGCCAGACACCTGGCCGCGCGATCGGGGGTATCCACGTTACCTTCGGCAATCACGGGGATCGTGACGGCAGACAGCACCTCTTTCAAAAACGCGCAGTCATTTTCCGGTAGCGAATGGCCCGCGGTCTCCGCCGTATAACCGTAAAGGGTGGTTCCGACACAATCAAATCCCAGCACCTGCGCGGTCACGGCCTCCTGCATGGTGGCAATATCCGCCATCAGCAGCAGCGAAGGGTAACGGGTGCGGATCTGCGCGATCAGCATGTCCAGCGATACGCCACCGGGCCGTTTCCGGGCGGTCGCATCCAGCGCAACGATCTCCGGGGCGACCGCCATCAGCTCATCCACTTCTTTGAGCGTCGCGGTGATGAACACCTCGCTGTCCGGATAGTCTCGTTTGATGATGCCGATGACCGGCAGTGAGACCAGCCCTTTGATAGCCTCGATATCCACCACGCTATTGGCGCGGATCGCAGCGGCACCGCCCTGGGCCGCCGCCAGCGCCATTCGCGACATAATAAACGGGCTGTGCAGCGGTTCGTTTTCCAGCGCCTGGCAGGAGACGACCAGTTTTCCTTTCAGGTTATCCAGTACAGTTTTCATTACGATAAGATCTCTTCCACTTCGTTTTTGATAATGGTGACGTGCGGGCCATAGATGACCTGGACACCGTTGCCGCGGACGATTACGCCGCGCGCGCCGGTCGCTTTCAGTGCAGATTCATTGACTTTGCTACCGTCTTTCACCGTGACGCGAAGGCGCGTGGCGCAGCAGTCAACGTCATCCAGATTGTCTTTTCCTCCCAGCCCGGCGATCACCGCCGCGGCGCGCTCGCTTTGCGGCAGGGTAGCCTCGTCAGCCAACGCCTCCTTTTCACGGCCCGGCGTGGCAAAATCAAAACGTTTGATCAGATAGCGGAAGGTACAGTAGTAAAGGAAGAACCACGGTACGCCCACCAGCGGGACGAACATCCAGTTAGTTTTCGCTTCCCCCTGCAAAATGCCGAACAGCACGAAATCAATAAACCCGCCGGAGAAAGTTTGTCCGATGGTGATGTGCAGAATGTGCGCGAGCATGAACGCCAGCCCGTCAAACAGCGCATGAATGACGTACAGCACAGGGGCAATAAACAGGAATGAGAACTCGACAGGCTCAGTAATGCCGGTCAGGAAAGAAGTTAACGCCGCAGAAAGCAGCAGCCCGGCGACGCGCTTCTTATTCTCCGGCCTGGCCGTGTGGTACATCGCAAGGCAGGCGCCCAGCAGGCCAAACATCATGGTAATAAAGCGCCCGGACATGAAGCGCGACGTGCCCTCATAGAAATGCTGCGTGTTCGGGTCGGCGAGCTGGGCGAAGAAGATCCGCTGTGTGCCCTCAACCAGGTGACCGTTAACAATTTCACTGCCGCCAAGCGCGGTGGTCCAGAACGGAAGATAGAAGATGTGGTGCAAACCAAACGGGCCAAGCATGCGCAGGATAAAACCGTACAGCAGGGTGCCCAGATAGCCGGTGGCGTCCACCAGACCGCCGAGGCCAAAGATCAGCTTCTGGAAGTGCGGCCAAACAACGGTCATGAGCGCCCCGACGAGTATCGCCGCCAGCGAGCTGATAATCGGAACAAAGCGCGAGCCGCCAAAAAAGCCCAGGAATTGCGGAAGCGCGATTTTATTAAATCGATGATGCAGTGCGCAGGTCACCAGCCCAATAACTACCCCACCAAACACGCCCGTTTCAAGCGTCTGAATACCCAGCGTCATGCCCTGCCCTACGGCGCCCGGGTTCTCATGCGCCAGTTTTCCGGTCAGGATCAGCAGCGCATTGATAGTGGCATTCATCACCAGATAAGCGAGCAACGCCGCCAGCCCTGCCGTGCCTTTATCATTTTTCGCCAGCCCAACGGCGACCCCAACAGCAAACAGTACCGACAGGTTTGCAAACACAATCGAGCCTGCGCTGCTCATGATGGTAAAGATGGCCTGTAGCCAGCCAACGTCTAAAAATGGATACGCGGTAAGCGTATTCGGATTCGATAGCGCCCCGCCGATCCCCAGCAACAGACCTGCTGCGGGCAGTATGGCGATGGGTAACATAAAGGATTTGCCAAAGCGCTGCGCTTTTTCAAACCATCCGCCGGAAGACGCTCCGCTGAACATTTGCATCATTTTTTTATCCCCCTGGTTGTTGATGAAAATTTTTACCACATATATTTTTAATTGTGAAAATTACCACCAAAAACCAGGACGCCGATCATACTTTTTCGAAATGACTGGCATCTCTCCCCCGCTTTCCGCCACACTAGTTGGCAGAGAAACGCATTAAGGATCTAGCATGTCGGACCATGAAAACCTGCTGCTGAAGCTACGCCAGGAGGCTTCCGGGTACAGCCCAACGCAACAAAAACTGGGGGAGTTTGTCCTCAACGATCCTGCCAGGGTGCTCTACCTGACGATCACCGAGCTGGCGCGTGAAAGCGGCACCAGCGAGGCCAGCGTCACACGCCTTTGCCGCACGCTGGGCTGTAAGGGATATAACGAATTTAAAATGGCGCTTGCGCTGGATATTCAGCAGGGTTTGCCGGAGCGTCAGGCAGGAGATGCAATAGATAACGTGGTGGATGAGTCTGTCCAGGCGCTGCAAGATACCGCAAAACTCCTCGACCGGGCCCAGCTTGAACAGGCGACACTGGCCCTGCATCAGGCGCAGTCAGTGCAAATTTACGGAGTGGCGGCCAGCGCGATTCTGGGGGAATATTTGCATTACAAGCTCCTGCGGCTGGGCAAACCCGCGCAGCTGTTTAGCGATATGCATCGCGCCGCCATGAATGCGACGACGCTCTCGAAAGAGACGCTGGTGGTGGCCATCTCAAGTTCCGGCTCTACACGGGATCTGCTTCACGTGGTGAAACTCGCCCGCAAGAGGGGCGTTAAGGTACTGGCGCTCAGCAATACGCCTCGCAGCCCGCTGGCCTCCCTGAGCGATTTACAGCTGGTTGCAGCCAAACCCGAGGGACCGCTGAGCGCGGGTGCGCTCAATGCCAAGGTTGGCGTGATGCTGCTGGTTGAACTGCTAACCACTTCCCTTATTGCAGTAGACAGCCATTACGGTGACGTTAGCCAGCAAACGGCAAGCGCCACGTTGCCGCTTCTGCTATAGAAAACAAAAAACCCGCCGAAGCGGGTTTTTTCATAAGAACGAAGGTTCAGGCTTATGCCTGGCCTTTGATCTCTTTACGACCGTTGTAAGGTGCTTTTTCGCCCAGCGCTTCTTCGATACGAATCAGCTGGTTGTATTTAGCAACACGGTCAGAACGGCTCATAGAACCGGTTTTGATCTGGCCAGCAGCGGTACCCACAGCCAGGTCAGCGATGGTAGCATCTTCAGTTTCGCCAGAACGGTGAGAGATAACCGCGGTGTAGCCAGCGTCTTTCGCCATTTTGATCGCAGCCAGCGTTTCGGTCAGAGAACCGATCTGGTTGAATTTGATCAGGATGGAGTTAACGATACCTTTCTCGATGCCTTCTTTCAGGATCTTGGTGTTGGTTACGAACAGATCGTCACCAACCAGCTGGATTTTGTCGCCCAGTACTTTGGTCTGGTATGCGAAACCATCCCAGTCAGACTCGTCCAGACCGTCTTCGATAGACACGATTGGGTACTGTTTGGTCAGGTCTTCCAGGAAGTGGGTGAACTCTTCAGAGGTGAACGCTTTGTTGCCTTCGCCAGCCAGAACGTATTTACCGTCTTTGTAGAATTCAGATGCTGCGCAGTCCATCGCCAGGGTGATGTCTTTGCCCAGCTCGTAGCCTGCTGCTTTAACCGCTTCAGCGATAACAGCCAGTGCTTCTGCGTTAGAACCCAGGTTTGGCGCGTAGCCGCCTTCGTCACCAACAGCCGTGTTCATACCTTTAGCTTTCAGAACTTTAGCCAGGTTGTGGAACACTTCAGAACCCATACGTACCGCTTCTTTCAGGGTTTTCGCGCCAACTGGCTGAATCATGAATTCCTGAATATCAACGTTGTTGTCTGCGTGCTCACCACCGTTGATGATGTTCATCATTGGTACAGGCATAGAGTATTTACCTGGGGTGCCGTTCAGTTCAGCAATGTGCTCGAACAGTGGCATGCCCTTAGCTGCTGCTGCCGCTTTGGCGTTCGCCAGGGAAACCGCCAGGATTGCGTTCGCACCGAAGTTAGATTTGTTTTCAGTACCGTCCAGATCGATCATGATCTTGTCGATGCCAGCCTGATCTTTAGCATCTTTGCCAACGATAGCCTGAGCAATAGGACCGTTAACAGCGCCAACCGCTTTCAGTACGCCTTTGCCCATGAAACGGGATTTGTCGCCATCACGCAGTTCCAGCGCTTCGCGGGAACCTGTAGAAGCACCTGATGGAGCCGCTGCC
Source organism: Enterobacter cloacae complex sp. CDL013 (assembly GCF_049238805.1). NCBI lineage: Bacteria > Pseudomonadati > Pseudomonadota > Gammaproteobacteria > Enterobacterales > Enterobacteriaceae > Enterobacter > Enterobacter cloacae complex sp. CDL013. Next base: position 493,067 of record NZ_JBMKGT010000001.1, on the reverse strand, counting down.
ATACCGACGAAACCACCTTCCAGATGAACTTCAGCTTCAACGGTCGGGTTACCACGGGAGTCGATGATTTCACGACCGATGACTTTAACGATTTTGGACATTAGATTTTCCTCAGTACAAGTTAAACTAAAACTCCAGACAAACAACGCGTACCAAAGGTACGCGTTGCCGTTCTAACTTTTTTTACTTCGCCTGACGCTTCTGGTACTCGCTGGCGGCTTTCACGAAGCCTGCAAACAGCGGATGCCCGTCACGCGGCGTTGAAGTAAATTCCGGGTGGAATTGGCAGGCCACGAACCACGGATGGTTAGGCACTTCGATGATCTCGACTAACTGATCATCCCCGGAACGGCCCGCAACACGCAGACCCGCAGCTTCAATTTGTTTCAACAACATGTTGTTGACTTCATAGCGGTGACGATGGCGCTCGGTGATGACCGGCTCGCCGTACAGCTTGCGTACCACGCTATCGTCGGACAGCTGGCAGGCCTGTGCGCCAAGACGCATGGTGCCACCCAGATCGCTCTTCTCGGTACGGACTTCGACGTTACCGTCTTCGTCGCGCCATTCCGTAATCAGCGCCACAACAGGGTACTTACAGTCTGGCACAAATTCCGTAGAGTTCGCGTTTTCCATTCCCGCTACGTTGCGCGCAAATTCAATCAGCGCAACCTGCATACCCAGGCAGATACCGAGGTATGGAATATTGTTTTCACGCGCATAGCGTGCAGTGGCGATCTTGCCTTCAACACCACGGTAGCCGAAGCCGCCAGGGATGAGAATCGCATCCAGATCTTTGAGAATTTCGACGCCGCGCGTCTCCACATCCTGCGAATCAATCAGCTTGATGTTCACAGAGACGCGATTCTTCAGACCACCGTGTTTCAGCGCTTCGATAACTGACTTATAGGCATCTGGCAGTTCGATGTACTTGCCGACCATACCGATAGTCACTTCGCCGCCCGGATTGGCTTCTTCGTAAATCACCTGCTCCCATTCAGACAGGTTAGCTTCCGGACAGTTCAAGCTGAATCGTTTACAAATATAATCGTCCAGACCCTGTGATTTCAACAGGCCCGGGATTTTATAAATGGAATCGACATCTTTCATTGAAATAACGGCTTTTTCAGGCACGTTACAGAACAATGCAATTTTCGCACGTTCGTTCGCCGGAATCGCGCGATCGGAACGGCAAACCAGGATGTCAGGCTGAATACCGATGGAGAGCAGCTCTTTAACAGAGTGCTGAGTCGGTTTGGTTTTCACTTCACCTGCTGCCGCCATGTAAGGCACCAGCGTCAGGTGCATGAACAGCGCGTGCTCACGACCAATATCTACCGCCAGCTGACGAATCGCTTCGAGGAATGGCAGGGATTCGATATCCCCCACGGTACCGCCGATTTCAACCAGCACAACGTCATGCCCTTCGCCACCGGCAAGGACACGCTCTTTAATGGCGTTAGTGATGTGTGGGATGACCTGCACGGTCGCGCCCAGGTAGTCACCACGGCGCTCTTTACGCAGAACGTCAGAGTAGATACGGCCAGTCGTAAAGTTGTTACGACGGGTCATTTTGGTACGGATGAAACGCTCGTAGTGGCCAAGATCCAGATCGGTTTCAGCGCCGTCTTCAGTAACGAACACTTCCCCGTGTTGGGTTGGGCTCATGGTGCCAGGATCGACGTTGATGTACGGATCCAGTTTCATCATGGTCACATTGAGGCCACGGGCTTCAAGAATGGCTGCGAGGGAGGCTGCGGCAATGCCTTTACCCAGAGAGGATACGACCCCGCCGGTCACAAAAATATAGTTCGTTGTCATGCTGAACCTGAGAAGTTAGGGTGAAACGATGGAATAACCAGGACGGGAAAGTAGTATACCCGAACACGACGAGCGCCACAAACTTTCATTCTCCGTCTCCATTCCAGGCCATGACAAACATAAGGAGTGAGAAAATAGCCCCTTTTGGGTAAATGTTTTTGACGCAAATCAAGCGCTTGTCATTTAAAAAATCACACAAATTGCGCTTGATCGCAAAATCTCGTTAGAGATCATGTTCCTGGCGTTTTACTTCCTGCCAGACTTCTTCCATCGCGTCGAGGTCAATCCCGCTCATTTCCAGGCCGCGCGAGGCCACAATCCGCTCAACTTCGCGAAAGCGTCGTTCGAATTTAATGTTCGCTTTTTGCAGGGCGGTTTCCGCTTTTACACCGAGGTGGCGTGAAAGGTTGACGGTTGCAAACAGCAGATCGCCCATCTCCTCTTCCAGCTTTGCTTCATCCACAACGGCCTGCTGCGCTTCATGCATCACTTCGTCGATCTCTTCGTGTACTTTTTCCAGCACCGGGCCGAGAGAGGTCCAGTCAAACCCTACCGCCGAGCAGCGCTTTTGAATTTTGTGCGCGCGCATCAGCGCGGGAAGGTTCAGGGGAATGTCGTCCAGCGCCGAGTGCTGGGATTTTTCAGCGCGTTCAGCGCTTTTTATCTGCTCCCAGCGCGCCAGCACTTCCGCACTGTTGCCTGCGGAGGCATCACCAAAGATATGCGGATGACGACGCTCCAGCTTGTCGCTGATAGCGGCGCAGATATCGTCAAAGTTAAAGCGCCCCTCTTCCTGCGCCATCTGCGCGTAGAACACCACCTGGAACAGCAGGTCGCCCAGCTCACCGCGCAGATCGTCGAAATCCTCTCGCGAAATGGCGTCCAGCACTTCGTAGGTCTCTTCCAGCGTGTAAGGCGCAATGGTGGTGAAAGTCTGCTCTTTATCCCACGGGCAGCCGTTTTCCGGGTCGCGCAGGCGTTTCATGATGCCGAGCAGGCGGTCGATTTGAGTCATAACAGATTCCATTAAATGCCTGAGCCGGGTGGCGGCGTTGCCTTACCCGGCCTACAGAAGAGGATGTTTAGCCGCCGTGCAGACGACGCGCGTCAATCACATCCGGCACCTGGTTCAGTTTGCCGAGTACGCGGCCCAGCACCTGAAGGTTATAGATTTCGATAGTCATATCGATGGTGGCAAGCTGCTCGCGGGTATCGCTACGGCTGGCAACGCCCAGCACGTTGACCTTCTCGTTGGCGAGAATGGTGGTGATGTCGCGCAGCAGGCCGCTGCGGTCGTTGGCAGTGACGCGCACCACCAGCGAGTAACCCGCCGAGTAGCTCTCCCCCCAGACGGCTTCCACGATACGTTCCGGCGCATGCGATTGCAGCTCTGCAAGCTGGTCGCAGTCGGAGCGGTGAATCGAGATCCCGCGCCCCTGGGTGATAAAGCCGACAATATCATCTCCCGGGATCGGCTGGCAGCAGCGGGCAATGTGGTGCATCAGGTTACCCACCCCTTCAACCACCACGCGGCCATTGTCCTTGCTGCGCTGCTGCGGAGCGTAGGTTTTCTGCTGGAGCTGTTTCAGCGCCGCCGCATCCTGCTCCGCTGCGCTTGGCTTGTTGAACTGCGCTTGCAGGAAGTTCACCATCTGGTTCAGGCGGATATCGCCGCCGCCAATCGCCGCTAACAGTTCGTCGAGCTCGTTGAAGTTGTAGCGCGGCAGCAGGAACTTCTCCGCTTCTTTCAGGCTAATACCAATATGTTCCAGCTCGTCGTCCAGGATCTGGCGACCGGCAAGGATGTTCTTGTCACGATCCTGCTTACGGAACCAGGCGTGAATTTTTGAGCGCCCACGGCTGGTGGTAACGTAACCGAGGTTCGGGTTCAGCCAGTCGCGGCTTGGGTTTGGCTGCTTCTGGGTGATGATTTCAATCTGATCGCCCATCTGGAGCTGGTAGGTAAACGGTACGATACGTCCGCCGATCTTCGCCCCGATGCAACGGTGCCCCACATCGCTGTGGATGTGGTAGGCGAAATCGAGCGGCGTGGAGCCTGCCGGCAAATCCACCACGTCCCCTTTCGGGGTAAAGACGTAGACGCGATCGTCGAAGACCTGACTGCGCACTTCGTCGAGCATTTCGCCGGAGTCGGCCATCTCTTCCTGCCACGCAATCAGCTTACGCAGCCAGGCGATACGGTCCTCGTGACCGGAGCGACCGCCGCCGGAGGTACCCTCTTTGTATTTCCAGTGCGCCGCCACGCCCAGCTCGGCGTCTTCGTGCATCTGTTTGGTACGGATCTGAATTTCCACCGTTTTGCCGCCAGGGCCGAGCACCACGGTATGAATAGACTGATAGCCGTTTGGTTTGGGGTTCGCGACGTAGTCATCGAACTCATCCGGCAGATGGCGGAAGTGAGTATGCACTATCCCCAGCGCGGCATAGCAGTCCTGAAGACGCTCCGCCACGATACGCACCGCGCGCACGTCAAACAGCTCGTCAAAGGCGAGGTGTTTCTTCTGCATTTTGCGCCAGATGCTGTAGATGTGCTTTGGACGCCCGTAGACCTCGGCGCGCACATTCTCCTCTTTCATCGACTGGCGCAGCCCGCTGACAAATTCCTCGATATAGTGCTCGCGGTCAATGCGGCGTTCGTGCAGCAATTTTGCAATGCGTTTGTATTCCGCCGGATGCAGGTAGCGGAAGCAGTAATCTTCCAGCTCCCACTTCAGTTGCCCGATACCCAGACGGTTCGCCAGCGGCGCATAGATATTCGTACACTCTTTGGCGGCCAGGACGCGCTCGTCTTCCGGCGCATCCTTTACTTCACGCAGATGGGCAACCCGTTCGGCCAGCTTGATCACCACGCAGCGGAAATCATCTACCATCGCCAGCAGCATACGACGAACGTTATCCACCTGCTCGGAAGAGACAGAGTCAGTTTGCGCGGCTTTAAGCTGACGAATGGCTGCCATATCACGCACGCCGTGGATGAGCGCCACGACGGACTGGCCGACGCTTTCACGCAGGACGTCTTCCGTCACCACGTCGGCGTCCGCCAGGGGGAACAGCAGTGCGGCCTGTAGCGTTTCGATGTCCATGTTCAGCATGGAGAGAATTTCAACCATCTCCACGCCGCGCCACAACAGCAGTTCAGCGTCCGGATGCCCCTGCGTTGTGCGTAAACAATAGGCCCAGGTTTCGGTTAAGCGTTCACACGACTGCTGGCTGGAAATCCCCAGACTTGCGATCCATTTTTGAGGGTCAAACTCACCAGCTTTATTTAAATGTGCACTTCTTACCGCAACCATCGTCCTCTCCTTTAGGGACAAGGGCCTGTCGAAGTCGACAAGCCAAACTCATTAGATGTGCTCGAACAACACCATCGATTCCAGATGACCAGTGTGCGGGAACATGTCCAGCATTGCCAGACGCCGAATCTGGTAACCCCCGCTCAATAATGCTTCGCTGTCACGGGCAAGCGTCGCCGGGTTACAGGAAACATAGACCACGCGTTCAGGCGCGAGTTTAATTATATGCTGCATCACGCCCGGCGCACCTGCGCGCGCCGGATCGAGCAGGATCTTATCAAAGCCCTGCTTAGCCCACGGTTGCTGAGTGACATCATCCTCAAGATTTTGATGAAAGAATGTCACATTTTGCAAACCGTTCTGTTGGGCGTTCTCCTGGCCTTTCGCCACCAGCGCCTCAACGCCTTCCACTCCGACCACGCTTGCTGCTCTGCGGGCCAGCGGCAGGGTAAAGTTCCCCATGCCGCAGAACAGATCGAGCACCCGGTCAGTAGGCTGTACGTCGAGCCATTCCAGCGCGTTCGCCACCATCTGTTGGTTCACGCCGTCGTTGACCTGGATAAAATCCCGCGGGCTGAACGTTAAGCGTAGCCCGTCTGACGCATACCAGGGCGCTTCTCCGCTGACCTGCTCAAGTATCTCGCTTTGCGGCGCGAGGAAAAGCGCAAGCTCATGAGAATGCGAAAAGCGTTCCAGTTTTTCGCGATCCGCCTTTGACAGCGGCGCGGTGTGGCGCAGCACCATCAGCGGGCCACTGTTGGCCAGCACCAGTTCGACATGGCCGAGCGAACGCACGCCATCCAGCGATGCAAGACAGTGGTGCACGTCCGGGAGCAACGCCTCAAGATGGGGCACCAAAACAGGGCACTGCGTGACAGAGACGATATCGCTGGAGCCGGCTTTGCGAAACCCCATCTCAAGCCGCTCGGTTTTGGGCTGGTAGCTGAGGCTCAGGCGAGCGCGGCGACGGTAGCCCCAGGGCCGATCGGCAATGATGTCATTCACGTCGTGCCCGACCAGGCGGGCCAGCGCGCTGCTTTTACTTTTTTGCTGTAATTCCGTGCTGGCATGCTGTTGCTGGCAGCCACCGCAGACGCCAAAATGGGGGCAGCGAGGCGTCACGCGCTCCGGGCTATCATTAAGACGGCGCTTGACCTGACCGCGCGCATACTGGCGTTTGTCTTCCGTCAGCGTAATATCTGCACGTTCTCCTGGCAGCAAACCTGTGATAAACAGTGTTTTACCCTTGTGACGCGCCACCCCCTGTCCAAAAGGATCGAGGTCAGAGGCTTCAACAGTTATGATCTGACGCGTCGTCACGCGTCGTTTTGCAGAGTAGAATTGCGCCATCGCCGAGATTGTTCTCAAATAAACATAATTAGCCTGATTGTCCCATAACGGAACTCCATGACCAACTACAGCCTGCGCGCGCGCATGATGATTTTGATCCTCGCTCCTACCGTTCTCATCGGTTTGCTGCTGAGCATTTTCTTTGTGGTGCATCGCTATAACGATTTGCAGAGACAGCTTGAAGATGCCGGGGCCAGCATTATCGAACCGCTGGCCGTCTCCAGCGAGTACGGTATGAACCTGCAAAACCGTGAATCCATTGGTCAGTTAATCAGCGTGCTGCACCGCCGTCATTCAGAGATTGTGCGCGCCATTTCCGTTTACGATGAGCATAACCGTCTGTTCGTCACCTCGAATTTCCATCTGGATCCCACGTCGCTGAAAATCCCGGATGGTACCCCCTTCCCGCGTCATCTTACGGTGTTGCGGCGCGGCGATATCATGATCCTGCGCACGCCGATTATCTCCGAAAGCTATTCACCCGATGAATCCGCCCAGTCCGATGCGAAGTCCAGCAATAATATGCTGGGATATGTGGCGCTGGAGCTGGATCTTAAGTCGGTACGGCTCCAGCAGTACAAAGAAATATTCATCTCCGGCGTGATGATGCTGTTCAGTATTGGCATCGCGCTGATCTTCGGCTGGCGACTGATGCGCGACGTCACGGGGCCTATCCGCAACATGGTGAATACCGTTGACCGGATCCGCCGGGGTCAGCTCGACAGCCGCGTGGAAGGCTTTATGCTCGGCGAGCTGGATATGCTGAAAAACGGCATCAACTCAATGGCGATGTCGCTGGCGGCTTATCACGAAGAGATGCAGCACAACGTTGACCAGGCCACCTCTGACCTGCGCGAAACGCTGGAGCAGATGGAGATCCAGAACGTGGAGCTGGATCTGGCGAAAAAACGTGCTCAGGAGGCGGCGCGTATTAAGTCTGAATTCCTGGCGAACATGTCGCACGAGCTGCGCACGCCGCTGAACGGGGTGATTGGCTTTACCCGTCTGACGCTCAAAAGCGAGCTTAACCCAACCCAGCGTGACCATCTGCATACCATTGAACGCTCAGCCAACAACCTGCTGACCATTATTAACGACGTACTGGACTTCTCGAAGCTGGAAGCGGGCAAGCTGATTCTGGAGAGTATCCCCTTCCCGCTGCGCAGCACGCTGGATGACGTGGTCACGCTTCTTGCCCACTCATCGCATGATAAGGGGCTGGAACTGACGCTCAATATTAAAAATGATGTGCCGGATAACGTCATTGGCGACCCGCTGCGCCTGCAACAGGTCATTACCAATCTGGTGGGCAACGCGATTAAGTTCACCGAGAGCGGCAACATCGACATTCTGGTCGAAAAAAGGGCGCTCAGTAATAACAAAGTCCAGATTGAAGTGCAGATCCGGGATACCGGCATCGGTATTCCGGAGCGCGATCAGACGCGTCTGTTCCAGGCTTTCCGCCAGGCCGATGCGAGCATTTCCCGTCGTCACGGCGGAACGGGCCTGGGGCTGGTGATCACCCAAAAGCTGGTGAAAGAGATGGGAGGCGATATCTCCTTCCACAGCCAGCCTAACCGGGGCTCAACCTTCTGGTTCCATATCAACCTTGATCTTAACCCGAACGTGCAGACCGACGGCCCGGTCACTGGGTGCCTGAAGGGGATGCGTCTGGCCTATGTGGAACCGAACGCCGCGGCAGCGCAGTGTACGCTTGATGTATTAAGCAGCACGCCGCTGGAGGTCATCTACAGCCCGACCTTCTCCGCGCTGGCGAACGATCATTACGATATCCTGTTGTTGGGGATTCCGGTGACGTTTACCGGAGAACTGACCATGCAGCAGGAACGCCTGGCGAAGGCGGCCTCAATGACGGACTACCTGCTGCTGGCGCTGCCGTGCCACGCCCAAATCAACGCCGAAGAGCTGAAAAACGACGGAGCGGCGGCGTGTCTGCTGAAACCCCTCACCGCCACACGGCTGTTACCTGCGTTGACCGAATATTGCCGTCTGACGCATCAGTCCCTGCCGCTGGAAAACGACGAACATAAGCTGCCGATGACGGTGATGGCCGTGGACGATAACCCGGCGAACCTGAAGCTGATTGGCGTGCTGCTTGAGGATCAGGTTCAGCATGTTGAGCTGTGTACCAGCGGCGCCGAAGCCGTGGAACAAGCCAAACAGATGCAGTTCGACCTGATCCTGATGGATATTCAGATGCCGGGCATGGATGGCATCCGCGCCTGCGAGTTGATTCGCCAGCTTCCGCACCAGCAGCAGACGCCGGTGATTGCCGTGACGGCGCACGCGATGGCGGGGCAAAAGGAGAAACTGCTGGGTGCGGGCATGAACGATTATCTGGCGAAACCGATCGACGAAGAGAAGCTGCACAGCCTGCTGCTGCGCTACAAGCCGGGGCACATTGGCGGGACATACACCATTACAGCTGAATCGCCGGAGATCAGCGTTAACCAGAATGCCACGTTTGACTGGCAACTGGCGCTGCGCCAGGCGGCAGGCAAACCCGATCTGGCCCGCGATATGCTGCAAATGCTGGTGGACTTCCTGCCTGAGATCCGTAACAAGGTTGAAGAACAGCTGGTGGGTGAAAACCCTGAAGGGCTGCTGGAGGCTATCCATAAACTGCACGGCAGCTGCGGCTACAGCGGCGTACCGCGGTTGAAAAATCTCTGCCAGCTGCTTGAACAGCAGCTTCGCGCGGGTACGCCAGAATCCGATCTCGAACCGGAGTTCCTGGAGCTGCTGGACGAGATGGACAACGTGACGCGGGAAGCAATGAAGGTGTTGGGGAGCTAAGACCAAAGCGCGGTGGCGCTTCGCTTACCGGGCCTACAGGAGCACGAACGTTAACGCGACATCCCCTGCCCCATCTTTATCACCGCCGCAATATTCCTTGCGGCCATCTGTACATTCTGTTGCGCATTTTCCAGCGCATCCTCCAGCGAGCAGATGGTGTAAATCACGCTGAATACGGCATCCAGTCCGTGCTCATGCACCACGCCAACATCCGCCGTCAGGCTGCCGGCAATGCCAATAACCGGCTTGTTATAGCGTTTCGCGACTCTCGCCACGCCAACGGGCACTTTTCCGTGGATCGTCTGGCTGTCGATACGCCCTTCGCCCGTGATCACCAGATCGGCGTCCGCGACCTGTTCATCGAGATGCAGGGCATCGGTGACAATCTCAATCCCCTGACGGAGCTGTGCGCCGCAAAATGCATACAGCGCCGCCCCCATTCCGCCGGCCGCACCACCGCCCGCCAGGTTTAAGACGTCAATATCCATATCCCGGGCGATAATTTTTGCGTAATGCGCAAGCGCGTTGTCCAGCGTCCTGACCATCTCCGGCGTCGCCCCTTTCTGCGGACCAAATACCGCAGAAGCACCTGTCTCGCCGATCAGGGGGTTGGTCACATCGCAGGCCACTTCAATTCGACAGGCTGCCAGCCGCTTGTCCAGCCCGCTAAGATCGATATGCGCAAGGCTTGCCAGTTCGCCGCCGCCCGGCCCAACGGGCTGCGCTTTCGCATCCAGCAGTTTTACGCCCAGCGCCTGCACCATGCCTGCGCCACCGTCATTGGTCGCGCTGCCTCCAATGCCAATAATGATATGCTTAACGCCCGCATCCAGCGCATGACGGATCAGTTCCCCGGTTCCCCAGGAGGTGGTGATTAACGGGTTACGCTTTGCAGGAGCAACAAGCTCCAGACCGCTCGCTGCCGCCATCTCGATAAAGGCGCTTTTCCCGTCTCCGGATAACCCGAAAAACCCTTCCACGCGTTCACCCAAAGGCCCGGTAACAGGAACATGGACAAGACGCCCATGCGTGGCTGCCACCATCGCTTCCACCGTCCCTTCGCCACCATCGGCAACCGGTAATTTGACATAGTCCGCTGACGGGAAAATTTCGCGAAAACCGACCTCTATCGCTGTCGCCACCTCCAGCGCGCTCAAGCTTTCCTTATACGAGTCCGGAGCGATAACAATTTTCATAAGCCATCCTTACGCATGTTAGTTACGTTAAGCATACACCACGTAAGGGACCACTCATGGGAGCGATCCCAATGAGCTTATCGTACCATGCACGGACGTTTATTGTCGAATCTCCACTCTGGGATCAGGTATTGCATCGCCAGCGCGTCATCACGCGCGCCCAGGCCGTGTTTCTGGTAAAGCTCATACGCTTTCATGACCTGGTCCATATCCAGCTCAACGCCCAGCCCCGGCGTAGCAGGAACTTGCACCATGCCGCCTTTGATTTCAAACGGCTGTTTGGTCAGGCGCTGGTTGCCCTCCTGCCAGATCCAGTGGGTGTCGATGGCGGTAATGTTGCCCGGCGCAGCGGCCGCCACGTGGGTGAACATCGCCAGCGAGATGTCGAAGTGGTTGTTGGAGTGGGAGCCCCAGGTCAGGCCGAACTCATGGCACATCTGCGCCACGCGAACCGAGCCCTGCATCGTCCAGAAGTGCGGGTCTGCCAGCGGAATGTCCACCGATTGCAGCGAGAGCGTGTGCCCCATCTGACGCCAGTCGGTCGCGATCATGTTGGTGGCGGTTGGCAGCCCGGTGGCGCGACGGAACTCCGCCATCACTTCACGTCCGGAGAACCCCTGCTCTGCACCGCACGGATCTTCCGCATAGGCCAGCACGCCTTTAAGCTGCTTACCGATTTTTATCGCCTCATCAAGCGACCAGGCACCGTTCGGATCCAGCGTGACGCGCGCCTGCGGGAAGCGCTTCGCCAGCGCGGCGATCGCCTCAGCTTCTTCTTCACCCGCCAGTACGCCGCCTTTCAGCTTGAAGTCATTAAAGCCATATTTTTCATACGCGGCTTCCGCCAGGCGCACCACCGCGTCCGGGGTCATCGCTTCATCGTGACGCACACGATACCAGTCGCATTTTTCGTCCGGCTGGCTCTGGTACGGCAGCGGGGTGAGTTTGCGGTTGCCGATAAAGAACAGGTAGCCGAGCATTTCCACTTCGCTGCGCTGTTGGCCGTCGCCCAGCAGGGAGGCGACATTGACGCCCAGATGCTGGCCCAGCAGATCCAGCATCGCGGCTTCAATGCCCGTGACCACATGGATAGTGGTGCGCAGATCAAACGTTTGCAGACCACGGCCACCCGCATCACGATCGGCAAAGGTCGTGCGCACGCGAGTCAGCACATTTTTGTACTCGCCCAGCGTTTTACCCACCACCAGCGGAATGGCGTCCTCCAGCGTTTTACGGATCTTCTCCCCGCCCGGGATTTCACCGACACCGGTATGCCCTGAGTTGTCCTTGATCACCACAATATTACGGGTGAAGAACGGCGCATGGGCGCCGCTCAGGTTCATCAGCATGCTGTCATGTCCCGCGACAGGAATGATCTGCATGGAGGTAACTACAGGGGTAGAAAATGTGCTCATCGTTCGATCCTTTTATCAGTGACGTCCAAATACAGGGCGCTTACGGTCAAATGTCCAGCCGGGGATAAGGTACTGCATCGGGCCTGCGTCGTTGCGCGCGCCGCCCGGCAGTTTTTTATACGCTTCATGCGCCTTGTGGATCTGATCCCAGTCAAGCTCCACGCCCAGCCCCGGCGCATCCGGTACGGCAATTGTGCCGTTTTTGATTTCAAGTGGATTTTTGGTCAGGCGCGCTTCGCCTTCCTGCCAGATCCAGTGCGTATCGATGGCGGTCGGGTTGCCCGGCGCCGCCGCGCCAACGTGGGTAAACATCGCCAGCGAAATGTCGAAATGATTATTGGAGTGGCAGCCCCAGGTGAGGCCCCAGTCATCGCACAGCTGCGCCACGCGCACCGCGCCGGAAAGGGTCCAGAAGTGCGGGTCCGCCAGCGGTATGTCCACCGCATTCAGCATCACCGCATGGCCCATTTCGCGCCAGTTGGTGGCGATCATGTTGGTCGCAACCGGCAGCCCGGTAGCGCGGCGGAATTCGGCCATCACCTCGCGGCCAGAAAAGCCCTGCTCGGCACCGCACGGATCTTCCGCGTAGGTCAGCACGTCGCCCAGCCCTTTGCACAGCGCGATAGCTTCATCCAGCAGCCAGGCGCCGTTCGGATCGACGGTGATGCGTGCCTCCGGGAAGCGTTTTTTCAACGCGCGCACGCTGTCAATCTCCTGCTCGCCCGGCAGAACGCCGCCTTTCAGCTTGAAGTCTTTAAAGCCGTAGCGATCCTGCGCCGCCTCTGCCAGGCGTACCACCGCCTCGCCAGAGAGCGCCTCCTGATGACGCAGGTGATACCACTCGTGGCTACCCGGCGAGCGTTCCAGATACGGCAGATCGGTTTTAGTCCGGTCGCCAACGTAGAACAGATAGCCCAGCACCGTTACCGCATCACGCTGTTTGCCTGGCCCCAGCAGTTCGCAGACCGGCACGTTCAGCGCCTTGCCCAGTAAATCGAGGAGAGCCGCCTCCAGCGCCGCCACCGCGTTAACGCGCAGTTCAAACGTCCAGGCACCTTTGCCGAAGGTATCAAAATCCGCCGACTGGTTGCCCTTATGCACCCGCTGAACCACCTTGTTGAGACGGGCGACCTCCTGCCCAACCACCTGCGGGATGGCGTCGACCAGCGTCTGGTAAATCACCTCTCCGCCAGGCGCTTCCCCGACGCCGGTGTTGCCTGCGCTGTCGGTCAGCACCACAATGTTGCGGGTGAACCAGGCGTTATGCGCGCCACCAATGTTGAGCAGCATGCTGTCCTGCCCCGCCACCGGGATGACCTTCATCTCCGTCACGATCGGGCTTGATTGCGTTGTCATCATCCGCGCTCCCCAACAGGTTTCAGTTCGATTCGTTTGATGTCACCCACCAGCACCAGGTAACTGAGTACCGCCACCAGCGCATGGACGCCTACATAAATCAGCGCACCATTGAAGGAGCCGGTGGTGCCGACGATGTAACCGATAGCGATTGGGGTGACAATGCCGGAAATGTTGCCAAACATGTTGAACAGACCGCCGCTCAGGCCGCTGATCTCTTTCGGCGCGGTATCTGCCATCACCGCCCAGCCCAGTGCGCCAATGCCTTTACCGAAGAAGGCCATCGCCATAAAGCCGATAATCATCCACTCCGCGCTGACGTAGTTACAGAACACCATGGTCATGGAGAGCAGCATGCCGAGCACGATTGGCGTTTTACGCGCAATATTCAGCGAACCGGTACGACGCATCAACCAGTCGGAGATGACCCCGCCAAGCACCCCACCCACGAAGCCGCAGATGGCCGGCACGGAGGCGACAAACCCCGCCTTCAGAATCGACATGCCGCGCGCCTGCACCAGGTAAACCGGGAACCAGGTGATGAAGAAGTAGGTTAAGGCGTTAATGCAATACTGGCCGAGATAGATACCGATCATCATTCGTGAGCCGACGAGTTGTTTGATCTGCCCCCATTTCTGGCTGAACGGGACCTTAGCTTTCTGGGTTTTCTGATCCATGTTGATCAGCGCCCCGCCTTCAGCAATGTAGTCCAGCTCTTTCTTGTTCACGCCCGGATGCTGGTTTGGTTCGTGGATCACTTTCAGCCAGATGAAGCTGATGACGATCCCCAGCCCGCCCATGAAGAAGAAGACGTGTGACCAGCCCACCTCATGCGTCAGCCAGCCCATGATTGGCGCGAAAATAACCGTCGCAAAGTATTGCGCCGAGTTAAAGATCGCTACCGCCGTTCCCCTCTCCTGCGCCGGGAACCAGGCGGCCACAATACGGCTGTTGCCAGGGAACGATGGCGCTTCCGCTAAGCCCACCAGGAAGCGGAGGGTAAAGAGCGCAATGATAATGCCGAAGCCGCTAAAGATATCCACGAAGCCCTGTAACAGGGTAAACATCGACCAGATGAAAATGGACCAGAAATAGACCCGTTTTGAGCCAAAGCGGTCCAGCAGCCAGCCGCCAGGGATTTGGCCGATTACGTAGGCCCATGAAAATGCGGAGAAAACATACCCCATACCCACCGGATCAAGTCCGATGTCCTTTGCCATCTCAGAGCCGGCAATGGATAACGTGGCACGGTCGCCGTAGTTGAAAGAGGTGACGATAAACAGCATCACCACTATCCAGTAGCGGGCGTTGGTGCGCTTCTCAGCGCTGCTCGCCGCGTGGCTTAATGTACTCATTGTTGCACTCCTGAAACATAGCTTTCGCCTGGTTCATTCTGTACAGCACCTGTAGGGTAATCAGAATGAGAGATTTGTGTTTGGTTTTGGTACGGCCAGAAGCCGTTTTATAGTGACGGGAAAAGTATATGAAGGAGTGACCGGTTCTCTCACCGTGCAGGAACACAACATTGACGGGCGTGGGGAACGTGGTTTGGGGCATAAGCCCAAAGTGGTGGAAGATACTTCACGGAATTGAGGATAGGATGCGGCTTCGTTGCCGGGTGGCGGCTTCGCCTTACCCGGCCTGGCGTTCGTTTAGTACAGGGTTAGTTCAGGAGCGTGGCCCAGTGTTCAACCCAGGGATTTGACTCGCTTTCTGGCTCAGGGTGTTCACCTGCATCAATCAGCAACATCTCTCCGACGCGCTGAGCGCTCTGTTCCTGCAACAGCGCGTCGAACTGCTTACCGCCGCCGCAGAAATTGGCGTAAGAGCTATCGCCGAGGGCAATGATGCCATAGTGAACATCTGGCTGATAACCAAGCTGGTCTTTAATGCCCTGGAAAAGCGGGACGATGCTGTCCGGTAGATCGCCCTGCCCGGTGGTGGAGGTCACCACCAGGATGTATTTATCTTTATACTTTTCCCAGTCCGCCAGCTCCGGATCTTCATAGACCGTTGCTTTATGGCCCTGGTTTACGAGGATTGCTTCCGCTTCCTCCGCCACCAGCAGCGAGTTGCCGTACATTGTGCCGACAAAAATGCCTACTTCAGCCATGCTTTGCTCCCGTAATTATTGCGCTTGCTGTTCATCCTGAACGTTGCCTGCGGCAAACTCAACCCTTTCATTTTCGGGGAGTTGTCCCAGCCAGCCAAACTGTGACAGCGCCTGCATCCAGACCTTGTCCAGCCCCGCGCGAATAGTCAGCGGTTCGCCGGTAAACGGGTGCGTCAGGCGTAGCTCGCTGGCGTGCAGCATCAGCCGGTTACAGCCAAAGTGCTCGGCCGCGCTGCGGTTCTGGCGCAGATCGCCGTGCTTGCTGTCGCCGATAATGGGGTGGCGCAGATGTGCAAGGTGACGGCGAAGCTGGTGCTTGCGCCCGGTTTTGGGCAAAAGCTCCACCAGACTGTATCGCGTGGTCGGAAATTTGCTGGTCGCCACCGGCAGTTCTGTGGTCGCCATACCACGATAGTCGGTCACCGCTGGCTGCGGGCCTTTATCGTCGCGGGCAAATTTATCGGCGATTTTATCCAGTTCCTCCACCAGGGGATAATCAAGCGTGGCGGAATCCATCAGCCAGCCACGCACGATGGCGTGGTAGCGTTTCTGGATCTGGTGCTGTTCAAACTGCTGCGCCAGCAGGCGCCCGGCCTCACTGGAAAGCCCCATCAGCAGAACACCAGAGGTTGGCCGATCGAGACGATGGGCAGTAAAAACGTGCTGACCGATTTGATCGCGCACGGTTTGCATGATCACCACTTTCTCATCGCGATCGAGCCAGCTACGGTGCACCAGCCAGCCGGACGGTTTATTCACCGCCACTAACCACTCATCCTGATAAAGGATCTCAAGCGTCATGCATCGTCACCGGCGAAAAGCGCATCCAGCTTCTCCAGCTCCACCAGCATCATAGTACGCGCCGGGTGGGTCGCTTCCAGCGCCATTTCGTAATAGGGAGAGACGGCAAAAGACGCGGGCAACGCGTGGCCACCTTCCAGCAGCGCATGCATACGCGGAATTAAGACCCACTGGAGCCACTCGAACGGGTCCAGCGTATCCAGACAAAACGGTTGGGTGCTGGCGAACGCGTCTGGCTGCGGCGCGTTATCCTGCCACAGCTGATGCTGGCGCATAAGGGCTTCGATGGCGTGCAACTGGGCACGAACGCTGTCATGATGCGACATATATACCTCAACTGAAAAACGGAATGGCGCGAAGCATAGCATTGCGGAAGACAGAAATAAAAAAGGGAGCACTGTAAAAACAGTGCTCCCGGTTCGTTTCGCAGCATTCCAGCTACAATACGTGCTCCCTGCTCATCCGTGACAACTTTTCCTGATGCCCGAAGGCCTGGTCATCCCTTTACCTTTTGCTTCCTGCTCACATCGTCCTGATGTGTAGGTTTCATCCTGAAACGTCCTGGCCATCCTGACCCACCGACCATCCTGACCGGCTCTCGTTCTCCTTCCTGGAGGTGTCCCTTACGCATCCTGCGTGATCCACTTTGCTTCATCCTGAAGCCTTCCTGCGGCGTCATCCTGACGTGTCCCTGGTAAGAAACGCCATCATCCTGATGTTCGTTTCTCGTGTCGGCATCCTGTCGACACAGATAGAATCCGCTATTCTGCTTCGTCTTACAACCCACCTTGTGAGCAATGTAAGCCAGGCGAAACGGGGGATTTCCTTTCAGAAAACCACTAACTTATTGAAAGAGAAGTTAATATTAATCTGAAATTCCTAAGACAATGCTAATTGTTTCGGCGATGTCTCACAGCGCGTGTAAGAGATCTCTCACACGCCCACTAGCATCATGGATTACAGAAGCGGCTCAATTCGGGTAAGGAAATCCGCAAGTGAAGGCGCGAGAACGTCGCGATTGCGGGTGCCGAGCGTCTCTTTGATGACCTCGCCAGACAGGTTGCAGACAGAAATGACGTCCAGTTCACTGTCGAGCGTCGCAATAAAGAGAGTCGGAGAGAGCTTAAGCCGTTTTTGCGTGACCAGGTGACCAATGAGGTTTTCCTGAACGCGTTGCAGATCGTCTTCGCTCCAGGTTTGCAGCAGCGTCAGCGGCTGTCCTGCAAAACATGCAGTCATATCCCCGGCAAACTGCGTGGTATAAAATGCATGAAGCGCAGGTTGTATCACAAGGTCCATCGCGCGTTCAACAGCATTTACATTCTGCTCGCCCATGAACGGTTTCGGTTGCCAGATAACGTAATCATCCTGCGAAGCGATAATGCACGGTGACGGCACGCCATATAAGTCAGTACTTTGCGGCCACGTCCCCCGCTTTTCATGCCAGGCATCGCAATTGCGGGTCGTGAAGGACGTCAGGGCATTTGCAGTTTCGATATCCACCGATTTCTCTCTTCTTGTAAGACAGGATAAACTCAGCCCATAAGTGTACCTGTAAAGTGGCTATGAAACATGTCTTACGAAAATCATCAGGCGTTAACGGGCTTAACGCTGGGAAAATCGACCGATTACCGCGACACCTACGATGCAAGCCTGTTGCAGGGCGTGCCGCGCAGTCTGAACCGCGATCCGCTCGGGCTGCACGCTGACGCGCTGCCGTTTGTCGGCGGCGACATCTGGACGCTGTACGAACTCTCCTGGCTGAATGCGCGCGGTCTGCCGCAGGTGGCCGTGGGCCACGTTGAGCTGGATTACGCCAGCGTAAACCTGGTCGAATCCAAGAGCTTTAAGCTCTATCTCAACAGCTTTAACCAGACCAAATTTAACAGCTGGGACGAGGTGCAACAGACGCTTGAACGTGATTTAAGCGCGTGCGCGCAGGGGAACGTAACCGTCTCGTTATACCTTCTGCATGAGCTGGAAGGTCAGCCCATCGCCCATTTCCACGGCACCTGCATCGACGATCAGGACATTGAGGTGGAAAGCTATGAATTTAGCAGCGACTACCTGGAAAACGCGGCGGGCGGAAAAGTGGTCAACGAGACGCTGGTTAGCCATCTGCTGAAATCCAACTGCCTTATCACCCATCAGCCGGACTGGGGCTCGGTACAGATCCAGTACCGCGGCCCGCAGATTGACCGTGAAAAGCTGCTGCGTTACCTGGTGTCATTCCGTCATCACAACGAATTCCACGAGCAGTGCGTGGAGCGCATCTTCAACGACATCCAGCGTTTCTGCCAGCCCGAAAAGCTGAGCGTTTACGCCCGCTACACCCGTCGCGGCGGTCTGGATATCAACCCGTGGCGCACCAATACCGATTTTGTGCCTGCCACCGGACGACTTGTGCGCCAGTAAGATAAATATTTTCACAATATGCGGGCGGTATTCCGCCCGAAGTGTTGTGAAACGTCATAAGCCAGGGCTATTGTAATCAACAGGGAAAGACGATAATCGTCCCATAAGGAGCTCACTTGATTACACATATTAGCCCGCTTGGCTCTATGGATATGTTGTCGCAACTGGAAGTGGACATGCTTAAACGCACCGCCAGTAGCGACCTTTATCAACTGTTTCGTAACTGTTCACTTGCCGTACTGAACTCCGGAAGCCTGACCGACAACAGTAAAGAGCTGCTGTCCCGCTTCGAAAGTTTTGATATCAACGTGCTGCGCCGCGAGCGCGGGGTGAAGCTCGAAGTGATCAACCCGCCGGAAGACGCTTTTGTCGACGGGCGTATTATTCGCTCACTTCAGGCAAACCTGTTTGCCGTGCTGCGCGACATTCTGTTTGTTAACGGACAGATCAGCAATGCCGGACGTTTCCAGCATCTTGACCTGGAAAGTTCCGTTCATATCACCAACCTGGTCTTCTCCATTCTGCGTAACGCCCGTGCCCTGCACGTGGGCGAAGCGCCGAACATGGTCGTCTGCTGGGGCGGTCACTCCATTAACGAAACCGAATACCTGTATGCCCGCCGCGTAGGGACGCAGCTCGGCCTGCGCGAACTGAATATCTGTACCGGTTGCGGTCCTGGCGCGATGGAAGCGCCGATGAAAGGCGCGGCAGTAGGACACGCACAGCAACGCTATAAAGAAGGCCGTTTTATCGGCATGACCGAGCCATCGATCATCGCCGCTGAGCCGCCTAACCCGCTGGTTAACGAACTGATTATTATGCCGGATATCGAAAAACGTCTTGAGGCGTTTGTCCGTATCGCGCACGGCATCATCATCTTCCCGGGCGGCGTAGGCACGGCGGAAGAGCTGCTTTATCTGCTGGGGATCCTGATGAACCCGGCCAACAAAGATCAGGTTCTGCCGCTGATCCTGACCGGCCCGAAAGAGAGCGCCGACTACTTCCGCGTGCTGGACGAGTTTATCGTGCATACGCTGGGCGAAGACGCGCGCCGTCACTACCGCATTATTATTGACGATGCCGCAGAAGTGGCCCGTCAGATGAAAAAAGCGATGCCGCTGGTGAAAGAGAATCGTCGTGATACCGGGGATGCCTACAGTTTTAACTGGTCCATCCGTATCGCACCGGATCTTCAGATACCCTTCGAGCCGTCGCATGAGAACATGGCGAACCTCAAACTCTATCCGGATCAGCCGGTGGAAGTGCTGGCTGCCGACCTGCGTCGCGCCTTCTCTGGCATCGTGGCGGGGAACGTGAAAGAGGTAGGGATCCGCGCAATTGAAGAGTTCGGGCCGTATAAGATCCACGGTGACCCGGAGATGATGCGCCGCATGGATGACATGTTGCAGGGCTTTGTCGCTCAGCACCGCATGAAGCTTCCAGGCTCTGCCTATATTCCGTGTTACGAAATCATCAAGTAAAGCGACATTTCTCTCCTCTCAAGCCGGATCGTCATCCGGCTTTTTTATTAGTGATGCAATTCATAGCGATCTTCAATGTTATTAACAAATCTGACGCCTGCGCAAACGATTACCTCGATTTTGAAACCGTAAATAATCAGCCTTAATCGAAATTACCCGCCAGAAAATCCTAAAATCCCATTTCTTTACAGCGAAAGACACCTATCTCGCGGGTCGACCTTTTCGAAAACATGTCGTTAATGGTAGCCTTCGCGCCCGTAAATTCTCTTTGATGTTTTTTTAACAGATAAATGGTCTAAAGATACCCACATCACAAGTGGATTATTGCATTTGGGATCGCGATCACTGATAGATTCATAACTAGAATGTATCTTTCCGCCCGCCAATAGTTACGGGCAAAAATTATTAAAAAACCGTCACTGAACGAATTTCATATTACCGTCAGGCACTTTTTCATCGGATTTGACTAAAAACCTGACAATTTGCTTCCTCCAGGAGATACAGATGGAAACCACTCAAACCAGCACCGTTGCTTCGATTGAATCCCGAAGCGGTTGGCGCAAAACGGATACCATGTGGATGCTTGGCCTGTACGGCACAGCAATCGGCGCTGGTGTACTGTTCCTTCCTATCAACGCAGGTGTCGGCGGTATGATCCCGCTGATCATCATGGCCCTCATCGCTTTCCCGATGACCTTCTTTGCACACCGCGGCCTGACCCGCTTCGTGCTGTCCGGTAAAAATCCGGGCGAAGACATCACTGAAGTCGTTGAAGAACACTTCGGCGTCGGCGCAGGTAAGCTGATTACCCTGCTCTACTTCTTCGCGATTTACCCGATTCTGCTGGTGTACAGCGTTGCTATCACCAACACCGTTGAAAGCTTTATGATGCACCAGCTTCAGATGACCCCGCCGCCGCGTGCGATTCTGTCCCTGATCCTGATCGTCGGTATGATGACCATCGTGCGCTTCGGCGAGCAGATGATTGTGAAAGCGATGAGCGTGCTGGTGTTCCCGTTTGTTGCGGCTCTGATGGTGCTGGCTCTGTACCTGATCCCACAGTGGAACGGCGCTGCGCTGGAAACCCTGTCTCTGAGCAGCGCATCCACGACCGGCAACGGTCTGCTGCTGACCCTGTGGCTGGCGATCCCGGTGATGGTATTCTCCTTCAACCACTCGCCAATCATCTCTTCCTTCGCAGTAGCGAAGCGTGAAGAGTACGGCAATGGCGCAGAGAAGAAGTGCTCCAGCATCCTGGCTCGCGCGCACATCATGATGGTACTGACTGTAATGTTCTTCGTGTTCAGCTGCGTGCTGAGCCTCTCCCCGGCGGATCTGGCGGCGGCGAAAGAGCAGAACATCTCTATTCTGTCTTACCTGGCAAACCACTTTAACGCACCGCTGATTGCGTGGATGGCGCCGATCATCGCGATTATCGCCATCACCAAATCCTTCCTGGGCCACTACCTGGGCGCACGTGAAGGCTTCAACGGCATGGTGATTAAATCTCTGCGTGGTAAAGGCAAGACCATTGAAATCAACCGTCTGAACAAAATCACTGCACTGTTCATGCTGGTGACCACCTGGGCGGTAGCCACCCTGAACCCAAGCATTCTGGGCATGATTGAAACCCTGGGCGGCCCGATTATCGCGATGATCCTGTTCCTGATGCCGATGTACGCGATTCAGAAAGTGCCTGCGATGCGCAAATACAGCGGCCATATCAGCAACGTGTTCGTTGTTGTGATGGGCCTGATTGCCATCTCCGCTATTTTCTACTCGCTGTTCAGCTAATACCTCCTGCGCCGTCTGCGGACGGCGCACTTCTCCCCTCTGACTGAAGCAATGGACGCATCATGATTAGCGTATTCGATATCTTCAAAATCGGTATTGGTCCTTCCAGCTCTCACACCGTCGGACCAATGAAAGCCGGTAAACAATTCACGGATGACTTGATTGCACGCGGCATTTTGCACGACATCACCCGCGTGGTTGTCGATGTATATGGTTCCCTTTCCCTGACCGGTAAAGGCCACCATACCGATATTGCCATTATCATGGGGCTGGCGGGTAATCTGCCGGATACCGTTGATATTGATGCAATACCTGGCTTTATCCAGGACGTGAACACCCACGGTCGTTTGCTGCTGGCGAACGGCGAGCATGAGGTTGAATTCCCGGTTGATCACTGCATGAATTTCCATGCGGATAACCTGTCGTTGCACGAGAATGGCATGCGCATTACCGCGCTGGCCGGCGACAAAGCGGTTTACAGCCAGACGTATTACTCCATCGGCGGCGGGTTTATCGTCGACGAGGACCATTTTGGTCAAAGCACCAATTCTGCTGTTGATGTGCCGTACCCTTACAAAAACGCGGCCGACTTACAGCGTCACTGCCAGGAGACAGGGCTTTCTCTCTCCGGCCTGATGATGAAAAACGAGCTGGCCCTGCACAGCAAAGAGGAACTGGAACAGCACTTCGCTAACGTCTGGGAAGTGATGCGCAGCGGCATTGAGCGCGGGATCACCACCGAAGGCGTGCTGCCGGGTAAACTGCGTGTTCCGCGTCGTGCGGCTGCGCTGCGCCGCATGCTGGTCAGCGCCGACAAAACCACCACCGATCCGATGGCCGTCGTCGACTGGATCAACATGTTCGCGCTGGCGGTGAACGAAGAGAACGCCGCGGGCGGCCGCGTCGTCACCGCACCAACCAACGGGGCGTGCGGCATTGTTCCGGCGGTCCTGGCGTATTACGACAAGTTTATCCGCGAAGTGAACGCAAACTCACTTGCACGCTACCTGCTGGTCGCCAGTGCGATTGGCTCACTGTACAAGATGAACGCCTCAATTTCTGGCGCGGAAGTAGGCTGTCAGGGTGAAGTGGGCGTAGCCTGCTCTATGGCGGCGGCGGGTCTGGCCGAATTGCTGGGCGCAAGCCCCGCGCAGGTTTGTATCGCGGCGGAAATCGGCATGGAACATAACCTGGGGCTGACCTGCGATCCGGTCGGCGGACAGGTCCAGGTGCCATGCATCGAACGTAACGCCATCGCCTCGGTGAAAGCAGTGAACGCGGCCCGTATGGCGCTGCGTCGTACCAGCGAACCGCGCGTCTGCCTCGACAAGGTTATCGAAACCATGTACGAAACCGGCAAAGATATGAACGCCAAATACCGCGAAACCTCCCGCGGTGGCCTGGCGATGAAGATCGTCACCTGCGATTAAGCCTCTCAGGAAGCCTCGTTTTGCGAGGCTTCTTCCTGTTTTCCCCACCATTCATAGTTTCATGCTGCGCTCAGTGTTACCCTTCACCCATTAGACAGAAGGGAGATTATCTGTGGCCGTTCATTTGCTTATCGTCGATGCTCTTAACCTGATTCGCCGTATTCATGCGGTACAGGGCACACCCTGCAAGGACACCTGTTTACACGCGCTGGAGCAGCTTATCCGCCACAGTGAACCCACCCATGCGGTCGCGGTTTTTGATGACGAAGCCCGCAACACGGGCTGGCGGCACCAGCGCCTGCCGGACTACAAAGCCGGGCGTGCGCCGATGCCGGACGATCTGCACGCAGAAATGCCCGCTATCCGCGCGGCCTTTGAGCAGCGCGGCGTTCCGTGCTGGGGCGCCCACGGTAATGAGGCTGACGATTTAGCCGCAACGCTGGCGGTTAAAGTCGCGAGCGCCGGACATCAGGCGACTATCGTTTCAACCGACAAAGGCTACTGCCAGCTGCTCTCCCCCACTATCCGTATTCGCGACTATTTTCAAAAACGCTGGCTGGACGCGCCGTTCATTGCCAGCGAGTTTGGCGTATCGCCTGAGCAACTGCCGGATTACTGGGGGCTGGCGGGGATCAGCAGCTCTAAAGTGCCGGGTGTCGCCGGTATTGGACCCAAAAGCGCCGCACAGCTGCTGACGGAGTTTCAGAGTCTGGAAGGGATGTACGCCCGGCTGAACGAGGTGCCGGAAAAATGGCGCAAAAAGCTGGAGGCGCATAAAGAAATGGCGTTTATCTGCCGGGAGGTGGCGACGCTACAGACTGATTTACAGCTGGACGGGAATTTACAGCAGTTAAGGTTAGAACGTTAAAACAACTACACGATTTTGTAGGCCCGGTAAGCGCAGCGCCACCGGGCGTTACAAACGTTATCGCTCGTCGCGACGCCCCCCCACGGCCGCCCACCAGCGACGGATATGCACCGTCACTTCTTCGCGGTCGTGATAAAGCTGACGCGCCTGGATTTCCGCGTTAATCCCGTGTTCATCCAGCTGCTGCTGAATATAAGCCAGGTTCTGCGACACCTCTTCGTAGCGCTTTTTCATCGG
This sequence comes from Enterobacter cloacae complex sp. CDL013, assembly GCF_049238805.1. Classification (NCBI taxonomy): domain Bacteria; kingdom Pseudomonadati; phylum Pseudomonadota; class Gammaproteobacteria; order Enterobacterales; family Enterobacteriaceae; genus Enterobacter; species Enterobacter cloacae complex sp. CDL013. The sequence goes on along the minus strand of NZ_JBMKGT010000001.1, from coordinate 468,659 downwards.
CAGCTTGAGGTTGAAAATGGTCTCGCGACACCAGCCGTTCACCAGCCAGGAGGCCATCAGCGCGGCCACTTTCGCCGGTTTCTCAACCATGTCGCACACCATCCAGGAGATGTTGTTGCGGTTCGGGCGATAGCGGAAACCGTCTTCACGCAGCCAGGTGACCTGTCCGGTGTCCATCAGGCTTTGCGCCATTGGGCCGTTATCAACGGACGATACCCACATGTTGCGTTTCACCAGCTGATAGGTCCAGCCGCCCGGGCACGCGCCAAGGTCGACGGCATACATGCCGTTTGCCAGCCGTTCGTCCCACTCGTCCGCCGGGATAAAGACGTGAAACGCCTCCTCCAGCTTGAGGGTTGAACGGCTCGGCGCATCTGCCGGGAAGCGCAGACGCGGGATCCCCATAAAGAACGGCGAGTTATTGGTGGTATACGAGTAGCCTGCGTAACAACATCCTGGCGCAATAAAGAAGATATGCACGACTGGGCGCTTTGGCGTTTCGTAGTTTGTCAGCACACCCGCATCACGCAGCGCCGCGCGCAGCGGCACGGTGAACTTACGGCAGAACTTCATCAGCTCTTTGCTTTCGTTGGTGTCGGCCACTTCCACGCGCAAATCGCCGCCCTTCTCCACCACGCCCTGCAACAGGCCAACAATCGGCGTGATGCGATCTTCCGGCGGAAGATCTTTCAGCAGTTCACCCGCGACAAACATCTGACGGGCGAAAATCAATGAGCTGAACGGCAGTTCGCGCGCCAGCTTGTCGGCATCATCAGGCTGATAGCATTCAAATACCACATAGCCCGCGTTCTCTTTGACGCGAGCGAATCCAAAGACTTCACGCTTCGCCGCTTTATCGGTGATTTCCGCGGCGCACTCTTTCTCAAACCCCGGGCGACAATATAAAACAACCTTATTCATGAACAACGCCCTTGCGTTTCAGACGGATAGCTCCGATAAACATTAACACCCAACCCGCCAGGAAGCTGACGCCGCCGACAGGTGTAACAAACGCCCACAGGCGTAAATGCGACAGCGCCAGACAGTAAAGACTGCCGCTGAACAGTACGGTACCCAGCGCCAGAAAGACGCTGCTCCAGTAAAACCAGATGCTGATGCGGCGCTGCATCGCCACCGCCAGCCCAAAAATTGCCAGCGTGTGGAACGCCTGATATTCAAGGCCGGTCTGGATCCACCCCATCTCCACAACGCCCAGAGATTTGCTTAAGACATGCGCGCCAAACGCGCCCAGAGCTACAAAAATAAAGCCACTCACCGCGGCGAAAATCAGCATGAATCGGCTGGTCATGTTTAAGTCCTGAATTGATGCGTGCCCGGCACACAAACGTTATTGTTCATACCTGAAGCGGAATTTTTCTTGCTCGCTTGCCGCTTTCGCCAGTATCCACTGCCGGAAAGCGGCTATTTTACCCAGTTCTGCCTGACTGTCATGACAAACCAGATAAAATGCATTCTTGCTGACCAGTACATCGTTAAATGGGCAAACCAGACGGCCTGCCTCAATTTCGGACTGCGCCATAACGTTGTTTGCCAACGCCACGCCCTGCCCGTGAATGGCAGCCTGTAGCACCATCGCGCTGTGGCTAAAAATGGGCCCCTGCTGCACGTTTATATGATTAAGACCTAACTGGCGGGTATAAGTTTGCCAGTCGCGACGCGACGCATCGTGCAAAAGCGTATGTTGCGCCAGATCGGCGGGCGTTTTGAGCGCTTTATCCCCCGTCAGCAGCAGCGGTGAACAGACCGGCAACAGATATTCTGCGTATAATTTTTCCACACGCAAGCCCGGCCAGTTACCGCGACCGTAAAAAATCGCCACGTCCACATCATCTGCAAGCTTGTCTTCCTGACGGTCCACCGCCTGGATTCGGACATCGATTCCCGGATAAGTTGAGTTAAAGCTTGAGAGTCGCGGCACCAGCCACTGAATGGCAAAACTGGGCAATAAACTCACAGTCAGGGCGCCTTTTGCGCTCCGGGCCTGAAGCTTGCGAGTGGCTTCCGTCAGCTGGGAAAAAATCTCTTTAATATCCTGAAAATAGCTCTGCCCCTCTTCGGTCAACAGCAACGAACGGTTGCGTCGACGGAACAGCTTAAGCCCCAGAAAATCCTCCAGAGACTTGATTTGATGACTTACTGCGGCCTGTGTCACAAAAAGCTCATCGGCTGCGCGGGTGAAGCTGAGGTGGCGTGCTGCTGCATCAAAAACACGTAATGCATTAAGGGGTGGCAATCGCTTGGACATGGTTATCTGGCTTAGATGTTAACGAGATTTAACATATAGGAAACAACGTTTAACCTATTAGTTTTTTTTATCTGAGCCATTATAATTTGTCCGTTGAGGAACTACCAGCAAATACCTATAGTGGCGGCACTTCCTGAGCCGGAACGAAAAGCTTTTTTTGGAATGCGTGTTCTGAAGGGCTTTTGGCTTACGGTTGTGATGTTGTGTTGTTGTGTTTGCAATTGGTCTGCGATTCAGACCACGGTAGCAACGCTACCAATTTTTCACTTCCTGTACATTTACCCTGTCTGTCCATAGTGATTAATGTAGCACCGCCAACTTGCGGTGCTTTTTTTTCGCTTATCTAACTGTTAATGCTCGATTTCCTTCATCTCTTTCACGTCAGTGCGATTGATCTGCTGTTTGTTCCCGTTAGCATCTTTGTATGAAATCATCCCGGTATCATTATCGGTTGTCGGTTTCCCTTCAGAGACGATAGATCGACCATCGTTGGTATGCATTACGTAGTTATTTCCAGAACAGGCGCTCAGGGCAAAGGTCAACGCACAGGCAGAAATGATTGCAGCTGTCTTTTTCATGATTATCTCCTTTAGCAATTAATGCTATTCAAACCTCGATTTATAACAGGCTAAAACATCCGCCTAACACTATTTAGCATAACCTGCTTTTTCAGACTCGCCAGGATAAGCAGACAAATCTGATAGATATCAACTTCCTTGCCCTGCCGATGAATTTGCGCGACGATCGTAGAATCGATATGAGGAATTCCATGAACGCTTTCAGTCCTGCGCAGTTTCGCGCACAGTTTCCCGCGCTGGCCGATGCCGGCATTTATCTTGATAGCGCTGCCACGGCCCTTAAACCGCAGGCGGTGATTGAGGCAACCCGCCAGTTTTACAGCCTGAGCGCCGGGAACGTGCACCGCAGCCAGTATGCCGACGCGCAGCGCTTAACGGCGCAATACGAAGCCGCACGGGATCAGGTCGCGCGCCTGATCAATGCTGACAGCGGTAAGAACATCGTCTGGACGCGGGGCACCACCGAGGCCATTAACATGGTTGCGCAATGTTACGCGCGTCCGCTGTTGCAGCCCGGGGATGAGATCATCGTCAGCGAGGCGGAACACCACGCCAACCTGGTGCCCTGGCTGATGGTGGCCGAACAAACCGGGGCACAGGTTGTAAAGCTCCCGTTGGGTGCGGACTTCCTGCCTGACGTGGCGCGTCTGCCTGAGCTGATTACGCCGCGCAGCCGTATTCTGGCGCTGGGGCAGATGTCCAACGTCACCGGCGGCTGTCCGGATCTGGCGCGTGCCATTGAAATTGCCCATGCCAGCGGCGTGGTGGTGATGGTCGACGGTGCGCAGGGTGTGGTGCATTTTCCGGCTGATGTGCAGGCGCTGGATATCGACTTCTATGCCTTCTCAGGGCACAAATTGTACGGGCCAACCGGTATCGGCGCGCTGTACGGCAAACCTGAACTGCTGGCCCGGATGACGCCGTGGCTCGGCGGCGGCAAGATGATTACCGAAGTCACCTTCGACGGTTTTAAAACGCAGGATGTGCCCTACCGCCTGGAAGCCGGTACACCGAACGTGGCCGGGGTTATTGGCCTGAGCGCGGCGCTCGAATGGCTGGCAGAAACGGACGTGGTTCAGGCTGAAAGCTGGAGCCGGGGTCTGGCGACGCTGGCGGAAGAAGAACTGAAAAAACGTCCGGGTTTTCGCTCGTTCCGCGTGCAGGACTCCAGCCTGCTCGCCTTTGATTTCGCGGGCGTGCACCATAGCGACATGGTAACGCTACTTGCCGGATACGGCATTGCCCTGCGTGCCGGACAGCACTGCGCCCAGCCGCTGCTGGCGGCTATTGGCGTGAGCGGTACCCTGCGCGCCTCGTTTGCACCGTACAATACAAAAAGTGACGTCGATGCGCTGGTTTCCGCCGTCGACCGCGCCCTGGAATTACTGGTGGATTAATGACAAGTTCAGCTTTAGCCGGACACCCGTTCGGCACCGTTATTACTGAAGAGACGTTAAAACAGACCTTTGTCCCGCTCACGCAGTGGGAAGATAAATATCGTCAGCTGATCCTGCTGGGCAAACAGTTGCCTGCACTGTCAGACGAGCTGAAATTACAGGCGAAGGAGATCGCAGGCTGCGAGAACCGCGTCTGGCTTGGGTTTAGCGTATCCGGTGAGAAACTGCATTTCTTCGGCGACAGCGAGGGACGCATTGTTCGCGGTCTGCTGGCGGTGCTGTTGACCGCAATCGAAGGGAAAAGCGCCGCAGAGCTGCTGGCGCATTCTCCGCTGGCGCTGTTTGATGAGCTGGGACTTCGCGCACAGCTTAGCGCCTCGCGCGGTCAGGGACTGATTGCGCTAAACGACGCGGTGCTGGATGCCGCCCGTCAGGCTCAGGCCTGACGTTCCGCCTTCGCCATCATCTTCTTCAGGGCGTGAGAGACCGCCACAAAGCCGAAGGAGGCGGTCACCATGGTGGCCGCTCCAAACCCTGAGGCACAATCCATCCGCTTTGGCCCTTCCGCCGTGCTTTTCATCGCACAAACTGAACCATCCGCCTGCGGGTAGACCAGCGCTTCGGTGGAGAACACGCAGTCGACGCCCAGCTTGCCCTTGCTGTTCTTCACCACATTGAAGTCGCTCTTCAGGCGTTCACGCAGCTTGGCAGCCAGCGGATCCTGAATGGTTTTCGCCAGATCCGCCACCTGGATCTGCGTCGGATCGATTTGCCCGCCCGCGCCGCCGGTCGTGACCAGCGGCACCTTGTAACGACGACAGTAAGCGATCAGCGCCGCTTTTGGCCGCACGCTGTCGATGGCGTCAATCACATAGCTGTAGCCTTTGCTCATGTACTCCGCGACGTTATCTGCCGTCACAAAGTCGTCGATCACCGTCACCCGGCACTCCGGGTTGATGAGACGAATACGCTCCGCCATCACCTCGGACTTCGCCAGACCGACGTTATCACGCAGGGCGTGGATCTGACGGTTAGTGTTAGTGACGCAGACATCATCCATATCAATCAACGTAATTGCGCCAATGCCGGTTCTTGCCAGCGCTTCTGCCGCCCACGAACCCACGCCACCAATGCCCACCACGCAGACATGCGCATCCGCGAACAGTTGCAGGGCTTTTTCACCATATAACCGTGCCGTGCCGCCGAAACGCTGGCGCCAGGCATCGCTGATTACCACAGACATAAAACCTCAGATGTAAAAAGGGTGAGGTATTCCTCACCCTGAACCGTAATCCGCTTGCGCTCAGAATACCACAATCAGCCGCTGAATACGTTTCCGGTACCCGGCGCTGTCTTCAGCACCCACACGCGTCCGTAGTGGTTATACCAGCCTGCACGATGGCCAGCATCCGGGCCGATGCCCTGATAAATGTCGAAGTGCTGGCCTTTGATCGCCCCACCCACGTCCAGCGCCACCATCAGGCGTAATTCATATTTGCCGTTGAATTTGCCGTTGTTGTCGAGGAGTGGAACTTCCGCCAGGAGCGTGGTACCCGCCGGAATAATCGAACGATCCGATGCCACAGAAGCGCGGCCAATCAGCGGGACGGCGCTCGCCCCTTTCACCGGCGCAAAGTTCTGCGGTTTGAAGAAGACAAACGATGGGTTCTGCTCAAGCAGCTCACGCACTTCCGCTTCGCTGTGCTTTTCGCCCCACTCGCGGATAGCCTGCATCGACATATCTTCTCGTTTCACTTCGCCACGGTCGATCAGCACCTTACCGATGCTGCGATAGGCATGGCCATTTTTACCGGCATAGCTAAAGAAGTTCAGCGGCGAGCCGTCGCCAAAATCAATATAGCCACTGCCCTGCACGTCCATAATGAAGTTGTCCATCAGCGAGTTGCTGTAGGCCAGAACATAATTTTCGCTCAGCGCGCCGGCGTAGATCTCGGCGCGGGACGGCAGACGACCGCGTTTCGGCGGCATACGGTAAATGGGATACTGGAACTCGCCCTGGCGCGTGTGTCGCGCCTGGACAACCGGGGTGTAGTAACCGGTAAACTGGACGTTACCGTAGTTATCCGCCCCCTCCATCTGCCAGGCATCGATACCAAACTGGCGCATATTGCGGGTATCACCGCCTGCACGCAGCCAGTCCTGCACGGCACTATAAACGTTGTTCTGTGCGCCATACAGGCGCGGCGACGCTTTGCGGATCTGGTACACCTGCTCGGAGAAATCCCCGGCATTGATTGGAGCACCCACGGCATCGGGCTGGTTAACTAAAGAGAAAGGCTGGGATAACTTCCCGTCTTTATACTGTTGACCGCGATCGGTCGGTTTGGAAGAGCAGGCCGCAAGAATCGCCACCATTGCGCCTGTCATCAGATACTTCGCCCAACGTCCTTTCATTATATCTCGTCTTTTAGTTGCCCAATTCCGCGAGATGAAGATAACAAACCCACCGTGTTAATGAAATGCAATCGCCTTCCCTTTGGCAAATTCTGCACAAAAAATAGTCCAAAGTGGCTTTTGCCGTTCATTTTGCATACAAAATAATGAATTATGTGAAAAAGGGGTTGCATCACAAACCTATCCGAGTATAGTGCGCTTCCACGGACGCGGGGTGGAGCAGCCTGGTAGCTCGTCGGGCTCATAACCCGAAGGTCGTCGGTTCAAATCCGGCCCCCGCAACCAATTAAAATTTGATGAAGTATCTTCTACGACAGTAGAAGTTTTTGCGAAGTAGTTCGAATCACAGCAAGGCGACGACGCAGTGAATCCTTAGGGACTTACTCCAGTAAGTGACTGAGGTGAACGAGGAAAGTCAACGCAGATGTGGTTTGAAATACGAAGCAAAAAGACGGACGCGGGGTGGAGCAGCCTGGTAGCTCGTCGGGCTCATAACCCGAAGGTCGTCGGTTCAAATCCGGCCCCCGCAACCAATCAAATTTGAAGAAGTAAGTTTCTACAAGTGTAGAAAGACGGACGCGGGGTGGAGCAGCCTGGTAGCTCGTCGGGCTCATAACCCGAAGGTCGTCGGTTCAAATCCGGCCCCCGCAACCAACACTTCTTAAAACAATAAACACCCTGAAGGGTGTTTTTTTGTATCTGGCGTTTGTGAAAATGCCGGGCATGATACCCGGCTTAATGCCCTACCCCCGCCGCGCCAGCGTTTCCCCGTCTGAGAAGTAGGCCCGGATCCCCGCCAGAATCGACTCCGCCACTTCCTGCTGGAATTTAGCCGTCTTGAGCTTACGTTCCTCTTCCACGTTACTGATAAACGCGGTTTCGACCAGAATGGAAGGAATATCCGGCGCTTTCAGTACCGCAAATCCGGCCTGCTCGACGCTGTTTTTGTGCAGCTTGTTGACCCGGCCCAGTTTGCCCAGCACCGCTTTACCAAACTTCAGGCTGTCGGTAATAGTCAGCGACTGCACCATATCAAACATCGTATGGTCGACGTAACGGTCGCCACTTTTGCTCACACCACCGATTAAATCCGAGGCGTTCTGCGTGTCCGCCAGGTATCTCGCGGCGGTGCTGGTCGCCCCTTTTGTTGACAGGGCAAACACTGAGGATCCGCTCGGCTGGCGGCTGGTGAAGGCATCCGCATGAATAGAGACAAACAGATCCGCGCGCTGCTTTTGCGCTTTTGCCACGCGGACCTTCAGCGGAATAAAGACATCTTCGTTGCGCGTCATATAGGCGCGCATATTGCCCTCTTTGTCGATCAACGCCTTCAGACGACGGGCAATTTGCAGCACCACATCTTTTTCGCGGGTGCGATATTTCCCGACGGCGCCGGAATCTTCTCCGCCGTGGCCAGGATCGAGCATGATCACAATCGGGCGATCGCGCCCCGCCTTGCCAGGCTTTGGACCACTTTGCGCTGGCGGAACCTGGCTGTCGAGATCGCCTTTGTTGTAATCCTCAAGTAATGCCAGGAGCGGATCCTGAATATCCGTCGCATTCGCCGGATAGAGATCCATCACCAGACGCTCCTTAAAGGCGGCAACAGGCGCAAGGGCAAAGAGCTGCGGTTTCACGTTCTGCTTCAGCTCAAACACCATGCGCACGGTTTGCGGATCGAACTGCCCGACGCGCGCCGATTTGATAAACGGATCGTCGCCACGGATTTGTGCTGCCATGCCTTTAAGCACGGAGTTGAGGTTCACACCTTCGAGATCAACCACCACACGTTCAGGATTGCTGAGGGCAAATTGCTTGTATTTCAGCACGCGATTGGACTCGACCGTCACGCGCGTATAGGTCGACGACGGCCAGACGCGCACCGCGACTACCTGGCTTGTGGCGGCAAGACCCACCTGGCTGACGCTAAGCAACCACATCGCCCCGGCCCCTTTTAACAGGCGGCGGCGGCTTATTGCTGAATTGGATCCCGACATGCTTCTCCCGAGCAAGAAATCTGATTGATGAACAAAACGCCCAAATTGACCGAAAACTTTAACGAATGACGCATAAACTGTCATCTATAAAAGGGTAAACAATCATACGTTAACGCACGGATTACTTATTATTTTCTGTGGGTCGCAGAAAATTTAGGCTTGCACACGCGGCCGCGATCGAATAAAAATACATAAATTACGAATAAACATTCACTAAGGGTTGTATCATGGTTAAGGAACGCAGAACCGAACTGGTCCAGGGATTCCGCCATTCTGTTCCCTATATCAACACCCATCGGGGAAAAACGTTTGTCATCATGCTTGGCGGCGAAGCCATTGAGCATGAAAACTTTTCCAGCATCGTCAATGATATCGGCCTGCTGCACAGCCTCGGCATCCGTCTGGTGGTGGTGTATGGCGCACGTCCGCAAATCGAAGCCAACCTGGCCGCCCATCACCATGAGCCGATCTACCACAAACACACGCGCGTGACGGATGCGAAAACCCTCGAACTGGTCAAACAGGCGGCGGGTCTGTTGCAGCTCGATATCACCGCCCGCCTGTCGATGAGCCTGAATAATACGCCGTTGCAGGGCGCGCACATTAACGTGGTGAGCGGCAACTTTATCATCGCTCAGCCGCTCGGCGTGGACGATGGCGTGGATTACTGCCACAGCGGCCGCATCCGCCGTATTGATGAAGACGCCATTCACCGCCAGTTAGACAATGGCGCGATCGTCCTGATGGGGCCCGTTGCCGTCTCCGTAACGGGTGAAAGTTTTAATCTGACCTCAGAAGAGATTGCCACCCAGCTGGCCATCAAGCTGAAAGCGGAAAAAATGATCGGCTTTTGCTCCTCGCAGGGTGTCGTGAACGATGAGGGCGTGATTGTGCCAGAACTTTTTCCGAATGAAGCCCAGGCGCGCGTGGAAGCGCTGGAAGCAGAAGGCGATTACTATTCCGGTACCGTGCGTTTTCTTCGCGGCGCCGTTAAAGCGTGCCGCAGCGGGGTGCGCCGCAGCCACCTGATCAGCTATCAGGAAGACGGTGCGCTGTTGCAGGAACTGTTCTCCCGGGACGGGATCGGTACGCAGATCGTCATGGAGAGCGCCGAGCAGATCCGCCGTGCCACCATCAACGATATCGGCGGCATTCTGGAGCTGATCCGTCCGCTGGAACAACAGGGCATTCTGGTTCGCCGCTCCCGGGAGCAGCTGGAGATGGAGATCGACAAGTTCACCATCATTCAGCGCGATAACCTGACCATTGCCTGTGCGGCGCTTTATCCGTTCCCGGAAGAGCAGATTGGCGAAATGGCGTGCGTTGCCGTGCACCCGGATTACCGTAGCTCCTCGCGGGGGGAACTGCTGCTTGAACGCGTGGCGGCACAGGCGCGCCAGATGGGTCTGAGCAAGCTGTTCGTGCTCACCACGCGCAGCATTCACTGGTTCCAGGAGCGCGGCTTCACGCCGGTGGATATTGATTCCCTGCCGGAAAGTAAGAAAGAGATGTACAACTACCAGCGCCGCTCGAAGGTGTTAATGGCGGACCTGGGATAACAGTCACCCTCTCCTGTTGGAGAAGGCGTTCACTCAGACAGATTCAAATATCGCGCTTAATCCGCTTCTGCGCTCGGTACGGGTGGCAATAGCCTGGCTCAACACGCGCTCATCCGCATACAGCGACAGGCGCTGGCGCGCACGGGTAATGGCGGTGTAGACCAGTTCGCGGGTCACTACCGGCGACAGCTGTGTCGGCAGGATCAGCGCCGCATGGTTGAACTCGGAGCCCTGAGATTTATGTACCGTCATCGCCCATGCCGTTTCATGCTCTGGCAGGCGGCTGGGCTGGACGGACTTCACGCTACCGTCCGGTAGCTGGAACCAGACGCGCAGACCGTTACCGCGATCGAGCGCAATGCCGATATCCCCGTTGAACAGCCCCAGCGCACTGTCGTTGCGGGAGATCATCACTGGCCGGCCTTCATACCATCGCGAATGCAGCTGACGGTTAATTTTGCGTTTCTGCACCAGCAACTGCTCCAGCCTGTCGTTCAGGCCCGTGACGCCAAACGGCCCTTCCCGCAATGCGCACAGAAGCTGGTATTCGCCAAATGCGGCGATGACCTGTCCGGGCTGACTGCACTGCTGCACGCAGCTCAGAAAATGCTGGTATCCCTGGAGAGCCTCCTCAAGCATAGCCTGATACTCTTCCCCGCTTTGCAGCGATTTCTTTTCAATGTCAGTGAAGGTACCGTCAAACACCGTGCGCGTGGCGTGCCTGTCGCCACGGTTGACCGCCGCAGCCAGCTGGCCGATGCCGGAGTCGCTACCGAAACGGTAGCTTTTTTGCAGCAGGCACAGGCTGTCACGCAGTGCGCCCGCGATCGGCGTGTGATCGGGTTCAAGCGAGCAGCCGGTCAGACGGGCGAGCTCCTGCGCCCGCGCGGCGGTATAACCGTAACTGGCGTAGGTACAGATATCTCCCAGCACCGCCCCGGCTTCTACAGAGGCGAGCTGGTCGCGATCGCCCAGGAAAACCACCCGCGCATGGGGTGGCAGAGCATCAATCAGGCGCGACATCATGGTCAGGTCGATCATGGAGGCTTCATCCACCACCAGCACGTCCAGATGCAGCGGATTACCCGCATGGTAGCGCAGCCGCTGGCTACCCGGCTGCGCGCCGAGCAGACGGTGCAGAGTACTTGCTTCACCCGGGAAAAGCGCAAGCTGCTCCTGAGTGAGCGGCAGCTGTTGCATCGCGCCGCCCAGTGATTCGGTCAGACGCGCCGCAGCCTTCCCGGTGGGCGCCGCCAGACGAATACGGCATCGCTGCTCGCCTGAAAGCTGTATCAGGGCTGCCAGCAGCTTTGCGACGGTCGTTGTTTTCCCCGTTCCCGGGCCGCCGGATATCACCGAGATCCGCCGCGTCAGGGCGACGGCCGCCGCCACTTTCTGCCAGTCTGTGTCCTCACCGGAGTCAAACAGCCTGTCCAGCGTCTGGCGAAGCTGTGCTTCGTCGCAGGGAAGCGGCGCATTGGTCTCACTAAAGAAACGCGCTACCGTCAGTTCATTTCGCCACAGGCGGTTCAGGTATAAGCGCTCCCCCGTCAGGATCAGCGGTGCCTGGTTGTCTCCCGGCCCAACGGCTGACGATTCCCGCAAGATTTTCTGCCAGTCCACCTTATCTCCCAGCAGCGCAAAGCAGGACTGGAGGACAGGCGGCATTTTCTCGTCAACCACCAGACGCGAGAGCGGCAGACACACATGCCCCTCTCCGGCATCTTTACTCAACAGGGCAGCGGCAAGCATCACGGCGGGCTGGTCAGCGGCAATCATCATGGCAAACTGCACGTCCAGCTGACGCAGCACGCGTTGCTCTACCGCATCCAGCAATAAGTCCTGCATCGTCATGCCATCTCCTCCGTGTTTGCTGCAAACAGGTTATCCATTTTATTAATCAATTCCGCATCCGGACGAGTGCTGAAGATCCCGGAGCGCGGATCGGCAGCGTCAACCCCGCGCAGGAACAGGTAGATGACGCCGCCAAAATGATCGTCGTAGCGGTAATCCGCAATACGGTGGCGCAAATAGCGGTGCAGCGCCAGGGTATAGAGCTGATATTGCAGATCGTAGCGATGCATTTGCATGGCGGCCGCCATCGCCTGCTGGGTATAGGCTGCGCTGTTCTCGCCCAGCCAGTTTGATTTGTAATCCAGCAGGTAGTACCGTCCTTCGTGACGGAAGACCAGGTCGATAAACCCTTTCAGCATGCCCTGCACCTGACGGAAGTTCAGCGGCGGGCAACCGGCTGACAGCGGATCGTACTGACGGATAAGCGCATCGAGCGCGTCGGCCTTAAGCGGGCCTGCGACGGGCAGATAAAACTCCATCTCAACCTGCTTATTTTTGGCCGTTAACTGGCGAAGAGAGAAGCCCTGCGCCGTCAGCGGCGCTTGCAAAATGGCGTTGATCCAGTCAGTGAGAACGGGCTGCCAGTGCGCGTCATAGCCTCCGCTCTGCAACATCTTCAGCACCCACTCCTCACTGACAGGCTGGGTGAAATCAAGCTCTTCAAAAAGGCTGTGCAAAAAGGTGCCCGGCGACGCGCCGCGTGGGAACTGATGCGGAGTTAACGTCGGTTCAACCGGAACATCGCCTACCCCTGCGGCATCCACGTCCAGCTTCGGCATGAGATCCTGCGCAATACTTTGCCCGTGCTGTTGCAGGCCAGAATAGCTGGTGACGCGCCAGTCGTCGGCAAGCACCCGTGTGATCTGGCGCGCGTTAAGATCGGTCACGGGCTCTTGCGCCATTTCCCAGCGGCTGTTGTCTGGCAGAGAAGGGATATGCAGGGCGATATCGTCTCCGCAAAGCGACTCAATACAGAGGCGCAACCCCGCCGCATCTTTTGGCTCACCACGCTGAATAAGCCGCCCTAAGGCGCTTAAATGGAAATCGCTCTCCCCTGTTTTTTCCCCGCGACGGCGGAAAACCGGCGCGACGCCCAGGCTGCAATGCCAGACAGAACGGGTCAGCGCCACGTAAAGCAGGCGCAAATCCTCCGCCAGACGCTCCGCTTCCGCCAGCTCAACGCTGGTTTCCGCCTTGCTGAGATCGAGCACCGCATCGAAAGTCTCGCGGTCATGATAATAGGCCTGATCCTGAACGCGGTAGTTCGCGATAAAGGGCAGCCAGACCAGCGGATACTCGAGACCTTTCGATTTGTGAATGGTGACGATTTGCACCAGATGCTTATCGCTCTCAAGACGCATCTGCTGGCTTGAGGCGTTACTGTTTGGATCCGCGATTTGCTGCGCCAGCCAGCGCACGAGAGCATGTTCACTTTCAAGCTGGGTGCCGGCTTCCTGCAACAGTTCGCTGATGTGTAAAATATCGGTAAGACGCCTTTCACCGCCGGATGACGCCAGCATATTTTCGGCAATCTGACGCCGCGTCATCAATTCGCGCAGCATCGCCATGACGCCGCGTTTTTGCCAGCGTTCACGGTAATGGACAAACTCTTCCACCACCGCATCCCATGCGTTTTCGTCATGGTTGAGCTCATCAATATCGCGCGCGTTCAAACCCAGCATAGAGCTGGCCAGCGCGCTTCGAAGCGTATTTTCGCGCTCCGGCGCCAGTACCGCCTGAAGCAGCCAGAGCATTTCCTGGGCTTCCAGCGTGTCGAACACGCTGTCACGGTTAGAGAGATACACTGATGGAATATCCAGCAACGTTAGCGCATCGCGGATTAACGCCGCTTCCTGACGACTGCGCACCAGCACGGTAATATCAGAGGCTTTAACAGGATTTGCCTGTTCCCCCTTCCACAGCAGCGCCTCGCCGCGGTTGCCTGCGCTCAGCCAGTCACGGATTTGCGCGGCGCAGTGCTGGGCCATCACCGCCTGATAGTCAGCAACGCCATAGCCTTCCCCTTCAAGCAGCCAGAAGGTCATGGCGGGCTGCTCCGCGCCACTGACTTCGAAGCGCAGGGATGCGTTTTTTGGGGCGGATTTCACCGGCAGAAAAGGGATTTCCTTGAACATGAACGCCGTCTCCATACGGCTGAACAGCGCATTGACGCTCTCAACCATCCCCGGAGCGGAACGCCAGTTGGTGTCTAACGTGTAATGCGCGACAACTTCACTACGGGCTTTCATATAGGTGAAGATATCTGCCCCACGGAAGGCGTAAATCGCCTGTTTAGGGTCGCCAATCAACAACAGGGCAGTGTCGGGCTGCTGTCGCCAGATCCGGCGAAAAATGCGGTACTGCTGGGGGTCGGTGTCCTGAAATTCGTCAATCATCGCCACCGGAAAACGGGTACGGATCGCGCTGGCGAGCGCTTCACCATTCTCGCTGGACAGGGCTTCGTCCAGGCGGCTCAGCATGTCATCAAACCCCAGCTCGCCCCGGCGACGTTTTTCGCGCGCGACGGCCTGGCGGATCTCCGTCATGGCGCGGGTGATCATCAGGTCATTGAGCGTTAATGGCTCCGCAAGCAGCGCTTCAATCGCCACAAACAGGGGATGCTCAGGCACAATACCGTCGGCTTTGGTTCGCTCGGTCAAAAAGCGTTGCGAAAATTTTTCCAGTGCGTCCGGAAGCTGGTAACCCCGCGTCTCCTCCTGGGCCCAGGCGCTGATCTTTTCGATCCACTTCCCCTGGTTCCCACGGTTGAACTTGCGTCTGTCGATGCCTGAGTTTTCGATGATTGCATCAATTTCACCAACCGACTCATTCCACTTCTGCTTAAGCGCGGTAATTTTGGCGACGATCTTTTCATGGCGCGAGGCCAGCGTTTCATCGGCAGGCGGAGGAGATTTAATGACCGGCGCCTCGCCTTGCAGGTAACGGTCGATGGCGCGAAGAAGCTCTTCCGGACCTTTCCACAGGGCGTGAACCGCTTCGGCAATGTCGCGCTGCAACGGATAACAGTGTCGACGCCAGAAATCCGCACAGGCCTGATAGCGAAGCTCGGATTCATCTTCAATAAGCTGCTGCTCAAAGAGCATGCCGGATTCAAACGCATTCAGGCTCAGCATGCGCTGACAAAAACCGTGAATGGTGAAGACGGACGCTTCATCCATTTGCCGTTCGGCCAGCAGCAGCCATTGCGCAGCCTGCTGCTTATCCGCAATCTCGTCCAGCAGGCTCGCGTAGAGGGGGTTATCCGTCGTCTGACGCAGACAGGCGATGCGCAGCTCATGAATGTTGCTGCGAATACGGCCACGCAGCTCGGCAGTGGCCGCTTCGGTGAAGGTTACCACCAGCAGCTCTTCCACGCTTAACGGGCGCGAAAAAGCGGCGTTGCCGCCGAGCCCCAACAGCAGACGCAGATAGAGCGCGGCGATGGTATAGGTTTTTCCCGTTCCCGCTGAGGCTTCAATCAGTCGCTCACCCTGTAGAGGTAAACTTAGGGGATCAAGCGGCTCAGCGGTATGGGTCATTCTTTCTTACTCCAGGGCATTGTTTGTTGCAGCGCGCTGACGCTCTTCCAGACGGTCCACTCTTTTGATTTTACGTAGTCCGTTTTCCCGTTCTGGCTGCCAGAAACCTGAGACAGGATGGCCATACCCTGCGGTTTTACTACCGCCTGATGGAAGAAATCGGCAACCTTTTGTGGCGTCAGCTGTTTTATTTCGGCCACTATTTTATCACGCGAATCAAATTTCATATTACCGCGATCAAAATCTTTGCTCAGCTGCGAGGTCTCTTCACCCAGCGTCTGCGGCGGTTGCATCACCTGGGCGATAACCGCCTGCTGGATTTGGGCAAACTCTTCCGGCTTCATGGCGCGCAGTTTTGCTTCCGCCTGCGGGAAGAACGCCTGATAACGCTGCCACAGGTAAGCGGGTTGCTTGTCACTGCTTTGCAGAAGGAAGCCCAGCCCCCACTGACGGCCCACATTCATGGAGAAAGCGAACACCGCATAGCCCAGCTGCTCTTCGGTGCGCAGCTGGTTGTAAAACCACGGCTGAATAATTTGACCAAGCACAGCACTCTGGGCAGAGCTGGTAAATTCGTCATAACCGACAGGGACAAACACCGCGGCCAGCGCGGAATCCGTGCTGCTTCCCGCTTTTTCGAAGATCACGTTCTGCTTTTTCTCTACCAGCACATCCTGGTTACGGCACCACTCATCGCCTTTTGAACCCAGTTGCGCACGGACGTTTTGCGCCAGCGTTTTAGCCTGATCTTCGCTCATATTCCCTACAACCAGGAACTCCGGACGGGTATTGGTTTTCAGCGCATCACGGTAAGCCAGCACCTCTTTTAAGGTGACTGAGGGCAATATCGCGCGGCGATCTTCGCGCTGGAAGTACGGAATTTGCGACAGCATCTGTGCTGGCATAATCGCCTGATCGTAGGCTTTACCCTTCTCGGCAGAATCCATCATCTGGGCATACCAGGACTTAGCCTGCTCGAGCTGTTCTTCCGTAGGCGTATAGCTGAAATAACCGTCCAGCAGCGCCTGGAACAGCTGCGGCAAACGCTGGGTATAGCCGTTGGCATTCACCATCAGGCCGTTATTGGCGTTGGTGGAGAAACTGATACCACCAACGGCAGCCTGGTTGCTGAGCTGATCGAGGGCAATACCGGCCAGATAATCATTAAGCGCAAACAGCACCTGGTTTCTGGCGCTGTCCATTGCTTTGGGGTTACGCAGCACCACGCTGACATCCGCTTTTGGCTCGTCGGCGAAATAGCGGCTTGGGGTGTAGACCACGCGCAGCGTCGGCTCATCAACAATCAGCTCCGGGTGCGGATACGCCTTTGCGGGTTTGATCAGCGAGAAATCGTCCGGGATGTAGGGGTTAAGCTCCGGTAACTTCAGCGCAATTTCCCCCGCCTTTTTCTGCCAGCCCGCGAAGGTCTGTTCGCTGATTTTTTCAACCTGATACGGGGCATCAACGAAGTAGGCCATTTTGTTATGCGGTTCGTTCGGGCTGATATACCAGACGCGGGCATTCTGCGGAGTCATCATCGCCAGACGCGCTTTGAGCGCTCCGGCGTCAAACTGGTCGGCAATATTTACCGCATCCAGCGTATGTTCCACCGGCACGCGGATCATGGTATCTGCCAGCCACTCAACGTAGTCCATATCACGCGTGATAGAGGGATAGCGGAAATCGAGATCCAGCACGTGCGCCAGCTCGTCAAAGTAGCGTTTATCGACGCCTTTGTCGCGCAGCAGAGAGAGATAACTGAAAATGGCCGCAACGACGTCGTTCCGGTGAGCCAGCCCTTTATCGGTCAGCGTCGCGGAGATGGCCAGCACGCCGCTATTCCCATTTACAACGGGATCGGAGTCAGCGCGAATACCTTCCACCAGCCCCTGCTTTTGCAGCCAGTCGGAGAGCGTACCCGGGCTGCGGTTGCCGATAAGATACGTCACCAGCTCGTCGGTTTTGCTGCGGAACTGCGCCGTGTTGTTATCAATACGGAATTCAACGCGTAACACCTTGCGCGGCAAGGCCGGCACATAGTGAATAACAATGCCTTTTTGCGCGTCCGTGACAACTGGCACGTTAATCTGCGGCAGATCGATATTTTTATTTGGCACCCTGCCGTAGGTCTGCGCGGCCATGTTTGCCAGCGTCGGCAACGGTTTATTGCTGTAGATAACCGCTTTCATCAGATTGGCGGAATAGTATTTTTCACGAAACGCATGCAGCGCATCGAGCACCGGGCTACCTGGCTTGTCGCTCAGCGTTTCAAGGTTGCCGCCTGAGAAGCGCGAACCCGGGTGCGCCGGATTGATGGTTTCAGCACTAACCTGCGCCATGCGCATACCGTCTCGCGTGCGCGCCATCGTCAGTTCGGCGTTCACGGCATTACGTTCACGGTCAGCGTATTTTTTATCCAGCAGCGGTGCGGCGATGGCATCCGCCAGACGATCCACCGCCCCATCAAGCGCATCATTTTCCACTTCCAGGTAAAACGCGGTGCGATACGGCGCGGTACTGGCGTTGTGGCTGCCGCCATGCATTTTCAGAAATTCGGACAGGCTGTCAGGCTGTGGGTATTTTTTAGATCCCATCAGCGTCATGTGCTCAAGGTAGTGCGCCAGTCCCGGATGGGCGTCAGGATCTTCCAGCGAACCCACCGGCACAACCAGCGCGGAGAGCGATTTCACCGCCTGAGGATCGGAAACCAGCAGTACGGTCATCCCGTTATCAAGACGAATCGCCTGATACTGACGGGTGTCCTTATCGCTCTTACGGATTGTTTCCTTGACAGGTTGCCAACCGGAATCGGCCTGTGTGACGGGAGCCCAAAGGGCGATAAACAAAACAAACGCTTTGAACAAGGTGCTGCCTGGCATTACGACCTCTTTATCACGGCTACATCATTAACAACGTGCGTGCTGGACACGCCAGCATCTCTTTCTTTGGGTACATCAGTCCGTGATAAGAGGTGCATCATAAATGAACACCTCATACTGCGCAATTTTTATACAGCACTCAGGACTGATTAAATTTGTATAACGGTAACAGGTAGCGTTGCGCCTCCTGGGTGATAATGTCGAAATATTCTGGCTCCAGCGTTCGCCATAAACGTTGATACCAGACATCGTCACCTTCGCCACGTACCATCATGTTCCCTTCGTAGGCCTGCAAAAACTTGCTGCGCGCTTTCTGGAGCGAAGCCTCATCCGTTAACATGGCATCATTCTGCGCGTCATAACAGGCTTTTATCCATGCCCCCCCACTTTCAGGCAGCAAAAGCAGGGGTTTGTTCATGCCCTGACGGTAACCTTCAATATAAAGCGACAGGTACGTCAACGCCTGCTCAGGCTCCATCCGCGGGAAGCGCCATTCGCCGTCCTTACGTACAAACAACCGGCTTTCACCTTCGTGACCACTCGCACTGTAGACAAGATGTTCGAGCCAGAGTTGCAGGCCATGTGAAACGCTGAGCATGGATGGGCGCCAACGCAGCAGCCCGTCAGACTGCACGTGCGTGAGCCAGCCGCTAAGGTGCATACCGTTACAATCGAGATCGATTTCAATGCTGCTCGCCGGCTGCCGACACGCGATAACGCGGTCAGCTAGCGCTCGCATCTCCTCGCACTGGGCATCCCAGACGATTTCGCCGAATGCACCATACGGAAGTAATCCCGACGCCCTGTAACGTCGAAACAGTTTACTGGCGTCTTCTTCGTCAACCAGCGCATTCAGAAGCTGGGAATTAAGCTTAAAACGCTCCAGCCCATCAAGAATAAACGGTTCCGCATCGGGGATTTCGCTCTCTTCAGAGCGGAAATTCACCTGCAAGCGTTGCTGGAAAAACGCCCGAACCGGGTGTGCCCAAAAGCGCTGTAGCTGCTCAAACGTGAGGGTGTCTATAGCGCGCGGTTCGAGCGCCTGAATAAAATCGGTTTGCGGCGTCCCCGCTTTCTTCGCGGCGGGAAGCCACTCGCGGGCATAGCTTTGCAGTTCATCAGGAACGTAGTTGACAGGATCGAACGGCATACGGCTATGGTGGCAAGTGATATGCGCTATCACCCGACGTTCGCTTTCGTCGCAGTTGCAGGCTTCATCGCCCGGCAGATAGTGGCTCTGTCCAATGTAGTCCACTAGCTCCTGCACCAGCACAGACGGGAAACGCTCGCTGTTATCCTGAATTGAACGTCCGATATAGCTGATATAAAGCCTGCTTTGCGCAGACATCAGCGCCTCAAGGAAGAGATAACGGTCATCATCGCGGCGGCTGCGGTCACCCCGCTTCGGTTGTGCGCTCATAAGATCAAAGCCCAGAGGCGGCAGCGCACGCGGATAAATACCGTCGTTCATGCCAAGCAGACAGACCACTTTGAACGGGATTGAACGCATTGGCATCAGGGTACAAATATTCACCGGCCCCGCAAGGAAGCGCTGGCTGATGCGCTCCTGATCGAGACGTTGCGTCAGCTCATCACGCAGAAGCGAAAGGGGAACCGCCTCGTGATAGTGCGAATTAACCCCTTCATCAACGATGGCCTGCCACTGCTTCTCGATAAGCGCCATGGCGGCTTCAGTTTCGCTGTCCGGCAGGAAGAAATCATTCAGCATTTCGCGGCAAACTGGCAGCCACTCTTCGAGCGGGCGGGGCTGCATCAATGCACGGCGCCAGCGGTTGAGCTGCATAAGCAGCGAGGCTAAGTGACCAACCAGTTCCGCGATCAACCCACTGGATTCATCGTACGGCAGCACGTCATTCCATTCGCCGTGGATGCTCTCCATTGCATACCCCAGCAGCATGCGCGTCAGCCCAAACTGCCAGGTATGCTGGCCGGTTGCTGGCAGTTCGAACTCCTGGACGTTATCATCGTCGATACCCCAGCGGACACCGGATTCGTTGACCCACTGGCGCAGATAGCGCAACCCCTCTTCGTTAATGTTGAAACGTGCGGCCAGAACTGGCACATCCAGCAGTGCCAGCACATCCTCAGAGATAAACCGGCTATCAGGCAGCGAAAGCAGGCTGATAAAGGCCTGTAGCGCCGGGTGTGACTGACGAGCGCGACGGTCAGAGATTGCGTAGGGCAGATAGCGGTCGCCCGTTGCGCTGCCAAATACCGCCTGAATAAACGGGCTGTAGCTGTCGATATCCGCCACCATCACCACGATATCGCGCGGTGTCAGGGTTGGGTCGTCCTGCAACATGGCCAGCAGGCGGTCATGAAGAATTTCAACTTCACGCTGTGGGCTGTGACAAACGTGGATCGCGATACTACGATCGTCAGGATCCAGTTTTCGCTTCTTATCGCTTCGCGCAAACTCCTCGGCAGTGATCCCGGCAACGGCACGGTTCTCTAAATCCAGAATATCAAGCTGAATATTGTGCAGCAGGCTATCCGGCGTAATATCGGCAAACGCATCCACATCCCCTTCTCCCGAGGAGGTGATATCTGAAAGCAGATAAATATAGTCACGTCCGAGCTTGCCCCACGAGGCAAGCAGCGGGTTCGGCAGGTTCTGAATCCCCTCTTCATCAAAAAGCTGCGCCGCGTTTTCACTGTCTTTAAACAGCGGCACCGCGCGTTCTTCAAAGAGACGTTTTCTCTGACGGGTGACCAGCCGTGAAAGCCAGCGCGGATCCTGAATATCCCCCCAATAGTGCCGACACGGGTTGGTAAAGAGGATATGGATATCAGTGTGCTTACCGAGCGCTTTTAGCGCGTTCAGGTAGACAGGCGGCAACGCGGAGATACCGCAAATGAACACGCGTGACGGCAAACGGGCTGGCCGTTCTGCGCTGTTCTCAAGTATCGAGATAAAGCGATCGTACAAGTTAGCACGGTGCCACTTAGGCTGACCGAGTTTCCCGGTATGCTCGACCAGCGCTTTCCAGAGCGGCGCCTGCCAGATTTGCGCTTCCGGTAACCCATCGACTAATTCTCCCGCTTCCCAGCGAATCAGCCAGTCTGCACGGTAAACCAGATACTGGTCATAGAGGTCGGCAGTACGTGAGGCCAGCTGGAAAAGTTTACGCTTGTCGGTGTCGTCATTCAGGTAGTGCCGCAGCATGGCAAACTCATCACGCGCCAGCATGTCCGGCAGCAGCGTCATCAGTTTCCAGGCCATGCTTTGTTTGTTGAAGGCGCTCTGCTCAGGGATGTCCGGCAGGACGCGAACAAACATCTCCCAGATAAAGCTCGCGGGCAGCGGAAAATCGATGTTCGCCGCAATGCCAAATTTCTGCGAAAGGGACATTTGCAGCCACTGCGCCATACCGGTGCTCTGCACCAGCACCATTTCTGGCTCAAACGGATCGTCAAGACGCTCTTGCTCAACGATATACTCCATCAGTGCTTCCAGCACATCCAGACGATTTGAGTGGTAAACCCTTAGCATAAACGCTCCCGACTAGCGGCTAACCGGGCAGTGCAGACGCGTTAACGCGCCCTGCCGCCCCATAGGAGAAATAAGTGTGACCGTGATGCTGACACATCCGGACTGTGTTGTCTGCCCCCGACTGACCTGCCAGCCCGGCGGGAGCGTTAATGTTGAGATCTGCGATTGATTCCACGCATGATGCCATAGCTGACGATACTGGCTAAGCGCCGCATACCGGGCTGCCAGCGCGCGATGATATCCGGATAACGCCGTCACAACCACAACCAGCAACATCATTGCCAGCAAAACCTCCACCATGCTAAATCCTTTTTGTCTGCTCAGGGTAACTGACATAGCGTACTTTCCTTAAGGGGGCAGAAATCACTCCAGCCGTGGGCGGAAAAGCGTATCTGCCCTTCCGCGATGTCCCCGCCTTGCCATAGCAACAGATCGTCATTGCCGGCAATAAGCAAAACACGCTCCCCAAACAACCTTACACAGACCCGCAAACGCTGTGTCTGTTTGCACTGAACCTCTGGCTGTAAAGCCCATTCCTGAACGCGCCCCCACTCCAGTGCAGATTGCACGGCAGCCTGCTGGCGAACAGACGAACTCTCGCCACTTACCAGCGTGCTAAAGGTTTGCAACTGCTGATTTAATCCGGTGAGGATCAGCGTGCCGAGCACCAGCAATAGCAGGACCAGCGCCAGCGATGACATGCCCCGCTGACGATTCACAGATTAAACCCCGTTACGGTATGGCGAGCCGAAAAGGGGGCGGTCAGTTCACCTTTACGGCGGGCACGCAGCTCGATACTGATGACCGGCGCAAAGCCAGCACGATCGGTTTTAGTGACCATAAATTGCTCTATCAGGACCCGATCCGGGTCGGTGAGCTTATCCCATCCCTTACCGTCACAGGATGTGGCGCCCCGCAGCGTTTCAAGCGATCCGGACTCAAGCCGGAATCCCGTACTGTCGTTTTCTGACGCGGTGCTATCCCACTGGCCGTTGCTGTTCGCATCCCATTGCACAATCGCACATCGTCCTTGCCTGCCGATGATCATCCCCTGTCCCTGGCAATGCCCTGCACAGTATCCTGCTCTCTGAAACTGTTTACCGACCGCGAACAGACGTTGCCAGACCTCATCCTCCAGCTCCTGCTGCCCGGATTGCAGTAAAACCCCCCGCTGTAGCCCCGGTAAAAAACGTGACGTGCTGAGTAACAGAATGCTGCTTATCGTCATCGTAATCAGCACTTCCAGCAGGGAAAACCCTTTTCGATTTACTGGCATGCACCTTCTCCTGCGGCATTACACAGCCTGATACGTCCGCCATTTGAGACAATAACCCACCACCCACCAGCGCGGCTCTGCACCCGGATATGTCCGGCCCACGCGGTATCTCTTAAACCGTAAAATCCCAGCGCAGGTGTTATGTCGCTTATCGTGACCCCTGGCCACATCGGCTTCATCACGAACGGTCCGCCGCTGTCACAACCGGTCACCGCTGAACTGGCCAGACAGTTCTTTTCACCGTCGTTATACAGCGCGATCCTGTGCTCGCTGTTGTGACGGTTGGCGTCATTGCGCAAAAACACCAGGTAATCCCGCACCTGGCAGGCGGTTTGCCAAAGCCGCTGCCGCTGCTGCCAGCTGTCCCAGCCATAGAGTCCTGTGGCGCTGAGGATCACTGCCAGCGAAACGGCGATAAGGGTTTCGATAAGCGTAAAGCCTTGTTCGTTTTTCATGGCGGGAGTGTGGAGGAATAGCAGAAACGGTGCGAGCGTCAAACCAGAACTTTACGAGCCGCTTTCAGGAGATTTTCACCCGTTGCAACGCGTTGCATCATCTCTGGAAACAGGTTCGAAAAACAAAACGGGCGTGAAAAAAAACCGGCGCTAAAGAGCACCGGTTGTGTCAGGATTTGCCGTATCAGATGGCGACAGGAGCTTTAATGCCGGGATGCGGGTCGTAACCCTCAATCTCGAAATCATCAAAACGGTAATCGAAGATCGAGTCCGGTTTACGTTTGATCACCAGCTTCGGCAATGCACGCGGTTCGCGCGTCAGCTGGAGATGCGTCTGTTCCATATGATTGCTGTAGAGGTGGGTATCACCGCCCGTCCAGACAAAATCGCCCACTTCAAGATCGCACTGCTGCGCCATCATGTGCACCAACAGCGCGTAGCTGGCGATGTTAAACGGCAGGCCGAGGAACACGTCGCAGGAGCGTTGATAGAGCTGGCAGGAGAGCTTGCCGTCCGCCACGTAAAACTGGAAAAACGCGTGGCAAGGCGCCAGCGCCATTTTATCCAGTTCACCCACGTTCCAGGCAGAGACAATGATACGGCGCGAGTCCGGATCATTTTTCAGCTGGTTTATGACGGTCGTGATCTGGTCGATATGGCGGCCGTCCGGGGTAGGCCACGCGCGCCATTGCTTGCCGTAGACCGGACCCAGGTCGCCGTTCTCATCTGCCCACTCGTCCCAGATGGAGACATTGTTTTCATGTAGATAAGCAACGTTGGTATCGCCTTGCAGGAACCAGAGCAGTTCATGAATGATCGAGCGCAGATGGCAGCGCTTCGTTGTCACCAGAGGAAAGCCTTCTTGCAGATTGAAGCGCATCTGGTGGCCAAAAATGGAGAGCGTACCGGTGCCGGTGCGGTCGTTTTTCGGCGTGCCCTCGTCGAGCACTTTTTTCATCAATTCAAGATACTGTTTCATGATTCCTCAGGAAAGTTGTTGCTGTGGACGACGACGATACGCCCAAATCATCATAATGGCACCCGCGACAATCATCGGGATGGAGAGGATCTGCCCCATGCTGATGTACTGTACCCATTCACCGGTAAACTGCGCATCCGGCTGGCGGAAGAACTCGACGATGATACGAAACGCGCCGTAGCCAATCAGGAACAGACCGGAGACAGCCCCCATTGGACGCGGTTTGCGGATATAAAGATTCAGGATGATGAACAGCACCACGCCTTCCAGCGCCAGCTCATAGAGCTGTGACATATGGCGCGGCAGGACGCCGTAGGTATCGAAAATGGACTGCCACTCAGGATGCGAAGGCAGCAGCGCGATATCCTCTGCGCGGGAGCCCGGGAACAGCATGGTAAACGGCACGCTCGGATCGACACGCCCCCACAGCTCACCGTTGATGAAATTGCCCAGACGCCCTGCGCCCAACCCAAACGGGATTAACGGCGCAATAAAATCAGCCACCTGGAAGAAGTTGCGTTTGGTGCGTCTGGCGAAGATCACCATCACGAGGATCACACCAATCAGTCCGCCGTGGAAGGACATACCGCCGTCCCAGACGCGGAACAGATAGAGCGGGTCGTTCAGGAATACCGGGAAATTATAGAACAGGACATAACCGATGCGACCTCCCAGGAATACGCCGAGGAAGCCGGCATAAAGCAGGTTTTCCACTTCGTTCTTCGTCCATCCACTGCCCGGACGACTGGCGCGACGGCCAGCAAGCCACATGGCAAAAACGAAGCCCACCAGGTACATCAGACCGTACCAGTGCAGCGCTACAGGTCCTATTGAGAAAATAACCGGATCGAATTCCGGAAAATGCAGATAACCACTGTTCATCTGTCACCACAAGATGTTGTTATTCCGCTGAAAGTGGACAGCGGGTGAATTGCATTCCCGCCGTTGGCAGGTGCTCCAAAGTTGCGAATCATAGCATAAGGCAGGCGCGGAGGATGCGCCTGAGATGTAAAAGATGTGTATAGGGGTTCATGCGCGCAGTTCTCCCTCACCCCACCCCTCTCCCTCAAGGGAGAGGGGTCGTCCGAGCAGTCATTATTTTGTGGGGATCAGCGGCCGCCGCGGATCAAACCGCCCATGCCGCGTCGCTCCATAAACGCAGCCACCTGATGGCGCACTTCTGCTGCCAGCTGTGCTTCCAGGCTACGCGAGGCCAGTTCGCGCGCCTCATCTTGTTCGATGTGACGTAACAGGTATTTCACACGCGCAACGGAACGTCCGTTCATTGACAGGTGACGGAAACCGAGACCAATCAGGATCGCCACGCACATCGGATCGCCGGCCATTTCACCGCACAGGCGCAGGTCGATATTATGCTGCTCGGCTTCGCGGGCGATCATCGCCAGGGCACGAAGCATCGCCGGATGCAGGCTATCGTAGATGCTGGCAACACGCGTATTGTTGCGATCGACTGCCAGAATGTATTGCGTTAAGTCGTTGGTACCAACGGAGATAAAATCAACGCGGGTCGCCAGCTGCGGCAACATAAAGACCATCGAAGGCACTTCAAGCATCACGCCGATACGGGGTTTAGGGATCGCATAGCCGATCATCTCTTCCACTTCGCGCCCTGCACGTTCTATCAACCGCCGCGCTTCGTCGATCTCGTCAATACTGGTGACCATCGGCAGCAAAATGCTGAGATTCCCCGTGGCCGCGTTGGCACGCAGCATGGCACGAACCTGGATAAGGAAGATTTCCGGCTGATCGAGGGTTATGCGGATCCCACGCCAGCCGAGGCAGGGATTCTCTTCACTGATGGGCATATAGGGCAGTTGCTTATCCGCGCCGACGTCCAGGGTGCGCAACGTGACGGGTTTGTCATTAAACATCTGCAACATGCCCTGATACTGCGCCACTTGCTCCTCTTCTGACGGGAAGCCGCTTTGCAGCATAAACGGTATTTCAGTGCGGTAGAGGCCGATGCCATCGATGCGGCTGCCGAGCTTCTCTTCATGCTCGGGGCTTAAGCCAGCGTTGAGCATCACCTTCACCCGCTCACCGCTCTTGAGCTGCGCGGGCAGGTTGACGTCATCTTCCGCCAGCTTGCTTAATTCATTCTCTTCGCTGATAAGACGCTGGTACTCCTGAAGGAGAACCGGTTCAGGATCCACCAGCAACTCACCACGATATCCGTCCACCACCAGCGTACGGCGATGCAGTACGGAGGGCTGAATATCCGCCCCCATCACGGTCGGAATACCGAGCGCGCGCACCATAATGGCGGCATGGGAGTTAGCAGCGCCATCGCGCACCACCACGCCCGCCAGCCTGTCCTGCGGTAATTCAGCCAGCGTCGTCGCTGAGAGTTCATCGGCCACCAGCACAAACCGGTTCGGCCAGGCGTTCGCCCCCTGAATAGTATCATCGAGGTGGAACAGCAGACGTTGCCCAAGCGCGCGTAAATCGCCGGCGCGCTCTTTCAGATAACCGTCAGTCAGCACCGCAAACTGCTCAGCAAATTTTTCAATGACCTTTTTAACCGCCCATTCTGCCACCGACCCTTTATCGACCTCGGCAAATAACTCACGACGCAAACGCGCATCGGAAAGCAGGTGTGAGTAGAGATCGAAAATAGCCGCCGTCTCTTTTTGCGCGCCAGCGGCAAAGCGTTTGCTGTAGCGACGAAACTCATTCGCCGCCTCTTCCAGCGCAGCGGTAAGCCGTTCGCGCTCAAGCGCTTCATCCAGCGTCGAGGCTTCGTAGACCTGCTCCATCAGCGGGAGCGTGGCATCCATCCAGCCTTCGGCAATCGCGACGCCCGGCGAGGCCGGAAGCGCGCGGATGCGGGTATGACGATACTGCCCAAAAAGGGCTGCCAGCTGAGACTGGGAGAGGATAGCAGCCATCTGCGTTGCCAGCGTGACGAGGAAAGACTCCTCGCTTTCGTCGTACTGCCGCAACTCTCGTTGCTGGACAACAAGCACGCCAAGCAGTTGGCGGCGCTGAATAATAGGCACGCCAAGGAAAGCGCGGAACCGCTCCTCTTTGACGGAAGGGATATATTTGAAGCTGGGGTGTTTTTGCGCATCGGCAAGGTTGATTGGCTCCGCCAGTCGCCCGACCAGGCCAACAATACCTTCATCAAACGCGAGCGTGACGGTGCGTCCCCGTGGTTTTTTTAAACCGCGGGTTGCCATCAGGTAGTAGCAACGTCGGTCATGATCGGCCAGGTAGACCGAACAGACCTCGGTTTCCATCGCAAGACAGATGTCCGTCACCAGAATATTCAGCGCCTCGTTGAGGCGAGGCGCACTGGCAACCTTTTCAACTATTTCTCGCAAGCGGGTGAGCATGATTTGCGTAGCTTAACCTCTTTTACGTCGCCAGGCAGGTGCGCTCTGTGGCTTCGGAGGCGTCTCCTGAAGCTGCATCACGACACTTGCGAACTCTTTCATCACCCTACGATATACATCGCGCTTAAATGACACGACCTGACGAACCGGATACCAGTAGCTTACCCAGCGCCAGCCATCAAACTCTGGCGTGCTGCTGGTTTGCATATTGATATCTGAATCGTTGCCCACCAACTGCAAAAGAAACCACTTCTGTTTCTGGCCGATACAAACCGGCTTTGTGTCCCAACGCACCAAACGTTTCGGTAACTTGTAACGCAACCAGTTGCGGGTCGAAGCCAGAATACGAACATCTTTTCGGCTTAAACCAACCTCTTCAAACAGCTCCCGGTACATCGCTTGTTCTGGGGACTCTCCAGGATTGATCCCGCCTTGCGGGAACTGCCAGGAGTGCTGACCATATCGCCGGGCCCACATCACCTGGCCCTGACGATTACAAATTACTATTCCTACGTTTGGGCGGTAGCCATCGTCATCAATCACCGGACTACCCCAAACTAAATCTGATATATGAATGATTGTTTCACACTACAGGGAGGCGGTAAACCACTCTCTTACAGGCCTGCAACCTAATAACATTTGAATAACTCACAATTTAGTGAGGAGTTATAAACAGATGAGGGCGACAGAGACCATTTTTATTCACCTTTTCTGTGGATATAGTTGTGAAGAAGTGCGGAATTACCGATGAACAACCTTTTAACCCGACGAAACGCCACTTTACCCTGCCAAAAATAAATCATTTAAATTCATAATATTATATTGGAATTAAGGGTGCCAGAGGCGATTAACGTGACGATCGTCACATCAAAGATCCTCCTGCTGATGAAAGATCGAACAGCGTCGGTTTTATCCACAGATTGTGCCAATAAGTTAGGCACAATTTGTGTGAAAATTCGATTTTCATCGCACGTCAAGGCTGTAAATTGAAACAGTAGTGGCAGTTATTCCCAGTTATCCCATTTTTCTGTGGATAACATGGTGTAAGATCCTGTTTATTGTCAGTGACCAGAATTGCACAACCTGTTTTTTAGCCGCGGCGCGACGGGCTATAGTCTAAAAAAGATGAAATAAATCATACGCATGGGATATTCACTCAGAAAAAGGTAAACTCTGTCCACAAGGGATAAAATATCAGCTTATTTTTTAATCAAAAGGTTGTTAGTATGCATTCTCTCGCCCCACTGCTCTCCCCTCCCGTCAGTGAAGCCCAGTTGCTCCAGCAGGCGCAACGTCTGGCAGGCTATTCACTGGGCGAGCTGGCCGTGATGGCGGGGTTGACGATACCCAACGATCTAAAGCGTGATAAGGGCTGGATCGGCGTGTTGCTGGAACGCTGGCTGGGCGCAAGCGCGGGCAGTAAACCCGAGCAAGATTTTGCGGCGCTGGGGGTGGAACTGAAGACGATCCCCATCGATAGCCAGGGGCGGCCGCTGGAAACCACCTTTGTCTGCGTTGCGCCGCTCACGGGTAACAGCGGAGTGACCTGGGAAACCAGCCACGTCAGGCATAAGCTGAAGCGGGTGTTGTGGGTACCCGTTGAGGGCGACAGGCAGATCCCGCTGGCAGAGCGTCGCGTTGGCGCCCCGCTGCTCTGGAGTCCGAATGATGAAGAGGAGAGACTGCTTTCCCAGGACTGGGAAGAGCTGATGGACATGATTGTGCTGGGACAGGTTGAGCGGATCACCGCCCGGCATGGCGAAGTGCTGCAACTTCGTCCTAAAGCCGCCAATAGCAAAGCGCTCACTGAAGCGGTAGGCGCACAGGGCGAACCGATCCTCACGCTGCCGCGCGGTTTCTATCTTAAAAAGAATTTCACCGGGGCACTGCTGGCACGCCACTTCCTGTTGAAAACATAGTTTTTTACTAATTTTGCGCTCCGGCTAACATAATCTCCTCCTTTTTAAGATTTCCCCCCTTTCACCTGTCGTAATATCAGGTTATTACTACACTATGATTTGATACGAGCCAGGTGAGGATGAGAACGATGAAAAAATGGGCAGTAATTATCTCAGCAGTCGGTTTAGCGTTTGCGGTATCGGGTTGTAGCAGCGACTATGTCATGTCAACGAAAGATGGTCGTATGATCCTGACCGATGGCAAACCTGAAGTCGACGACGATACCGGTCTGGTGAGTTACCGCGATCGCGAAGGCAATCAAATGCAGATTAATCGCGACGAAGTCTCCCAGATCATCGAGCGCTAAACAGATAAAGGTCAGTAGCTTGCTGGCCTTTTTGATTTTTTCCTTCCCCTTTTGCCTTCCCTCTGCCATGTTTATATTCCTTTGTCGGGAGGTTCCTGACGCAGTCTGTATGTCTAAAAAAGGAAACCGGCTATGCATTATCATCGTATCCCCCACAGCGCTCTGGAGATCAGCCAACTGGGGTTGGGCACCATGACATTTGGTGAACAAAACAGCGAAGCCGATGCCCATGCACAACTCGATTACGCCGTCAGCCAGGGCATTAACCTGATTGACGTGGCGGAGATGTACCCCGTTCCTCCCCGCCCGGAAACACAAGGTCTTACTGAAACGTATGTCGGCAACTGGCTGGCGAAACGCGGCAATCGCGAAAAGCTGGTCATCGCCTCCAAAGTCAGCGGACCTTCCCGTAATAACGATGCCGGGATCCGCCCTAATCAGATCCTCGATCGCAAGAATATCCGTGCCGCGCTGGATGCAAGCCTGAAGCGCCTGCAAACCGACTATCTCGATCTTTATCAGGTGCACTGGCCGCAGCGTCCGACGAACTGCTTCGGTAAGCTTGGCTACACCTGGAACGAAAGTGCTCCGGCCGTTACCCTGCTGGAAACGCTGGAAGCGCTCACGGAGTGCCAGCGGGCGGGTAAGATCCGCTACATCGGCGTTTCCAACGAGACGGCGTTTGGCGTGATGCGCTATCTGCATCTGGCCGATAAACACGATCTGCCGCGCATCGTGACCATTCAGAACCCGTACAGCCTGCTGAACCGCAGTTATGAAGTGGGTCTGGCGGAGGTGACGCAGTACGAAGAGGTGGAGCTGCTCGCCTACTCCTGTCTGGGCTTCGGTACCCTGACGGGCAAATACCTGAACGGCGCGAAACCGGCTGGCGCGCGTAACACGCTTTTCAGCCGCTTCACCCGCTATAGCGGCGAGCAGACGCAAAAAGCCGTTGCGGCCTACGTGGATATCGCGAAACGCCACGGACTCGATCCGGCGCAGATGGCGCTGGCCTTCGTGCGTCGTCAGCCGTTTGTGGCGAGTACCCTGCTCGGCGCAACGACGATGGATCAGTTGAAAACCAATATTGAGAGTTTCAATCTGAACCTGAGTGAAGAGGTATTAGCGGAGATAGAAGCGGTGCATCAGGTTTATACCTACCCGGCACCGTAATAAAAGCAAAACGGCAACGCACGTTGCCGTTTTTAGGGTTTTCACCCTCTCTCTGTGGGAGAGGGCCGGGGTGAGGGCATCAGGCAGCACAATTCAACGACGACGCTGCCAGACCCACAGCCCGCTAATCGCCAGCGCGAACAGCGCGCCGAATCCTACCCCGATTGCCACGACCGGCGCACCTGCTTTTACCGCCAGCGAGTAAATCCCCAGCATCAGTAACATCGCCATGTTTTCACCAAGGTTTTGCACCGCAATGGCGTTACCCGCCCCAACGGTCTGCTTGCCGCGCTCCTGCAACAGCGCGTTTAGCGGCACCACAAAGAAACCGCCTAACATGCCGATCAGCAACAGCAGGGCATAGGCAGGCAATAGGGCATGTTGCAGGGAGAAGAACAGAACGCCGACGCCAATCAGGATCCCCGCAGGCATGCAGCGCGCGACGGTTTCCAGCGTCACCAGTTTTGCCGCAGCCCCGGCCCCGACAACAATCCCGACGGCGACCATGGCATTCAGATAAGTCGGCGTGGCGTTGTCAGTAATGCCCAGCGCCACCGGCACCCACAGCACCAGCAGGAAACGCAGCGTAACGCCGGCCCCCCAGAACATGCTGGTGCCCATCAGCGAGAAGCGTGTTTCACCGTTACGCCACAGTACGCGGCAGGCGTTGAAGAAGCTGCCGGTCATGGGCCCGAAGCGCCAGGATTGCCCCGGACGCGCCACGGCCAGTTTGGGGATAAACAGGTTGGCGATCACCGCGCCACCGTACATCAGGGCGCAGATGCCAAGCGCGGCGAGCACATGCCAGTCTGCCAGTACGCCACCCGCCACCGAACCCAGCAGAATAGCCGCAATGGTGGAGGACTCCATCAGGCCGTTGGCCTTCACCAGCTTATCACCGGTGGTGAGCTCACCCAGAATACCGTACTTCGCCGGGGAGTAGGCTGCCGCACCAATGCCCACCAGTGTGTAGCCGACAAACGGGTTGATACCAAAGCAGATACTTGCCGCGCCCAGAAGCTTAAGGCTGTTGGCAAACATCATGACACGACCTTTCGGGAAGCTGTCCGCCACCTGGCCGACAAACGGCGCAAATACGATGTAAGCACCCACAAACACCATCTGTAGGATCGGCTGGCTCCAGTCGGGATAAAACTCAGCTTTCAGCAATGCCAGCGTGGCAAACAGCAACGCGTTATCGCCGAACGCGGAAAGAAACTGGGCGGCGATAACCGCCATCATGCCTTTCGACCAGATTGAAGTGTTAGTGTGCACTGACTCACGCATTTTGCTGTTCTGCCTCTTCAACCATGCCCTTCAGGGTCACGAAATCGGGTTTACCGCTGCCCAGCACCGGTAACTGTTTGAGGTAACGAATATCGCGGGGGACCGCCAGCTCGGGGATACCGTGTTCGCGTGCATACCTGAGCAGCGCGTCACGCTTCAGTTCACCGTCTGTCGTGAAGAGCACCAGCGCCTCGCCTTTACTGGCATCACTTTTCACCACGGTCGCATGCATTTTCTCTGCTGAGACTGCGGTCGCCAGCGTCTCGACCATTTCAAGAGAGACCATTTCCCCGGCGATTTTGGCGAAGCGTTTTGCGCGTCCCTGG
The DNA here is from genome assembly GCF_049238805.1 of Enterobacter cloacae complex sp. CDL013. NCBI lineage: Bacteria > Pseudomonadati > Pseudomonadota > Gammaproteobacteria > Enterobacterales > Enterobacteriaceae > Enterobacter > Enterobacter cloacae complex sp. CDL013. The sequence goes on along the minus strand of NZ_JBMKGT010000001.1, from coordinate 435,543 downwards.
ATCTGCACGAAGCCCTGATCGTCGAAGCGCACGATATCGCCCGTGTCGTACCAGCCCGTTTCAACCTCGCCATTGACGTTCTCAGCCGTCGGCGCCTCAAGCACCCCCGGGTTTTCCACACGCAAATAGCCGTTCATGACGTTCGGCCCTTTCAGCTGAAGACGTCCGCCGTCTTCAATACCCGGCACCGCCAGCAGACGCGCGTCCAGCCCCGGCAGAATGCGGCCAACCGTTCCGGGTTTTGCCGCCATCGGAACGTTGATGGAGACCACCGGCGCGCACTCCGTCACGCCATAGCCTTCCAGAATGCGCAGGCCAAACTTGTCCTGCCAGATTTGGCGCGTGCTGTCCTGGAGTTTTTCCGCCCCCGCCACCACGTAGCGCACGCGGAAGAAATCATACGGGTTGGCGAAGCGCGCGTAGTTTCCGAGGAAGGTGGACGTCCCGAACAGCACCGTGCAGTTACGGTCATAAACCAGTTCCGGCACAATGCGGTAGTGCAGCGGGCTTGGGTAGAGGAACACCTCGGCACCGGTCAGCAGCGGCGTAAAGAGCCCCACGGTCAGACCAAATGAGTGGAACAGCGGCAGCGCCGACATAAAGCGATCGTTGGCGGTAAAGTCAGCAATGGTTTTAATCTGTTCGACGTTCGCCAGAATGCTTTTGTGACTGTGAACCACACCTTTCGGGTTGCCTTCAGAGCCGGAGGTAAAGAGGATAATGGCATCATCCTCCGGCTGCTGCTTAACCTGCGCCAGACGCGGCATCAGCAGGTGCGCGAAAATCCACAGCTTGTCGGCGGTCGTGACGTCTGCTTTCAGATCTTCCAGGAACACCCAGCGCACCTGCGTCAGCTGTTCCGGCAGGTGCCACAGCTTGCCTTTATCCAGGAACTGGCGGGAGGTAAAGACGGTGTTGATTTGCGCCGCGGTAATCGCGCTGGAGAGCCCTTTCACGCCCGCCGTGTAGTTCATCATCGCCGGAATGCGGCCCCGGGAGACGGCACCAAAGATCACCGCCGCGCTGATACCCGCGTTTGGCAGCATCAGGCCGATCTTTTCACCCTGTTTGCTGTATTTTTCCAGGATACGCCCGACAAACAGCGTTTTGGTCAACAGCTTACGGTAGGTATCCGGCGTAAAGTTGATATCTTCAATGCAGTTTTTCTTCGCACCGTAGCGATACTGGGCCGACAGCAACGATTCATACAGCGTCTCGCGCGGGCGAACGGCCATGCGCGCTTCCATCATAATCTGGTGCAGCATTTCCCCGGCGATTTTACGGCGGTCGCGCGCACGCGGCGCCTCGGGCATCGGCAGTGACGTCGGCGGTAATATATGCAGCGTAATTTTCGGGAACAGACGCTGCTTCACCAGCCCTTTCAGACGACTGAAAAAGGTCAGCTCAGCCCCGTCGATGCGTAGCGGCACGACGGTGGCCTGAGACTTCGCCGCGACAAAACCGGCCCCATCGTAAATTTTCATCAGGGAGCCCGTCACTGAAATCCGCCCTTCCGGGAAGATAACCACCGGACGCCCCTGCCCAATCAGACGCACCAGATGTTTAATCATCATCGGTTTGGTTGGATCGAGCGGGACAAAATCAATCAGCGGTTTGAGCCAGCGCATGTACCATTTTTCACTGATGGAGCTGTACACCGCGAAGACGGGCCGCACGGGCAAAAACAGCGCCAGCAATACGCCATCAAGAAAAGAGACGTGATTCGGTGTGATAAGAACACGCTCGCCATAGAGTGCCTGCGTATCGCCAGTCACGCGGATGCGAAACAGGACACGAAACAGTGTGCGGAAGAACCCAAAAAGCATTTCAACTCCCTTTGCCAGCCAGTGTGAAAGGTATAAATGGTGGCAGATTACACGAGAAGTAGTGAGGGAGCGATAGCAAAAACAGAGGCGAAAAAAAACCTGCGCATCCGCGCAGGTTGGTGCAAGAGAAGAGTACGAAAACGTACCAGGAATTCTCACCAATCAATACCTCTGGGATCTTGATTGTGGCCTCCGGCGACAGGCTTCGCCAGCGGGAAAACGCAAGGGAATGAGCCGAAGTGCAACCAGGTGTGAATATTCTCTTTTGCTGTTACAGGTTGAACTTACAGGCAAAAAAAAACCTGCGTAAAACGCAGGTTGGTGTAAATCGTGTTAATCAACCGAAGTTGATTCCACCTATCAATACCTCTGGGATCTCGACTCTAGCAATTCATAACGCATCGTTGCTAACGGACAATCGCAACAGCCTGAGGCAAAGTGTAACTAAAGGTTCAGATTACCATTATTCAGACATGACTGGCCGTGTAACGATTACACCGCGAGGGATGTTCTGCTTCACGTTTGCAGAGGACGCTCACCCGCTCCCCTTGAATGCGCGCCGCTTTTCCGCAACACTAGTTAGTGTGTAAACGCTTACCCCTATAAGAAGGTATTGAATGGCGACAATTAAGGATGTGGCTCGTCTGGCCGGTGTTTCCGTCGCGACCGTCTCCCGCGTAATCAACAACTCCCCTAAAGCGAGTGATGCATCGCGCCAGGCCGTGCAGGACGCCATGGAAAACCTGAATTATCACCCTAACGCCAACGCGCGCGCCCTTGCCCAGCAGTCGACAGAAACCATCGGGCTGGTGGTCGGGGATGTATCCGATCCGTTTTTCGGTGCGATGGTCAAAGCCGTAGAACAAGTCTCTTATCACACCGGAAATTTCCTGCTGATTGGTAATGGCTACCACAATGAACAGAAAGAGCGCCAGGCCATTGAGCAGCTGATCCGTCATCGCTGTGCGGCACTGGTGGTCCATGCCAAAATGATCCCCGACGCCGAGCTGATCCATCTGATGAAACAGATGCCGGGGATGGTGATTATCAACCGTATTATTCCCGGTTTTGAAACCCGCTGCGTGGCGCTCGACGACCGTTACGGCGCATGGCTCGCAACCCGTCACCTGATCCAGCAGGGCCATACCCGAATTGGTTATCTGTGCTCCAACCACCCAATTTCCGATGCGGAAGATCGCCTTCAGGGCTATTACGACGCGCTGCGCGAAGCCGGTCTGCCCTGCAACGATCGTCTTGTGGCGTACGGAGAACCGGATGAGAGTGGCGGCGAGCAGGCGATGACCGAGCTGCTGGGACGCGGGCGGAATTTCACCGCCGTGGCCAGCTATAACGACTCCATGGCCGCCGGCGCAATGGGCGTGCTGAATGATAACGGGATCGACGTCCCGGCAGAAATTTCGCTGATTGGCTTTGATGATGTGCTGGTGTCGCGCTACGTGCGCCCTCGCCTGACCACCGTGCGTTACCCGATTGTAACCATGGCAACGCAGGCGGCAGAACTGGCGTTAGCGCTGGCCGAGCATCGCCCGCCACCGGAAATTACCCACCTGTTCAGCCCAACCTTAGTGCGCCGTCACTCGGTGGTATCGCCCGCGGAAGCCGTGAGCGAACAGCGATAGAGATGGACGGTTTTATCCGGGTATTCCAGCGCATCGCCGATGTAGTGCCAGCCGTAACGTTCGTAGAAGTCGCGGCAGGCAGACCAGAGATGAAGCTCGTGATACCCGGCGCGTCGCGCGTAGCCGATAACATGCTGCTGAAGTTTTCCCGCCAGCCCGTTTCCCCGGGCGGCTTCATCGACATACAGCGCAGCCAGCCAGGGGTGGAGATCCTGTCGGGAAATTAAATCGCAACGCCACAACCCAACGGTGCCCAGCAGCTGGTCATCCTCAACGGCAATAAAGGTGAGCGGTAACTCGCCCGGCGTCAGGCTGTGCTCGACAATGCTCTGGAAAAAGGCACGCGGCATACCTTCACCAAACGCGTACCAGATCCAGTCGATCACCTGCTGTGTAAACTGCGGCGCAGCGTGAAGCGGCAGTATATTCACACCAGCTTCCCCTGGAAAAGAGGGACCGATTCGAAGAGATAGCCGTCGAAATCGGGTGCGTCTTCGTCTGACAGCTCAAGCAGGCTCTTTTTGACGTTTTCAAGATGCTGGAACATCGCCTGCCACGCCCCCATCACGTCGCGGCGGCGGAGCGCAGCGAGAATGGTTTGCCTGTCGCCGAGCCATTTCAGCCGCCATGCGCGGCTGGCGATGTGGCCGTTGAATTGCTGCCACAGTGGGCTGCTGTCCATGTGATGCCAGACGCTTTCAACGGTCGCCAGCAGCATCTGGTTTTGTGTGGCCCCCGCCAGTACAAGGTGGAACATTTTGTTGTTGTCCTGGCTGCGATCGTCGGCGGCAATCGCCCGTTGCTCCTGCTCGATGATGCGGCGCAGGTTGTCGATATCCGCCCGCGTCGCCATTTTTGCGGCAAAGGCGGCAATGTTGCTTTCAAGCAGCTGACGCGCCTGGAGAATTTCAAACGGCCCTACGTCACTGTTCAGAAAACGCTCTTCCTCGTTTTCATGCTCCTCCGGAATGCGCATCACGTACACGCCAGACCCCTGGCGAATATCCACCGTCCCCTGAAGCTCAAGCATCAGCAGCGCCTCGCGCACAATAGTGCGGCTCACGCCATACGTCTCGGCGATGTTGCGCTCCGGCGGCAGACGCGATCCCACGGGATAATGCCCCTGGATAATCTGCGCCCGTAAATCCTCGCCAATCTCCTGGTACTGTTTTTTTTCCGGCAGGATGACAGCCTTATCCACGTTTTCACCTGTGTTTTTCAGTTAATGCGCGAGCCGGACGTCCTCCCGGCCAGTTTGTGCGCTATTTTACCAGAAGGCTTACTTCCATTCATCGTCTACCCTGAGCGTCAGCACACGCTCATCGCGCAGCTGGCGGAACCAGGACGCTGATTTCTTTGCCCGCCGTGCGCGTTGATTTTCAAGGTCGATCTCAATCAGCCCGTAGCGGTTTTTAAACGCGTTCATCGGCGAGACGTTGTCGGTGAAGGCCCACAGCATATAGCCGTGGCAGTTAGCCCCCGCCTCCCGCGCCAGCAACGTGTAATAAAGATGTTCGCTGATAAACGCGATGCGGTACGCGTCATTGATAATGCCGTCGCGATTGCGAAAATGCGCTTCGTTCTCCACACCCATCCCGCTTTCCGCTACAAACCAGTCAATGTTGCGATAGTCGTTTTTAATCCGCATCGCCATGTCGTAAATAATGCGCGGGAAGATCTCCCAGCCGCGGGAGGTGTTCATCCTCCGCCCCGGCAGCTCGAACGGCTCGTAGTAATACGCCGGGTGGAACGGCGTCTCCGGGTGCCAGGCGCGGGACGGGGCTTTGACGCGATGCGGGTAATAGAGGTTAATGCCCAGCTCGTCGACGGTGTTGTCGGCAATCAGCGCCAGCTCGTCAGCCGTGTAGTCCCACCGCACCTGATGCTGCGCCAGCAGGGTAAAGAGCGCCTGCGGATAGCGCCCGTGCACCAGCGGGTCGAGAAAGACGCGGTTGTAGAACAGATCGTACATCTCTGCCGCTCGCACGTCATGCGGTGCGCGCGAGCGTGGATAGGTCACTTCCGGGTTAAGAATACAACCCACTGAGCCGTCATACCCTTTCTCGCGAAACAGCTTCACCACTTTCGCCGTCGCCAGCACTTTATGGTGGTTCCACTGCATCCAGGTGCTGGTGTTCTGCTCATAGGGCCAGCGCAGTGCGTCAAGGTAGACGCGCGTCTGGACCACAATCGGCTCGTTGAAGGTAAACCAGCGGGTGACTTTGCCGTGAAAGCGCTCAAACACTTTTTCCGCATAGCGAACGAACAGCTCGACGACGTGCTTCGACGCCCAGCCGCCGTAGGTTTCCAGCAGCACGCCCGGCAATTCGTAGTGTTCCAGGCAGATCATCGGCTCAATGCCCTGACGGTGCATTTCATCGAACAGCGCGTCGTAATAGGCGGCGTACTCTTCATCTACGGTGGCGTTTTCATAGTCGGTCAAAAAGCGCGACCAGTTGATCGAGGTGCGATAGTGCGTCAGGCCCGCCTGCTTCATCAGCGCCACGTCTTCACGGAAGCGATTAATAAAGTCGGTTGCCACCGCCGGGCCATAGCCGTTGTGCCAGACGTGACGATCGTTCTTGTACCAGAGATCGATCCACGAATCCTGCCCCGGCTTTTTGCCGCTCCAGCCCTCGGTCTGCCAGGCCGATGCCGCCGCGCCCAGCATAAAATCCTGCGGTATAGTTATCTGTTTTATGCTCATCCGGTCCTTATGCGTTATCGGTGGCTTGTTGCAGCGCGGCCTGCTCTGCGCGGCGTGAGGCAATTTTCACAAACGGCAGATAGATAATCACCGCGGTCACGATGCAGATAAACTGGGTGATCACCGCCCCCATGGAGCCCGCGGTTGACAGCCAGGCGTTGATCAGCGGCGGCGTGGTCCAGGGCACCATCACCACGGCTTTCCCGGCAAATCCGGTCACGGTGGCAAAGTAGCCAATCGAGCCCGTCACCAGCGGCGTGATGATGAACGGGATAGCCAGGATCGGGTTGAGCATGATTGGCATCCCGAAGATCACCGGCTCGTTGATATTAAAAATACCCGGGCCGATGGAGAGCTTAGCGATCTCCTTCATCTCTTTACGTTTGGTGGCAATCATGACGGCGATCAGCAGGCCGATGGTCAGGCCGGAGCCGCCGATGCTCATATAGACGTCCCAGAACGGCATGGTGATGATGTTTGGCACCTCTTTGCCCTGCTCGAACGCGCTCATGTTAACGGTGATTGCCCCCAGCAACAGCGGCTCGCGGATCGGCTTGATCATCTGGTTGCCGTGAATACCAATCACCCAGAACAGCTGGGCGACAAACATCAGCAGCAGGATCCCCGGCAGGCTTTGCACCACGCGCTCCAGCGGCTGTTGCACCACCTGGTAAACCGCGTCGTAGAGATACATGCCGGTAATCTGATGAAACACGAAGCCAAAGGTGGCGATGGCAGTGGTGGTGATAATGGCCGGGATCAGCGCAGAGAACGACGCGGCGACGTTCGGCGGCACCGTGTCCGGCATCCTGATTTTCAGCCCCTTGCGGTTTTCCAGCCAGCAGTAAATCTCCACTGACAGGATGGCGATAAACATGCCGAGGAACAGGCTGCGGGTATCGGAGAACTGGCGCAGCAGCACGTCTTTCACCACGTGCATCTCGCCGTCCACCAGCATTTCCACCGTGGTTGGCGTCACGCAGATAAAGCAGATCACCGCCAGCAGGCCGGGGAACAGGGACTTAATGCCGTTAATACGCCCCAGCTCAATGCCGATTAAAAACACCGCACCGATGTTGAGAAAGTTAAGCGTGGCATAGTTGAGCGCGCTGGTGATCGGCTTTAACGCCGCCAAAAACGACAGCGACTGAAAGCTCGCCAGGCCGTTTTTCGGATCCAGCACCATATTGGAGATCAGTACCGAGAACGCCCCCACAATGATGACCGGCATTAAGGTAATAAACGCAGACTTGATCGCCTGGATATAGCGATAGCTGTTGAAGGTGGTGGCAAAACTGCCCAGAGCGTCGATCAGTTTTTCCTGAAATGCCATAGGGTAATACCTCAGTAAAAGGGCTTTTATTGAATAAGATGGACAGCCGGATACTATTGGTATGCCAAAAATAGCGCCCACAGGCGCTTTGTTCTGTGATTAAGCTCTCAATGAGGTAAGAGGTATTCCAGATTGCGATTTATCACCATTTTGGCATGCCAATGACAGGCATTTATCCCGCTGGCGAGGATCGTTACCGAAAAGCGTGATCGTTATAGGGTTTTGCCCTTCCCACGTCGCTTATGCGCCGGATGGTCTGTGTTAAACTGCAAACCATTACGTGGAAACAGGAATTTCGAATGGCAACAATGCTGGATGTCTCACTGCGTGCGGGCGTGTCGAAGGCCACCGTTTCGCGCGTGCTGAACGGCACAGGTCAGGTTAAAGAGAGCACGCGTCAGCAGGTATTTCGCGCGATGGAGGAGCTGGGCTATCGTCCGAACTTTCTCGCGCGTTCGCTGGCTAACCAGACCAGCAACAGCATTGGTCTTGTCGTCTCGACGTTCGACGGTTTTTACTTTGGTCGTTTGCTACAGCAGGCGTCACGGCAGACCGAAAAGCACGGAAAACAGCTGATTGTCACCGACGGTCACGACGCCCCTGAACAGGAAGAACAGGCGGTGCAGATGCTCGCCGACCGCAAGTGCGACGCCATCGTGCTGTACACGCGATACATGAGCGAAAAGACGATCCTGAAGCTGATCAACAGCGTGCAGACGCCGCTGGTGATCATTAACCGTGAAGTGAGCCAGGCGGCGGATCGCTGCGTCTTCTTTGAACAGCAGGACGCGGCCTTCAAAGCGGTGGATTACCTGATAAGCCAGGGTCATCGGGAGATCGCCTGTATCACCGTCCCGATCCACACCCCAACGGGTAAAGCGCGGCTGATGGGCTACCGTAAGGCGCTGGAGAAGCACGGTATTCGTCTCGACGAGCGGCGGATTAAATACGGCGATGCAGGCATGACGCGGGGTTACGAGCTGTGCAAGGAGCTGATTGCGGAAAAGACATCGTTCAGCGCCCTGTTTGCCTGTAATGATGATATGGCCCTGGGCGCCTCCAAAGCATTACACCAGGCCGGGCTGAAGATCCCGCAGGATATTTCGCTGTTTGGTTTTGACGATGCCCCCAGCGCAAAGTGGCTGGAGCCTGCCCTGTCGTCGGTATATTTGCCGATCGACAACATGATCGTCACGGCAATCGACCAGGCGATCCGGCTGACAAAAAACCAGCCGGTTGAAGCGATCCCGCCGTTCACCGGCACGCTGGTGTTACGCGATTCGGTGACAACAGGGCCGTGGTTTAATCAGACCAGCTCTAACGCCAGCAGCTCCTGAATGGTCTGGCGACGGCGAATCAGCCGCGCCACGCCGTTATCAAACAATACTTCCGGCAGCAGCGGGCGGCTATTGTAGTTGGAAGACATAGACGCCCCGTACGCACCGGTATCATGCAGCACCAGATAATCTCCCGGTTTTACCTCTGGCAGCGAACGGGTTTCGACTTTCCCGCCTTCCTGCTGAGTAAAGACGTCACCGGATTCACACAGCGGGCCGGCAACAACGGTCTCGATGCGCGGGGCGTTGACCAGATCGCGGCCATCGGCGGCAAGCGCGGTAATGTGATGATAGCTGCCGTACATGGACGGGCGCATCAGGTCGTTGAAGCCAGCATCAATCAGCACAAAGTGACGGCTTCCCATCTCCTTCACGCTCCGCACCTGCGCCACCAGCACGCCAGCTTCGGCGACCAGGAAACGACCCGGCTCAATCTCCAGCTTCACCGCATGGCCCAGATGGGCAGCGATCCTGTCACGCGCGGCGCTCCACAGGCCGTAATAGTGATCCGTGTCGATCGCCTCTTCTCCTTCGCGGTAAGGGATCGAAAGCCCTCCCCCGGCGGAGATCGCCTCCAGATCCTGACCAAAATCGATAACCTGACGCACCATTGCGCCACAGACCTGCTCAAGATGGCCATAATCCACGCCGGACCCGATATGCATGTGAATGCCCACCAGCTTGAGGTTGTAGCGTTGTAAAACCTCCAGCGCCGCAGGCATATCGGCATACCAGATCCCGTGTTTACTGTTTTCGCCCCCGGTGTTGGTTTTCTGACTGTGGCCGTGACCAAAGCCCGGGTTGACGCGCAGCCAGACGCGATGGCCAGGAGAGACCTGCCCAAGCTGTTCCAGCATATCCACCGAACCAGCATTGACCGGGATTTGCAGCTCGTGCACGCGCGCCAGCGTGGCGTCGTCTATCAGGTCAGCGGTGAAGACGATCGCGTCGCTGTCGGCTTTCGGATCAAACCCGGCCACCAGCGCACGTTCGATCTCACCCAGCGATACGGAGTCAACCTTCACGCCCTGCTCGCGCATCAGGCGCAGAATATGAATATTGGAGCAGGCCTTCTGCGCAAAACGCACCACGTCAAACTGATGCAGCGCGGCGATCTTCTCGCGGACAATCTGCGCATCGTAAACCCACACCGGACAGCCGAATTCGGCAGGCAGGCGCAGCAGGTTATCGGCGTTTAAATCGGTTTCGGTCTGGTTGAGCGGGCGTGGCATGGTCGTCTCCGGAAATCTGTTTTTTATCATTACGCCATAGCCTGAAGAGAATAAAAAATATCGTTTTATCGTGAGTCTATGCAAAAATGATATGGAACACGCTCAGCCATCAGGTGCCCTATGCCCGCCGTTAACCTACGCCATATCGAGATTTTTCATGCGGTGATGACCACCGGCAATCTCACTGAAGCCGCGCACATGCTGCACACCTCGCAGCCGACGGTCAGCCGCGAGCTGGCGCGTTTTGAGAAAGTGCTGGGGCTGAAGCTGTTTGAACGCACCCGCGGCAGGCTGCATCCAACGGTGCAGGGTTTACGTCTGTTTGAGGAGGTTCAGCGCTCCTGGTACGGGCTGGACAGGATCGTGAGCGCGGCAGAGAGCCTGAGGGAGTTCCGCCAGGGCGAACTGTCCATCGTCTGCCTGCCGGTCTTTTCCCAGTCATTCCTGCCGGTACTGTTACAGCCGTTTCTGGCCCGCTATCCGGAGGTCAGCCTGACCATCGTGCCGCAGGAGTCGCCGCTGCTGGAGGAGTGGCTTTCGGCCCAGCGCCACGATCTGGGTCTGACTGAAACCCTCGTCACGCCAGCGGGAACGGAACGCACGGAGCTGCTGTCGCTGGATGAGGTCTGCGTGCTGCCTGCCAGCCACCCGCTTGCCCACAAAACCGTGCTGACACCGGCGGATTTTCACGGTGAGAACTATATCAGCCTGTCGCAGACCGACAGCTACCGGCAGCTTCTGGATGGCCTGTTTGCCGAACATCAGGTGAAGCGGCGGATGGTGATGGAAACGCACAGTGCGGCGTCAATTTGCGCGATGGTGCGCGCGGGCGTGGGTATTTCGGTGGTGAACCCGCTCACGGCCATGGACTACGCCAGCAGCGGCGTGGTTCTGCGCCGTTTTAGCGTTTCCGTTCCCTTTACCGTGAGCCTGATCCGCCCGCTGCACCGGCCCGCCTCAGCGCTGGTTGATGCCTTTAGTGAACATCTGATTGCGCACGCGCGTCAGGTGGCGCTTCGCTTACCTGACCTGCAAAAACCTTTATGACAGCATAAACTCCACCGCATCCGCGGCATGGATGGCGGCGGTATCGAAGACCGGTATCGGGCTTCGGTCTGCAGGCACCAGCAGACCGATTTCGGTACAGCCGAAGATGACCCCTTCCGCTCCCTGCTGCGCCAGTTTCTCTATCACGCTGACGTACCAGGCGCGCGAAGCTTCGCTGAAGGTGCCCAGACACAGCTCATCAAAAATAATCTGGTTAATGTGCGCCCGGTCAGCCTCCTCCGGGAGCAGGCTTTCAATCCCGAACTGGCTGCTCAGCCGCCCGCGGTAAAAATCCTGTTCCATGGTGTAGCGCGTCCCCAGCAGCGCCACGCGCGTCATGCCGGCGGTACGTATGGCACGCCCGGTGGCATCCGCGATATGTAAGAACGGCAGCGAACAGCGGTCTTCAATGTGCGACGCCACCTTATGCATGGTGTTGGTACACAGCAGAATACCCTGCGCGCCCGCACGCTCCAGCCCGAGCGCGGCGTCCGCCAGTATCTGCCCCGCTTTGTCCCACTCCCCGCTCGACTGGCAGGCTTCTATTTCATGGAAATCCACGCTGTGCAGCAGCAGGCTGGCCGAATGCAGACCGCCCATACGCTGTTTAACGCCTTCATTAATCAGGCGGTAGTACGGGATCGTTGATTCCCAGCTCATGCCCCCTAACAGACCGATCGTTTTCATCTTTCCTCCTGTGCGTTTCACCCAGTGAAGCAAACTTGTGATCGCCTTTCCAGTTATTTGGCTAAACGTTTCCTTTTCTCGGCGGGTGAGATAAGTTAATTGAAACAATGTTTCATTACATAACAGGGCGAAAATATGTTTATTTTCCATAAAGAGACCACGCTTGAGGATCTGGGCAACGGCGTGACGCGTCGTATTCTGGCGCACGACGGCAGGATGATGGCGGTGGAAGTGAATTTCGAGGAAGGCGCGATTGGCCCGATGCATAACCACCCGCATGAGCAACTCACCTACGTTCTCTCGGGGGAATTTGAGTTCACCATTGGCGAGGAGAAGCATGTGGTGACCGCGGGCGACACCCTCTATAAAGCGCCGCACGTGATGCACGGCTGCGTTTGCCTGAAACCCGGCACCCTGCTGGATACCTTTACGCCGGTACGCGAAGATTTCCTGAAATAAAAAAAGGCGCTCAGTTGAGCGCCTTTTTTGATGTTATTCCGTTACCGGCTCAGGAAGTTGTTCCGGCAGCGGGTTGCGGGTGCTCATAGCCTCGCGCAGCAGCACGCTGCCACAGGCGAACAGTCCACCCAGAATACACGCCAGCAGCACGATGAGGGCTTTGCCCGGGCCATCTTTTTTCACCGGCATAGAAGGTGAAAGCTGGTATTTGAACGGCTCCAGGCTCACATCTTCGAAGGAGAGTTTTTGCAGCTGTGCCAGATAGTATTCGCGGTTCTGGAAATCGGCGTTCAGCTCAGAAACGTCCTTGAGATTTTTTTCAATCTGCAATTTCTGCGCAATCCCGTCCGCACCGAGGGCGACGGAATAATCCGGATCGTCTTTCACCGCCTGTCCATTGCTGTAAACCGGCTTTTTGATCCCAGCCGCGTTCGCCACTTCCAGCGAGTAGTTCAGGCGTTGCAGGTTGGTATTGTGGATATTGGTCAGACGGACCCGATCCAACTCCAGCTGCTGCTGTACCGTTTTGGTTCTCAGGATCAGCTGATCGCGAATGTTTTGCATGGTCTCCTGCTCGACGATGCGGGAGATGTACTGAATGTAACCATTCAACACTTTCTGCGCATCCTCTGCCGTTGGGGCTGTGAAGCTTAACGTCCAGGAGAGGTATGGTGCTTTATCGGCATTTTTTTCCTGCGTGTTATCAACAGCCTTCATCTTTTCGGCAATATTGACCACCGCGCGGTGCAGCTCCAGCGGATCAACCTCAGCGCCATCGAGCTGAGCCATCACGTAAGGTGAGCTCTTCATGTACTCTTCAAGCAGAGACTGGGACTGAAACTTTTTGATAAACAGATTAAACACATCCGCACGGGTAATTTTCACGTCGACATCAAGCACCTGGAGCGCCACCATCATCTGGCGCAGCGAACTCCACTGCGTCTGTTCCGCGGGCGTAATGACCGCTTTACTGGTCCATTTTTGCGGTATCAGAAAGGCGATTGCCAGGCCGACCAGTGCAAATGCAAAGACAATGGTGATGATGCGTTTTTTTGCTGCCAGCAGGACGTCCAGCAGACCCAGAAGATCTATTTCTTTAGCGCTGACCGCCGGGGGAGCATAGTGAGGAAAATTGAGATCCGTATGTTTTTTGAAATCCATCGCTGACATAACTGTTCTTCTTTTAAGGATGCAGTGAAATTCTGCCTGACTGGTTCCGGTGTAACAAATCATACAAGAATGTAAGAATTATCTGAATGACGAATTGGTACATCTGTAGACCTGCTATCAGATCTGGTAGTTAGCCACGCTGCGTGACTATTGTTATTCCTGCTCCCCTTTTGCTTCATTATCTCTTCCTCATGGGCCGCGGCGAACGTCCGTGGAAAGTCAAAAATGCCACCTTCCTCACTATATTGAAACAGCGTTTCGACGCTGATCACATTTCCACCATTAAGCGAATGACGCAGAAATAAATCGCAATAATATAAAATAAAACGATGTTTTAGTATCCAAGAACACCGGTTCAGCTCTTTTGAAACCCGAAGCGCTTACACCACGACGAAAGACAAAAAAGCGTTAAAAAACAAACGTAGGTTTTGCCGTTGCCAGACGTTGCACCCTGAATTTCAGCTCCCATGCCGCGCATCGCAGGCCCGGGAAAATGTAACAAAGCAGATTTCGTATTAAACCATTGATTGCCAGGTAGGTATGTATGAATGAAAACAAGCTGCTGGGGCTCGCATGGATATCACCCTATATCATCGGGCTGATACTCTTTACGGCATTCCCCTTCGTCTCATCGTTTTTCCTCAGCTTTACGGATTACGATTTGATGAGTCCGCCGGTGTTTAACGGCATCGAAAACTATCGCTACATGTTTACCGAAGACACGCTCTTCTGGAAATCCATGGGCGTGACCTTTGCCTATGTATTTTTAACCATCCCGCTAAAGCTCGCCTTTGCATTAGGAATTGCCTTTGTCCTGAACTTTAAATTACGCGGCATCGGCTTTTTCCGAACGGCCTACTATATTCCGTCGATCCTCGGCAGCTCCGTCGCCATTGCCGTATTGTGGCGCGCCTTATTTGCCATCGATGGCCTGCTGAACAGCTTTATCGGCGTTTTTGGCTTTGATCCGGTGAACTGGCTGGGCGAGCCGTCGCTGGCGCTGATGTCCGTTACCCTGCTGCGCGTCTGGCAGTTCGGTTCCGCGATGGTCATCTTCCTGGCCGCGCTGCAAAACGTACCGCAGTCCCAGTATGAAGCGGCAATGATCGATGGCGCATCGAAATGGCAGATGTTCATGAAGGTGACCGTGCCACTGATTACGCCGGTGATCTTCTTCAACTTCATCATGCAGACCACGCAGGCGTTCCAGGAATTTACCGGGCCGTACGTGATTACCGGCGGCGGGCCAACCTATTCGACCTATCTGTTCTCGCTCTACATCTACGACACCGCCTTTAAGTATTTCGATATGGGCTATGGCGCGGCGCTGGCGTGGATCCTGTTCCTGGTGGTGGCCGTCTTCGCCGGTATCGCCTTTAAGTCGTCGAAATACTGGGTGTTCTACTCCGCCGATAAAGGAGGCAAAAATGGCTGATATTCAACAACTCTCCACGGCAAGAAGCGTCGCCGAACGCGAAGTGGCCCGCACGCTGCGCAGAGAGAAAATCAACGCCTCCGTTCGCTATGTGATTCTGCTGGTTGTCGGCCTGCTGATGCTTTACCCGCTGGTGTGGATGTTCTCCGCGTCGTTCAAACCGAACCACGAGATCTTCACCACATTGAGCCTGTGGCCTGCCCACGCCACCTGGGATGGTTTCGTAAACGGCTGGAAAACCGGCACCGAGTACAACTTCGGCCATTACATGCTGAACACCTTTAAGTATGTGATCCCGAAAGTGATCCTGACCATTATCTCCTCCACCATCGTGGCGTACGGCTTTGCCCGCTTCGAGATCCCGTGGAAGAAGTTCTGGTTCGCCACGCTCATCACCACCATGCTGCTGCCCAGCACCGTGCTGCTGATCCCGCAGTACCTGATGTTCCGTGAAATGGGCATGCTCAACAGCTATATGCCGCTGTACCTGCCGCTGGCCTTCGCCACTCAGGGGTTCTTCGTCTTCATGCTGATCCAGTTCCTGCGCGGCGTCCCGCGTGACATGGAAGAGGCGGCGCAGATTGACGGCTGTAACTCCATTCAGGTGCTGTGGTACGTGGTAGTGCCGATCCTGAAACCGGCCATTATCTCCGTCGCCCTGTTCCAGTTCATGTGGTCCATGAACGACTTTATCGGGCCGCTGATTTACGTCTACAGCGTGGATAAATACCCCATCGCACTGGCGCTGAAAATGTCCATCGATGTCACCGAAGGCGCGCCGTGGAACGAAATTCTGGCAATGGCGAGCATCTCCATTCTGCCATCCATCATTGTCTTCTTCCTGGCACAGCGCTACTTCGTACAGGGCGTCACCAGCAGCGGAATTAAAGGTTAAGAGGGAAATACCATGGCTGAAGTTATTTTCAACAAGCTGGAAAAGGTCTACTCCAACGGCTTTAAAGCGGTACACGCTATCGATCTTAAAATTGCTGAAGGGGAATTCATGGTGATCGTCGGCCCATCCGGCTGCGCCAAATCCACGACCCTGCGCATGCTGGCGGGGCTCGAAACCATCAGCGGCGGCGAGGTGCGCATTGGCGACAAGATCGTGAACAACCTCGCGCCGAAAGAGCGCGGTATTGCAATGGTGTTCCAGAACTATGCTCTCTATCCGCACATGACGGTGCGCGAGAATCTGGCCTTTGGTCTCAAGCTGAGCAAACTGCCGAAAGATCAGATTGAGTCTCAGGTGAATGAAGCTGCCAAAATTCTTGAACTGGAAGAGCTGCTCGACCGCCTGCCGCGCCAGCTTTCCGGCGGCCAGGCGCAGCGCGTGGCGGTAGGCCGTGCGATTGTGAAAAAACCGGATGTGTTCCTGTTCGATGAGCCGCTTTCAAACCTCGACGCCAAACTGCGCGCTTCGATGCGTATTCGTATTTCCGACCTGCACAAGCAGCTGAAGAAATCCGGAAAACCGGCGACCACCGTTTACGTGACACACGACCAGACCGAAGCGATGACCATGGGCGACCGCATCTGCGTGATGAAGCTCGGCCATATCATGCAGGTGGATACGCCGGACAACCTCTACCACAAGCCGAGGAACATGTTCGTGGCGGGCTTTATCGGCGCGCCGGAGATGAATATACGCAAAAGCGTGCTGGTCGAAAAAGCGGGCCAGCTGCACATCGCCATTGGCGATGAAACCATGCCGCTGAACGCGGAGAAGCAGGAGAAAGTCGCGGCCTACGCGGGTCAGGAGATTTACTACGGCGTGCGTCCGGAATTTGTGTCGCTCTCTGATGAGCCCTTCCCGAACGGCGGCTGTAGCGGGGAGATGGTGCGCGTTGAGAACATGGGCCACGAATTCTTTGTGTACCTGAAGGTCGCGGACTACGAACTGACCGCCCGAATCCCGTCCGATGAAGCTAAGCCAATGATTGATAAGGGGCTTCATCGTAAGGTGTATTTCACGTTTGAGATGAACAAGTGTCATATTTTTGACGCAAAAACTGAACAAAACCTCTCTCTCTGATGGAGTGATAAAAATGAAAAAAGTGCTTTTAAGCGCAGCAATCTCCGCGACCCTGGGTCTTACCGCTTTGCCATCGATGGCGCAGAATGTGGATTTACGGATGTCCTGGTGGGGCGGCAACGGCCGTCACCAGGTCACCCTGAAAGCGCTGGAAGAGTTCCATAAGCAGAACCCGGACATCAACGTGAAAGCGGAATACACCGGCTGGGATGGTCACCTCTCCCGTCTGACCACCCAGATTGCGGGCGGCACCGAGCCGGACGTAATGCAGACGAACTGGAACTGGCTGCCGATCTTCTCGAAAACCGGTGACGGCTTCTACGATCTGAACAAGATGAAGGACGTGATTGACCTGTCGCAGTTCGATCCCAAAGAGCTGCAAACCACCACCGTGGACGGCAAGCTGAACGGCATTCCGATCTCGGTGACGGCGCGCGTGTTCTACTTCAATGACGAAACCTGGAAAAAAGCGGGTATTGCGTACCCGAAAACCTGGGACGAGCTGATGGCGGCCGGTAAAACCTTCGAGAGCAAGCTCGGCAAGCAATACTATCCGGTGATCCTGGAGCATCAGGATACGCTGGCGCTGCTGAATTCGTACATGATCCAGAAGTACAACATTCCTGCGGTGGATGAGAAAACCAAAAAGTTCAGCTACACAAAGGAACAGTGGGTAGAGTTTTTCCAGACCTACAAAAAGCTGATCGACAGCCACGTCATGCCGGACACCAAATACTATGCCTCTTTCGGTAAGAGCAACATGTATGAGATGAAGCCGTGGATCCAGGGTGAATGGGGCGGCACCTACATGTGGAACTCCACCATCAACAAATATTCCGACAACCTGAAGCCACCGGCGAAACTGGAGCTGGGCAACTACCCAATGCTGCCGGGCGCCACCGACGCAGGTCTGTTCTTCAAACCGGCGCAGATGCTGTCGATTGGTAAGACGACCAAAAACCCGGAGGCGGCAGCGAAGCTGATTAATTTCCTGCTCAACAGCAAAGAAGGGGTCGATACGCTGGGTCTTGAGCGTGGCGTACCGCTGAGCAAAGTAGCGGTGCAGTATCTGACCGAAGACGGCACCATTAAAGAGGACGATCCTTCCGTGGCAGGCCTGCGCCTGGCGCAGTCGCTGCCGGCGAAACTCACCGTCTCGCCATACTTTGACGACCCACAGATTGTGGCGCAGTTCGGTACCTCTTTGCAGTATATCGACTACGGGCAGAAAACCGTGGAAGAGACGGCCGCTGACTTCCAGCGTCAGGCGGAGCGTATTTTGAGACGTGCGATGCGGTAAAAACAAAGCCGGGTGGCGCTTCGCTTACCCGGCCTACACGGTATCGTAGGCCCGGTAAGCGAAGCGCCACCCGGCAATGACATTACACGCCGATATTACGTAGTTTCTCCCCTTTCATCAGCTTGCGTTCAATATGCTCCAGGGTCACGCCTTTGGTTTCCGGGATCAGCCAGAATGTCACGCCGATAAACGCCACGTTCAGCACCGTATAGAGCCAGAAGGTGCCAGCCGCGCCAATCGCATCCAGCAGCGTCAGGAAGGTCGCGCCAATGATCATATTCGACACCCAGTTGGTGGTGGTGGAACAGGTGATACCAAAGTCGCGGCATTTCAGCGGCTGAATTTCAGAGCACAGGATCCACACCACCGGTGCGGCGCTCATCGCGTAACCGGCGATGCACATCATGGTCATGCCAACGGAGAGCCAGGAGAGGCCGCTTGACGCCGTGCCGTTATCGAACTGCATCAGGCAGTAACCAAGGATCAAGGTGCCGAGCGCCATTACGCTAAAGCCAATTTTCAGGGCCGGTTTACGTCCGGCCTTATCGACGGTGAACACCGCGATAAAGGTGGCGAACATAAAGGTCAGCCCCACCACCAGCGTGGCGATCATCTGTTGTTCGGTGGTGGTAAAACCAGCCATTTTAAAGATGCGTGGGGCATAATACATGATGATGTTCATCCCCGTGAACTGCTGCATCGCCTGTAACAGCATGCCAAGGAACACCGCGCGGCGCACGTTGCGGTTCGCCTTAAACAGGGACCAGCCGCCCTGCTTCAGCTTCAGGCTTTCGCGGATTTCGTTCAGCTCTTCACGCGCTTTTTCGGACGTGTCGCGCAGCATGCGCAGCACCTCTTCCGCCTCCACGTGACGCCCTTTTTGCGCCAGCCAGCGCGGGCTGTTCGGCAGGAAAATGACTAACACAATCAGCAGCACCGCAGGCAGCGCCAGCACGCCAAGCATTGCCCGCCAGTTGCCGCTGTAGCTGAAGTACGTATCCGACAGGAACGCCAGCACGATACCGAGCGTCACCATCAGCTGGTACATGCTGATCATCTTCCCGCGCACGTTTTCGCTCGCCATTTCGGAGAGGTAAAGCGGCGCGGTGTAGGACGCGATACCTACCGCCACGCCCAGCAGCACGCGGGAAAGCAGCAGCACTTCAACGTTGGTGGCAAACGCCGAACCAAGAGAGCCAGCAACAAACAGGATCGCCCCGACCATCAGGCTGTATTTGCGCCCGAGACGGAACGACAGCCAGCCGTTAAACAGTGCGCCGATGGCCGCACCCAGCATCATGCTGCTCACCACCCACTCTTGCAGGCGGTTGCTTAACGTAAAGTGGTCGGTAATAAAGGGCAGTGCGCCCGCGATAACGCCGATATCCAGACCAAACAGTAAACCGGCTACGGCGGCCGCAACAGAAACAAACTGGTTCATGCGTCGGGTATCGCGCAGCGCAGCGGGCATAAGGGTAGAGTCATTTACAGATGTCATTGTTTCCTGCCTCAACAGCGAAATTCGTTAAGTGAAATTACGAGATACCGGAAGAAAGTGTCAGGCCGGAAATGGTGAAGATATGGATTATTTCGCTACGACACACCGATCTGTGATGGACATTACAATTTCAAATCAGGATGGTTTAACCTTATTTTTGATTAATTAGTTAATATTTAAGCAATAAATGTGTGACACCCGTCATTCATTCCTTTTCAGTATGGATTTTTCATCTTTATGGATATGGATAAAGCCAATTTTGGGGCAAAAAAAACCTCTACACGAGGGCAGAGGTTCTTTATTCGGGCTGACTTAACGTGCCAGCCAGCCGCCGTCTACGGCAACGGTGTAGCCGTTAATGTAGTCCGAAGCCGGGGACGCCAGGAATACAACCGGGCCCATCAGATCGCTCGGCAGACCCCAGCGACCCGCTGGAATACGCTCCAGGATTGCCGCGCTGCGCTCTTCATCCGCACGCAGCTGCTGGGTATTGTTGGTGGCCATGTAGCCCGGCGCAATCGCGTTGACGTTGATGTTGTGCTGCGCCCACTCGTTCGCCAGCAGACGGGTCACGCCCATCACGGCACTCTTCGATGCGGTGTAAGACGGCACGCGGATGCCGCCCTGGAAAGAGAGCATGGAGGCAATATTAATGATCTTGCCACCTTTCCCCTGAGCAATGAAGTGCTTCGCAGCCGCCTGGGACATAAAGAACACGCTCTTGATGTTCAGATTCATCACGTCGTCCCAGTCCGTTTCGCTGAAGTTAATCGCGTCTTCACGACGGATCAGGCCGGCGTTGTTGACCAGAATATCGATATGCCCAAACTCCGCCACCGCGCGATCCAGCAGCTCAGGGATCGCATCGATTTTGCGCAGGTCCACGGTCAGGCTCAGGAAACGGCGGCCCAGCGCGGTGACGCGCTCGATGGTTTCCGTAGGCTCAACGATGTTAATCCCGACGATATCGCAGCCCGCTTCCGCCAGACCTAACGCCATACCCTGCCCCAGCCCGGTGTCACAACCGGAAACCACAGCCACTTTACCTTGCAGAGAAAATGCATCCAGAATCATGTTTGTTCCTTAATCGTTCAGCGCCTGTCAGCAACAGGCAGATGTATGCTTAACTGCCTGCGACTAGCGCAGATCCTTAACAGCGACGTGGTCCATGTCATCAAAGACCTGGTTTTCACCGACCATCCCCCAGATAAAGGTATAGGCTTTCGTTCCCACGCCAGAGTGGATGGACCAGCTCGGCGAAATGACTGCCTGCTCGTTGTGCATAACGATATGGCGCGTCTCCTGCGGCTGTCCCATCATGTGGAACACGCAGGCGTCTTCATCCATGTTGAAATAGAAGTAGACTTCCATGCGGCGCTCGTGGGTATGGCACGGCATGGTGTTCCACAGGTTGCCCGGCGCAAGCTCGGTCAGCCCCATGCTGAGCTGGCAGGTTTCCAGCACATCCGGAACAAAGTATTTGTTGATGGTGCGACGGTTGCTGGTGAGGTTATCGCCAAGGGTCACCGGGGCAACGTCCGCTGGCGTGACTTTTTTGGTTGGGTAAGTCGTATGAGCCGGGGCGCAGTTGTAGTAAAACTTCGCCGGTTTGCTGGCATCAATGCTGGCGAACACCACCTCTTTCGCGCCTTTGCCGACGTACAGCGCGTCGCGGTGACCAATTTCGTAGCACTGGCCATCGACGGTAATGGTGCCCGGCCCGCCGATGTTAATCACGCCCAGTTCACGGCGTTCGAGGAAGTAGCTCACGCCCAGCTGTTTGCCCACTTCACCGCCCACGGAGACGGTTTTCGCCACCGGCATAATCCCGCCCACAATAATGCGGTCAATATGGCTGTAGACCATGGTGTACTTGTCGGCTTCGAACACTTGCTCAACTAAAAACTCACTGCGCAGCCCCTGAGTATCCAGCATTTTAGCGTGCGCACTGTGGATGCTTTGTCTGACGTCCACGTAAACCTCCAGAATTGATCGTGCCCGAAGGCAAAGATAAATAACGAAACAATGTTCCGTTTTCGTGATGAACACATATTATCCCCTGACAACGGGGTTTTCAATTGCATTTAAAACAACGTTTCATTTTTTCTGCCTGTTTATGCCAGAAATGGAGTTTCGATCACGATAAATCTTTAAGACCCTCAATCTGGTTAATTAAAATGAGAAAGTGCGCTGTCAGTCACACATAATGAAACAACGTTTTGATAATTTATAACCTAGTTTTCAACCTACATTACGCGTTCAAAGGAGTGCATTATGGCTAAAGGTATGCGGGTCAAGCTGAACTATGAGGTCAGCCGCGATCCGGATACAGGCGTGGAAGTCACCCGCCTGACCCCACCGGAAGTAACCTGTCATCGCAACTACTTTTACCAGAAGTGCTTCTTTAACGATGGCAGCCACCTGCTGTTCGCCGGGGAGTTCGACGGTCACTGGAACTATTACCTGTTGGATCTGAAAAACGCCGAAGCGGTACAGTTGACCGAAGGCGCGGGCGATAATACATTTGGCGGGTTCCTCTCTCCGGACGATAAATCCCTCTACTATGTGAAGAACGATCGCACCCTGCTGGAGGTGGATTTACAGACGCTGGCAGAGCGCGAAGTGTACCGCGTTCCGGAAGAGTGGGTCGGCTACGGCACCTGGGTCGCGAACAGCGACTGCACCAAACTGGTGGGTATTGAGATTGCCAGATGTGACTGGACGCCACTCAACGACTGGAAAATTTTCCACGACTTCTTCCACAAAGGGCCGCACTGCCGCCTGCTGCGCGTTGATCTGAAAACGGGTGAAAGCACCACCATTCATGACGAGAAGATCTGGCTGGGACATCCGATTTATCGCCCGTTCGATGACAATACCGTGGCCTTCTGTCATGAAGGGCCGCACGACCTGGTCGACGCCCGCATGTGGCTGGTCAACGAAGATGGCAGCAACGTGCGGAAAGTGAAAACGCACGCGGAAGGTGAAAGCTGTACACATGAATTTTGGGTGCCCGACGGGTCCGCGCTGATCTACGTCTCTTATCTGAAAGGTCAGCAAGGGCGTACCATCTCCCGCTTCAACCCGGACACCGGCGTGAATGAAGCGGTAATGAACATGCCCGCCTGTTCACATCTGATGAGCAACGTTGACGGCAGCATGCTGGTTGGCGACGGTTCCGGTACGCCTGTTGACGTGAAAGACACCGGCGGCTACACCATTGATAACGATCCTTATCTGTATGCCTTTGACGTGGCGAAGAAAGCTTATTACCGCATCGCCCGTCATGACACCTCATGGGCTACGGTGGCGAACAGCCGCCAGGTAACCCACCCGCATCCGTCCTTCACGCCGGACGAAAAAGCGGTGCTGTACAGTTCCGATAAAGACGGCAAACCGGCCCTCTATATCGCGAAACTCCCCGAGCAACCTGAAATGTTGCATGCCTGAATGAGTTAGTGTTTCTGTAACTGGCCTTGCCCTCCGATTCGGAGGGCTTTTTTTTGGGTGATTGCGCGGCGCTTTTTGCCGGGTGGCGCTTCGCTTACCCGGCCTACGAAAAAATGGATTGGAAAGAATGTGTAGGCCGGGTAAGCGTTAGCGCCACCCGGCGGTTTTTAGCGAAGGAACTGAATTATCAGAAGGAGTACGCCACACCTAAACGGAAACGGGTCTGGCGTTCGTCCGTGTCTTTAACCCCCACGTTCCCCACCTCCACATACGGTGCCCAGTTTTTATCCCATTTGTAGGCCAGCTTGGCGTTATATTCGTTGGAATAATCTTTATTATTATTTCGGGCCACGCCTTCAGAACTTTTCGCGTAAACATAGTTCAGCTCGGTACGCCAGTCACCTAATACCCAACCGACCCACGCATCGCCACGGTTAACTTTATCATCGTCCTTATTTGAGCTTGACGGGTAGCGAGTATATTCGTAACGGTAACGCGCAGCCACGTAGAAGCCATTATCGAAGCTATATTGCACATGCAGATTCGGTTTATAAATGGTGCGACTGTCTGTGCTTTCAATCGTAAACGCAGGGGTCAGGGCGATATTGTCTGTCGCTTTCCAGCGCCAGCTAATCTGATCTTCGTGACCGTTCCCCACTACATCCGCGAATGGCTGATCTGCCTTGTCCCCGCCTGATTTCCACTTCGCCTCGACTGAAAAACCGAAGCCATTATCAAAGCGGTGCGAGACGGCAACACGGTCGGCATTCGAGCCGCTGTCAATATATTCGTGACGCAGATCGACGGTAACGGCGCTAGCCGCAAAAGAGGCACTAATAAGGGAAGCAAGGAGCAGAGATTTCTTAAACATGAAAAAACCCTCAATTAAAATAACGTTTCGTTTTTATGAAACTTGAGTTTATTTTTTATGCACCGTTATTTTAGTGACAAGGATCGAAATTATTTGTTTCATTTTTTTTGGCAAAGATCGACGTGAACCCCATCAACAAAAAAAGGGCATTAACCGTAAATTTCAGGGGGAAGATCACATTAAGCACTTCACAAAGCAAATAATTAACCGCGCAATAATTATTGCGGGCTTCAGAAAGAACGCAGAAGTGTTAAAAAAGGATTCTGCGGACACAAAAAAACCTCCCGTGGGAGGTTTTCTGTGCACAGAGAGGGGAAACTACCGTTCGATAGCCAGGGCCACCCCCTGCCCTCCGCCAATACAGAGCGTTGCGATCCCTTTTCGGGCGTTACGCTTTTTCATTTCGTGGACCAGCGACACCAGAATGCGGCAGCCGGAGGCGCCAATGGGATGACCCAGCGCAATTGCACCGCCGTTGACGTTGACCCGCAGCGGATCCCATTCCAGCATTTTCCCGACCGAGATCGCCTGTGCAGCAAAGGCTTCGTTGACCTCAATCAGATCCACATCGCTCAGCTCCCAGCCCGCCCGCTCCAGGCAGCGGCGCGTGGCATAGACCGGGGCGATCCCCATTAACGCAGGATCAACACCCACGCTGGCAAACGCTTTGATGCGCGCCAGCACCGGCAGCGCCAGCTCCTGGGCTTTGCTTTCACTCATCATCATCACCGCCGCCGCACCGTCGTTAATGGATGAGGCGTTGCCTGCCGTTACAGAACCGAGCGTTTCAAAGGCCGGATCGAGTTTTGCCAGCCCTTCTGCGCTGGCATCGGTGCGCGGCTGCTCGTCGGTATCGACGATGAGCGCTTCGCCGTTCTGGCGCTGGGTACTGACCGGGACAATTTCATCGCGAAAACGCCCGGAGTCGATCGCTGCACGCGCTTTTTGTTGTGAGCTGAGGGCATATGCATCCTGAAGCTCGCGGCTGATACCGTATTCCCGCGCCAGGTTTTCCGCCGTTACGCCCATATGGTAGTCGTTGAAGGCGTCCCACAGCCCGTCGTGAACCAGACTGTCAAGCAGCTGACTGTTCCCGAGCTGCGCGCCGGTCCGGCTGTCGGTCAGGACGTGCGGGGCGCGGCTCATATTCTCCTGCCCGCCGGCAATAACCACGTCCGCTTCACCGCACTGGATGGCCTGCGTCGCAAGATGGAGTGCTTTCAAACCTGAACCACAGACGTCGTTGATGGTAATTGCCGAAACGGTATTGGGCAGGCCCCCCTTCAGCGCTGCCTGGCGCGCAGGGTTTTGTCCCGCGCCAGCGGTCAGCACCTGGCCAAGGATCACCTCATCAATTTCATGTGCGGCAATCCCGCTGCGTTCCACCAGCGCTCTTACCACCACGCTGCCGAGATCAACCGCAGAGTGACGCGCAAGCGCTCCCTGAAAACAGCCGATAGCCGTACGTAACGCACCCACTATAACGACATCTTTCATCACGACCTCTGTGCAAAATGACATGACGATAGTAGAGGATTGTTATCAACAATTGACGCAAATGTTTAAAATTAGTGAGTTTAGTCACAGGATTATCGTGCGTCCTGCAAGTACTGGCGCAGCCAGCTTCCGGCGACGCCGGGCGGGGTTCGTTTGTTCCATACCAGATCGATGGCAATCGACCTCGGCCAGCCCGGCACGTTCAGCTGCACCAGCGATTTCGACGCGGCAAATTCGTCGACCAGCGCGCAGGGTAACGCGCACCAGCCAAAGCCCTGTACCGCCATACTCAGCAGTAACAGGTAATTCGGCGCAGACCAGACCGGCCCGCGCGCAAGGGGCGCTTCCCGTTCAAGATAGGTACTCAGCCGCAGCTCGCGCCAGCCATGCAGCTCGTCCGCCTGCGTCTCATGTTGCCCTGCCAGAGGATGTCCGGCAGAAACGTAAATAGCCATCCTTGTCTGCATAGGCAGACGGGTCGCGCCAATATCGGTCGGGTAGCTGTCGCGCGCTTCCGTCAGGCCAATTTGCGCCCGCTCCTTTTGCAGCAGATCGATCACGTCCTCCTCTTCACCAATCAGGCACTCAAATTCCGTGTGCGGAAAACGCTGGTCGAACTGGCTCATCATCTGTTCCAGCACGGCCGGGTTAAGCGTATCGGAGAGAACAAAGGTAAAACGCGCCTCCGTTTGCGCCGTTAAGGATACGGCCAGCTCATCCAGGCGCGCGCTGGCGGCGAGTATCGACTGGACATAGCCCAGCACCTGTTCACCCTGGGCGGTCAACACCGGGTGACGCGCCGAGCGATCGAACAGCTCAAAGCCAAGGTCAGCTTCAAGGTTGGCGATGGAGGTGCTGATGGTGGACTGGCTTTTACGCAGCCGCCGTGCCGCAGCAGAAAACGAACCTGCGGCGACAGTTTCAACAAACGCGGTCAGTGCTTCGGGAGAATAACGCGTGATGTATCTACTTTATCGATGGATACCATCTTTTATATATCACCTTAAACGATAAGAATAGACCGCATCAACGCCCGTACTGGCGTCAATATGAGGTAAATATGCAACATCAGGATGCACTCCAACGTAAATTGCCGGAGCGGATCTTCCATGCCGTCTGTTTTGAAGGCATTGCTACGGCGATCCTCGCCCCGACGGCCGCGTGGCTAATGCAGCGCTCGGTGGTTGAAATGGGAGGGCTCACCATAATTCTGGCGACCACGGCAATGCTCTGGAACATTATCTATAACTTTGGCTTCGACCGTTTCTGGCCCGTCCAGCGGGTGAAGCGCACGGCGAAAGTGCGCGCCCTGCATGCGCTGGGTTTTGAATGCGGTTTTATTGTGATTGGCGTAACCATCGTTGCCGCCGTGCTGGGCGTGACGCTGCTCCAGGCCTTTACGCTGGAAATTGGTTTCTTCCTGTTCTTCCTGCCGTACACCATGCTCTACAACTGGGCGTACGACACCCTGCGGGACAAAATCATCAAGCGCCGCCAGCAACGACGCGCCCTGGCAAGCGAATAACCTTCCGGCCGGAGACCTGCTCCGGCCCCCCCTGCGAAGCAACGGCGACCTCAACGCATAATTATGGTAAATTGCACTCCTTTTTGTTCGTTTTATAGTTGATACGTTGCTCTAATGTCGAAAATTTGGTCAAAAGAAGAGACTCTCTGGAGTTTCGCCCTCTACGGCACTGCCGTGGGCGCAGGAACCCTGTTCTTGCCCATTCAGCTCGGCTCTGCTGGCGCGATTGTCCTGCTGATCACCGCCCTTGTGGCGTATCCCTTAACCTACTGGCCGCATAAAGCGCTGGCGCAATTTATTCTGTCGTCGAAGACGAAAGGCAACGAAGGGATCACTGGTGCCGTTTCCCATTACTACGGCAAAAAGATCGGCAACCTCATTACCACGCTCTATTTTGTGGCTTTCTTTGTGGTGGTTCTGATTTACGCGGTGGCGATAACTAACTCACTCACTGAACAGCTGGCGAAACGGATGACGGTGGATACCGGCATGCGGATGCTGGTGAGTTTTGGCGTGGTGCTGATTCTGAATCTGATCTTCCTGATGGGGCGGCACATCACCATTAAGGTGATGGGTTTCCTTGTTTTTCCGCTGATCGCCTATTTCCTGTTTGTCTCGCTGTATCTGACGGGCAGCTGGCAGCCGTCGCTTCTGACGAGCCAGATGGCCTTCGACCAGCATACGTTGCACCAGGTGTGGATTTCGATCCCGGTGATGGTTTTCGCTTTTAGCCATACTCCGATCATCTCGACTTTCGCCGTGGACCGTCGCGAGAAATACGGTGAAGAGGCGATGGGTAAATGCAAAAAAATCATGAAAGTGGCGTATCTGATCATCTGCCTCAGCGTGCTGTTCTTTGTGTTCAGTTGCCTGCTTTCGATTCCACCGTCGTATATCGTGGCGGCAAAAGAGGAAGGGGTGACGATCCTGTCCGCGCTGTCGATGATGCCTTCGTCCCCGGCATGGCTGGGCATTTCCGGCATTATCGTGGCGATTATTGCGATGTCGAAATCGTTCCTCGGCACC
The DNA here is from genome assembly GCF_049238805.1 of Enterobacter cloacae complex sp. CDL013. Classification (NCBI taxonomy): domain Bacteria; kingdom Pseudomonadati; phylum Pseudomonadota; class Gammaproteobacteria; order Enterobacterales; family Enterobacteriaceae; genus Enterobacter; species Enterobacter cloacae complex sp. CDL013. The sequence continues at coordinate 407,468 of NZ_JBMKGT010000001.1, read as the reverse complement.
TATTTTGGCGTGATTGAAGGTGCAACGGAAATTGTGAAATCGTCTCTGAATCAGGTGGGTGTGAAAAAAAGTCGCGCTTTTAACCGCGCGGTTTCGATTCTCGGCGTGTCGCTGATTACCTTTGCGGTCTGCTGCATCAACCCGAATGCGATCTCGATGATTTACGCCATCAGCGGTCCGCTTATCGCCATGATCCTGTTCATCATGCCGACGCTGTCGACGTACCTGATCCCGTCGTTAAAACCGTACCGCTCCATCGGTAACCTGCTGACGCTGGTTGTAGGTGTGCTGTGTGTGTCGGTGATGTTTGTCGGTTGAGTATGCTGCCCGGCGCAATGCCGGGCATCTGTTTTACGCCCGAATATCGTCATACTCCCGCGTATTATCAAACTCATGCTTCGCAAACGGACACAGCGGGATAATTTTACGGTTCTCCCCGCGCATCTTCTCTACCACCTTCGCCACCAGCTGCTTACCCACACCCTGCCCTTTCAGGCTTGGATCCACATCGGTGTGCTCAATGATGCTCAGATGCTCGCCGGTCGGGACAAAGACAATCTCCGCTACCTGATTGCCTTCGGCGTCGTTGACGTAAAACTTGTTATGGCCTTCAAGAATTTCCATGGTTCCTCACTTATTTTTGGCGGTACTTCAGCGCACCGCTCGGGCAGGTATCAATTACGCGCACAACCGTTTCTGCATCTACTTCATCCGGCGCGATCCATGGTTTACGCTTCAGGTCGAACAGCGCCGCGCTGCCGCGCACGCAGTTGCCCGAGTGTTTGCAGATCCCGGTGTTGAAGTAAACATCAATTTTCTCACCGGTGTAGGCCCGGTACCCCGCATCCAGTAGCTCCTGATCCATGATATTGCCTCTGTAATTATTGTGGTGACAAAAGAAGCATACCCTCAGCCGATCCGCCTGACCACGTCAAAAACGAGGTTTGGCCACCCTCTTTTCAACACGTTATTTCGCCAGGCACTTAAGATTATTCCGAATACAGAAGCACCCGTTGCGACGATATATTTTTGCGTTGTGTCAACTCTTGTAATAATTCACGCCACGTTCACATTAGGATTATTAGCTAAGCGAACTCCCAACATCCAGATTTATTTCTCCCTAACCAGTGGATTTACCGTCCGTTTTTAAAGTTCGTAACGAAGCGGTATTTCCTGAACACCTGCAAAATTACCGCAAAACAACCCAGACATGAAATTTGACTCTTCTCACATAACGACTAATGTTAATTCCTGAACGACAACTGATACGAATTACTTATCGTATCTCCTGACATAAACGCAACATGAGGGTTGATATATGGCAGAGCAACATCGTGGTGGTTCCGGTAATTTCGCTGAAGACCGTGAAAAGGCATCAGAAGCTGGACGTAAAGGCGGCCAGCACAGCGGCGGTAATTTCAAAAACGATCCGCAACGCGCATCTGAAGCGGGTAAGAAAGGGGGCCAGAACAGTCACGGCGGAGGCCGTAAATCTGATAACTCCTGATCTTATTTAAAGCTCTTATAAATATACCGAGAGCATGCTGCGGGCCCGTCGGCTCGCAGTACCTTCCCTTTATTTCACTGGAGCGAAAATATGAATATGAAAACTGTTGAAGATGTATTTATTCACCTGTTATCCGACACCTACAGCGCTGAGAAGCAGCTGACCCGCGCTCTAAGCAAGTTAGCTCGCGCCGCATCCAGCGAGAAGTTGAGTGCCGCGTTCACGGCCCACCTAGAAGAGACTCAGGGACAAATCGAGCGTATCGATCAGATTATTGAGCAGGAATCCGGGCTCAAACTGAAACGCATGAAATGCGTTGCGATGGAAGGCTTAATTGAAGAAGCCAACGAAGTTATTGAGAGCACTGAGAAAAATGAAGTGCGTGACGCTGCATTAATTGCCGCAGCACAAAAAGTCGAGCATTACGAGATTGCCAGCTACGGCACCCTGGCCACCCTGGCTGAACAATTAGGCTATAAAAAAGCCGTTAAACTTCTTGCCGAAACGCTGGAAGAAGAAAAAGAAACCGATCTCAAATTAACCGATCTGGCTGTCGGCAATATTAATCAAAAAGCCCAGAAAGGATAAATATTAATTTGATGAGCATCAGCAACAAAAATTAACCAGATAATAAATCACAGGAGTTAATTATGAATCATGTAGAACACTACCATGATTGGCTACGCGATGCCCATGCGATGGAAAAGCAAGCCGAATCCATGCTGGAATCTATGGCCAGCCGTATTGATAATTATCCCGACTTACGTGCACGAATTGAACAACACGTTAATGAGACTAAACACCAAATTACCGTGCTGGAAGAAATTCTCGACCGCAATGATATTTCCCGTTCGGTCATAAAAGATTCCATGAGCAAAATGGCGGCGCTCGGCCAGTCCATTGGCGGCATGTTCCCTTCCGACGAAATTGTTAAAGGCTCCATCAGCGGCTACGTTTTTGAGCAGTTTGAAATTGCCTGCTACACCTCTCTGCTGGCTGCGGCCAAACAAGCGGGCGATACCGCCTCCATTCCTGCCATTGAGTCCATTCTGGAAGAAGAGCGCCAGATGGCTGACTGGCTGCTCCAGCATATTCCACAGACGACGGAACAGTTCCTGCTGCGCTCCGATGCGGACGGTGTTGAAGCGAAAAAATAACGAAAGAGGGAGAAACTATGTTTCGACACGTAAAACAGCTGCAATACACGGTACGCGTAGCCGAACCGAATCCGGGCCTGGCCAATCTTCTGCTTGAGCAGTTTGGCGGGCCACAGGGCGAACTTGCCGCGGCATGTCGTTACTTTACGCAAGGATTGAGCGACGACGATCCCGGTCATAAAGATATGCTGATGGATATCGCGACCGAGGAATTAAGTCACCTGGAAATCATCGGCACCCTGGTGGGTATGCTGAATAAGGGTGCGAAAGGTGAACTGGCGGAAGGCGCTGAAAATGAAGCGGAATTGTACCGCTCCATGACCGAGAACGGCAACGACAGTCATATCACCTCCCTGCTCTACGGCGGTGGTACTCCACTGACCAACTCCGGGGGCGTACCATGGACGGCGGCGTATGTGGATACTATTGGCGAGCCCACCGCCGATCTGCGCTCTAACATTGCGGCCGAGGCGCGCGCCAAAATTATCTACGAACGGCTTATTAACGTAACGGACGATCCGGGTGTTAAAGATGCGCTGGCGTTTTTAATGACGCGTGAGGCAGCACACCAGCTCTCGTTTGAGAAGGCGCTCCAGTCGATCCGTAACAATTTCCCACCGGGTAAATTGCCACCAATCGAAGAGTACACCAACAAGTACTACAATATGTCTGAGGGGGGAGAAGTTCGCGGCAGCTGGAACAGCGATAAGCACTTCGACTACGTGGAATCTCCTCAGCCAGCGGTCGATGGCGGTGACGGCGGCGCAAGCGTAACGCTCACGACAGAGCAGGAAACGCTGGTCAAAGCGATGTGCGCACGTACGAAATCCGACCCTAACGCCGATCCGCTTACCGGTGCCGAGCTTGGCGCAGGTAAGAAAAAACCGTAACCGGTTTTGCCAGGCAGCCTGAGGCTGTCTGGCAATGCCTTGTGCGCTATCAGTTCCAGAGGTACGGAGCATGTTCGAGCTTGATGCGTTTCATCTGGCCAGGATACAGTTCGCCTTTACCGTCTCTTTTCATATTCTCTTCCCGGCGATCACCATCGGGCTTGCGAGCTATCTGGTGGTTCTCGAAGGCATGTGGCTTCGCACAAAAAATGATGTCTGGCGCTCGCTATACCATTTCTGGCTAAAAATTTTCGCCGTCAACTTTGGTATGGGCGTGGTTTCCGGGCTGGTGATGGCTTACCAGTTTGGGACTAACTGGAGCGGCTTTTCCCAGTTCGCGGGCAGCATAACCGGCCCTTTGCTCACCTATGAAGTCTTAACCGCCTTCTTCCTGGAAGCCGGTTTCTTAGGCGTGATGCTGTTCGGCTGGAACAAGGTTGGCCCCGGCCTGCACTTCTTTGCCACCTGCATGGTGGCGCTGGGCACGCTGATGTCCACCTTCTGGATCCTCGCGTCTAACAGCTGGATGCACACCCCGCAGGGCTTCAGTATTCAGAACGGTCAGGTCATTCCCGAAGACTGGCTGGCCATTATCTTTAACCCCTCATTCCCTTACCGCCTGATCCATATGTCCATCGCCGCCTTCCTGTGCAGCGCCTTGTTTGTGGGCGCGTCCGGGGCATGGCATCTGCTGCGCGGTAACGATACGCCCGCGATCCGCAAGATGTTCTCCATGGCCATGTGGATGGCGCTGCTGGTCGCGCCCATTCAGGCCGTGGTTGGGGATATGCACGGGCTGAATACGCTTGAGCACCAGCCTGCCAAAATCGCCGCGATTGAAGGCCACTGGGAAAACCCGCCCGGCGAGGCCACCCCGCTGCTGTTGTTTGGCGTACCGGATATGGAAGAGGAACGCACCAAATACGGGCTTGAAATTCCCGCGCTCGGCAGCCTGATCCTGACGCACAGCCTGGATAAACAGGTCCCGGCGCTGAAGGATTTCCCGAAAGAGGACCGCCCTAACTCGCTCATCGTCTTCTGGTCCTTCCGCATTATGGTCGGCATGGGGCTGCTGATGATTACCCTTGGCGTACTGAGCGTCTGGCTGCGCTATCGCCGTCGACTCTATCACTCACGGCCATTCCACTGGTTTGCCCTCTGTATGGGGCCTGCCGGATTACTCGCGCTGCTCGCCGGGTGGGTCACCACCGAAGTGGGCCGCCAGCCGTGGGTCGTTTACGGCTATCTGCGCACGATAGATGCGGTGTCTCTGCACAGCACGTTGCAGATGAGCATCAGCCTGCTGGCCTTTATCGTGGTCTACTGTTCGGTATTTGGCGTGGGATATGTGTATCTCGCCCGGTTGATTAAAAAAGGTCCGCAGCCTGTGGGCACGCTAACGTCTAATACATCGGGCACCCCTGCCCGTCCGCTGTCCGCCGCCGAGTCTGTTCCGGAAGAGGAGAAGATCTGATGGGCGTCGATATCCCGGTCATCTGGTTTGCCATTATTGTCTTCGCCACGCTGATGTACATTATCATGGACGGTTTCGATCTCGGTATCGGCATGCTGTTCAGCTTTGTGGGTGATGCCAAAGAGCGCGACGTGATGGTAAACAGCGTCGCCCCGGTCTGGGACGGAAATGAAACCTGGCTGGTTCTCGGCGGCGCAGGGTTGTTCGGCGCGTTTCCGCTGGCCTACGCGGTAATAATCGATGCCCTGACCATCCCGCTGACGGCCATGCTGATCGGGCTTATTTTCCGCGGCGTGGCATTTGAGTTTCGCTTTAAGGCGACCCCTTCCCACCGCAAATTCTGGGACTATTCTTTTGCTGGCGGTTCCCTGCTGGCAACCTTCAGCCAGGGGATCGTGGTTGGCGCGATGATCAACGGCTTTGACGTGGAAGGGCGTCGCTTTGTGGGCTCCTCGCTGGACTGGTTCACCCCGTTTAACCTGTTCTGCGGGCTGGGCTTAATTGTCGCCTATACCCTGCTGGCCACCACGTGGCTGATCATGAAAAGCGAAGGCGCGCTGCAAAACCGGATGCGCGAGCTGACCCGCCACGTTCTGCTGGCGCTGATTGCCGTCATTGCGGTGGTAAGTATCTGGACCCCGCTCGGCTGGCAGTTTGTCGCCGAGCGCTGGTTTACTCTGCCTAACTTCTTCTGGTTCCTGCCGGTTCCGGTTCTGGTGGCGGTATTCAGCCTGTGGATCTGGCGGCTGACGCGTAATCCCGACAGCCATGCCCGTCCGTTCCTGTTAACGCTGGGCCTGATCTTCCTCGGCTTTAGCGGCCTGGGCATCAGCCTGTGGCCACACATAATTCCGCCGCACATCACCCTGTGGGAAGCCGCCGCGCCGCCTGCCAGCCAGCTGTTTATGCTGATCGGCACGCTGTTAATCATCCCGGTGATCCTGGTTTATACCGCCTGGAGCTATTACGTCTTCCGGGGCAAAGTGTCTGATACCGAAGGTTATCACTAAGGATTACTATGGCAGGCTGGCATACACGCGCCATTATTTACCAGATAGATACTGCCCTGTTTTACGATCTGAACGGCGATGGCTGTGGCGACATCGCCGGAATCGCCGCGAAGCTACGCTACATCCGCCGGATGGGCGCGACGGTTATCTGGATCACTCCGTTTTACCTCACGCCTTTTCTCGATGAAGGCTATGACGTGAGCGACCATTTGCAGGTCGATCCCCGCTTCGGCAAGCTCAACGATATCATCGCCTTTATTGAACAGGCGCGGGAGCTGGGGATGCAGGTCATTATTGAGCTGCTGATCCAGCATACCTCGGATGCGCATCCCTGGTTTCAACAGGCCCGCCGCAACCCTCAGTCACCCTATCGTGACTATTACCTGTGGTCCGACACGGACGACGACGATACGCCGCCGATGTTCCCCGGCGTGGAGAAGAGTATCTGGACATGGGACGACGAGGCGGGGCAATACTACCGGCATATGTTTTATCACCACGAGCCGGATCTCAATCTGGCCTCCCCTGCGGTGCTGAAGGAGGTTGAGAACATCATCATCTTCTGGCTAAAGCTCGGGGTGTCGGGCTTTCGCCTGGATGCGGCGTCGCACCTGACAAAACAGGCCGGACGTGGGGATGAAAAACGCGGCCTGTGGATCCTGGAGCATCTGCGCCGTCTTATCGAGCAGCGTAACCCGGATGCGATCCTGCTCGGCGAAGTCGACGTGGAGGTCGAGGCCTACAAAGATTATTTTGGTCAGAACGACCGGCTCAACCTGGTGCTGAATTTCTGGCTCAATAAGTACTTCTACGTCAGCCTTGCGGAGAAAAGCGCACGACCGCTGCGCAACGCGGTAAAGAAGATGATTGTGCCGCCTGACTCCTGCTGCTTCGCCAACTGGCTGCGCAATCATGATGAGCTGGATCTGGAAGGGATAGGAAAAAAAGCGAAGCAGACCGTCATTGATGCCTTTGCCCCTGACGAAGAAATGAGTGTGTATCAGCGAGGTATCCGCCGCCGTCTGGCGCCGATGCTTAATGGCGATCGTAAGCGGCTGGCCTTTTGCCATGCGGTCTTGTTTTCGCTGCCGGGCGTACCGGTCATGCGCTACGGGGATGAGATTGGCATGGGTGATGATTTGGAACTGGAGGAGCGTTACGCCGTACGCACCCCGATGCAGTGGGCCGGATCGCAAGGCGGCGGTTTCTCAGACGCCGACCCGGAAACCTTTATCGCCCCGATGATTGACCGCGGCCCGTACCGCTATCAAAAAATCAACGTGGCGGATTCGCTGTTGCACCGCAACTCACTCCTGCACTGCATTATCGATATCGCCAATACGCGCTCGGAGTTCCCTGAGATCGGCGTCGCGCCGTTTCGTCTTATTAATATCGACAGCGATGCGGTGCTGGGGATCTATTACGAAACCGACACGCGCAGCATTCTGACCTTCGTTAACTTTAGCGATAAGCCCGTTAATTTTACCGCCAGAGGGATCCGGCATGCGACCTGGACCGCCTGCCTGGCGGACAAACGCTACAACGACGCGCTGGTGTGCGGCAAAACCGTCGCGCTTAACCTCAGCGGCTATGGCTACCGCTGGTTCTGGACCGATCGTACCGCATTGCGCTGATTATCGTCTCCGCGAGAGCAGAAGACGCGCCACGATCGCACCCGTGACGGCGAGGGAGCCGAGCAGCACTTTCCCCGGCATGCCGGAGGTAACGCTGGTGGCGCGCTCTTTTGCTTCGTCGGTGAAGTGCCCGTGGATTTTATGCAGATCGTTAACCGGCTGATCCAGATAGTCCTGACGGTCATCCGCATTTAGCGTATCGGTCATCTGCCCTTCCCAGGCCTTTTTAACCATCAGCCGATCCAGAAAGCCGGGAAAAAGAAATTGCCCGACAATCGACTGGACGGTGCTGCTGCCCACCCACAGCTCCCGCACCGGTTTTTGCGCTACCTTGAAAATCGCGCTGGCAGCCACTTCCGGCTGAAACACGGGGGGAACCGGTCGCATCGCCCAGGCAAATTTATTCCTCGCCCACTCGAACTGCGGCGTATTGAGGCCCGGCATCTGTACCATTGCGATCTGCACCCGGCTGTTTTCATGCATCAGCTCGGTGCGCACGGCGTCGGTAAACCCGCGGATCGCGGCCTTCGCCCCGCAGTAGGCTGACTGCAAGGGAATGGAGCGGTAGGCCAGCGCGGAGCCAACCTGAATAATCATTCCGCGATCGCGTGGGGTCATTAACTCCAGCGCGGCGCGGGTACCGTTAACATAGCCCAGATAGGTCACCTCGGTGACGCGGCGAAACTCCTCAGGCGACATGGTGCGAAACGGCGCCAGCATCCCGCCCATGGCGTTATTCACCCACACATCGATGGCCCCAAGCCGGTATTCAATCTCGTTAGCAGCATCGGTCACCGCCTTGCTGTCCGCCACGTCGGCCTGAACGGCACAGGCGTTGATCCCGAAACGGCGCAACTCCTCTTCTGTGGAGCGCAGGCTCTGCTCATCGCGGGCAATGATGCCCACATCGTAGCCCGCTTTGGCAAAGTGCAGCGCCGTGGCCTTCCCCACACCCGCCGTACCGCCGGTAATCACGATGACAGCCATAGCCTTTCCCCTTGTTTCAGACGTTATCCCAGCCGGAGAGTATTTCGATCAGTTCAGACAAGGAATAACGCACCGCTTTATCCACCACATCCTGACATTCACCGGAAAACAGCACGGTGCGGGTTTCCGTCTGTCCGCGAATATTCCAGCCGAAGCAGACCGTACCGGCTGCGGTGCCATCGTCTCCGCCTTCCGGTCCCGCATAGCCGCTGATGGCAAGGCCAATATCCGCCTCGGCAATTTCGCGAATTTTAGCGGCCATCTCGGTCACCGTTTGTTCACTGACGGCGGTGAAGCGCTCAATGGTTTCGTGCCGCACGCCGAGGATCCTCTCCTTCGCCGCATCGCTGAACACCACCATGCCAACGTCATAAAATTCCGCCGTGTTCTCTTCGGCACAAAGCGCAACCGCGAGATTGCCGCCGGTACAGGACTCTGCGGTAGTTAACCGCAAACCTCTGTCCGTAAGCTGAGTGGCGAGCTTTTTCGTCAGCTCGCTGATGGTGTTGTTACTGTCGTGAATAAGATTGCTCATCGCGTTGCCCTTAATTTTCGTCAGGAATAATAGAAATATGACCATTACGCTCAAGAATAGCGTATTTTATCTCCTTCAATTCTGTAATACCGTGATTCTGGCGGGCTGATACCAATATATCATCACAGGATACATCGACCTTTTTCAGTTTATCGGCAAGGGGGACACCGTTCTCCACCAATATCACCGGCGTGCCATCAAGAATATTCTCAACAGTGGAAAAATATTTTTTCAGGAGGCCAAAAATAATATCCACCACCACCAGCGTTGTTATTGTAATCATCGCACCGGTGATGGAAAAATCTTCGCCAAGCAGCGCCTGCTGTGTCGCCTCACTGATAATTAAGAGCAAAATAAGGTCAAAACTGGTCATTTGTAACAGGGCGCGCCGCCCGGCAACTTTAAACACAATGACCAGAAACAGGTAAATTGCCAGGGCACGAAAAACCATGTCCATATTCGACTCCTAGGGGTAAATAAACTGCCAGAAACGGATATCTGGCTCGTTGTTTACGCGGATGCTGTTTGTCCACTTCCCTGCTTTTGACGGCGTGATGAATAATAGAACGGTAAATTTATCGGTCTGTTGTAAACGATCGTAGACGAGAAACAGGGTATTCCCCCGGCTGTACATGCTGTCCGGTTGTGGCCAGACGCTGCCGGGCTCATACGCGTCGCTGCTTTCGCTGGTCAGGCTGAGGGTATATTTCCTCTCAGACGTCACCGGAAACGTCAGCGCCATCCGCGATTCGGTCTGGCGGCGACCGAAGCGCTCATAGCTCAGGGTCAGGGATTTTGCATCGTTTGTTTTCTCCACGTCACTGACCACACCGCTTGAAAACAGCCCGGCAATTGCCGCCACGATAATAGCTAACAGCACAATAAAACCCACCTGACGAAATGCGTACTCAAACGTCAGTAAACGATAACTCTCTTTTATCCCAGGCACTTTTTCATTTTTTGGTTCCATGGCAGTCGTCACCGTTTCGCTTAATTGCCGAAATTTTTGATTTCTCTGTGAAAATGCTTTTAAGACTTATCACATTTGCCACATAAAGAAATAGCAACAATACTTAATAAGTCAAGACATCCAAAATGAAGGATATCAGATGAAATTATCAGTGATTTCAGCTTTGTTAATATTAATTATCCCTACTGCCTGGGCAGATAATAACGGCGGGTTACAAAAGGGTGACGCGCCGCCACCGCCGCATGCGCTGGACAGCGGTTATCGTGGTACCGATGATGCGCGCATTATGACCATTACTCAGGCGAAAGAGATGCATGATGGCGCCTCTATTTCACTGCGCGGCAATCTTATTGATGGCAATGGAGATAAATACTTATTCCAGGATAAAACCGGGAAAATCGACGTTATTATCCCGAAAGCCGTATTTGACGACAGAACCGTGGAACCTGACAACATGATCAGTATTAGCGGCTCGCTCGATAAAAAATCATCCCCACCCGTAGTCCGGGTCAGCCACTTGCAAAAATAATTCAGCGAAGCGTTAACGCTGTAACTATCCATCAAATCTCACCCCTAACAAGGAGTTAGCTATGAGTGATAATGAACAACGTACGAACGCTTACCCAACGCCACCTTTCCCGGAGCAACCCCAGACGCCGCCGGGCCTGTCCTCAGAAATGGAACCCGTACCCGACCACGGCGAGAAGAGCTACAAAGGGCATGGACGTCTTGCCGGTAAGAAGGCGCTAATTACCGGGGGCGATTCCGGCATCGGACGCGCGGTAGCCATTGCCTATGCCCGCGAAGGGGCAGATGTCGCCATTAACTATTTGCCGGAAGAGGAAGAAGACGCAGCGGAAGTCATCGCCCTGATTAAAGCGGAAGGACGGAACGCCGTCGCGCTTCCGGGCGATGTGCGCGACGAAACTTTTTGTCAGAACCTGGTGGAGCAGGCCGTCTCAAAACTGGGCGGGCTGGATATCCTGGTGAATAACGCAGGCCGCCAGCAGTATCGTGAGTCGCTGGAAGAACTGACTACGGAAGATTTTGACGCGACCTTTAAGACCAACGTCTATGCGCCTTTCTGGATCACAAAGGCGGCGTTGCGCCACATGAAAGCCCCTGCATCCATTATTAACACCTCCTCCGTTCAGGCGGTTAAACCGAGCGCCGTACTGCTTGACTATGCGCAGACCAAAGCCTGTCTCGCGGTGTTTACCAAAGCGCTGGCGAAACAGCTGGGTCCGAAAGGGATCCGCGTGAACGCGGTAGCGCCCGGACCTTACTGGACCGTGCTCCAGCCCAGCGGTGGGCAGCCACAGGAAAAAGTGAAACATTTTGGCGAGAGTACCCCTCTGGGACGCCCGGGACAGCCCGTGGAGATCGCACCGCTGTATGTCACTCTGGCCTCGGATGAGTGTTCATACACCTCCGGGCAGGTCTGGTGTTCAGACGGCGGCGACGGCGTCATTTGACGAAAAAGGCTGCGAAAGCAGCCTTTTTTACTTTTAAGGGGTGACGACAGGAAACCAGAAGCCGAAGCTCTCCATGCAGCGCAGCATTTCGTTCACCTTCGCGGCGTTGCCGACGATCGTCACCTCTCCTGCCTGTTGCGCCTTTTTCAGCGTGGTTTCCTTAAGGATGATTTTGTTCAGCGTTTCGCGGCTGAGCGTAATGGTTGCATCCGGATCTTCTGCCTGAGCGTTGGCGCTATGGTTCAGCACGCCATTTTCCAGCTCCAGCTTATACCTGCCGCCCTCGCGGCCTAAATCAACGTTAAAAATGCCTCTGGCATTCGCCGCTCTGACGCCGTTAAGGTGAACGCCGAGGTAGTCAAAAATCATCTCAGTTGACATGGCACGGACCGCATCCGGGCTGGCGGTTTTGGGCGTCGGCTTTATCTTCACGCCGTTACGCAACTCTTGCGCACCGGTGAGGTAGGCGTTACGCCACGGCCCTGACTCCGCATGGTATCCCAGCTGTTCAAACGCGTCCGCTTCCAGTTCGCGCGCTGCCTTATTATTCGGATCGGCATAAACGACTTTACTGACCACCTGAGCCACCCAGCGATAATTCCCCCGGGCATAATCGACACGGGCTTTTTCAAGGATCGCGCGGGCTCCGCCCATGTAATCGACATACTTTTTCGCCGCCTCGACCGGAGGCAGTTCATCGAGCGTCGCCGGATTGCCGTCGAACCAGCCAAGATAGTAGACATAGGTGGCTTTGACGTTGTTGCTTACCGAGCCGTAATAGCCACGGCCTGCCCAGGATTTAGCCAGTCCGTAAGGCAGGGCGAAATTTGCGGCTATTTCATCCCTCGTCAGCCCCTTATTCGCCAGTCTGAGCGTCTGGTCGTTGATATAGCGGTAGATATCACGCTGGCTTTTCATCAGCTTCACCACTTTCTTATTACCCCATGTGGGCCAGTGGTGCTGCGCGATAATAATTTCCGCTTTATCCCCCCAACGATCGAGAGCGTTATTGATGTATTTTGACCATGCCAGCGGATCGTGTATCTTCGACCCGCGCAGCGAATAAGTATTGTGCAGGGTGTGAGTGACGTTCTCTGCTGCTTCAATCAGTTTTTTCTCTTCCACATACCAGAGCATTTCAGACGGCGCTTCCGACCCCGGCGCCAGCATAAAATCATAGGTGAGACCGTCGATGATCTCTTTCTGCCCGTCTTTGGTAATGGCGTGAGTGGGCGCGATAAGCGTGACCGTCCCCGCTGAGGTGGTCGTCCCCAGACCCGCCCCTATCTGACCTTTTACATTGGCCTTTAACAGGTTTCCGTAGATATAACTGGCACGGCGGCTCATGGCATTTCCGGCCATGATATTTTCCGATACCGCCTCTTCCATAAAACCTGCTGGAGCATAGACTTTCACTTTGCCGGTCATCACTCCCGCTTCATCGACCACGCCACGCACGCCGCCATAATGATCGACATGACTATGGGTATAAATAACGGCAACAACCGGGCGTTTGCCACGATGTTGAACGTAAAGATCCATGCCCGCTTTGGCCGTTTCCGCAGACACCAGCGGATCAATAACCGTGATCCCCTCTTTGCCCTCTATAATCGTCATATTCGACAGATCGAGGTTGCGGATCTGGTAGACGCCTTCCGTGACCTCAAACAGACCGCCAATATTATTCAGCTGCGCCTGACGCCACAGGCTCGGGTTGACGGTATCCGGCGCTTTTTGCCCTTCTTTGATAAAAGCGTATTTCTGGGGGTTCCAGATAACGGCGCCTTTTTCGTCTTTAATCACCGCGGCTGGCAGCGGGGCAATAAAGCCTTTGTGCGCATTTCGGAAATCGGTCTTATCAAAGAAGGGCAGTTGACCATAAAGTGCATCATTCATCTCTTTCGTATGGGCAGTGGCTCCCTTCCCTTCCTTTTGTGCCAGGACAGGCAATGAGGTCAACGAAACTAATAGCAGACCAGCAACGGCCATCGCACTAACGAGCGTTTTAAATTTCATACTTCCTCGAGGAGATATATTCACGCTGGCGGTACATAGGGGGAAAGGAGGCTATCACCAGGCTTATCTTTAACCTATGAAATTAACGTTTATAAATAAATAAGTTAATTCTTTCGTCGCTGCGGCCTTCAGGGATAATGCTGAGTCCAGTTATTTCCCCGGAGTGATTCGATGAAGAGCCTGCCGTTCTTTTTCGCTGTATTAACCCTCAGCACATTAACAGCCTGTAGTTCTCCCCAACCAGACAATGTTGAAAAAATTAATCATCTGCAAATTCCACTGGTGTTGCCGGCGGAAAAACCGCCGCAGGCACAGATATCGCATATCGCGTCTCTTTATCAGGAAAATAAACAGCAGATCGAGACCCTAACGCGCAGCGTAAAATCACAGTATCTACAGGACACCACCGCAAAAGAAATTTTTGTTGCGGACAGTGCCGTTCAACGCGTCTATGCCTCGCTGACCAAGCTGGAACAGCTAGATATGGTTAACCAGCAATACCTGAAAGATAATAATGTCACGGGCCTGCAAAATATTCATATCGTTCTTGAACCATTATTCACCAGCTGAAAACAAAAAACCCTGCAACTTAAGCAGCCGGGTTTTTATTAATGGGCATATCACGGGCATCAGTCGTACTGACCAAAGCGATAGCTAAGCCCTGCGGTGACGGAACTCAGATCGCTGCTCACGCCGATCTGGTTAACATTGCCCACGTTGCTTACCCACTGATACTCCAGGCGGCCCGCCCAGTTTTTATTGAAGGCGTATTCAGTACCCACGGCTGCAAGCGGGCGTACACCGGTTTCAAAACGATTGTGACCACTTACATCGGATTCAGCGCGATAGCCCATTGCGCCGGCACGGCCGTAAATATCCCAGTCATTGGTCAGGGCATAACTGGCCTTCAGAGACAGTTGCAGGCCCTGCGTCTTCATTTGCGCCCCTGCGCCATGCTGGCCTTTAATCTGCATGTTGCCTAAATAATCATAACCACCTTCTACCGCAAGCCATGGGGTAATCTGATAACCCGTATAAACACCCCCGCCGACATTATCATGGTCAAAATCGAAGTGATCGGAATGCGTGTTCTCAAACGCTTTTGAACCCATATTGGTATCAAAATAGTGAGACCAGCCGAATTTCGCCCCGCTATACCAGGTGCCCGCATCCGCGGCGGCGAAGGCGGAAGTGGCGGTAAATACATTAGCCACAATCAATGCGATAACTGTCTTTTTCATAAAAATACCGTTTACTTGATAAAGTTAAATCTGAGAAAGCAAACGATATAGAAAATTAACGGCAGCGTTAATTCCATTTCTGTTTAATTTTAAACTTCCGCTAGAATGATTCGGGTAAATGTCTGACTTCAAGCAGGTATCCGCCGCGCTTAAAGGAGATATATTCTCCCTGCTTAAGGGCGGATAATACATTGAGTATACTGCTGCGAGAGAGCAGTGTACGATCCTGAATATATTCCAGAATCGTGGTACGCAGACGCGTCTCTTCCGGAAGCAAAATCATTTCCTGAAGGTGATTACGAATAACGGAATAGGTACGCTGCTGGAGTACCTGTGCATCACGAAATATTAAATAGGCCGTATGGTATGAAAGCAGCGCGGCGACATCCTCCCAGACGCCCTCGGCGCGAAACAACTCAGCCGCCTTGTCCGCATCGAGACGTAAAATAGTCGACTCCCTTTCCGCACGGAGAAGATGCCCGTGCGTGGGCTGGATCATCTCTGCAATACCAAACAAATGCGGCTCGTAAACGGTCACTACCACCAGTCCATCCGAAGCCCGCAGCAGGGATAACTCCCCTTCCAGAAAGAGGTACATCTGCTGTTTCCCCTTCCGTAACCAGGTGAGTCGCTTACGCGGAACAACGTGCACTTTCTCCGCTATCGGCTCAAGGATGGCGGTCAGTCGTTCGATGGATTTTTCGGGTCGAACAGGCGGTAAAATATGCATGGTACAACCTTCTGACATTCAATATCTGCCATTATAGACCATATATTTTAAGCGGTTAGCCGATCAAAACTGATAGCTGTAGTTGACGCTGGCAAACCAAAGATAAGGATGGTCGTAACTTCCGGCAAACGCCACCGGCGATTTCACATGCGACGACTGCATATGAAGATACGACACGGCAATACCAATATTGCTGGCCGGGGTGATCTGATACTGGGCTCCCGTACCAAATCGCCACTCATCGCCGGTAGGTAAGGTTAAGGCCACATCGCTCTGGCTTTCATACGGCGAGCTGTCGAACGCCACACCGGCATTCAGTCGCCACTGAGGCGTTGGACGATACTGCACGCCCACCGCACCGTGCCACGTGTCCTTCAGGCGGCTGACGTTGTTCAGCTGCTGGTCCCCGACGACGATTTGCGGCGCGCCGAACTGGCTCCAGTCCTGCCAGCCGAGATCGCCCATAACCGACCACCGCGGGTTAATATCATGCACCAGACTGAGCATGATTTGCTGCGGCGCGCTGATCTGTGCCGACACCGGCAGGTCGTAGGTGCCGTTCTGTAGACGCGCGTTGCCGTCAATATTGAAGCTGTAGTCCGTTTCGCTGTTCCAGGTAATACCGGCTCGGGTCTGGTCAGTTAGCTGCATCAGCAGCCCAAGCCGATAGCTCATGGCCAGGTCTTCATCGCGTCGCTGGTAGTCATCATCGTTAACGCTGCGAGTCAGCGAGAAGTAACCGTAGTTAACGTTGGCGGACGCGCCAATCGAAAGACGGTCGTTAAGCTTATAGGCCAGCGAGGGGCTGAGCGTCATGGCTACCATGGTACTCTTTTTAATCAGCCTGTCGCCCGCCCAGCTGCCGTAGTCGATCCCCAGGCCGTAATTACCGTAAAGCCCGATCCCGGCATAAAGATCATCGTTTATCTTCTGGCTATAAAAGGCGCTGGCATTCGGGATGGTTTTCATCACATCGCCGGGGCTTTGATGGGCATCGTTATCCAGCTGGTTGTCGATGGAGCCATCCATAACCTGTACCCCACCGGTGACCATATGATCCGGTAAGCGCGTCATGCCAGCCGGGTTGGTCATGATTGTCGAGGCGTCCTTCGCACGAGCCGCCTGCCCTGCTCCGGCAAGCGCGGTATCTTCGGTGCCGGCTTCATAAAAATAGAGGGCGCTGGCATGGGCACTGGAGACAGCTAATACGCCAGCGCACAGGAGGAGTCGTGTTTTCATCTGTGGTCCGGGAAATAAAAAATTTGCCGACAGATATAACAGGGGCGATTGATTACGTAAAAAGAAAGAGGGTTTAATTTTAAATTATGCGCGGTTCAGCCCCTCTTAATATCTCTGACAATTCAGCGACGTCCGGAATACGACGCCGCTACGTCCTGCACCTGTAATACGCTCAGGTACAGGACGATAAAATCCAGCAACTTTTATACATGTTTATTAGGACTTACTTATAATGCTCCAGATTGGTTTCCGGGCCCGTTCTGGCAATTTCCTGAGCTTTGCCGAAACTTTCAATCAGGCACTTATATTCCGGACAGACATGCTCTGCCAGGATCTCAGCAAAGCGAGAACCTTCCTCGCGGTTCCAGGTTCTCATTAATTCAGCGACAATGGCAAACGTATCGGTAGGGATCGCCCCCGCCTGAGCCACGCGCGCGATGGTGGTATCGGTCGCGATTTTGGACCAGTTCCCCGAGGCATCCACAACACAGTAAACCTTATACCCCTCGTGGACAGCGCTAACCGCAGGGAACGCCATGCAGACGCTGGTGAGCGTGCCGGCAATAATCAGGGTCTTTCTGCCCGTCTTTTCCACTTCCTTCACAAACGCCGGATTATCCCAGGTATTAATCTGCCCGGTGCGTGGAACATACACGGCATGGGGTGCATATTTGTGAATTTCCGGGATGAGCGGGCCATTGGGACCGTCAGGAACAGAGGCCGTGGTGATCACCGGGATATTTAAAAGCGTGGCAACTTTGGCTATCGCTGTCACATAATTACGAAGGTCTGGTACAGGCACATCACGTACCGTGTTGAATAAGCCACTCTGATGGTCGATGAGTAAAATTACAGCGTCATCAGTATCAATCATACCGTTTGTAGCAGCCATATTTCTTTCCTCATGATTTCTTTTACATTGCCGTCAACTCTCCCGGCTCCGCGATTTTACATGCACATGGTCAGGGTATAATGCATTGATAAATCATAATGAATAGTAGTTCGATCCGGTCTGAATACCGCATCATTTCAGGACAATTTCTGGCACGGTACGCTGAGCCATCGACGCTGACGGAAAGCCCTCGTGAGGAGAAAAGATCTTTACAATGCCGTTATGCGGCCATTCGTATTCGTTCGGCTGAAGGCAAGCGTTACTCACTACTGGGATCGCCCTTATCCTCCCGCATGGATTCGATAAACTCCCGTTGCTCCTCTGTGAGTTCAAGCTCATCCAGCAAGCGATCTAACTCTTCTTCAGGTGATTCCTTTTGGTTCTTTCTCTTCCCGGTAGCCATACTCACCCTTGAGTTATTAGGATTAATCTCAGGGTATCCAGGGTACAGGAAATGTGCAACTTAGCGTGTTATGCCATGGGTGATTCGTTGTTAGCAAAAGAAGGCTTTTTACTACGAAAAGAGAGCTTTGTGCCTGTTGCAATAAAGCGAGGCAAATTGCAACGTAAGCAAAGCGGTGTGACGCAGTGGCAACATCAGAATATTTCATGCAGATCCATTGAAATTATTAGGACGCTAATCTTTTCACTTAACAGATCTGAAACGGCACCAGGATATTTTCAGCAACGAGAGATGCGCTTGAGCGAGAAAGAGATCAGCCTCCCAAGCGGGGATGGTATTATCAATGTTCATTTTGTAACTTTCTGATATTTTCCTAACTCTACAGCGTAACTTGACGCATGAGTCCTAACACTAAAAATATCAACATTTGGAATATTTACAGAGCAAATATCTATTAATATTTTTTGGTGAGGCAATGGCATTTTACTTCCAATGAATATGGAGTCTATCGCATCATGAGAATATTTATACAACCCTGGATTTTCGGTAATTATTCTACACTCATATTCATATTCCCAACTAGTGTGTTTAGTATGTATGGCTTGGGTATAAACATTTTTTGAAAGGTCAACCAAATCAAAAAAATCCACGTTATACATTTCATCTTGATAGTGAACTTGAGCAATATTAAAATTCGCCTCATTCAGCTCTTTTAAAGATGATAACAAATACTCCGGCTTAAATTTTATACAGAACCCCTTCATACCATCTGCATAATGAGACCACATCATAACATTACTAACATGTGATGCATCTACATTTGGTATATCACTCGCTAAACAAAATGCACTGATATTTTGAAAGGCACTGTGAAATCTATTATATGTCGTAGATATTGCCTGCTCTATAGTTTTTTTGAAACCTTCCGGAGACTGTTCATAATTCCTCCTGATTATTTCTGAAACTGGTTCTGAAAGAACATTTCTAGGGAGTGTATTACCCATATGCTGAAACAATCTTTCTTTATCAAGTTCTATATCTGGGCGCTTAATCAGAAACTGTCCTTCGAAAGGATCATTAAAGTCAGCCAATCTTGAAAACCAGGCTTTTCCTTCAGCTAAAGCTGATAATGAGTTTATATTTAATGCTGAAAATTTATAAAAGAAAGGAAAAGGTATTCCCATTTTGTAATCCTTGTCTCACTTAAAATTTCGGACAATTGTCTCGATTCATCAACCCAAAACATTATATTCTAAACTATTTGTTGAGCTGTGAGTTAACGATCACATGATGTTTGTGCTATTTATCAGATTTCAAGCAATAGCAGCCATAAAGCCCCGTTAGTGGTACAAGCAACAAGCGGAGCGTAGCGACTTCATCAGATTGTCAGAGAGATCACACCTTATCAGGGTGCTCGTGTACCATTAGGAGCGTGAGCGAAGCGCTGGCAGAGCCGGATCTGTAGCTACCGGGGCATTACCACTATTCACCTGTTTACGTGGCTCACAGGGCCACACATCGGGCTTAAATGCGTGTGATCAGTCTGTTCGGGAGTTATGCCAGGTATGCGGCTTTTTGTTCGTTGTTGTGCTGTCGCGGTAAGAACTTGGAACCACCGCCAGCGTGATGATATGCTCCCTTGTACCACAGACCAATCACGCGACAGGTGCGGGCGTAGAACAATGGGTAGTTTAAGTTGTACCTGCTAAAGCGGAGCAAAGTAACTAACTGATAAATTATAACTTGTTAATTTATGAGGAGACTGGAGCGGGCGAAGGGAATCGAACCCTCGTATAGAGCTTGGGAAGCTCTCGTTCTACCATTGAACTACGCCCGCTTTGAGGTGCGTAAGGCATTATAGACCTTACGCCTCTTCATACAAGCCTTTACCCCACTAAGTGGCGATTAAATAATCATTTAGCACTTCGGCTTACTGCCCTGCGCCGGAAGATAACGCTGCGGATCGATGGCTGTGGCCTTATAGCGGATCTGGAAGTGCAGCTTCACCGTATCCGTCCCGGTACTGCCCATGGTCGCAATCTTCTGCCCCGCCTTCACGTTCTGCCCGTTATTGACCAGCATCGTGTCGTTATGCGCATAAGCAGTAATGTAGTCCTCACCATGCTTAATCATGATCAGGTTACCGTATCCACGAAGCTGGTTACCGACATAGACCACCTTCCCGGCCCCTGAAGCGTAAACCGGTGTGCCGCGTGCGGCAGCGATATCAATACCTTTATTGCCACCTTCCGAGAGCGAGTACGGCGCAACCACTTTTCCGCTTGCAGGCCAGATCCAGCAGCGCTGACCGACCGGCGGCCAGGATGATTTAGGCACCTGATAGGATGGCGTGACTTTGGCTGTTTTACGCGTTGAGGACTTTTTCCCTGAGGAAGAACCGCCGTTAACCTTGAGCTTCTGCCCTACCTCAATAGTATACGGTGGAGAAATATTATTCAGGCGCGCCAGCTCCTTCACGCTGGTTCCCGTGGCGCGTGAGATGCGGTAGAGCGTGTCCCCGCGCTTAACGGTATAGACTGCACCGGAATAACTGCCCATATCCGAAGATTTACTCCCCGAGCATCCTGCTACAAGTAGCGTCAGCGTCAGGCAGAAAACGGCAATGATCGGGTTTCTCGTCAGGCTTCCTGCAAACAAAACAGCTCCTCGGTCAGCGTGAATGGCGCACTATGATAGCAGCCCAAACTGATGCGGGTCATGCCCTTTTCCGCTCTGTGGGCCAAACCGTTCGCATAAGAATGCAGTATAATAATTCCGCTGATGGTGCTGAACCATTAAGCATTTTGGCACTGGAGCATCAATGAGTATTCAAGAACACGTTATTTTGGTAAATGACCAGGGAAAAGTGATTGGCACTCAGGAGAAGTACGCCGCGCACACGTCACACACCCCGCTACACCTGGCCTTCTCTTCATGGCTGTTTAACGCTAACGGAGAATGTCTGATCACCCGTCGCGCCTTAAGTAAAAAAGCCTGGCCCGGCGTATGGACCAACTCCGTTTGCGGTCATCCACAGGCCGACGAAGCGACAGAGCAGGCGATTATCCGCCGCTGCCGCTTTGAAGTCGGCGCCGAAATCACAGACATCACCCCCATTGCCCCGGAGTTCCGCTACCGTGAAGCCGACCCGTCAGGGATCGTTGAAAACGAAATCTGCCCGGTCTATGCCGCCCGCGTAACGAATACCCTCGTAATCAATGACGATGAAGTGATGGAGTATCAGTGGGTGGAGCTGGACGCGCTATTCCGCGCGCTGGACGCCACACCGTGGGCATTTAGCCCGTGGATGGTGCAAGAAGCGAACACTGCGCGTGAAAAACTCAGCGCCTTCGCGGCGCAATAAAAAAGCCCCGGCGATAAACGCACGGGGCTTTTTTTACGTCTTAACGGCTTATTTCACCGGACGCATCGCCGGGAACAGGATCACGTCGCGGATGGTGTGGCTGTTGGTGAACAGCATCACCATACGGTCGATACCAATACCCAGGCCAGCCGTCGGCGGCAGGCCGTGCTCCAGCGCGGTCACGTAGTCTTCGTCGAAGAACATCGCTTCGTCATCGCCTGCCGCTTTCGCGTTAACCTGATCCTGGAAGCGCTGCGCCTGATCTTCTGCATCGTTCAGCTCGCTAAAGCCGTTACCGATTTCGCGGCCACCAATGAAGAATTCGAAGCGGTCAGTGATTTCCGGGTTCTCGTCATTACGACGCGCCAGCGGAGACACTTCCGCCGGGTATTCGGTGATGAAGGTAGGCTGAATCAGGTGCGCTTCGGCCACTTCTTCGAAGATCTCGGTCACGATACGGCCCAGACCCCAGCTCTTCTCAACCTTAATACCGATGCTTTCAGCGATCGCTTTCGCAGAGTCGAAGTTATCCAGATCCGCCATATTGGTTTCAGGACGGTATTTCTTGATCGCTTCGCGCATGGTCAGTTTTTCGAACGGCTTGCCGAAGTCGAACACCTCTTCACCGTAAGGTACCTGGGTGGTGCCCAGAATGTCCTGCGCCAGGGTGCGGAACAGGGATTCGGTCAGCTCGATCAGATCTTTGTAATCCGCATAGGCCATATAGAGTTCCATCATGGTGAACTCTGGGTTATGACGTACGGAGATACCTTCGTTACGGAAGTTACGGTTGATCTCAAACACGCGGTCAAAACCGCCGACCACCAGACGCTTCAGGTACAGTTCCGGCGCGATACGCAGGTACATGTCCAGGTCCAGGGCGTTGTGATGGGTGATGAACGGACGAGCGGAGGCTCCACCTGGGATCACCTGCATCATCGGGGTTTCTACTTCCATAAAGTCGCGGTTAACCATGAACTGGCGAATGCCGGCCATGATCTGGGAGCGAATTTTGAAGGTCTTACGGGATTCATCGTTAGAGATGAGATCCAGGTAACGCTGACGATAGCGCGCTTCCTGATCCTGCAAACCGTGGAACTTGTCCGGCAGCGGGCGCAGGGCTTTGGTCAGCAGACGCAGCTCGGTGCAGTGGATAGACAGTTCACCGGTCTTGGTTTTGAACAGTTTACCTTTAGCGCCCAGGATGTCGCCCAGGTCCCACTTCTTGAACTGCTCGTTGTAGATGCCTTCCGGCAGGTCGTCACGAGAGACGTACAGCTGAATGCGGCCGCCAACGTCCTGTAAGGTCACGAAGGACGCTTTACCCATGATACGACGGGTCATCATGCGGCCCGCCACGGACACTTCAACGTTCAGCGCTTCCAGCTCTTCGTTCTCTTTACCGTCGAAGTCTGCGTGCAGTTGGTCTGAGGTGTGGTCACGACGAAAATCGTTCGGGAACGGCACGCCCTGCTCGCGCAGCGCTGCCAGCTTCTCGCGGCGGGTTTTCAGTTCGTTGTTAAGATCGACTACCGCGTCAGCGCCCTGTGCTTGTTGTTCAGACATGTTGGTTCCTCATAACCCTGCTTTCAAACTTGCTTCGATAAATTGGTCCAGGCTGCCGTCCAGCACCGCCTGCGTGTTACGGGTTTCAACCCCGGTGCGCAGGTCTTTGATGCGGGAGTCATCAAGGACGTAAGAACGGATCTGGCTGCCCCAGCCGATATCGGACTTGTTGTCTTCCATCGCCTGCTTCTCAGCATTTTTCTTCTGCATCTCCAGCTCATAAAGCTTCGCTTTCATCTGCTTCATGGCCTGGTCTTTGTTCTTATGCTGGGAACGGTCGTTCTGGCACTGTGTTACCAGCCCGGTTGGAATGTGGGTAATACGCACCGCAGATTCCGTACGGTTAACGTGCTGACCACCCGCGCCGGATGCGCGGTAAACGTCGATACGCAGGTCCGCCGGGTTGATGTCGATATCGATATCTTCATCCACTTCCGGGTAGACAAACGCGGAGCTGAAGGAGGTGTGACGACGGCCGCCGGAATCGAACGGGCTCTTACGCACCAGGCGGTGAACGCCGGTTTCAGTACGTAGCCAGCCGTAGGCGTAATCGCCAATAATCTTGATGGTGACGGATTTGATACCCGCCACTTCACCTTCGGATTCTTCGATAATCTCGGTTTTGAAACCGCGCGCTTCCGCCCAGCGCAGGTACATGCGCATCAGCATGCTCGCCCAGTCCTGTGCTTCGGTACCGCCAGAACCTGCCTGAATATCGAGATAGCAGTCAGCGCTATCGTATTCGCCGGAGAACATGCGACGGAATTCCAGCTGCGCCAGCTTCTCTTCCAGCACGTCGAGCTCTGCCACGGCTTCGTTAAAGGTTTCTTCGTCGTCGGCTTCGACAGCCAGCTCCAGCAGCCCAGAAACATCTTCCAGACCCTGCGCCATTTGATCCAGCGTATCTACGATGGCTTCGAGGGAAGAACGCTCTTTACCCAGCGCCTGCGCGCGTTCAGGTTCGTTCCAGACGTCCGGCTGTTCCAGCTCGGCGTTTACTTCTTCGAGACGCTCTTTCTTGGCATCGTAGTCAAAGATACCCCCTAAGAACGTCAGAGCGCTCCGTGAGGTCCTGAATGCGGTTTTTTACCGGATTAATTTCAAACATGGTCTGTTTTCTTTTATGAGCTTGTCAAAATGCGGTGATAAGAGCGGGATTGTACCGAATCCACGCCCTTTTTTATAGAGATTACTGACGCTAAATTGGCCAGATATTGTCGATGATGAGCTGAAGGGAGCGGTTACCACGGAACTCGTTAATATCCAGCTTATAGGCCAGCTCAACCTCGCGCACGCCGTTGTCCGGCCAGATGGAGGTATCAACGTTAAAGGCGATGCCGTCGAGCAGCGGTCCGCCGCCGACCGGTTCCACCATCACTTTGAGATGGCGTTCGCCCACGATGCGCTGTTGCAACAAACGAAAACGTCCGTCGAAAAGCGGCTCCGGAAACATCTGCCCCCACGGGCCGGCATCGCGCAGCATCTGCGCCACCTCCATGGTCATTTCAGCCGGTGAAAGCTCACCGTCAGAAACCACTTCACCCTGCAACAGAGCCGGATCGATCCACTCGGTGACCAGTTCGCCAAACAGACGCTGGAACTCGTCGAACTTCGCCTCTTCCAGCGACAGGCCTGCCGCCATCGCGTGACCGCCGAACTTAATCATCAGGTTCGGATGCAGCGTATCCAGACGCTCCAGCGCATCGCGCATATGCAGCCCCTGAATGGAACGACCGGAGCCTTTCAGCGTGCCGTCCCCGGCGGGGGCGAACGCGATCACCGGGCGGTGGAAACGCTCTTTAATACGCGACGCCAGAATGCCCACCACGCCCTGGTGCCATTCGGGGTGATACATCGCCAGCCCGCCCGGCAGGGTGTCACCGCTGCGCTCCAGCTTTTCGCAAAGGGTCAGTGCTTCGGCCTGCATCCCCTGCTCAATCTCTTTACGGGTCTGGTTGAGTGCGTCCAGCTCACTGGCCAGCACGCGCGCTTCGCCGATGTTGTCACACAGGAGCAGCGCGACGCCAACCGACATATCGTCCAGCCGCCCCGCCGCGTTCAGGCGCGGGCCGAGGGCAAAACCCAAATCGCTTGCCGCGAGCTTCAGCGGATCGCGGTTGGCAATTTCCAGCAGCGCCTTAATCCCCGGACGGCATTTACCTGCCCGAATGCGGCTTAAGCCCTGCCAGGTGAGAATACGGTTATTGGTATCGAGCGGCACCACGTCCGCCACGGTTCCCAGCGCCACCAGATCGAGATACTCCGCGAGGTTCGGCACGGCAATCCCGCGCGATTCGAACCAGCCCTTATCACGCAGCAACGTGCGTAACGCCAGCATCAGATAAAACGCCACCCCTACTCCGGCCAGCGATTTCGACGGGAAATCGCAGTCGCGCAGGTTCGGGTTAATGATGGCTTCGGCGGCAGGCAGGGTTTCTCCTGGCAGGTGGTGATCGGTGACCAGTACCGGGATCCCCAGCGCATGGGCATGATCGACCCCCGCATGAGAAGAGATCCCGTTATCCACGGTCATGATCATCTGTGCGCCACGGGCATGGGCCTGATCGACCACTTCCGGGCTGAGGCCGTAGCCGTCTTCAAACCGGTTCGGCACCAGGTAAGCCACGTTATCGCAGCCCAGCGCACGCAGGCTGAGTACGCTCAGCGCGGTACTGGTTGCGCCGTCGGCATCGAAATCGCCCACCACGACAATCCGCGTGCCTTCCCGGAACGCGTCGTAGAGCATTTCACTCGCTTGTTCGATGCCACTCAGCGCTTGCCAGGGCAGCATGCCTTTGACGCTGCGCTCAAGATCGCTTGCCGTACGCACGCCACGGCTGGCGTACAGCCGCTTTAGCAGCAGCGGAAGCGTGTCTGGTAAATCCGCGGTTTCACCCGCATCGCGGCGGCGCAGTTTTATCGGGGCTTTCACGCGAATTATTTACCACCCATCTGTTTCTGGTGCTCGTCGAGGAACGCTTTCATCTCTTTTGGCCCCTGGTAGCCCGGCACCACATAGCCGTTACTCAGCACAATGGCTGGCGTACCGCTCACGCCAAACTGTACGCCCAGCGCGTAATGGTTAGCGATGTCGATATCGCAGGACGCGGGCTTCACGCCTTTGCCGTTCATCGCGTCATCAAAGGCCTTGTTGCGGTCTTTCGCACACCAGATCGCTTTCATATCCTGCTCAGGCTGGCTCTGCACGCCAGCACGTGGGAAAGCCAGGTAACGCACGGTAATGCCCAGCGCGTTGTAGTCTTTCATCTCTTCATGCAGCTTGTGGCAGTAGCCGCAGGTGATGTCGGTGAAGACGGTAATAACGTGCTTTTCCTGCGCCGCTTTGTAGACAATCATCTCTTTTTCGAGCGCGTTCAGGTTTTTCATCAGCAGCTGGTTGGTGACGTTCACCGGCTGCGCGCCGCTCACGTCGTACATGGGTCCCTGAATGATGTGCTTACCGTCTTCGGTCACGTACAGCACGCCGCTGTTGGTCAGCACCGTTTTCATGCCAGCCACCGGCGCTGGCTGGATCTCGCTGCTGGCGACGCCGAGTTTCGTCAGAGACTGTTTAATGGCGGCATCATCCGCATGGGCAAAACCGGAAACCGAAGCTGCCAGCAGGGTGAACAGCGCTAAAGACTTTTTCATATATGTTCCTGTAACAATTCGTCGGCACTCACGCGCGAGGGTGGTGCTGTTGGTGTAGCTGCCGCAGGCGTTCCGTCGCGACATGGGTGTATATTTGCGTCGTTGAAAGATCGCTGTGTCCAAGCAACATCTGCACCACGCGTAAATCAGCGCCGTGGTTTAACAGATGCGTCGCGAAGGCGTGACGCAAAACGTGCGGCGACAGCTTCTCACTGTCAATACCCGCCAGTGTGGCGTAATGTTTAATGCGATGCCAGAACGTTTGTCGCGTCATCTGCTGCGCGCGCTGGCTCGGGAACAATACATCTATGGAGACGCCGTTCAGCAGCCACGGACGCCCGTGTTCCAGATACGTCTCCAGCCAGTAGACCGCCTCTTCACCCAGCGGCACCAGCCGTTCTTTGTTCCCTTTACCGATAACGCGCACCACGCCCTGACGCAGGCTGATATCGCTCATCGTCAGGCCCACCAGCTCGGAAACGCGCAAGCCCGTGGCATACAATAGTTCAAGCATGGCTTTATCGCGTAACTCCAGCGGAAGGTCAACTGCGGGCGACTGTAATAATCTCTCAACTTGTGCTTCGCTGAGATCTTTTGGCAGCCGCTGAGGCAGTTTAGGCGATGCCAGCAGTGCGCTGGGGTCATCCGCGCGGATCTTCTCGCGGTACAGGTGCTGGAACAGGCGGCGCATGGCGCTCAGCAGACGCGCGGAGCTGGTGGCTTTGTACCCCCCTTCCATCCGCTCAGCCAGCAACCCTTGCAGGTCATCGCTTTGCGCGCTTTCAAGCGTCAGCCCCCGATGCGCCAGCCACTCGACCAGCAGCGTGAGATCCCGACGATAGGCGCTGAGCGTATTTTCAGCGAGGTTTTTCTCCAGCCACAGCGCGTCGAGAAACTGTTCGATGAGTGCGAGATCCTTTTCCACATCAGCCCCTTTGGTTCTGCAATCTGGCCATTATGCCTGATTGCCATCGGTTTCTGGTACACTACGCGCAAAGTCATAGCAAGAATTGAGATAGTTACGCGATGAATATTGGTCTGTTCTATGGTTCCAGCACCTGCTACACCGAAATGGCGGCGGAGAAAATTCGTGACATCATTGGCCCGGAACTGGTGACGTTGCATAACCTGAAAGATGACGCGGTTGCCTTGATGGAGCAGTACGATGTGCTGATTCTGGGTATCCCTACCTGGGACTTTGGTGAGATTCAGGAAGACTGGGAAGCCATCTGGGATCAGCTCGATTCAGTCAATTTTGAAGGCAAAATCATTGCGATGTATGGCATGGGCGACCAGCTGGGCTACGGGGAGTGGTTCCTCGACGCGCTCGGCATGCTGCATGACAAACTGGCGCCAAAGGGCGCGACGTTTATCGGCTACTGGCCTACGGAAGGCTATGAGTTCACCAGCCCAAAACCCGTCATTGCCGACGGCCAGCTGTTTGTCGGGCTCGCGCTGGATGAAACCAACCAGTACGATCTCAGCGACGAGCGCCTCCAGACCTGGTGCGAACAAATTCTGGGTGAGATGGCCGAGCAGTTTAGCTGATTTATTCCTGCGTTGGCTGTTGCACGATTAGCCGGCGCAGATCCCGCCACTCCGCGGGATCCATACTGTCTGCGGCCAGCCACAGGTGCTGGCGACGGTTATCCTCGACCCGACGCAGCCGTAGCATCATCCCGGTGTTGAGCATCCACGGCGTCCCTATCATTTCCCACTCTTTTCCCTGCCAGCGCAGGCGAGAATCCATCAGCAGCTTAATTTCACCCTGACGGGCGTTGATTCGACGCTGGCTGCGCACGCTATCAAACACCACAAACGACAGCAAAAGCAGCCACAGAGGGGTATAGCTTAGCGGCCACGGCACCAATAACACCATTGCCGCGACCAGACCGTGGAGCAGTAAGGACATCCACTGTGAGCGCCACGAGACGCGAAGATCAGATTGCCACAGGACCACGTTCCTGATTCCGTGTTTGAATTAATTGCACCATCCGTTGCAACTCGGTGTCGGCGGGCTTGCCGTGATTCATCAGCCAGTTGAATAAATCCGGATCGTCAGACTCAAGCAGACGGACAAACAGGCGCTTATCGTCATCGCTTAAGCTGTCGTACTCATACTCGAAGAAAGGCATGATGGAGATATCAAGTTCACGCATGCCGCGACGGCACGCCCAGTGAATACGGGCCTTGTTGTTAATATCCATGTTCTGTTTCCTGCATTACGTTTGGCACAGTCGGTATCCCGTTTGGTATTCATTATTGCTCTCCGGGAACACCTGCTAGTGTAACGTGTTTTTGACCGTTTCTTTACTGGAATATTGCGAACCTCGAGCAGGCTTCCTGAATAATCCTTATAAAGACAGCGGATTACACTATTTTGCGTAGCGCCACGCATAACCGCGTAATGGCACGAATGGCCTGCTGAAAGCGCTTGCATTGAATACAGTCTCTTTTACCATTAGGTATTATCAAAGCGTTAAGCAATTCAGGACATCACTATGGCATTTACACCATTTTCTCCTCGCCAGCCCGCCGCCTCTGCGCGTCTGCCGCTGACGCTGATTACTCTTGATGACTGGGCACTGGCGACACTGACCGGTGCGGACAGCGAAAAATACCTGCAAGGCCAGGTCACGGCGGACGTGGCGCAGTTGACTGAGCACCAGCATCTGCTGGCCGCGCATTGCGATCCAAAAGGCAAAATGTGGAGCAACCTGCGTCTGTTCCGCCGTCAGGACGGATTCGCCTTTATTGAGCGCCGCAGCCTGCGTGACGCCCAGCTTAAAGAGCTAAAAAAATACGCGGTCTTTTCTAAAGTCACCATCGCCCCGGACGATGAACACGTTCTGCTGGGGGTCGCGGGTTTCCAGGCGCGTGCAGCGCTGAAAAACCTGTTTGCCGAGCTACCGGATGCTGAAAAACAGCTGGTCAGCGAGGGAGCGACCTCCATTCTGTGGTTCGAACACCCGGCGGAGCGCTTCCTGCTGGTAACCGACGAAGCAACGGCGGAACGCGTCACTGACGCCCTGCGCGGTGAAGCACAGCTCAACAACAGCCAGCAGTGGCTGGCGCTGAACATCGAAGCGGGCCTGCCGGTCATTGACGCGGCAAACAGCGCGCAGTTTATCCCGCAGGCGACAAACATCCAGGCGCTGGGTGGTATCAGCTTTAAGAAGGGCTGCTACACCGGTCAGGAAATGGTGGCGCGTGCGAAATTCCGCGGCGCGAACAAACGCGCCCTGTGGACGCTGGCTGGTCACGCCAGCCGTGTGCCGGAAGCGGGTGAAGATCTTGAGATGAAGATGGGCGAAAACTGGCGCCGTACCGGCACCGTGTTAGCCGCCGTCCAGCTCGATGATGGCCGCCTGCTGGTGCAGGTTGTCATGAATAATGATATGGAGCCCGACAGCGTGTTCCGCGTGCGTGATGATGCAAACACGCTCAGCATTGAGCCGCTGCCGTATTCACTGGAAGATTGATGCTGTATCGCCCGGTGTTGATATTCACCCTCTCCCTGTGGGAGAGGGTCGGGGTGAGGGCATCAGACCGCACCTTACAAAAAAACTACACCTGCCCAACATACAGATAAATTGCCAGGAAGTGACACACGCTGCCGCCCAGCACAAAGCCGTGCCAGATGGCATGGTTGTACGGAATACGCTTGCAGACGTAGAAAATCACGCCCAGCGAGTAGACCACACCGCCCACCGCCAGAAGCGTCACGCCCCCCACCGCCAGCTTAATGGCTAACTGATACACCACAATCAGCGACAGCCAGCCCATTGTCAGATAGGTAACCAGCGACAACACTTTAAACCGGTGCGCAATGGTCAGCTTAAACAGGATCCCCAGCAGCGCCAGGCTCCAGATCACAATCATCAGGCCACGCGACAGCGGTGAGTTGAGCCCCACCAGCAAAAACGGCGTATAGGTACCCGCAATAAGAAGATAGATAGCGCAGTGGTCAAATTTCTTGAGCCATATCTTCGCCCGTTGATGCGGAATCGCGTGATACAGCGTTGAGGCAAGGAAAAGCAGGATCATACTCCCGCCATACAGGCTGTAGCTGGTAATGGCCATCGCGCTGGCGTTGGTATCCACTGCCTGTACCAGCAATAACACTAAGCCGACAATCCCAAAAACCAGGCCAATGCCATGGCTTATACTGTTGGCTACTTCCTCAGCCAGCGAATATCCCTGTGCGATTAATGGTCTGCTCACCATACTTAACTCCGGGAAAACAAAAGATGATTATTCATCGCCAGTCTATGCTAACTGAGAATGATTCCAGTGAACACCTGTTAGCTAAAATAAATCCATAATCAAGATTTATCATTATAAATCAGTACAATGCAAAAGCAATCCACCGCACAGGTGTAAATGATTTTATTAACACCTGAGTAATCAAGGAGATAAATCCGTCTCCCGCCCTTCGTCATCATGGTATGCTTCAGGAATAGTGTCCGACAGCGAGTTTAGCCATTGTGAGTATGTTCAGCCATTCCGCCATTGCCAGCCTCAACAATCTGGAAATGATGGTCTACAACTATGTCATTAAGAACCGCGATAAAGTGATGTACATGACCATCCGCGAGCTGGCGGATGCGGTGGGCGTTTCCACTACCACTATCCTGCGCTTCTGCCGCAAGCTCAACTGTGATGGTTACTCGGAATTTCGGGTGCGCTTTAAACTCTATCTGGAGCAGAACGAGCCGCAGCAGGCGAATTTTGGTGCCAGTGAAATTATCAGCTTCTTTAAAAGCGTAAATAACGAAGAGTTTGATGCGCTATTAGATAAAGCCGTCGATATTATTTTATCATCTGAACGAATTATTTTTGTCGGTGCGGGCACCTCCGGATCGCTGGCAAAATATGGCGCACGTTTCTTTTCAAATATCGGCAAATTCAGTAACCATATCGACGATCCTTATTTCCCGGTCACTAACGACATGGCTAAAAATGCGCTGGCCATTGTACTCTCCGTCTCCGGCGAAACCGAGGAGATCCTGCGCTTCGCCAGCCAGTTCAGCCTGCATCACTGCAAGGTGCTCTCCGTCACCAGCCATGAACATTCTCGTCTCGCAAAGCTGGCGGACTTTAACCTCTCCTGGCATGTCCCGCAAACGCGTATTGGCGGCGTTTACGATATCACCACGCAAATTCCCGTCATCTATATTCTGGAATCATTAGGCCGAAAACTGGCGAAGAAATTAACAGAATAAAACATCCTGTTTTTTTGATGTGACAAATTACAATTTCCACAAATTGTTATATCGTGACATTTAATTCCGCTTTGCTAGACTCGAAATCAATAAGTCCTGAATTGAGAATAGCAAAGATGAAAAAACTCACCTTACCGAAAGATTTTTTATGGGGCGGCGCGGTGGCGGCGCACCAGGTTGAAGGCGGCTGGAACAAAGGCGGCAAAGGGCCAAGCATCTGCGACGTGCTCACCGGCGGCGCACACGGCGTTCCGCGTGAAATCACGCAGGAAGTGATTGAAGGCAAATATTACCCGAACCACGAAGCCGTCGACTTCTATGGCCATTACAAAGAAGATATTAAGCTGTTTGCCGAGATGGGCTTCAAATGTTTCCGTACCTCCATCGCCTGGACGCGCATCTTCCCGAAAGGCGACGAAACTCAGCCAAACGAAGAGGGGCTGAAGTTTTACGACGACATGTTCGATGAACTGCTGAAGTACAACATCGAGCCGGTGATCACCCTCTCCCACTTTGAAATGCCGCTGCATCTCGTTCAGGAATATGGCGGATGGACCAACCGTAAAGTGGTCGATTTCTTTGTGCGCTTCTCGGAAGTGGTATTTGAGCGCTACAAAAATAAGGTCAAATACTGGATGACCTTCAACGAAATCAACAACCAGCGCAACTGGCGTGCGCCGCTGTTCGGCTACTGCTGCTCTGGCGTGGTCTATACCGAGCACGACAACCCGGAAGAGACCATGTACCAGGTGCTGCACCACCAGTTCGTGGCCAGCGCGCTGGCGGTGAAAGCCGCACGCCGCATTAACCCGGAGATGAAAGTCGGCTGCATGCTGGCGATGGTGGCGCTCTATCCTTACTCCTGCAAGCCAGAGGACGTCATGTTTGCTCAGGAATCCATGCGCGAGCGCTACGTCTTTACCGACGTGCAGCTGCGCGGCTACTACCCGTCTTACGTGCTGAACGAGTGGGAGCGCCGTGGGTTCTCCATCAGGATGGAAGCGGGCGACGAGCAGATCCTGCGTGAGGGCACCTGCGACTACTTAGGTTTCAGCTACTACATGACCAACGCGGTCAAAGCGGAAGGCGGCACCGGTGACGCCATTTCCGGCTTCGAGGGCAGCGTGCCGAACCCGCACGTCAAGGCGTCCGACTGGGGCTGGCAGATTGATCCGGTAGGCCTGCGCTATTCGCTGTGCGAACTGTACGAACGTTATCAGAAGCCGCTGTTTATCGTCGAAAATGGTTTCGGCGCCTACGACAAAGTGGAAGAGGACGGCAGCATCAACGATGACTACCGCATCGACTACCTGCGCGCCCACGTGGAAGAGATGATGAAGGCCGTGACCTGGGACGGCGTGGATCTGATGGGCTATACCCCGTGGGGCTGCATCGACTGCGTCTCCTTCACCACCGGCCAGTACAGCAAGCGCTACGGCTTTATCTACGTCAACAAGCACGACGACGGCACCGGCGACATGTCCCGCTCCCGTAAGAAAAGCTTTGAGTGGTACAAAACCGTGATTGCCAGCAACGGCGAAACGCTGTAACGGCTCGCCCTCTCTGCAAGCGGAGAGGGCAAACCGCTTATCTTCCAGACACTTCTTTACAGCTTTTGCGTTGCCAAAATATGTTCGCCCGATAATATAGGCGTCCTGAATATTTGAGGCGAACATGATCAAGCGACAACGCAACGCTATCCTGCTTGTAGCCCTGGCCTGCCTGGTGGTGCTGATATGCACCGCCCAGCGGATGGCCGGGATGCACGCGCTTGTCATGAACGTCACCGCCACGAGCCAGTCTGTCCAGCAGGGGCAGGAGAGTACCGACGCACCGGTAACCCCGTGTGAGCTTAGCGCCAAGTCGCTGATGTCGGTCCCGCCTGTTTTGTTTGAAGGCGCCCTGATTGCCGTCACCCTGCTGCTGGCGTTGCTGGCAGCCAGTCCACCGCGCCGCGAACGGCAGTGGCCTCCCCGCGTTATCTCCCCGCCCCGGTTAAGGGTGCATCTGCGATTATGCGTCTTCCGTGAATGAGCCTTCGCCTGTTACTTCAGGTTAATTCATCATTTACGGAGATAATTTATGTTTACTGTATTCAGGCGACTGCTGGTCTGCCTGCTTTGGCTATGGCTGCCCCTCAGCCAGGCTGCCGACAGCGGCTGGCTGCGCGCCGCCGATAATCAGCACGCCAGCGTCAGGCTGCGTGCGCAACCCGAAAGCACTGGCGAAACCCGCCTGCTGCTGGACGTCGCCCTGCAAAAAGGCTGGAAAACCTACTGGCGCTCGCCGGGCGAAGGGGGCGTCGCACCCGCGATTAAATGGCATCAGCCCGTCGAGGTGAAATGGCGCTGGCCTGTGCCGCAGCGTTTCGACGTCGCGGGTATCGCCACGCAGGGCTATCACGGCGATGTCAGCTTTCCCATCACCCTGCGGGGCGACGTCCCGAAGATCCTGAGCGGCGTGCTTACGCTCTCCACCTGTAGCAACGTCTGTATTCTTACCGACTACCCGTTTTCACTGAACATGACCGCATCCGCAGGCGCCGGTTTTGATTACGATTTCAGTCGGGCCATGGGCACCCTTCCGCTCAGCGGCGGGTTGACCTCAACGCTTAACGCCACCTATGCCCCCGGCAAGCTGACCGTAACGGCGCAGCGTGACGCAGGCTGGCAGGCGCCGTCCCTGTTTATCGACGGTATGGATGATGTTGATTTCGGCAAACCGGCCCTCACCGTACGCGGTGATTCGCTGGTCGCCACCGTGCCCGTGACGGACAGCTGGGGCGAGGCCGCGCCCAACCTCAGCGGCAAAACCCTGTCGCTGGTTCTGGCCGATAGCGGGCAGGCGCAGGAGTCCAGCCTGAGCATTCAGCCGGGGAACGCCGCGCCGACGCTCTCGTTAGGCTGGGTGCTGCTGATGGCGCTGGCGGGCGGTCTGATCCTTAACGTCATGCCCTGCGTACTGCCCGTGCTGGCCATGAAGCTGGGCACGCTGATTCAAACCGAACGGCAGGCGCGGGGTCAGGTACGCCGACAGTTTCTTGCATCGGTAGCCGGGATCGTGATCTCGTTCCTCGCGCTGGCGCTGATGATGACGGTTTTACGCTTAGGCAATCAGGCACTCGGCTGGGGGATCCAGTTCCAGAACCCGTGGTTTATTGGTGCGATGGCGATGGTGATGGTGCTTTTCAGCGCCAGCCTGCTGGGGTTGTTTGAAATCCGTCTCCCTTCCGTCGCCAGCACCTTCCTCGCCACGCGCGGCGGTAACGGGCTTGCGGGTCATTTCTGGCAAGGCGCGTTTGCCACGCTGCTTGCAACGCCCTGCACCGCGCCGTTCCTGGGTACGGCGGTCTCGGTCGCGCTGGCGGCGCCGCTTCCCCTGCTGTGGGGGATCTTCCTGGCGATGGGTATCGGCATGAGCCTGCCGTGGCTGCTGGTGGCGGCCTGGCCGGGGCTGGCCCAGCGCTTGCCGCGTCCGGGACGCTGGATGAACGTCGTACGCGTAGTGCTGGGGATAATGATGCTCGGCTCATCGCTGTGGCTGCTGAGCCTGCTGACGGTGCACATTGGCAGCCTGCCCGTCATCACGCTGGGCGTGCTCCTGATCCTTACGCTGCTGCTGGTCACCGCCTGGCGCTACCGCTGGCAAACGGCACTGCGCGCCGGGGTATTAGCTGTAGTGGTGGCCGGAGCAGTCGCGTTTGTATCCGGCTCCGGCGGCGAGGGTTCCCGCCGCGATCGTATCCACTGGCAACCGCTCAGCGAGCAGGCCATTGCCCGCGCGCTGGCGGAGAACAAACGGGTGTTCGTCGACGTGACCGCCGACTGGTGCGTGACCTGTAAAGCCAATAAATACAACGTGCTGCTGCGCGACGACGTGCAGGATGCGCTCTCCGCCCCGGACGTTGTCGCCCTGCGCGGCGACTGGAGCCGCCCCTCAGATACCATCAGCCAGTTCTTAACCACGCGCGGCAGCGCCGCCGTGCCGTTTAACCAGATCTACGGACCGGGATTACCGCAGGGCCACGTGCTGCCTGCGTTGTTAAGCCGCGAAGCGGTGCTGAGCACCCTGTCCGATGCAAAAGGAAAATAACATGAGAGCCTTAATTGCCTTACTTCTGCTGTCGTTATCAACGTTCGGTTTCGCCGCACC
Source organism: Enterobacter cloacae complex sp. CDL013 (assembly GCF_049238805.1). Lineage (NCBI taxonomy): Bacteria > Pseudomonadati > Pseudomonadota > Gammaproteobacteria > Enterobacterales > Enterobacteriaceae > Enterobacter > Enterobacter cloacae complex sp. CDL013. The sequence continues at coordinate 371,350 of NZ_JBMKGT010000001.1, read as the reverse complement.
GTCAGATGACGCTTCCAGCGACCAGCTGGCAAAACTGTTGTTTAACGACCCCAACAGCCCGCGAACCGGCGCGGCATCGCCGAAGCTGACCATCGTCTCCTTCACGGACTACAACTGCCCGTATTGCAAGCAGTTCGACCCAATGCTTGAGAAAATTGTGCAGGAAAATCCCGACGTGCAGCTCATCGTCAAACTGCTGCCGTTTAAGGGACAAAGCTCGGTAAATGCCGCGAAAGCGGCGCTCTCGACGTGGCAGCAGGCGCCGGATAAATTCTGGGCGCTGCATCAGCGGCTGATGATGAAAAAGGGCTATCACGATGACGCCAGCATCGCCGCCGCAAAGGTCAAGACCGGAACGGACAGCATTAAAACGGATGATAAAACCCTGGATAGCCTAAAGATGAACCTCATCCTGGCGCAGGTGCTGAATATTCAGGGTACCCCGGCGACCATTATCGGCGACCAGATGGTGGCGGGCGCCATTCCGTATGACGACCTGGAGGGGCTGGTCAAAGAACAGCTGGCAAACGCCCGTGGCAAGTAAGCTTCCGCGCCTGCTGCGCGAGCTGGGCGTGTGGCTGCTGATTGGCGTAGCCGTGAGCCTGGCGGTGGACTATTTCCGCCAGCCCGCGCTGCCGCAGAATTTCTCCGCGACGGCACTGCACATCCTCGACGGTCAGCCCGTCGATCTTATCGCCATGAGTAAGGAGCGACCGCTGCTGGTCTACGTCTGGGCGACATGGTGCGGCGTTTGCCGCTACACCACGCCGTCGGTGGCGGCGCTTGCCGCGGACGGGGGTAACGTGATGTCGGTTGCGCTGCGCTCGGGCGATAACGCGACGCTCGAAACATGGATGAGGAAGAAGAAGGCGATGATGCCCACGGTCAACGACGCCAGCGGAGAACTGGCGCGTGAGTGGGACGTTAAGGTGACGCCAACGCTGGTGGTGATCTCTCACGGTGAGGTGAAGTCGATCACCACCGGCTGGACCAGCGGCTGGGGAATGCGCCTGCGGCTGTGGCTGGCGTCTTAGCGTTACTTCCCGCCAGCCAGCTCCAGGAAGCTACCGGTAACATAGGAGGCTTTGTCGCTCAGCAGCCAGGCAATGGCCTGGGCGACCTCCTCCGGCTGACCGCCACGCTGCATCGGTAACATCGACTTCACCCGATCCACACGCCCCGGCTCGCCGCCGGAGGCGTGAATATCGGTATAAATCAGGCCTGGCCGCACGCCGTTAACGCGAATGCCCTGTGCCGCCACCTCCAGCGCGAGGCCGGTAGTCAGGGAATCCACCGCCCCTTTGGAGGCGGCATAATCCACATATTCCCCCGGCGCTCCCAGCCGTGATGCCGCCGAGGAGACATTCACAATCGCGCCGCCCTTGCCGCCGTGTTTATGCGACATGCGCTTCACCGCTTCACGGCAGCAGAGAAAATAGCCGGTGACGTTGGTAGCCAGCACGCGGTTAATACGTTCAGCGGAGAGGTTTTCAATGGTGGATTGTTCAAACAAAATTCCGGCGTTGTTCACCAGTGCGGCGAGCGGCTCACCTTCGCGATCGAGGCTGGCGAACATCGCCATCACCTGCGCTTCATCGCTGATGTCCGCGCGCATGGCAAAGGCTTTACCGCCCGCGTCCACGATCTGATTAATGACCACTGTCGCGGCTTTGATGTTATGATGAAAATTCACCGCAACGGTGTAGCCTTCGCTTGCCAGCTGTAGCGCGGTGGCTTTACCAATACCCCGGCTGGCGCCGGTGACCAGTGCAATTGCCATTCTTTTCTCCCAATAAAAAAGCCGGGTAGCGGCTTCGCTTTACCCGGCCTACGTTACTACAGGAACAACGTTACTGGTATTCGCTCATCGGTACGCAGGAGCAGAACAGGTTACGGTCGCCGTAAACATCATCAAGACGTTTCACGGTTGGCCAGTATTTGTTTACCACACCTGCCGGGAAGACAGCCAGTTCGCGGGTATAACCGTGGTTCCACTCTGCCACCAGTTCGTTCTGGGTATGCGGCGCGTTAACCAGCGGGTTATCTTCCAGCGTCCACTCCCCGCCTTTCACGCGGTCGATTTCGCTGCGGATCGCCAGCATGGCGTTGATAAAGCGATCCAGTTCCACCTTGCTTTCAGACTCGGTCGGCTCAACCATCAGCGTTCCCGCAACCGGGAAGGACATGGTTGGCGCGTGGAATCCGTAGTCGATCAGGCGCTTGGCAATATCCAGCTCGCTGATGCCCGTCTCTTCTTTCAGAGGACGAATATCGAGGATGCATTCGTGCGCCACGCGACCGTCGCGGCCGGTATAGAGCACCGGATAGGCGTCCTTCAGACGCGTTGCGATGTAGTTGGCGTTGAGGATCGCCACCTGGCTGGCCTGCTTCAGCCCTTCCGCGCCCATCATGCGGATATACATCCAGCTGATTGGCAGGATAGAGGCGCTGCCGAACGGTGCCGCGGAGACCGCGCCCTGACGGGTCAGCATGCCTTCAATCTGCACCACGCTGTGGCCCGGCACAAACGGTGCCAGGTGCGCTTTCACGCCGATTGGGCCCATGCCCGGGCCGCCACCGCCGTGCGGAATGCAGAACGTTTTATGCAGGTTCAGGTGCGACACGTCCGCGCCAATAAAGCCCGGAGAGGTGATGCCCACCTGGGCGTTCATGTTTGCGCCGTCGAGGTAAACCTGGCCGCCGAACTGATGCACCACTTCACACACTTCACGGATAGTTTCTTCGTACACGCCGTGGGTGGACGGGTAGGTCACCATGATGCAGGAGAGTTTGTCGCCCGCCTGCTCGGCTTTGGCGCGCAGGTCGGCCAGATCGATGTTGCCGTTTTTGTCGCACGCCACAACCACCACTTCCATTCCTGCCATCTGGGCAGAAGCCGGGTTGGTACCGTGGGCAGAGCTTGGGATCAGGCAGATATCACGGTGGCCTTCATTGCGGCTTTCGTGATAGTGACGGATCGCCAGCAGACCAGCGTATTCACCCTGCGCACCGGAGTTCGGCTGCATGCAGAGCGCGTCGTACCCGGTCAGCTTCACCAGCCAGTCGGAGAGCTGGTTGATCATCATGTGATAACCTTCCGCCTGCTCAGCCGGGCAGAACGGGTGCAGCTCAGAGAATTCAGGCCAGGTAATTGGGATCATCTCAGCCGCGGCGTTCAGCTTCATGGTGCAGGAGCCCAGCGGGATCATCGCCTGGTTCAGCGCCAGATCTTTACGTTCCAGCGAGTGCATGTAACGCATCATCTCGGTTTCGCTGTGATAGCGGTTGAACACCGGATGAGTCAGGATCGCGTCGTCGCGCAGCATGCTTTCCTGAATGGAGCGGCTGTCGAGCGCAACCTCTTTGTCGAGCGTATCAACGTCCAGACCGTGTGCGTCACCCAGCAATACGTTGAACAGGGTCAGGATATCGTCACGGGTGGTGCTTTCGTCCAGCGTAATGCCGACCGCATTGTGAATGTCGCTGCGCAGGTTGATTTGCGCTGCCTCGGCGCGCGCCAGCACGGCCGCTTTGTCTGCCACCTCGACGCACAGGGTGTCGAAATAGTGTTCATGACGCAGTCTGAGACCTTTCTGTTGCAGACCGCAGGCCAGGATATCGGCCAGACGGTGGATGCGGCAGGCAATGCGCTTCAGGCCAGCCGGACCGTGGAACACCGCGTACAGGCTGGCAATGTTAGCCAGCAGTACCTGCGAGGTACAGATGTTGGAGTTCGCTTTCTCGCGGCGGATATGCTGCTCGCGGGTCTGCATCGCCATGCGCAGCGCGGTGTTACCGGCGGCATCTTTCGATACGCCGATAATACGGCCTGGCATGGAGCGTTTAAATTCATCTTTCGCGCCAAAGAACGCCGCGTGCGGGCCGCCGTAGCCCATCGGCACGCCGAAACGCTGGGCTGAGCCGAAGACAATATCCGCGCCCTGTTTACCTGGCGCCGTCAGCAGCACCAGTGCCATAAAATCAGCGGCGACGCTAATAATAACCTTACGGGATTTCAGCTCGGCGATCAGTGCGCCGTAGTCGTGCACTTCCCCGGTGGTGCCCACCTGCTGCAACAGCACGCCGAAGACGTCCTGGTGATCCAGCACTTTTTCAGCGTCGTCGACAATCACCTCAAAGCCGAAGGTTTCCGCACGGGTGCGCACCACGTCCAGCGTCTGGGGATGCACGTCCGCCGCGACGAAGAAGCGGTTGGCGTTTTTCAGTTTGCTCACGCGCTTCGCCATCGCCATCGCTTCGGCGGCGGCGGTGGCTTCATCCAGCAGCGAGGCAGAGGCGATATCCATACCGGTCAGATCCAGCGTCACCTGCTGGAAGTTCAGCAGCGCTTCCAGACGGCCCTGGGAGACTTCTGGCTGATATGGGGTATAAGCGGTGTACCAGCCCGGGTTTTCCAGCATGTTACGCAGGATCACCGGCGGTAACTGCACGTTGGTGTAGCCCATGCCAATGTAAGACTTATAGCGCTTGTTAAGGCTGGCGATGGCCTTAAGCTCCGCCAGCGCGGCGAACTCCGTCGTGGACTCGCCTACCTGCGGCGGCGTGGCAAGCTGGATGTCCTTTGGCACGATCTGGCCGATCAGTGCGTTTAATGAATCCGCGCCAACTGTCTTCAGCATCTCCTGCTGTTGCTGAGCATCCGGCCCAATGTGACGTTCAATGAAGGCGCCACGGTTTTCAAG
>NZ_JBMKGT010000001.1:0-366569 GCF_049238805.1 Enterobacter cloacae complex sp. CDL013 | reverse complement strand
TCGTCTGGTCCCCTCACCCTACCCTCTCCCCAAAGGGGAGAGGGAAATGGCTTATTCGTCTTCCAGTAGTGCTTCGTACGCGGTCGCATCCAGCAGCGCGGCAACCTGCGCTTCGTCGCTGGCTTTGATCTTGAAGATCCAGCCGCCTTCATACGGTTCGCTGTTCACCAGCTCCGGGGAGTCGCTGAGCGCGTCGTTCACGGCAACAATTTCACCGCTTACCGGGGCGTAGATGTCAGAGGCCGCTTTAACGGATTCCGCCACCGCACAGTCATCGCCTGCGCTCACGGTTGCGCCCACTTCCGGCAGGTCAACAAACACCATGTCGCCCAGCAGCTCCTGCGCGTGCTCGGTGATCCCAACGGTGTAAGTGCCGTCCGCCTCTTTGCGCAGCCACTCGTGTTCTTTGCTGTATTTCAGTTCTGCTGGCACATTGCTCATTGAAGTTCTCCTGATAAAAATAGTTAGGCGACCGGCTTACCGGCGCGAACAAAAATCGGTTTGGTCACGTTGACCGGCATTTCGCGGTTGCGGATCTGCACCACCGCCGTTTCGCCAATCCCCGCCGGCACGCGTGCCAGGGCAATACTGTAGCCGAGCGTCGGGGAGAACGTTCCGCTGGTGATCACGCCTTCGCGATGATTGCCATCGGCATCGGTGAAGCGCACCGGCAGCTCGCCGCGCAGCACGCCTTTTTCTTTCATCACCAGGCCTACCAGCTGTTCAGTGCCCTTCTCGCGCTGCATCTCCAGCGCTTCACGACCAATAAAATCACGGTCAGCCGGTTCCCATGCGATGGTCCAGCCCATGTTGGCGGCCAGCGGAGAGACGCCTTCGTCCATCTCCTGACCGTAGAGGTTCATCCCCGCTTCCAGACGCAGCGTATCGCGCGCGCCCAGGCCCGCAGGCTTCACACCTGCCTCCACCAGCGCACGCCAGAAATCAGCGGCCTTCTCGTTTGGCATGGCAATTTCATAGCCCGCTTCACCGGTGTAGCCGGTGGTGGCGATAAACAGATCCCCCGCCTGCACGCCGAAGAATGGCTTCATGCCTTCGGTGGCTTTGCGCTGCTCGTCGCTGAACAGAGACGCGGCTTTCGCCTGGGCGTTTGGCCCCTGTACGGCAATCAGCGACAGATCGTCACGGACAGTGATGTCAATGGCGTAAGGTTCAGCGTGTTGGGAAATCCAGGAGAGGTCTTTTTCGCGGGTGGCGGAGTTTACAACGAGGCGGAAGAAATCTTCGGTGAAGTAGTAGACGATGAGGTCGTCAATCACGCCGCCAGAGGCATTGAGCATACCGGTATAGAGCGCTTTGCCCGGTGTCTTCAGTTTGGCGACGTCGTTTGCCAGCAGATAACGCAAAAACTCCCGGGTGCGGCTACCGCGCAGGTCGACAATCGTCATATGAGACACGTCGAACATACCGGCATCGGTGCGCACCGCGTGGTGCTCATCAATCTGCGAGCCGTAGTGCAGCGGCATCATCCAGCCGTGGAAGTCCACCATGCGGGCACCGCATAACACGTGCTGTTCGTACAAAGGAGTCTGTTGAGCCATCTTTTCCTCGTTGAAAAATTCACCGTGAAACCCGGTGTCGGCCTCGCGATCGGGGGCCGACGCAAACGTTCTCTTTTACCTGAACTTACCACCGAAACCGGCGGTTAACCATAAGGTAAAACGGGTCATCACATTAGCTTATGACCAAAAATCGCTGAAAAGCCTACAGAGTTATTCACTGGGAAAATGCGATTAAACCCGCATAAAATTAACAATGATCTAACAGGATTTAGCAGATGCTGATATTTCATGCGGAAAAATGGGCCGAATTTCCGTAACATAAAAATAGTAAGATTAGATTTTCTAATGCGAAAAATGACGTGAAATTAGATTATTTCAAACGAGGAAATTTCCCCGGCGCGCAGGCCGGGAAAATAAAGTGTGACGGGGATCGAGATTAACGTAACCAGTCGGGAAGATCGTTGAGGCCCATTGCCTGACGAAGAAGCTGCGGTTTTACGCCGGGAAGGGTGTCGGCCAGTTTGAGGCCAATATCGCGCAGCAGTTTTTTCGCCGGGTTCGCTCCGGCAAACAGCTCGCGGAAGCCCTGCATACCCGCCAGCATCATCGCCGCACTGTGTTTGCGGCTGCGCTCGTAGCGACGCAGATACAGATGCTGACCAATATCTTTGCCTTCCCGATGCAGGCGACGCAGCTCTTCAACCAGCTCAGCCGCGTCCATAAAGCCGAGGTTCACTCCCTGCCCGGCCAGCGGATGAATGGTATGCGCCGCATCCCCCACCAGCGCCAGACGGTGCGCGGCAAACTGACGCGCGTAGCGACCGGTTAACGGAAACGTCTGGCGTTCGCTTTCAAGCCCGCACAGGCCCAGACGGTTATCAAACGCCACGCATAGCGCCTGACTGAAGGCATCCGGCGTCGTCTCCTGCATCTGCTGCGCTTTCTCCGGCTCTAAGGACCAGACGATGGAGCAGAGATGCGGATCGGCAAGCGGCAGGAAGGCCAGAATGCCGTCATTATGGAAAATCTGGCGCGCCACGCCGCCGTGCGGCTCTTCGGTGCGGATTGTGGCCACCAACGCGTGATGACGGTAATCCCAGAAGGTCAGCGGAATATCCGCTTTGTTACGGAGCCAGGAATTGGCGCCGTCGGCACCCACTACCAGACGCGCAGTCAACATATCGCCACTTTCAAGAGTGATAAACGCGTCGTTTTCGCCCCACGCCACCTGATGAAGTTTCGCCGGTGCGATCAGCGTGACGTCGCTGCACTGCTGCGCTTTCTGCCACAGCGCGTGGTGGATCACCGCGTTTTCAACGATATGTCCAAGGTGGCTGTAACCCATGCTTTCATCGTCAAACGCGATACGGCCAAAGCTGTCTTTGTCCCACACTTCCATCCCGTGATAGCAACTGGCACGGAGCGCCACGATTTCAGACCAGACGCCAAGGTGCGTCAGTAGCTTTTCGCTGGCGGCATTGATCGCCGAGACGCGAAGCTCTGGCGGTGCATCCTGCGCCACAGGCTGCGGCGCTTTTTGCTCAAGCACGGCCACGCGCAGGCCGCTGCCCTGTAAACCACAAGCCAGCGCCAGTCCTACCATTCCGCCGCCCACAATGGCGACATCAACATTTTGCACGGTCAATACTCCTTAACGCGCGACCCAACCCAGGGTCCGCTGCGCCAGCACGTCACGTGCCGGAATGAACAGTTCCATCGCCATAAGCCCAAGGTTGCGACCCGCAACCAGCGGTGCCCAGCGATTGGCAAACAGGTGGACTAAACCGTCGGTGACGCCAATGGTCGCCGCTTTGTCCGCCTGGCGTCGTTTCTGGTAATGGCTCAGCACTGAGTATGCGCCACAATCCTGTTGTTCGCTCCACGTCCGGGCCAGGAGCTCGGCCAGGCTCATCACGTCACGGAGGCCAAGGTTGAAGCCTTGCCCGGCGATGGGGTGTAGCGTCTGCGCGGCGTTGCCGACCAGGGCGACGCGATGGGAGACAGTCTGCGATGCGGTCGTCAGCGCAAGCGGATAGGCCACGCGTTTTCCGGCGTGGGTGATGCGCCCAAGCCGCCAGCCGAAGGCCTTTTGCAGCTCGGAACAAAAACGTTCGTCGGACCAGGAGAGAACCTCATCGGCCCGATCCTGCGCATGGCACCATACCAGCGAGCAGCGCCCGTTCGACATCGGCAGCATGGCCAGCGGGCCGTGCTCCGTGAAGCGCTCAAATGCCCTGCCGTTATGCGCGCCAGCCGTAGAGACATTAGCGATGACCGCCGCCTGTCCATAGGGTTCAGAGCGCCATTCTACGCCGCATTGCGTGGCGATCGCGGAGCGTGAACCATCTGCCGCCACCAGCAGTTGCCCCTCCAGCGTGGTGCCGTTGTCCAGCGTCACGCTGACGGCCTCGTCACGGCGGCTGAAGCTGGCGACGCGCGCCGGACAGTGCAGCGTAACGCCAGGGGCATCCTGTAACAGACGGAACAGCCGCAGCCCCACGTCATGCAGCTCGACGACCTGCCCCAGTGCCTCAATTCGGTAATCGTGGGCATCCAGCGTCACAAACCCGGCGTGGCCGCGATCGCTGACGTGAACGGTGCCGATGGCCGTCGCGCAGTCCGCTATCGCCTGCCAGATGCCAATGCGCGCAAGCTGCTGGCAGGTTCCCTGGGCCAGCGCGATGGCGCGGGCATCGAAGCCGGGATGATCGGCCGCCTGCGGCGCAACCGCCTCAACAAGATGCACCGGAAGCTGGCCTTTGGTTAACTGCGAAATGGCCAGCGCCAGAGTAGCGCCGGTCATGCCTCCGCCAACGATGATCACGCTCATACGCGTGCCGCCGCCATCAGCGCCTCGATGTCGTCGGCTTTTTTCACCACGGTCGCGGTCAGGTTTTCGTTACCGGTTTCGGTGATGACGATGTCATCTTCAATGCGAATGCCGATCCCGCGGTACTGTTCTGGCACGTCGGCATCCGGCGCGATGTACAGCCCAGGCTCAACGGTCAGCACCATGCCTGGCTCCAGCACGCGCGAACGTTCCGGACCGTATGCCCCGACGTCATGCACATCCAGCCCCAGCCAGTGGCTCAGGCCGTGCATAAAGTACGGACGATGGGCGTTTTCGGTTATAAGGGTGTCCACATCGCCTTTCAAAATGCCGAGCTTCACCAGCCCGGTAATCATGATGCGCACCACCTCGCCCGTAACCTCCTGGATGGAGGTGCCAGGGCGGAACAGCGTCAGCGCGGTCTCCAGAGACTCAAGCACGATGTCATAGATTTCACGCTGCGCGGTGGTGAATTTACCGTTCACCGGGAAGGTACGGGTGATGTCGCCCGCGTAACCCTGATATTCACAGCCCGCGTCAATCAGCACCAGATCGCCGTCGCGCAGTTCACTTTCGTTTTCGGTGTAGTGCAGAATGCAGCCGTTTTCACCGCCGCCTACGATGGTGTTATAGGACGGGAAGCGCGCGCCGTGACGGTTAAATTCATGGTGAATTTCGCCTTCAAGCTGGTACTCGAACATACCGGGACGGCACTTTTCCATGGCGCGGGTATGCGCCAGGGCGCTGATTTCGCCCGCGCGGCGCATCACATTCAGCTCTTCTTCAGACTTAAACAGGCGCATCTCATGCACCATCGGTCGCCAGTCCGTCAGGGTGGCGGGTGCAGACAAATTCTGACGTGAGCCTTTACGCAGCTTATCCAGCGCGGTGAAGACAATGTCATCCGCATACGCGTATTCGCCCTGCGCGTGATAGAGCACGTCCAGGCCGTTCAGCAGTTGGTAAAGCTGCTGGTTGATTTCGCTGTAGGCCAGCGCACGGTCCACGCCCAGTTTTTCCGGCGCCGCCTCCTGCCCTAAGCGGCGGCCAAACCAGATTTCCGCGGTCAGATCGCGCACGCGGTTAAAAATCACGCTGTGGTTGTGGGTGTCATTGCTTTTAATCAGCACCAGTACCGCTTCCGGCTCGTTAAACCCGGTGAAGTACCAGAAATCACTACTCTGGCGATAGGGGTATTCGCTGTCGGCGCTGCGCGTCACTTCCGGCGCGGCGAAAATCAGGGCAGCGCTTCCCGGCTGCATTTTTGCCAGCAGCGCCTGACGACGGCGAGAATACTCTTGACTGGAGATAACCATGACACCCTCCTGTGCGTTATTTTTCTTAGTGTAATGTTGGCTTGCGAACTTCCGGCGCGGTCGGCTGCGAGCGCGTAAAGTTGTCGTGGCACAGCAGAGACGCCACGCGCACGTACTCGATAATCTCTTCGAGAGACATTTCCAGCTCTTCCTGGTCTTCGTCTTCATCGTAGCCGAGCTGGGCGATATTACGCAGATCGTCGATCGCTTCACCCGCTTCGCCGGTCACTTTATCCAGTTTAGGCTGGGTTACGCCCAGGCCAAGAAGATAGTGGTTTACCCAACCCGCGAGCGCATCGGCGCGATCGAAGACGCTGACATCGTCGCCTTCAGGCAGATAAAGCTGAAAAAGAAAGCCATCGTCTTCCAGGGAATCGCTGGTTGCGGCGTGCATTTTACGCAGCGCTTCCGCCAGTTCGTGGCCAAACGCCAGCCCTTCGTTGGTGAGGTCGTGGATCAGCGGCTGCCATGAGCTGTCGCTGTGTCCGCCGCACAGTATGCCGCTGATCAGACCGTGCATTTCGGCAGGGGTCAGACCGACTCCCTGCTGGTTCAGTAACTGGTTTAAATCCTTGTAACCAGGCATTTCGTTCTGTATAGACATACGCATTCGTCATCAAAGGGAGGATATTCATGATATGCTACCACTTTGGACCCTGGTGATACCAGAAAAGGGCTTGTATCTTCACATCAGGGTAGCTATAGTGTCGCCCCTTCGCAGCCCCCGGGGCAGTAAGCGAAGGCAGCGCAGTCAATCAGCAGGAAGGTGGCATGTCTGCACAACCCGTCGATCTCCAGATTTTTGGCCGTTCACTGCGAGTGAATTGTCCGCCTGAACAAAGGGATGCCTTGAATCAGGCTGCGGACGATTTGAATCAGCGGTTGCAAGATCTAAAAGAACGCACTAGAGTCACAAATACTGAGCAGCTGGTTTTCATCGCCGCGTTGAACATCAGCTATGAACTGACTCAGGAAAAAGCGAAGACCCGCGATTACGCGGCAAGCATGGAGCAGCGCATTAAAATGCTCCAGCAGACCATAGAACAGGCATTGCTTGATCAAGGTCGCAGTCCCGAAAGACCGGGACCAAAGTTTGAATAACACTTCTCAGTTGACTATGGTAGAGTAACTGTGAAGACAAAATTTCTCTGAGATGTTCGCAAGCGGGCCAGTCCCCTGAGCCGATATTTCATACCACAAGAATGTGGCGCTCCATGGTTGGTGAGCACGCTCGGTCCGTCCGAGAAGCCTTAAAACTATGACGACACATTCACCTTGAACCAAGGGTTCAAGGGTTACAGCCTGCGGCGGCATCTCGGAGATTCCCTCTCTTTTCTTCTACCGACTACCATGACTCAATTCCCTGAAGTTTCTGCTTCACGCCAGGACATCCGTCAGCTTATTCGCCAGCGTCGTCGCGCCTTAAGCGCCGAGCAACAGGCACATTTTGCCCAGCAGGCCGCCGCCCGCATGATGGCCTATCCGCCTGTGGTGATGGCAAACACCGTCGCCCTGTTTCTCTCGTTTGATGGTGAGCTGGATACCCAACCGCTTATCGACCAGCTCTGGCGCGCCGGGAAAAAAGTTTATCTGCCGGTGCTACATCCCTTTAGCCGAGGCAATCTGCTGTTTCTGCACTACCATCCGCACAGCGAGCTGGTGGTAAATCGTCTGAAAATCACAGAACCCAAACTCGACGTGCGCGATGTGCTCCCGCTTTCCGGGCTGGATGTGCTGATTACGCCGCTGGTGGCGTTTGACGAGCAGGGCCAGCGATTAGGCATGGGCGGGGGGTTCTACGACAGGACGCTACAAAACTGGCAGCAGTTCGGATTGCAGCCGGTGGGGTATGCGCATGATTGCCAGGGCGTGGAGGTATTACCCGTAGAGAAATGGGATGTGCCGTTGCCGGCGGTGGTGACGCCCAGTAAAACCTGGACCTGGTAGAATAAAGCCGGGTGGCGGCTACGCCTTACCCGGCCTACATAAATCATCGAACATTGTAGGTCGGGTAAGCGTAAGCGCCACCCGACATCACAGACCGCACCATCAGTACAGCAGACGCGCGCGAATCGTCCCCGGAATGGCCTTCATGCTCTGCAATGCTTTCTCGGCGATGTCTTCATCCGCTTCAATATCAATAACCACATAACCCATCTGCGAGTTAGTTTGCAGATACTGCGCAGCAATGTTAACGCCCTGCTCGGCAAAGATCTGGTTGATGGCGGTCAGCACGCCAGGACGGTTTTCGTGGATGTGCAGCAGACGACGCCCACCGTGCAGCGGCAGAGACACCTCCGGGAAGTTCACCGCAGAGAGCGTTGAACCGTTATCGGAATATTTGCTCAGTTTACCCGCCACTTCCAGGCCGATATTCTCCTGCGCTTCCTGAGTAGAACCGCCGATGTGCGGCGTCAGGATCACGTTGTCGAACTCGCACAACGGAGAGGTGAACGGATCGCTGTTGGTGGCCGGTTCCGTCGGGAACACGTCAATCGCCGCACCCGCCAGATGTTTACGCTTCAGCGCGTCGCACAGTGCAGGAATGTCAACCACGGTGCCACGCGCGGCGTTGATCAGCAGAGAGCCCGGCTTCATCAGCGCCAGCTCTTCTGCGCCCATCATGTTTTTGGTGGACGCATTTTCCGGCACGTGCAGGCTTACCACGTCACTCATATTCAGCAGGTCAGACAGGTGTTGAACCTGGGTGGCATTGCCTAACGGCAGCTTGCTTTCGATATCGTAAAAATAGACATGCATACCGAGAGATTCCGCCAGAATCCCCAACTGGGTACCGATGTGGCCATAGCCGATGATACCCAGTTTTTTCCCACGGGCTTCGTAGGAGCCCGCAGCCAGCTTATTCCACACGCCGCGGTGCGCTTTGGCGTTAGCCTCCGGAATGCCGCGCAGGAGCAGCAGCAGCTCGCCAATTACCAGCTCCGCCACGGAACGGGTGTTAGAGAACGGCGCGTTAAAGACCGGGATACCGCGTTTTGCGGCGGCATTCAGATCAACCTGGTTGGTGCCAATGCAGAAACAGCCAATCGCCACCAGCTTTTCCGCCGCAGCAATAACGTCTTCAGTCAGTTGGGTACGGGATCGCAGGCCAATGAAATGGGCATCACGGATGGACGCTTTCAGCTCTTCAGTGTCCAGCGCGCCTTTGTGAAATTCGATGTTGGTGTAGCCTGCTGCGCGAAGGCTATCGAGCGCTTTCTGGTGCACGCCTTCAACCAGCAGGAATTTAATCTTGTCTTTCTCCAGTGATACCTTTGCCATTTACCCGACCCTGTTTTTATCTGAACTGATGTTGTGCTGGATATAAATCCCGTGCAGCCAACATATCAAAAAAAACTATTGCAGCAATATGAACGTTTGCGTCGGCACTCTGAAGAAAAGTCATACAGGGCAAAATGGCAGAGGAAAATGCTGCGGAAAATTACGAACGTGGAAGGATCGGCAAAAGAGGCGGAAAAACGTGACACAAGTCACCGAATTTAGCTTTTCAAAATTTTTTTAGCGGGGGGAGCGTTCCCCCCGTCAGATCATTTTACGATGGTTTTTACACCGTCAGCCGTGCCGATCAGCGCCACATCCGCGCCACGGTTGGCAAATAACCCTACGGTAACAACGCCTGGAATGCCGTTGATCGCATTTTCCAGCGCAATGGCATCGAGGATCTCAAGGCCGTGAACGTCGAGGATCACGTTGCCGTTGTCGGTCACCACACCCTGACGGTATTCCGGACGACCGCCCAGCTTCACAAGTTGACGGGCAACCGCGCTGCGCGCCATCGGGATCACTTCGACCGGCAGCGGGAAATTCCCCAGAATGTCGACCTGCTTGGAGGCGTCCGCGATGCAGATGAACTTATCCGCCACGGAAGCGATGATTTTTTCGCGGGTCAGCGCCGCGCCACCGCCTTTGATCATCTGCATGTGGCCGTTGATTTCATCCGCGCCATCAACGTAAATGCCCAGACGGTCCACTTCGTTGAGGTCGAAAACGGTGATGCCGAGGCTTTTCAGCTTTTCCGTGGAAGCATCGGAGCTGGAAACCGCACCCTCGATCTGCCCCTTCATCGTGCCCAGCGCATCGATAAAGTGTGCCGCCGTGGACCCCGTACCAACACCGACAATGGTACCCGGCTGTACGTACTGGAGAGCGGCCCATCCTACTGCTTTTTTCAGTTCATCCTGCGTCATGATCGTTTTGCCTGTGGTGTGAAAACTCAGGGCGCATTATAGAACACGTCGAATGGATTTCGTCTGCCATGAAGGGAAAATTGTGTCATAGTGCAGATTAAGCAAAATTAAGGAGTCAGCCAGAGCAATGAAACGTCCGGACTACAGAACACTACAGGCACTTGATGCAGTTATTCGTGAACGCGGTTTTGAGCGCGCGGCGCAAAAGCTGTGCATCACCCAGTCCGCCGTATCACAGCGTATCAAACAGCTTGAAAACATGTTCGGGCAGCCGCTGCTGGTGCGTACCGTACCGCCGCGTCCGACAGAGCAAGGACAAAAGCTCCTCGCCCTGCTGCGTCAGGTTGAACTGCTGGAAGATGAATGGCTGGGCGATGAACAAACCGGCTCCACGCCGCTGCTGCTGTCGCTGGCGGTGAACGCCGACAGTCTGGCAACCTGGCTGCTGCCGGCCCTTGCGCCGGTGCTGGCCGACTCCCCAATCCGCCTGAACCTTCAGGTTGAAGACGAGACCCGCACTCAGGAACGCCTGCGCCGTGGCGAAGTGGTTGGGGCGGTCAGTATTCAGCCGCAGGCGCTGCCAAGCTGTCTGGTGGATCAGCTGGGCGCGCTGGATTACCTGTTTGTCGGTTCAAAAGCCTTTGCCGAGCGCTACTTCCCGAACGGCGTGACTCGCGCCGCGCTGCTGAAAGCCCCTGCCGTCGCGTTCGACCATCTGGACGATATGCATCAGGCCTTCCTGCAACAAAACTTCGATTTGCCGCCGGGCAGCGTGCCGTGTCATATCGTTAACTCGTCCGAAGCCTTCGTACAGCTCGCGCGTCAGGGCACGACCTGCTGCATGATCCCGCATTTGCAGATTGAGAAAGAGTTGAAAAGTGGTGAGCTGATTGATTTAACCCCGGGGCTGTATCAGCGCCGGATGCTCTACTGGCACCGTTTTGCCCCGGAAAGCCGCATGATGCGCAACGTCACCGACGCGCTACTGGCGTTTGGGCATAAGGTGTTGAGACAGGATTAATCGCTTGAATTCCCTCTCCCTGTGGGAGAGGGTTAGGGTGAGGGCAAACTACTGCGCCTTAGCCGCCTCAGTTTGCTGAGTTTGAGTTGGCTCCAGCTGGAACACCACATCAACCTGATCGTCGAACTGAATGGTTGGCTGCTCGTAGGTTTCCTGAGCAGAAACCGGCGCGGCGTCCGCCTTCATCATCCGCACCATCGGGCTTGGCTGGTAGTTTGAAACGTGGTAACGGACGCTGTAAACCGGACCGAGCTTGCTCTTGAAGCCGGATGCCAGCTGCTGCGCCTGATGAATGGCATCATCAATTGCCGCTTTACGCGCTTCGTCTTTATATTTTTCCGGTTGCGCAACGCCCAGCGAGACGGAACGAATTTCGTTCAGCCCTGCCTTCAGCGCACCATCCAGCAATCCGTTGAGCTTATCAAGCTGGCGTACGGTCACTTCCACAGTACGCACGGCGCGATAGCCTTTCAGGATGCTTTTGCCGTTCTGGTAGTCGTAATCCGGTTGGGTACGCAGGTTCGCAGAGCTGATGTCTTTTTTCGCGACACCGTTCTGTTCCAGGAAAGAGAGGTATTGCGCAACACGATCGTCTGCCTGTTTCTTGGCGGAAGCAGCATCTTTCGCCGACACGTTCACTTCAATTGCCAGGGTTGCAACATCGGGTACCGCATCCACACTTGCCGTGCCTGAAGTGACAATGTGCGGGCCGTTTGGCAGTTCATTCGCCTGCACCGACACCGCACCTAAACTTACTAATGCCGCCAGGGCCATCACCTTAAACTTCACTGTCATTCCTCCATGTTGCGAAGAGTGCCCTGTTAACAGGGCTCATGCCAGCAAGCTTAGCGGGTCTTGTTCAGATGTCCATAAGACAACGCTTAGTTGAACAATCCCTGTACGTGATGAATGCCCTCTTTCGCCAGCTGGAAGGCAATAAACCACATCACCAGCCCCACCAGGGTATTGATAATGCGCTGCGCTTTGGCGGTACGCAGTCGTGGTGCCAGCCATGCCGCCAGGATCGCAAGACCAAAGAACCAGAGGAAGGAGGCGCTGACCGTACCGAGCGCAAACCAGCGTTTCGGCTCAACGTCCAGCTGTCCGCCCAGGCTGCCCAGCACCACAAAGGTATCAAGGTAGACGTGCGGGTTAAGCCACGTTACGGCGAGCATGGTGACGATAATCTTCCAGCGCCCCTGCTTCATCACTTCGGCGCTCGCCAGCTCAAGATTGCTGCTCATGGCCGTTTTCAGGGCACCAAACCCGTACCACAGCAGAAACGCTACGCCGCCCCAGGTAACCAGCGCCAGCAGCCACGGCGACTGCATCAACAGGGCGCTGCCGCCAAAAATCCCGGCGCAAATCAGCAGCAGATCGCTCACCGCACACAGCAGGGCAATCATCAGATGATACTGGCGGCGAATGCCCTGGTTCATCACGAACGCATTTTGTGGACCAAGGGGAAGGATCATGGCCGCACCTAACACAAGCCCCTGAAAATAATAAGATAACATGACGTAATTCTCGCAGAGTTGTCCTGGAGGCAGACTATACTGCGGGAACGTCATTAGAGGAAATGGATAATATTAATTGGGGATTAGCTGGGCTAATAAAAGAAAAGCCCGGTGTCGCTGACGCTTACCGGGCCTACGGGAGACGTTACTCTGCTTCTTTGACTTTTTTGACGTTTACGTCCATCTGCGGGTACGGGAAGCTGATGCCGTTGGCATCGAAATCACGCTTGATGCGCTCCAGCACATCCCAGTAAACGTTTTGAAGATCGCTGCTTTTGCTCCAGATGCGCACCACAAAATTAATAGATGACGCGCCCAGCTCATTCAGACGAACGGTCTGCTCGCGGTCCTTCAGAATACGGTCATCTGAAGCAATGATGTTGGTAATCAGAGACTTAACCTGATCGATATCGGAGTCGTACGCCACGCTGATGATCAGCTCGTTACGACGCACCGGCTCGCGGGAGAAGTTAATGATATTGCCCGCAATGATTTTCCCGTTCGGGACTACCACAATGCGACCATCCACGGTACGCAGGGTCGTGGAGAAAATCTGAACCTGCAACACGGTACCGGCAATACCGCCCAGATCCACATACTCACCGGAACGGAACGGACGGAAGGTCACCAGCAATACGCCCGCCGCCAGGTTAGACAGCGAACCCTGCAATGCCAGACCAATGGCCAGACCGGCAGCACCGAGCACAGCGATGACGGATGCCGTCTGCACGCCGACACGCCCCAGCGCCGCAATCAGCGTAAAGGCGATAATGCCGTAACGGACCAGCGCGGAGAGGAAATCGGCGACTGTGGCATCAATGTGTCGTGCGACCATCACCCGGTTGACAGCGTTCGAAACGATACGCGCCACGATCATCCCGACAATGATGATGGCAATAGCGGCAACAATATTCACGGCGTAGCTCAGCAGTAGCGCCTGGTTGCGCACCAGCCAGTTACCCGCGTTATTGATGCTGTCTACAACATCAAGTTGTTCCATTTATTCTTCCTTTTGTTAAACCAAAACACAAAATCCATCCCCCATGGAGACAGGCAGGTCAGTAAAGGGTAAACAAAAAGCACCGGCTTTGCCAAACAGATCACAAAATCAGGTATTGCAGGATATTGAAAAAGCATAAAAAAAGGCCCGCATATGCGGACCTTCTTGACGCTATGAACAGCTCAAATTACAGAACGTCAACCGCGTTCAGTTCTTTGAATGCCTGCTCCAGACGAGTAATCATAGAAGTCTGGGCAGCGCGCAGCCATACGCGTGGATCGTAGTATTTCTTGTTCGGCTGGTCTTCGCCTTTCGGGTTGCCCAGCTGACCTTGCAGGTAAGCTTCGTTGGTTTTGTAGTATTGCAGGATACCGTCCCAGGTTGCCCATTGGGTGTCGGTATCGATATTCATTTTCACTACGCCGTAGCTTACGGAATCTTTGATTTCCTGAGCAGAAGAACCGGAACCGCCGTGGAAGACGAAGTTCAGGCTGTTGTGCGGCAGGTTGTGTTTTTTGGACACGTATTCCTGAGAATCACGCAGGATGGTCGGGGTCAGAACCACGTTACCTGGTTTGTATACGCCGTGTACGTTACCGAAGGACGCTGCGATAGTGAAGCGTGGGCTGATTTTGCTCAGCTCGGTGTAAGCGTAATCAACGTCTTCTGGCTGAGTGTACAGTGCAGAAGCGTCCATGTGGCTGTTGTCCACACCGTCTTCTTCACCGCCGGTGCAACCCAGTTCGATTTCCAGGGTCATGCCCATTTTGGACATACGCGCCAGGTACTTAGAGCAGATCTCGATGTTTTCTTCCAGAGACTCTTCGGACAGGTCGATCATGTGAGAAGAGAACAGTGGCTTACCGGTTGCTGCGAAGTGTTTTTCACCTGCGTCCAGCAGACCGTCGATCCATGGCAGCAGTTTTTTCGCGCAGTGGTCAGTGTGCAGGATAACCGGAACACCGTAGTGCTCAGCCATCTGGTGAACGTGATGTGCGCCAGAGATAGCGCCCAGGATTGCAGCACCCTGAGGAATGTCAGTTTTCACGCCTTTACCTGCGATGAACGCAGCGCCGCCGTTAGAGAACTGAACGATAACTGGAGCTTTAACTTTAGCAGCAGTTTCCAGTACGGCGTTGATGGAGTCGGTACCCACGCAGTTAACTGCTGGCAGAGCGAAGTTGTTTTCTTTAGCTACCTGGAACACTTTCTGTACGTCATCACCAGTGATAACGCCAGGTTTTACGAAATCAAAAATTTTAGACATGTTGCTTAGTCCTGTATCTTCGGCCGTTAGAAATGGTGCGAGCTCTGATAAGCGCGCTGAAAATTGGGCAGGTTTCCCTGCCCCTGAATGGCTTACTTCTTAGCGCGCTCTTCGAGCATTGCTACTGCTGGCAGAACTTTACCTTCCACGAATTCGAGGAATGCGCCGCCACCAGTGGAGATGTAGGAGATCTTGTCAGCGATACCGAACAGGTCGATAGCTGCCAGGGTGTCACCACCGCCTGCGATAGAGAACGCTTCGCTGTCTGCGATAGCGTTAGCCACGATCTCAGTCCCTTTGCGGAAGTTCGGGAATTCGAACACGCCGACAGGACCGTTCCACAGGATAGTTTTTGCGTTTTTCAGGATTTCAGCCAGTTTCTGTGCAGAAACGTCGCCCAGGTCCAGAATCTGCTCTTCATCTTTGATGTCGTTAACAGATTTCAGGGTTGCGGTAGCAGTTTCGGAGAACTCGGTTGCCACGCGAACGTCAGTTGGAACCGGGATATCACAGGTACCCAGCAGACGTTTGGCTTCGTCAACCAGATCCGCTTCGTACAGGGATTTACCCACGTTGTGGCCTTGCGCAGCAACGAAGGTGTTCGCGATACCACCGCCAACGATCAGCTGGTCAGCGATTTTGGACAGAGAATCCAGTACGGTCAGTTTGGTAGAAACTTTAGAACCACCAACGATAGCGACCATTGGACGAGCAGGTTCTTTCAGTGCTTTACCCAGCGCTTCCAGTTCGTCAGCCAGCAGCGGACCTGCACAGGCGACGTCTGCGAATTTACCGATACCGTGGGTAGATGCCTGCGCACGGTGAGCCGTACCGAATGCATCCATCACGAATACGTCGCACAGCGCAGCGTATTTTTTGGACAGGGTTTCGTCGTCTTTCTTTTCGCCTTTGTTGAAGCGAACGTTTTCCAGAACAACCAGCTCACCTTCAGCAACTTCTACGCCGTCCAGGTAATCTTTCACCAGGCGAACCGGGCTGGACAGTTTGTCTTTCAGGTAATTAACAACCGGCAGCAGAGAGAACTCTTCGTTGTACTCGCCTTCAGTTGGACGGCCCAGGTGGGAGGTGACCATCACTTTAGCGCCCTGCTTCAGAGCCAGTTCAATGGTTGGCAGAGATGCACGGATACGCGCGTCGCTGGTCACTTTGCCATCTTTAACCGGTACGTTCAGATCGGCACGGATGAAAACGCGTTTACCTGCCAGATCCAGATCGGTCATCTTAATTACAGACATGGTGAATCCTCTCGTTGATTCTTAAAGTTTTGCAAGCGCAAGGTGCGCTCTACCTGAAACCTTTTGCGGCCATGGCTAACGTGGTGTCGAGCATTCGGTTAGCAAAGCCCCATTCGTTATCACACCAGACCAGCGTCTTGATGAGGTGCGCACCACTGACTCGCGTCTGCGTGCCATCCACGATGGCGCTATGCGGGTCGTGGTTAAAATCTACTGAGACCAACGGTAATTCCGTATAGTCAACTATACCATGAAATGCTCCCTGTGCCGCTTTTTGCAGCAACAGGTTGACTTCACAGGCTTTTACCGGTTTTTTCACCGTCACGCTAAGATCGATTGCGGTGACGTTTATCGTCGGAACGCGCACGGCAATCGCTTCAAAACGGTCGTTAAACTGCGGGAAAATACGGGTGATCCCGGCAGCCAGTTTCGTATCCACCGGAATGATTGACTGGCTCGCCGCGCGAGTGCGTCGTAAATCCGGATGGTAGGCGTCGATTACCTGCTGATCGTGCATGGCGGAGTGAATCGTGGTCACGGTGCCGGATTCAATGCCATAAGCATCGTCTAACAGTTTAATGACCGGAATAATGCAGTTGGTGGTGCAGGAGGCGTTGGAGACAATGCGGTGTTCAGCGTGCAGCTCGTGCTGGTTAACACCAAACACGACGGTGGCGTCGAGGTCGTTACTGCCGGGATGGGAGAACAGCACTTTTTTCGCGCCAGCATTCAGATGCGCTTCGCCATGTTCACGGTTACCGTACACGCCGGTACAGTCCAGCACCACATCCACACCCAGTTCGCGCCAGGGCAGCCCTTCAATACTGTTCTCATGCAGCACGCGGATGGCATCGTCACCGACGAACAGCTGTTCCCTTTCCTGGCGAACATCCCAGGCAAAGCGACCGTGGCTGGTGTCATATTTCAACAAATGTGCCATGCCCGCAGCATCCGCCAGTTCATTGATTGCCACCACGGTGATTTCCGCACGACGCCCGGATTCATATAAAGCACGAACCACGTTGCGCCCGATGCGACCGAAGCCATTAATCGCTACGCGTACGGTCATAGATCTCCTGCAAAGCTATCCCTGAGTTTGAGGTGGCTGAAAGAGTAATCCAGCGACGCCCGAAGGGGAATCCTTGCTGTCACAAACTGCGATTGATTGGTCAATTGTCGAACATTTAATCGACTGAAACGCTTCAGCAAGAATAAGCGAATCGGGGAATAAAAGGAATGTCTGTCCAGATGAATAAGCGAGCTATATGACTTGCGTCACATTTTGGGTGGAATAATGCTTACAAAAAAGCCGGGTGGCGCGTTAGCGCTTACCCGGCCTACTTTATTCTCCCTCTCCCCGTGGGAGAGAGCCAGGGTGAGGGCATCAGCCCGCACCGGACAAACAATTACAGCAGTTCTTTCGCCTTAGCGACAACGTTTTCAACGGTGAAGCCGAACTCTTCAAACAGCTGTTCAGCTGGCGCAGACTCACCAAACGTGGTCATCCCGACGATAGCGCCGTTCAGACCCACGTATTTGAACCAGTAGTCTGCGATACCCGCTTCCACTGCCACGCGAGCGGAGACCGCTTTAGGCAGTACGGATTCGCGGTACGCGGCATCCTGCTTGTCGAACGCATCGGTAGACGGCATGGAAACCACACGCGCCTTCACGCCTTCGGCAGTCAGTTTTTCCCATGCTGCTACAGCCAGTTCAACTTCTGAACCGGTGGCGATGAAGATCAGCTCAGGCTGGCCCGCGCAATCTTTCAGCACGTAACCACCGCGTGCGATGTTCGCCAGCTGCTCTGGAGTACGCTCCTGCTGCGCCAGGTTCTGACGGGAGAGGATCAGCGCGGTTGGACCGTCCTGACGCTCAACGCCGTATTTCCACGCCACCGCAGATTCAACCTGGTCACATGGACGCCATGTGCTCATGTTCGGGGTCACGCGCAGGGAAGCCACCTGCTCTACTGGCTGGTGAGTTGGACCATCTTCGCCCAGACCGATGGAGTCGTGGGTGTAGACCATCACCTGACGCTGTTTCATCAGCGCAGCCATACGCACGGCGTTACGTGCATATTCCACAAACATCAGGAAGGTAGAAGTGTACGGCAGGAAACCACCGTGCAGAGCGATACCGTTGGCAATCGCAGTCATACCGAACTCACGTACACCGTAATGGATGTAGTTACCGGCAGTATCTTCGTTGATTGGCTTAGATCCGGACCACAGGGTCAGGTTTGATGGCGCCAGGTCAGCGGAGCCGCCGAGGAATTCTGGAAGCAGAGGGCCAAACGCTTCGATCGCATTCTGAGATGCTTTACGGCTGGCGATCTTGGCTGG
The DNA here is from genome assembly GCF_049238805.1 of Enterobacter cloacae complex sp. CDL013. Taxonomy (NCBI): domain Bacteria; kingdom Pseudomonadati; phylum Pseudomonadota; class Gammaproteobacteria; order Enterobacterales; family Enterobacteriaceae; genus Enterobacter; species Enterobacter cloacae complex sp. CDL013. The sequence goes on along the minus strand of NZ_JBMKGT010000001.1, from coordinate 348,289 downwards.
GTTCGCCTGCAACTTCGCGATGAACTCGTTCGCTTTGGCGTCGAAGTCAGACGGCATGTCACCTTTCATACGACGGGTGAACTCAGCCGCTTCCTGTGGGAAGGCTTTCGCGTAAGCCGCGAACTTCTCGTTCCAGGCCGCTTCTTTCGCCTGACCCACTTCTTTCGCATCCCACTGAGCGTAGATTTCAGACGGGATTTCGAAGGCAGGGTGTTTCCAGCCCAGCGCTTCACGGGTCAGTGCAATTTCCGCGTCGCCCAGCGGTGCGCCGTGGGAGTCGTGAGTGCCCGCTTTGTTCGGAGAACCGAAGCCGATGATGGTTTTGCACATCAGCAGGGACGGTTTGTCGGTCACGGCGCGCGCTTCTTCTACGGCACGTTTAATCGAGTCAGCATCGTGGCCATCAACGCCGCGCACAACATGCCAGCCGTAGGCTTCGAAACGTGCGGCGGTGTCGTCAGTGAACCAGCCTTCAACGTGGCCGTCGATGGAAATGCCGTTGTCGTCGTAGAACGCAACCAGTTTACCCAGCTTCAGGGTGCCTGCCAGGGAGCACACTTCGTGAGAAATGCCTTCCATCATGCAGCCGTCGCCCAGGAAGGCGTAGGTGAAGTGGTCAACGATGTCGTGGCCAGGACGGTTAAACTGCGCCGCCAGGGTCTTCTCTGCAATCGCCATACCTACGGCGTTAGCGATGCCCTGACCCAGCGGACCGGTAGTGGTTTCAACGCCAGCGGTGTAGCCTACTTCCGGATGACCTGGAGTTTTGGAGTGCAGCTGACGGAAGTTTTTCAGCTCTTCGATTGGCAGATCGTAGCCAGTGAGGTGCAGCAGGCTGTAGATCAGCATAGAGCCGTGGCCGTTAGACAGCACGAAACGGTCGCGGTCTGCCCATGCCGGGTTCTGCGGGTTATGGTTCAGGAAATCACGCCACAGGACTTCGGCGATGTCAGCCATGCCCATAGGGGCGCCCGGGTGGCCGGATTTGGCTTTCTGTACTGCGTCCATGCTCAGCGCACGAATAGCATTAGCAAGCTCTTTACGTGAGGACATTTTAACTCCAGATCGGACTGTTAAAGGCCATGCCCTTGACGACAGCGCGTTTTGGGCTACGCCGGAAAAAAGTGCCAACAATGTAACCCAAGCCGCAGGGCATGTACATGGAGCATTCTTTTGCTGCTTAAGAAATCTCTGGATCATGCTCGCATGTTGCGCAATCTGCTCGCCCGCCCCTGTAGATATTCCTTATACTTAGCCCGACACCGGCTTCGTTGACGGTGCATTTTTCGGAATTAATTCAGATTAACGAGTACGGAAGCAACATCATGAAAATGCGTGCAATCGGGCTGGCTGTGGGAACAACGCTCCTGCTAAGCGGCTGTCAGAATATGGATTCTAACGGCCTGATGACCTCAGGCGCAGAAGCTTTTCAGGCCTACTCACTGAGCGATGCGCAGGTGAAAGCGCTGAGCGACGAGGCCTGTAAGGATATGGATGGAAAAGCTACGCTTGCCCCGGCAAACAGCACCTACACGCAGCGTCTGAACAAGATTGCTTCCGCGCTGGGCGACAACATTAACGGTCAGCCGGTGAACTACAAGGTGTATATGGCGAAAGACGTGAACGCCTTCGCGATGGCTAACGGCTGTATCCGCGTATACAGCGGCCTGATGGACATGATGACCGACAACGAAGTGGAAGCGGTGATCGGCCATGAAATGGGTCACGTTGCTCTGGGTCACGTGAAGAAAGGGATGCAGGTTGCGCTGGGCACCAATGCCGTGCGTGCAGCGGCGGCCTCTGCGGGCGGCATTGTCGGCAGCCTGTCCCAGTCGCAGCTGGGCGACGTGGGTGAGAAACTGGTTAACTCCCAGTTCTCCCAGCGTCAGGAGTCGGAAGCGGATGACTATTCTTACGATCTGTTGCGCAAGCGCGGCATCAACCCATCAGGTTTAGCCACCAGCTTCGAAAAACTGGCGAAACTGGAGGAAGGCCGTCAAAGCTCCATGTTTGACGATCACCCGGCCTCCGTTGAACGCGCGCAGCATATCCGTGACCGCATGGCGGCAGACGGTATTAAATAATACTCCGGCCCGGTGCGCGCCGCGCTACCGGGCAACAAGACTCAATCAGTACAGCGTTTTCTGTGGCGGCCCGGCAAACTTAAGGGCGCCAATCTGCCCCATCCGCACCTCTACCACCGACGGCCCCGGCATCGCCAGCGCTTCCATCATCACCGCGTCAAAATCCTCGGCCTGCTCAACGCTCCAGGCCTGTAGACCAATCGCCTGCGCCAGCAGGGTAAAATCCGGCGTATGCAGCGCGTTATAATACTGACGCCCGCCAAAATATTTATCCTGAATACCACGCATTACGCCGTAGCCCCCGTCGTTCATGATCAGCAGCGTCACGTTGGCTTTCTCCTGCGCCAGCGTCGCCAGTTCGCCTAAATTGAGGCTCAGGCCGCCGTCGCCCACCAGCCCCACCACCTTGCGCTGTGGGTTGGCAATCGCGGTGCCGATAGCCATCGGCAGGCCCATGCCAATCGCCCCGGCGAGGGAGTGAATATTCATCAGCGGACCGTTAGCCCTGAACAGGCGGCTACCCCACAGGCTGCCGGACACGGTGATATCGCGCACCAGCAGGCCGTCTTTCGGCAGGGCTTTCTCAATGGCGTCGTTAAGCTTCGCATAGGCGCCGCACTGCTCGCGCAGCCCCTGCTCAGCTTGCCCGACAGCCTGCTGTACCTGCGTATCCCACTGGGCGTTGCCCCACTCGCGGCCCTGCACTTTTTCAGCCAGCGCGCCAAGCAGCGCGGAACAATCGGCTATCAACGTGCTATCCATCAGGTAGTTACGGCTTGCTGCCGCCGGGTCGATATCGAGCTGCACCCGCGGGGAAGGCAGCTCAAGCGTCCAGGATCGGGTTTCGTTGCTGCGCAGGCGAGAACCGGCCACCAACGTAAAATCACACTGCGCAATGAGCGCCTCCACCGACGGCGAGTTGTGGAACGCCCGCAGGCTGGCGCGGTGGTTGTCCGGCAGCACGCCGCGCGCGTGGGTGCTGGAAATCACGGTGATGCCCGCATCCGCCAGTTTTTTCACCGCCTCAGCGCTTCCCAGCGCCCCGCCGCCCAGCCACAGCAGCGGCTGTTTCGCCTGTTTGAGCTGCGCCCACAGCGCGTCAACCATTCCGGTATCCACGGCCGGAGCCGATACCGGTTTGATCGGAGCGGTTACCAGCGACAGCGGAATTTTGGCGCTCTGAATATCAATCGGGATTTCCACCGAGACCGGTCCGCACGGCGGGGTCTGCGCGTCCTGGATGGCTTTATGCAGAATCGCTATCGCCTGATTCGCATTGCTGATGCGGTACGCCCGTTTTGAGCTGGCCTTCAGGAAGGTCAGCTGGTCACGGGTTTCATGGATAAACCCGGTGTCGGCGTCCAGCCAGGCTTTCTCAACCTGCCCGGTTAAATGCAGCAGCGGCGTGCAGGCATTCATGGCTTCCACCAGCGCGCCTACCGCGTTCCCGGCCCCCGCGCCGGTGCTGGTCAGCGCCACGCCGAGGCCGGAAAAGCGCCCGTGAGCATCGGCCATGGTGACGGAACCGGCTTCACCGCGCGCGGGCACAAAGCGGATATTGCCCCGCTGCCCAACCGCATCCGCGATCGGCAGGTTGTGAATGGAGATGACGCCGTAGATGGCCTCAACCTGATACTGCTCCAGCGTTCTGGCGATGGCGTCGCCGACGGTTATCATTTCGCTCATTGCTCACCCTTTCTCAGTCGCACCAGTGGTTGACGCTGTTACCCGTCGCCAGATAAATGCTCTTTTGTTGCATCCAGGCTTTCAGCCCCTGGATACCCTTCTCGCGGCCCAGACCGCTCTCTTTAAAGCCCCCGAACGGGGTCGAAATCGCAAAAACCTTGTAGGTGTTGATCCACACCGTGCCTGCCTCCAGCTGCTCGCTGAGACGCAGGGCGCGACCGGTATCGCGCGTCCAGATCCCCGCCGCCAGGCCGTACACCGAGTCGTTCGCCTCGTGGATAAGCGTGGCTTCATCGCCAAACGGCATCGCCACCAGCACCGGGCCGAAGATCTCTTCCTGACAGGCGCGGGCGCTGTTGCTCAGCCCTTCGATAATGGTTGGCAGAAAGAAGCTGCCGTTTACCAGAGCGGGATCGGCGGGGATCTCGCCGCCGCACAGCACGCGGCCCCCTTCACGCTTCGCCAGTTCGACGTACTGGATCACGCTCTGGCGATGTTTTTCGTTGATCAGCGGTCCTACATGGACGCCGTCGGTAAACGGATGTCCGACGCGCAGCCCGCGTGTTAATTCCAGCAGCCTCGCCATCAGCGGGGCGTAAATACTCTCGTGGATAAACAGCCGCGACCCGGCGATACACGCCTGCCCCGCCGAGCTGAAAATGCCGTAGCAGATCCCGCGCGCGGCCTGTTCGATATCGGCATCCTCCAGCACGATGGTCGGCGATTTGCCGCCCAGTTCCAGCGAGGCCGGGATCAGTTTTTCCGCCGCCACGTGCGCCAGATGACGGCCCGTGGTGGTGCCGCCGGTAAAGGAAATTTTCCGCACGCGAGGATGACGCGCCAGCGCATCGCCAATCACCGAGCCTTTGCCCGGCAGGACGCTCAGCAGCCCGGCGGGCAGCCCGGCCTGTTCAAAAATCCGCGCCAGCTCCAGCGCCATCAGCGGCGTGGCTTCGGCGGGCTTGAGGATCACCGCGTTCCCGGCGGCAATCGCCGGTGCGACCTTCTGCATTTCGCTGGCAATCGGCGAGTTCCACGGCGTGATGGCCGCCACCACGCCAAGGGGCTCGTAGCAGCTCAGCGTCAGCAGATCCGGCTGGCGCGGCGTCGGAAGTTCCCCTTCCAGCAGCTCGCAGGCGGCGGCAAAGTAGCGCGCCGTTCCCGCCGCGCTCATCACCAGCCCGCGTGCTTCCGCCAGCGGCTTGCCGTTATCACGGCTCTGCATCTGCGCCAGCGCATCGACGCGGGATTCAATAAGATCGGCAACGTTATGCAGGATCTTCGCGCGCATGTGCGGCAGACTGTTACGCCATGCGGGATCGCGCCAGGCGCGCTCTCCGGCGGCTACCGCCTCCTCCAGGTCATCCAGACTGGCGGCATTCAGCGTCGCGTTGATCGACCCGTCTGCCGGAAAGTGGCTCTGCATCGGGTTGCCGCCGCCGCGTCGCCACTGGCCGCCGATAAAAATCTTCAGATCGTCCATCGTCACTCCTCAGCTCAGGGCCAGCTCGCGGCAGGCGCGCACCGCGCTCAGTGCCGCCAGGGTGGAGGTTTTAGGATTAGAAGCCAGCGGCAGTCCGCTCAGCTCCAGATGGAACTCGCCGAATAATCCTTCGACATGCAGCGTGTGGGTGTTACGTTTCGTTGCCGGGTCAACCATCAGTTGCACGCGGGTGTCGTCCATCCCGACGCCGCCGAGCGCCACGGTCGCCGCCACGTTGGCGTTCGCCGGGAACAGGCGCGCCGCCTCGCGGGCGCTGCCCTCGAAGAAAACCTTTGCCTCTGACACCGCATTCAGATCGATAAGCTGCTCGGCATAGCTGCCGCGCCAGCTGGCCGGGCTTTTGCGCGACTGATAGGTGACGCGCTCAAGCCCGCCCTCTTTCGCCGCCGCCAGCCCGTCGATACCGGCCACCGCACCGGAAAGCAGGGTCAGTTTTCCGCCCGCGGCGAGCAGACGCTGCTCCAGCGCGCTGTCCGCCAGCGCGCCGGTGGAAATGATGGCCAGATGCCAGCCGCGACGCAGGATCTCTTCCCCGTACTGGGCCACCGCCTGCTGGCTGGCGCATTCCAGCACCAGATCCGGCGTTTGTGCGCACGCCATCGGCGACGTCAGCGCCTCGACCGCATTGCCAAACTGGTCGTGAATGGCGGGATGGTGAGACGCGCGCGCCACGATCCAGCCGATAGCCACGCCGGCGGGCAGGCGCTCAATCACCGCCTGCGCCATGGCGCCATAACCAATTAACATTACCTTTTTCATGATGCGTCCTTACAGATGGCGGCAAAAGCCGCCGGAAACGTCCAGCGCCGCGCCGGTGGTAAACGAGGCCAGCGGCGAGGCGAGGAACAGCAGCGCCTGCGCGGGCTCCTGCGGCTTGCCGAGGCGCGCCATTGGAATGCCACGCTTGCGCGCGATATCCGCCGTCCACTCCGGCCAGCTTTGGCTTTTGTCCGCCCGGCGTTCAAAGCGGCGCTGCCACTGACCGGATTCCACCATGCCGAGCAGTATGGAATTGACGCGAATGCCCTTGCCCACCAGCTCTTTCGAGAGCGTCAGCGTCATGTTCAGCAGCGCGGCACGAGCGGCGGAGGTGGCGATCATGTGCTCCTCCGGCTGTAGCGCCAGCAGGGAGTTGACGCAGGTAACAGAGGCAATGTCCGATTGCTCCAGCAGAGGCTGAAACGCCTGCACCGGGTTAATCACCCCGAACAGTTTGAGTTCGGCTTCGTGCAGCCACGCCTCGCGCGGCGTGTCATGGAAGTGCGCCACGTAGCCCTGCCCGGCGTTGTTGATCAGCATATCCGCCGCGCCAAAACGCGCCTGCACCGCATCCGCGAAGGCCTGAACTTCGTCGGCATTCAGCACGTCGCAGCGGAAAGCGAAAATCTCCCCGTGGGGAAATTCGTTTTGCAGCGTCGCATGGGCGCTGGCGAGCCGGTCCTCGTCACGGCCGCAGAAGGCGACTTTCGCCCCTTCCCCCAGCAGCAGGCGCAGCGTTTCAAAGCCAATGCCGGAAGAACCGCCGGTGACTACCGCTACGCGCCCGTCAATTTGTGCATTCATCGCGCACCTCTTCGTTAATGCGTAAAAGCTGTTGGTTGAAAAACGCGTCGTTATCGAGATAGCTGGCGTGCCCGGCCTGCGGAATGGCGATAAACGGCATGCCGTAGCGCAGCGCCAGACCCTGAACCAGCTCCGGCTGGGTGATGGCATCCTGCTCGCCGCACCAGACTTCAAAACTGCCGGAATAACGCTTCAGCCAGCCGTGGATGTCGTCATGCGCCAGCATCCACGAGGCGGCAAGGTAGCCTTCCGGGCGCAGCACCCGCATGCCCGCCGCGACGGTGGCGATATCTTCCGCGCGCGCGCCGGGGCGCAGCAGCTTCGGGGCGCGGGTCTGGGCGAGGATTTCGCCCCCCAGCGCCATCTGCTGCTCGCGGTTGCGCCAGACCTGCTCCCGCTGCTCCGGCGCGGCATTGCCGTACCCCTGCGCCGCGTCGGCCAGCACCAGATGAATGACGCGATCCGGGAACTTTGCCGCAAAGGCGCTGGCCACCAGCGCCCCCAGGGAATGGCCGACCAGCACTGTCTGCCAGACACCGGCGCGATCCAGCATGGCCGCCAGCGCGTCGGCGTAATCCCCCGCGTTTGCCCGCGCTACGGCCAGCATCGGGCTTTCGCCATAGCCCGGCATGTCCCACGCCAGCACGCGAAAACCGTTCAGCGCCATCTGCTTGTGCCAGGAGGCGGCGCCGGAGCTGATCCCGTGCAGCAGCATCAGCGGAATGCCGCTTCCCTGTTCACGAAAACCCGTCATCATGCCCCCTTAGTTCCGCTTCACTTTGGAAAGCGGATGGTCGGACGGATAGGTCGGGATTTCCGGCTTATTGGTCCCCAGCATGACGCACATCAGCGCTTCTTCTTCGCCGTGGTTAAACAGGCCGCGATAGATGCCCGGCGGAACGGAGATCAGGTCACGCTCGCGCAGCACGGTTTCGGTGTAGTTGTCGCCGTCCTGGATCATCAGCGTGATCTGCCCCTTGAGCATGAAGAACACCTCTTCCACGTCGTCGTGCAGGTGCAGCGGTCCTTCGCACTTCGACGGCAGCACCATGGTGGAGAAGGTAAAATGGTCCGCCTGCACGGTGTTGGTGTCGTTCGCCACGCCGGTTGCGCCGGTGCCGATGTAGCGCATCTGCGCCCGGCGATATTTCGGATCAAAATCGGCCTGGAACTTCAGCGCGTTCCAGTCGTATTTACGGCCTTCGAAGCGCGCGATGCGCGACTCGACCCACTCTTCCATCGTCAGATGGTCAGGTTTGATGCCTGTTTTGTTGGTTACGATTGAATCAGTCATGACACTCTCCTCAGTAACGTCTCAGCAGCGGCAGTAACAGGACGCAGCCCACCGCCGCCATCACCGCCAGAAAAATCAGCCCGGAATCCATGCTGTGGGTAAAGGCGATAAGCGCGCCCATCACCGCCGGCGACAGCGCGCCCGCAAAGTTTCCCAGCCCGTTGAAGATACCGCCCGCCGTGGCGCTCACCCGGGGATGGGTGGCCTTCGCCAGCAGGGCGAAAATGTTGGGCGCGCCGGTGCCCCACATAAAGGTGCTGAAGCTCATCGCCGCGATGATGGCAAGCGGGGTGTCGAGGTGCATCACCGCCGCCAGCCCGACGGCCGCCCCCGCCATCGAGATAAAGCAGGCCGCCGCGCGCTTATCGACCCGGTCAGACAGCCACGCGCCAATCACTTCCCCTGCCAGCATGGCGATGAACGGCATCGACGACAGCCAGCCCGCATGCTCCAGGTGGATGCCTTTGCCCTTAATTAAGTAGCCAGGCAACCAGCCGTTGATGCCCCACAGGTAGGTCAGGAAAGCGATGTTAAAGATGCAGATGATCCAGAAGTGCGGGCTGACAAACAGCTCACGCCGCGCCGCGCGCCGCTCGTCCCGGGACGCCTGCGAGGTGCCGGGTTTTGCCTCCAGGCGGATACCGCGCAGACCAATGCGCACAAAGATAAGCACCGGCACGGTAAGCATGGCCATCACAAAGAAAGTGCTCTGCCAGCCAAAGGTGTTTAGCAGCCAGAGGGAGAGCGGGAAACCAATCGCCGCGCCCACCGGGGTGCCCAGCAGCCACAGCATGGTGGCGCGCGCCTGCAAATGCTGCGGGAAGTTGTGGCGTACAATGGCGAAGGCCAGCGGGAACAGCGGTCCTTCCGCCACGCCCAGCAGAATACGCAGGACGATCATCAGCGTGTAGTTATGGGTAAAGCCCATCGCCACCATCAGCACGCACCACACTGCCATCATCCCGGTGAGCAGGCGCAGCGGCGCGATTTTGTCGCCTAAACCGCTTAAAAACACCGATGAGAAGCCATAGCTCAGCAGGAAAGCGCTCATCAGAATGCCGAGGCGCGTGGTGTCGAAATCAATGCCCATCGCCTGCTGGAAATGGGTATCCGAAAAGAGCGCCGCGATGCTGATTTTGTCGAAAAAGGCCAGCAGCACGCAGGCCAGCAGCGACAGCGGGATGGCCCAGCACACCGCTTTTTCGGGCGTGCGGGTCCCCTCACCGCTCGCCTCAACCGGCGCGGTGTTAGTCTCTAGTGTGGTCATTTCTCCCCCTACGGGTGCGGGTTAGCTATCGCAGTGACATCAGTGAAAATGTCGGGTCGGCAAGCGGTACGTCCGACAGATCCCGCCCTGCCGCCATCCAGCGCTTCGCCAGCTTGACGGTGCGCGCATCGTTGAACGCCACCAGCTGCGTCAGCCGCCCGTTGTCGTCCAGCGAGAAGTACAGCGCCTCTTCACGTACTATCGTTCGGCAGCCTGCCTGCGGAATGCCGAGGATCTGAATGTTGTGCTGGTATTGATCCGACCACAGCCACGGCGCGTCGTCATAACCTGGCGCATCGGGATTGAGCATCGCTTTCGCCGTTGCCACCGCCTGATTCTGGGCGAAGGCCCAGGACTGGATGCACAAGCCGTAGTGATGGTGCTGGGCGACATCTCCTGCGGCAAAGATGAACGGATCCGAGGTGCGTCCCTGGGCATCCACCACGATCCCGCGCCCGGTTTTCAGCCCCGCGTCACGCGCCAGCTCCAGATTGAGATCGACGCCGATCCCCACCACCACTGCATCAAAGGTTTCACGGTTGCCGTCGCAGTGGACGACCGGCAGGCCGCCGTCGTCCTCCAGCTCCAGCGCGCCGCAGCCGGTACGGATCTCCACCCCCTGCTCGCGGTGGATGGCCTCCAGGCGCTGCGACACCTCGCCGCTCACCGAGCGCATGCACAGCGCAGGCTGCTGCTCGAACAGCGTGACCGCCACGCAGCTTTTCCGCGCGGAAGCGGCAATCTCAAGGCCAATCCAGCCGCCGCCGATAATCGCGAGTTTGTGACTTTCCATCAGGCGACTTTTCAGGCGCTGCGCGTCCTGCCAGTGGCGCAGGGTATAGACCTGCGGATGGCTGGCCCACGCCTGCGAAGGCAGGCGCGCCCGACCGCCGGTAGCGATTAAAAGGATGTTGTAACTAAGCTGCTCGCCGTTGCTAAGAAGGACTTTTTTTTCATCGCGATCGACAGATTCAGCGAGCAGCGGTCGGTACCAGGTCAGGTTCAGCGCCTGCTGCACCTCGTCGGTAAACAGCCTTGGGAGCGCCGCGTCCGGTTCCAGCAGAGACGCTTTTGACAGCGGCGGCCGCTCGTAGAAATCCCATTCCTCTTCCGCTACCACGCAAATCTCGCCGTCGAAGCCCTCGTCACGCAGGGTTTTCGCCGCCCAGCCGCCTGACTGGCCGCCGCCGATAATGACAATGCGCGATGTCATACCGCCTCCGGCTTTTTCTGCTGACGGCGCGTGTCGTGGTCAATCCCGCCTTCCACCGCCCACTCGGTGAAGGAGACCAGGGAATGCTCCAGCTCGCGCGGCTGCCAGTTTTCCGTCAGGTAATCATCGTTGGTGTAATACTCAAACGCGCCGCCGGTCGGGCTGTTGACGTACCAGAAGTACGCCGACGACACCGGATGACGTCCCGGTCCGATAAAGGTGCTCCAGTCATGTTTATTCATCGCGATACCGCCGCCGATCACCTCGTGGATATCGCGCACGGTGAAGGCCACGTGGTTAAGGCCGCGCTTGCGGTTCGGCAGTTGCAGCAGGAACAGGTTGTGATGGCCGCCACGCACGCCGCAGCGCAGGAACACGGCGCGGTTGATATAGCGATCCGAGACCTGGAAGCCGAGCACCTCGCGGTAGAATTTTTCCACCGCCGCCAGCTCCTCCACGAAGAACACCACATGCCCCACGTTGATCGGCTGGGCGCGATCGTAAACCGGGCTGGGCGTGTCGATACGGCGGGCGTCGCCCCACTGGTTTATTGGCTCCACGTTAAGCTCCACGTCGGTCTGCTGGGTCACCTGCACGCGCAGCGTCATGCCGTTCGGATCGAGGCATTCCAGCGCGTCGCCCACTTCGCGAAAGCCGGGCTGCTGCGCCAGCTTCGGGCGCAGCGCGTCGAGATCGGACTGTGCGGCAACCGCCCAGGTCATGCGGCGCAGGGTGTTGCCCGCTTCAAACGCGGGCGGCAGGTCGGGGCTGTCGATCGGGTTAAGCTCCACGCGCGCGCCGCTCAGGGTGGTGAAACGCTGGCCGCTGGCATCGCCCGTCAGGCCAAAATCACGCATAAATTTGGCGCAGTGCGTCAGGTCTTCCACACCAAATTCCAGCTTTTCAATTCCGGTTACACTCATCGTTCGTTGCCTCATCTGGCCCAGATTGGGCGTAAAACATGCCCGACGCAGTCAAGCGCCTGGCGTTAACTCACTGATTTAACTGGCCTGTGATAGATACCCTAAGAAGCCAGAAATTTTATCCGCCGCAAGGCGAACCTCGTTTTGCAGGCGCTCGCGGTCGCTCTGCGGGATCTCCTCCGACGGCACCAGAATGCTGACTACCGCCGCCACGCGGCCGCTTCGGTCATACACCGGGTAGACGATGGAAGAGATGCCGTGGCGGAAGAAGGATTCGCCGATGACATACCCGCGGGCTTTGTCCTGCTGCACCATCTGCCACAGGGCTTCACGGTCGTGAAGCTGCCCCGGCGTGTTGCCCGGCAGACGCTCATGCGGGAACAGCTGTTCGAAATCAGCGCGGGAAATATCGGTCAACAGCATGCGGCCCAGCGAGGTACAGTGCACCGGCAGACGGGTACCAATGCTGACCTGGTTGATACGCGACCCGGCGGCGCTGACGCGGGCGATGTATATAATGTCGCGCCCGTCGCGGATCGCCAGATGGCTGCTGCACTGGCTCACGTCGCGCAGTTGCTCGATCACCGGCTGGCCGACCTGCGCCACGTCCAGCGAGGCGATGTACTCAAAGCCAAGACGCAGCACGTTCATGCCCAGCGAAAAGGTATTGGTGCGCGTGTTGCGCTCCAGAAAGCCCATGTACTCCAGCGTCTGCACCACGCGATAGGCGGTCGCCTTCGGCATATCCACCAGCCGGTGCAGCTCGGCAAAAGTCAGATCGCGATGCTGCTCGCCAAAGGCCAACAGCAGCTGTAAACCGCGCTCCAGCCCCGGCACCAGATACTTCACTTCCTGATCGTTTGCCATCATCGCCCTACCTTAGTTAAAGACAAAACCGCCGTTGACCGGGATCAGCTGTCCGGTGATGAACCGAGACAGATCGCTTAGCAGCCAGACCACGCTGCCGGTGACATCTTCCGGCTGCTGCGCGCCGGTTAACGCGCGTCCGTTTTCGTAGAGCTGATGCCGTTCGGCGGGGACATATTCCGTCGCCTCGACGCGGGTTAACCCCGGCGCGATGGCATTAATGCGTATACGCTTTTCACCCAGTTCGCGCGCCATTGATCGGGTCATGGCAATGACGGCCCCCTTGCTGGCGACGTAGGCCATCAGGCGCGGCGCGCCCCACAGCGCGGTGTCGGACGCCACGTTCACAATGCCCGCCCCTTCACGCAGCAGCGGCACGGCGGCACGCGTCACCAGCCAGGTGCCTTTGACATTGACGCTCATCACCCGATCCCAGAGATCCGGATCGTAATCGAGCATGTTTTTGCCGCCGACGCCCGTCGCCATCGCCGCGTTGTTCACCAGGCCATCGATCTGCCCCTGCTCGCCAATGGCGCTGAACACCTGCTCAATGGACTGTGGATCGGCCAGATCGATAACGTGCGGTTCGATCGCATAGCCCCGCTCGCTCAGGGCGTGGGCGCTTTCGGCCAGCTCGCCCTTCAGGATGTCGCACATCACCACCGCCGCGCCCTGCTCCGCGCAGGCTTTGGCAAAGTGAAAGCCCAGCCCGCGCGCGGCGCCGGTTATGACGATGCGCTTGCCGCTCAGCAGCCCGTTCATCAGGCGGCTCCCTGCTGTGCTTCACGCATCGCCAGCTGCTCTTTGGCGGCCTTTTGCATCATGCGGCGCAGGCGCGAAAGACCGACGTCGTGCTGATACAGGTACTCATGATCGCGCGCGTTTGGCGCCAGGCTTTCCAGCACCACGCGGTCCTGCTCCAGCACTTCCCAGTGCAGTTTTTCCAGACGGTTGCGGTACATGAAACGCCACATATCGCGCTGCCAGCCCTGCACCCGGCGAATGCGCCAGAAGAAGACGCGGCAGTTGTCGTTATCTTCCGGCACCACCATGCCGACGATAAAGAAGTGGCCGCCCGGCCCGAAGCGCTTCTTGTACGGAATGGAGAGGCGCATCCAGCAGGTGCCGCTGTTGCCCAGCTCCACCCAGTCAAAATTGACGCCGCTCTGCCCTTTCTTCTCGAAAATAAAACCGGTTTTGGTCGGCTGGAGCACCATGTCGGCCTTGCGATCCCCTTCCGCCATCGAGTGCGACGAGGAGTGCAGATAGGTGCCGTGCATCGGGTCCATCACGTTTTCCAGCGCGTACTGGTAATTGCATTTCCACGCGGCGGTGCAGAGGAAGTTGCTGAAGCTGTCCGTATCGGCGAGCTCGTCCGGGAAGGTCAGCTCGTCCGGCTGCTGGTCCGCGGTGACGCCAAACCAGAGGAAGATGGCGCCGTGCGCCTCCTGCACGTTATAGCTGCGTACGCACTGCTGGCCGACCAGCGGACATTTATCTACGGCGGGCACGTCTTTCACTTCGCCGTTGCCCGCCACCTCTACGCCGTGATACCAGCAGGCAATGCGGTCCCCGAGGTTCCAGCCCATCGACAGGCGCGCGCCGCGGTGCGGGCAGCGGTCCTCCAGCGCCTGCACCTGGCCATCTTTATTGCGCCAGACCACAATCTGCTCGCCCAGGCGGGTGATGCCCACCGGCGCAGACTGCACTTCCCAGCTCGCCAGCACCGGATACCAGAGGCCACGCAGGCCTTTATCCAGATAATGTTGTACGGTCGTCGTCATCGCGTTGCCCTCAGTAGCCGTTAACCTGTAAGAATGCCTGGAAGCTGGCGTCGCTCCACGGCTCGCCCTGCTGGTCGTGCATGCGCACCGCGTTCAGCCCGCTTACCAGCTCCGGCAAGGTTTCAACGCCCTGCTCGAAGAGATCTTCCAGCGTCGCAATCAGCTTCACTTCCCAGCTTTCCGGCTCGCGGCTGCGGGTTTGCCAGATCAGGTTGGTGTAATCACCCGGCTTATGAATGGCGCCATTACCGCCCTCTGCCGGTGGGGTAAACTGGCGGCTTTCCGGCAGCGCCGGGTTGAAGTTCAGGGTGTCGCTCATGCCACGGTCTCCTCGACGAAGGTAATCTGAATCTGGTTTTCAAAGACCCGAACCGGGTAGCGGTTGAGGTTGCGCCCGCCGGGGCCGTGCAGGCACTGACCGGTTTTGACGTCGAATACCGCCTCGTGCAGCGGGCATTCCACCTTGCCGTCTTCCACGAAGCCCTGACTCAGCAGGGCATAGGCGTGCGGGCATACGTCCTCCAGCGCGTAATATTCACCGTCGATCAGGTAAACGCCGATCTCTTTACCGTCGACGTTACCGCTAAAAGGGAAATCTTCCTGTACTTGCTCTGCGTCACATACGCCTATCCAGCTCATCACGATCCTCCAGGCTTTTGTTTCATATATGAAACTCTGTTTCTTATTTAATATGGTCAATATAAAAGCGATGAATGTTTCGTCAAGCGACAATGTGACGAATTTGTTAATTGATCAGCAATTAATTAACTAAGTGTGCAAGGGATCACGAAAAAATGCAGCGATATGAAATTTTCATTATTGCAGCGTGAGAAATACGTTTTTTTAATGGCCTCTTATTTTGAATAAAAGATATTGACTTCCTTTCTTTTTACTCTTTAAAAATAAATGAACGTCACCTCTTTCGCGTTTCACCTGTGAAACTCATTTTTAATTTATCTTTACTAAACAAAGAGTTTCACAGGTGAACCATTTTAGCTCCGTGACAATCACATTGTTGAAAAATATAAGTTACAAAAAACGTAAGGCGGACATGATGACGGCAAGATGGCAAGGCACGATTGCGCTTTTATTACTCATTATTATTTCGTACGTCGATCGGGTAAATATCTCGGTAATGATTTTAAACCCGGAATTTGCCGAACATTTTCAGTTAAATGAAAACAGAATGTTACAGGGCCTGCTAATGACCTGCTTTCTTCTGGGTTATGGTTTTTCCGCTCTATTATTAACGCCGGTTATTGAAAGCAAACTTCATTATCGGCAGGGATTATTAAGCAGCATTGCGATTTGGGCCGCGGTCTGCGCGGCTTCACCTTTGCTCGGCTCGCTGACGGGAATGCTCATCGCCCGCGTGATTCTGGGGATCGCGGAGGGTCCGCTATTTTCGCTGAAAACGCGCTTTATCAGCGATAACTTTAGCGCGCAAGAGATCGGTAAACCCAACGCCGTGACCGCGCTGGGCGTCTCGCTCGGGCTGGCCGTGGGCTTTCCGCTGGTGACCTGGCTGATGTCGCATCTGGGCTGGGCCGGATCGTTTTATGCACTGGCGGCAATCAACCTTCTCCTCGGGGGCAGCTTAATCTGGCGCTTTCTGCCCGCGCCGCGCAAGCTCCCGACCGCGAAAAAACCGGGGTTTGTCCACACCTTCACGCTGGCCTGGCAGACGCCGCTGCTGGGCTGGATTATGGTGGTTGAAATCGCCACCCTGAGCTATCTCTGGGGGAGCAGCGCCTGGCTGCCCGCGTGGCTGCGCGACGAGCATCATTTCTCGCTGCATGCCACGGGCTGGCTTGCGGCGATCCCCTTCCTGCTCAGCCTGGGGTCAAAGTTTCTGGGCGGCGTGCTGCTCGACAAAATGCGTCCGGAACAGGCACCGGTGCTGTTTGTGGTGGGCGGGGCGATGACGGCGCTGTCGGTGGTGGCGCTGATGCTCAGCCATCAGCCTGCCTGGCTGGCGCTGTTTATGCTTTCGGCTAACGTCTTCTGGGGGCTTCAGGGGGCGGCTATTCCGGCGGTGATCCAGCATCACGCCGCGCGGGAAGCGGTGGGCAGCGCTTACGGCATCATCAATGGCATCGGCAATATCTGCGCGGCGTTTATTCCGCTGCTGATGGGGATGGTGATGAGATCGGTGGGGTCGGTCAGTTCAGGCTTTTCGGTGCTGGTCGTCTCGCAGGTTGTCACCCTGCTTGCCGGGGGAATGTTGCTGCTGCGCATGCGGCGCGCAGCAGCAATCAGCGCGTAAGGCTTATTCGCCTTTTTTCGCCGCCTGGATGTAGAGCATTTCCAGCGCCAGGGTCGCCGCGGCCAGCGCGGTGATCTCGGACTGGTCATAGGCCGGAGCCACTTCCACCACGTCCATCCCGACGATGTTCAGATCCTTCAGGCCGCGCACCAGCTTGATGGCGCGATCTGACGTCAGGCCGCCGATCACCGGCGTACCGGTCCCCGGTGCGAATGCCGGATCAAGGCAGTCAATGTCGAAGGTCAGATAGACAGGCATGTCGCCGACGATCTGCTTAACCTGAGACAGAATATCGTCCACGCCGCGATCGTTCACCTGGCCCGCGTCGAGTACGGTGAAGCCGTTGTCTTTGTCGAACTCGGTGCGGATGCCGATCTGCACGGAGTGGTTTGGATCGATCAGGCCTTCCTTCGGCGCGGTGTAGAACATGGTGCCGTGGTCGAACTCGCAGCCGTTCGCGTAGGTGTCGGTGTGCGCATCGAAGTGCACCAGCGCCATTTTACCGAAGTGCTTCGCGTGGGCGCGCAGCAGCGGCAGGGTCACGAAGTGGTCACCGCCGAAGGAGAGCATGCGTTTACCGGCCGCCAGCAGCTTCTCGGCGTGCGCCTGCAATTTTTCGCTCATCTCACGCGCGTCGCCGAAGGCGTACACCAGATCGCCGCAGTCCACCACGTTCAGGCGCTCGCGCATGTCGAAGTTCCACGGGAAGCGGTTGTGCTCCCAGGCCAGGTTAGTGGAAACCTGACGGATCGCCGCCGGACCATGACGACCACCCGCGCGACCGGACGTTGCCATGTCGAACGGTACGCCGGTGATCACCCAGTCCGCATCGCTGTCGTACGGCTGGAAGTTCATCGGAAGGCGTAAAAAACCAAACGCGTTAGATACCAGAGAGTTATCGTACTGATGACCTAAAGTGCTCATGTCCTGACCTCTTATAAAGTCGATACATTAAAAACAGATGAAAAAAAATCCCCTCCGCGTCGTTAAACCCGACGAGGAAGGGATTGATTCGTAAATCGCTAATTGGGGCGAATTATCGCCGTTAATTCATACGGGTTCAAGTGAGTATAGGGCATTGTGCGGTCTGTTGCCCTCACCCCGCCCCTCTCCCACCGGGAGAGGGAGTTTACCTACTCATCTTCCAGGTAGGTGTACCCGTACAGACCCGCTTCAAACTCTTCCAGGAACTGCTGCTGTAACGCGTCGTCCAGACCGGTGTTTTTCACCTGATCGCGGAACTGGGTGAGCAGTTTTTTCGGATCCAGCTGAACGTATTCGAGCATGTCCGCCACGGTGTCCCCTTCGTCGGACAGCTCAACCTCCACGCTGCCGTCAGGGAAGACAAACACGTCAACCGCTTCGGTATCACCGAACAGGTTGTGCATGTTGCCGAGGATCTCCTGATACGCCCCCACCATAAAGAAGCCCAGCATTGGTGGGTTCTCCGGATCGTACTCCGGCATTGGCATAGTGGTCGCAATACCGTCGCCGTCGACGTAATGGTCAATCGCGCCGTCAGAGTCACAGGTGATGTCCAGCAGCACGGCGCGGCGTTCCGGGGCGTGGTTCAGCCCTTCCAGCGGCAGAACCGGGAACAGCTGGTCGATACCCCAGGCATCCGGCATCGACTGGAACAGGGAGAAGTTGACGTACATTTTGTCCGCCATACGCTCCTGCAACTCGTCGATAATCGGACGGTGCGCGCGGTTGCTCGGGTCGAGCTGTTTCTGCACTTCGTGGCACATATTCAGGTAGAGCTGCTCGGCCCACGCGCGCTCTTGCAGGCTGAATGTGCCTGACGAGTAGCCGACGTGAATATCGTGCAGGTCCATCTGGCTGTCGTGCAGCCATTCGCGCAGGGAACGACGCGTGCCCGGCTCGTGCATCTCCTGCCAGGTTTCCCACATGCTTTGCAGGGAACGTGGGGCATCGTCTGCCGGAGGCGTGGCTTCGGTGATTTCGCTACGCTCAACGCCAATGATGTTAGAGACCAGTACCGTATGGTGCGCCGTGACCGCGCGGCCGGATTCGGTGATCACCGTCGGGTGCGGCAGGCCGTGCTCTTCGCAGGCATCGCCAATCGCCCAGATGATGTTGTTGGCATATTCGTTCAGGCCATAGTTTACCGAACAGTCAGACTGCGAGCGGGTCCCTTCGTAGTCCACGCCCAGGCCGCCGCCCACGTCAAAGCACTGAATATTCACGCCGAGCTTATGCAGCTCAACGTAGAAACGTGCCGATTCACGCACGCCGGTGGCGATGTCGCGAATGTTGGCCATCTGCGAGCCGAGGTGGAAGTGCAGCAGCTGAATGCTGTCCAGACGACCGCGCTCGCGCAGAATTTCCACCAGCTGAAGCACCTGGTTCGCCGCGAGGCCGAACTTGGATTTTTCACCGCCGGAAGACTGCCATTTACCGGAACCCTGCGACGCCAGTCGCGCACGCACGCCAAGGCGCGGGATCACGTTCAGACGCTCGGCCTCTTCCAGCACGATCGCGATTTCGGTCATCTTCTCGATCACCAGATAGACCTTGTGGCCCATCTTCTCGCCAATCAGCGCCAGACGAATGTATTCGCGATCTTTATAGCCGTTACAGACGATCACCGACCGGGTCATGCCCGCGTGCGCCAGAACCGCCATCAGCTCCGCTTTAGAGCCTGCTTCCAGGCCCAGCGGCTCGCCGGAGTGGATCAGGGACTCAATCACGCGACGGTGCTGGTTGACCTTGATCGGGTAAACGAGGAAATAGTCGCCGTTATAACCATACGATTCCCGCGCGCGTTTGAACGCGGCGTTAATAGAACGCAGGCGATGTTGCAGGATCTGCGGGAAGCAGAACAGTGCAGGCAAGCGCTGACCCTGCGCTTCACGGGTTTTCACCAGTTTAGCGAGATCCACGCGCGCTTCCGGGACGTCCGGATCCGGGCAGACACTGATGTGGCCCAGCTCGTTAACGTCGTAGTAGTTATTGCCCCACCAGGCAATATTGTAAGTGCGCAGCATCTTGCTGGCTTCCTCGGAGCTCATCGCAACCTCCTGCATAGAACGTAGTACACCCTGTTCGCCCGCTGACGAAGGCGAAAAAGAAGACATGTCGTCAGACATAGCGAACCTCAACTCTTTGTATTAAGTGTAAAACAGTTGACTACTATCGCAGCGTTATACGGCGATAACAACCCATTAACGGCTCCATTTCCCAGCAGAGTATGCTGAAATCCAGACCGTGCGACCGGTTTCTTATTCATATCATTGTAAAACACGTATCCGAACTCTGTATGACAAGGTTCGGCGAAACCACGAGAAAACTCCTGTATTAACAAGAGCGCCCTTGTTCAGTTTTCACAAAGCGTGACCGGCTCTGGAATCCTGAGAAGCACCGAGATGGGTATAACATCGGCAGGTGTTTAGACCAGAAGTGCGGGTGGGAATCAAATGCGCGCCAGAACGGCTGCGCTGAATGAGCGGAAAACGATGGTTCATTATCTGGTATCACCTCCACGGCCGCCTCTGCTGAAACGGACCACAAGCCAAAGCTAAAAGTTCACTGCTTAACCCGGCTGGAAGTGGCGACACGATGTGTTCATCGAGCGCTTATTTTATATGAGCCGCGCGCCGCGTTTTATACCGAGAAGGTCGCTAAAAAGCAAAACAAAAATGCGCAGGTTGCCAGCGTCGTCAGGAAAAATTTCCAGCCGTGTTTTCAACGCAATGAGAGGTGAGTCAAAAAAAACTGGAAATCGGGTGAAGAAGTGACCTAAAATAGACGTCCAGATGTTAATCCATCCATACCGATTAACACTCAGACTGCCAGTGTCAAAATCCTGTAGGCCTTGGTAGAATTATCTCCTATGGCTATTCCACACAGCAGCTTGAGCTAACCAAATTCCTCTTAGGTGAAATAAAACATGGCAAAACACCTGTTTACGTCCGAGTCCGTATCAGAAGGACATCCTGATAAAATTGCTGACCAAATCTCCGATGCGGTGCTGGATGCGATCCTCGCGCAGGATCCAAAGGCGCGCGTAGCGTGTGAAACCTATGTCAAAACCGGCATGGTTCTGGTTGGCGGTGAGATCACCACCAGCGCATGGGTTGATATCGAAGAGATCACCCGTAACACGGTGCGTGAGATCGGTTATGTACATTCTGATATGGGCTTTGATGCCAACTCCTGCGCCGTACTGAGCGCGATTGGCAAACAGTCTCCGGACATCAACCAGGGCGTTGACCGTGCCGATCCGCTGGAACAGGGCGCGGGCGACCAGGGCCTGATGTTCGGCTACGCAACCAACGAAACCGACGTACTGATGCCAGCGCCGGTGACCTACGCACACCGTCTGGTGCAGCGTCAGGCTGAAGTGCGTAAAAACGGCACTCTGCCGTGGCTGCGTCCGGATGCGAAAAGCCAGGTGACCTTCCAGTATGACGACGGGAAAATCGTCGGTATTGATGCCGTGGTTCTTTCCACGCAGCATGCTGAAGAGATTGACCAGAAATCCCTGCAAGAAGCGGTGATGGAAGAGATCATCAAGCCGGTTCTGCCAACTGAATGGCTGAGCTCTGCGACCAAATTCTTCATCAACCCAACCGGACGCTTTGTTATCGGCGGCCCAATGGGTGACTGCGGTCTGACCGGTCGTAAAATCATCGTAGATACCTACGGCGGCATGGCACGTCACGGCGGCGGCGCATTCTCCGGTAAAGATCCGTCTAAAGTTGACCGTTCTGCCGCGTACGCTGCACGTTATGTGGCGAAAAACATCGTTGCTGCCGGTCTGGCTGACCGCTGTGAAATTCAGGTTTCCTACGCCATCGGCGTGGCTGAGCCAACCTCCATCATGGTGGAAACCTTCGGTACTGAAAAAGTGCCTTCTGAACAGCTGACCCTGCTGGTGCGTGAGTTCTTCGACCTGCGTCCATACGGTCTGATTCAGATGCTGGATCTGCTGCACCCAATCTACCAGGAAACCGCAGCGTACGGTCACTTTGGTCGCGAACATTTCCCATGGGAAAAAACCGACAAAGCCGCCCTGCTGCGTGATGCTGCCGGTCTGAAATAATCGACTGCCAGCAGCTTAAAAAGGCCAGCCTTTGTGCTGGCCTTTTTTATGTCGGGTGGCGGCTATGCCTTACCCGACCTACGGGTAGTGAGTTTTTGTAGGCCGGGTAAGGCGCTAGTAGCCACCCGACAATGTTTGGAACCGTTTACACCTCACTCTCTATATCCCGCTTTCAGAATATTCTCTTTGCATGATCGCATTTCTTCTGCTGTTACATTCCCTTTCAGTTAAGTCTGAAATTTGTGCAAACGCGATGCACATCAATTAATTTACCTCTATATTTTCAAAGCTTTAATTATTTTTACGGTTACAAGCCAGTGTAACCGATTACACCGTTGTGATTTGACTCACATATTTTTATGAGCCGCTCACCTACTCTTTATATCGTAAAAACTGATAACCCAACTGGAGGGCATAATGCCTGACAATAATAAACAGGGGCGTACGTCCAATAAGGCAATGACGTTCTTCGTCTGCTTCCTCGCCGCTCTGGCAGGATTACTCTTTGGCCTGGATATTGGCGTAATTGCCGGTGCATTACCTTTCATCACCGATGAGTTCCAGATTAGCGCACACACTCAGGAATGGGTGGTTAGCTCCATGATGTTCGGTGCCGCCGTCGGCGCGGTCGGCAGCGGCTGGCTCTCCTTTAAGCTCGGGCGTAAAAAGAGCCTGATGATCGGCGCGATCCTGTTCGTTGCCGGCTCACTGTTCTCTGCGGCTGCGCCTAACGTTGAAGTGCTGATCATCTCCCGCGTGCTGCTCGGTCTGGCAGTGGGCGTGGCGTCTTATACTGCCCCGCTGTACCTGTCTGAAATCGCTCCGGAAAAAATCCGCGGCAGCATGATTTCCATGTATCAGCTGATGATCACTATCGGTATTCTGGGGGCTTATCTCTCCGATACCGCATTCAGCTACAGCGGCGCATGGCGCTGGATGCTGGGCGTCATCATCATTCCTGCCATCCTGCTGCTGATTGGCGTCTTCTTCCTGCCGGACAGTCCGCGCTGGTTCGCCGCCAAACGCCGCTTCCATGATGCCGAACGCGTGCTCTTACGCCTGCGTGATACCAACGCCGAAGCCAAAAACGAGCTGGAAGAGATCCGCGAAAGCCTGAAGGTCAAACAGTCCGGCTGGGCGCTGTTCAAAGAGAACAGCAACTTCCGCCGCGCGGTGTTCCTCGGCGTGCTGTTACAGATCATGCAACAGTTCACCGGGATGAACGTCATCATGTATTACGCGCCGAAAATCTTCGAACTGGCGGGCTACACCAACACCACCGAGCAGATGTGGGGCACCGTGATCGTTGGCCTGACCAACGTGCTGGCGACCTTTATCGCTATCGGCCTGGTGGACCGCTGGGGACGTAAGCCAACCCTGACGCTGGGCTTCCTGGTGATGGCCGTCGGGATGGGCGTGCTGGGTACCATGATGCACATGGGCATTCACTCCCCAACGGCACAGTACTTCGCCGTGGCGATGCTGCTGATGTTTATCATTGGGTTTGCGATGAGCGCCGGTCCGCTGATTTGGGTGCTGTGCTCTGAGATCCAGCCGCTGAAAGGACGTGATTTTGGCATCACCTGCTCTACCGCGACCAACTGGATTGCCAACATGATCGTCGGCGCAACGTTCCTGACCATGCTTAATACTCTGGGTAATGCCAACACCTTCTGGGTCTACGCCGGTCTGAACCTGTTCTTTATTGTTCTCACTATCTGGCTGGTTCCTGAAACCAAACATGTTTCACTGGAACACATTGAACGTAACCTGATGAAAGGTCGTCCTCTGCGCGAAATCGGCGCACACGACTGATCCTCCTGCGGGAGGCGCCTCTTGCGCCTCCCCGCTTCCCGCTTTATGCTCTGCCCCTATGAAAGCACCCCGTCTCCCCATCGCCATTCAGCAAGCCGTTATGCGCAGCCTGCGGGAAAAACTCGCCCAGGCCAACCTGAAGCTCGGCCGCAATTATCCTGAACCGAAGCTGGTCTATCAGCAGCGTGGCACCGCGGCAGGTACCGCCTGGCTGGAATCGTATGAGATCCGCCTCAACCCGGTGTTGATGATGGAAAATCAGCAGGCGTTTATCGAAGAAGTGGTGCCGCACGAGCTGGCGCATCTGCTGGTGTGGAAGCACTTTGGCCGCGTCGCGCCGCACGGCAAAGAGTGGAAGTGGATGATGGAGGCGGTGCTCGGCGTTCCGGCCCGTCGCACCCATCAGTTCGAGCTGGAATCGGTACGCCGCAATACCTTCCCCTACCGCTGCCAGTGCCAGCAGCACCAGCTTACCGTCCGCCGCCATAACCGCGTAGTGCGGGGCGAGGCGACCTACCGCTGCGTTAAATGCGGCGAACCGCTGGTTGCGGAATAATCACGCGAACTTTCAGGAACTTTCCTGATCTGACTGATTGCATACGGGAACAACATTCGTTACGTTGCGGGCTCGTTTTGACACGGAGTGTAAGATGTCCCGTAATGTTTCTCTCGCGGTCGCTTTTCTGGCGACAGCGCTCTCCGGCCATGCTCTGGCCGACGGTATTCACAGTTTCTCTCAGGCAAAAACCGCAGGCGTAAAGATTAACGCCGACGTACCGGGTGATTTCTACTGCGGCTGTAAAATTAACTGGCAGGGTAAGAAAGGGGTCGTGGATCTGGGATCCTGCGGCTATAAGGTGCGCAAGAACGAGAACCGCGCCAGCCGAATCGAATGGGAACACGTCGTTCCGGCCTGGCAGTTTGGCCACCAGCGCCAGTGCTGGCAGGACGGTGGACGTAAAAATTGCGCAAAAGATCCGGTCTACCGCCAGATGGAAAGCGATATGCACAACCTGCAACCCGCCGTGGGTGAGGTCAATGGCGACCGCGGAAACTTCATGTACAGCCAGTGGAACGGTGGCGAAGGCCAGTACGGTCAGTGCGCCATGAAGGTCGATTTCAAAGAGAAAGTCGCCGAACCGCCTGCCCGCGCGCGCGGTAGCATCGCCCGCACTTATTTCTATATGCGCGACCGCTACGATCTCAATCTTTCCCGCCAGCAGACGCAGCTCTTCAATGCCTGGGACAAGCTCTACCCGGTGACGGACTGGGAATGCCAGCGCGACGAACGTATCGCCAAAGTCCAGGGGAATCACAACCCTTACGTCCAGCGGGCTTGCCAGGCGCAAAAGAGCTAACCTACACTACGGCAATTCGCTTATATCGCATGACACATGGAATTTCTGACTATGCGCATCCCTCGCATCTATCACCCTGAACTGATTACCCCAGGCGGCGAAATCGCCCTGTCTGATGATGCCGCAAACCATGTAGGCCGCGTGCTGCGCATGGGTGCAGGCCAGGCGATTCAGCTCTTTGACGGCTCTAATCAGATTTTCGACGCTGAAATTACGCGCGCCGATAAAAAAAGCGTGCACGTGAAGGTGCTGCGTGGCGACGTGGATGACCGGGAATCGCCGCTGCACATTCACCTGGGCCAGGTGATGTCGCGTGGGGAAAAGATGGAGTTCACCATTCAGAAATCCATTGAACTGGGTGTAAGCCTCATTACGCCACTTTTTTCTGAGCGCTGCGGCGTTAAACTGGATGCGGAACGTCTGAACAAAAAGATCCAGCAGTGGCAAAAAATTGCCATTGCGGCCTGCGAACAGAGCGGCCGCAATCGTATCCCGGAGATCCGCCCGGCGATGGATCTGGAGGACTGGTGTGCAGAAGAGGAAAGCGGGCTTAAGCTCAATCTTCATCCGCGCGCCAGCGCCAGCATCAATACGCTGCCGCTGCCCGTTGAGCGTGTACGCCTGCTGATTGGCCCGGAAGGCGGCCTGTCGGCTGACGAAATTGCCATGACGGCGCGTTACCAGTTTACTGATATTCTGTTGGGACCTCGCGTTCTGCGCACTGAGACAACGGCACTCACCGCCATTACCGCGCTACAGGTGCGATTTGGCGATCTGGGTTGAAGCAAAGCCTGACCCATAACCGGAGAAGAAGATGATTAAGCTCGGCATCGTGATGGACCCCATCGCAAACATTAACATCAAGAAAGACTCCAGCTTCGCTATGCTGCTGGAAGCGCAGCGTCGCGGCTATGAACTCCACTACATGGAGATGAACGATCTTTACCTGATCAACGGTGAAGCCCGCGCACGCACCCGCATCGTTAACGTCGAGCAGAACTACGAAAAATGGTACGAATTCGGTACCGAGCAGGATATTGCCCTGGCCGACCTCAACGTCATCCTGATGCGTAAAGATCCGCCGTTCGACACCGAATACATTTATTCCACCTATATCCTTGAGCGTGCCGAAGAGAAAGGCACGCTGATCGTCAACAAGCCGCAGAGCCTGCGCGACTGCAACGAGAAGCTCTATACCGCATGGTTCTCTGACCTGACGCCGGAAACGCTCGTCACCCGCAGCAAAACGCAGCTGAAAGAATTCTGGCAGAAGCACGGCGACATCATCATGAAACCCCTGGACGGCATGGGCGGCGCGTCGATCTTCCGGGTGAAAGAGGGCGATCCGAACATTGGCGTGATTGCCGAAACGCTGACCGAGCTGGGAACCCGCTACTGTATGGCACAGAACTATCTGCCGGCCATTAAAGACGGCGACAAGCGTGTGCTGGTCGTAGACGGCGAGCCGGTGCCTTACTGCCTGGCGCGTATTCCGCAGGGAGGGGAAACCCGTGGCAACCTGGCGGCTGGCGGCCGTGGCGAACCGCGTCCGTTAAGCGAAAGCGACTGGGAAATTGCCCGCCGCGTCGGCCCTACGCTTAAAGCCAAAGGCCTGATCTTCGTTGGCCTCGATATCATCGGCGATCGTCTGACCGAAGTGAACGTCACCAGCCCAACCTGCATTCGTGAAATCGAAGCGGAATTCCCGATCTCGATCACCGGAATGCTGATGGACGCTATCGAAAAACGTTTACAGAAATAACCTGTGACAGCGCCTGTGTTTATCCCCATACTGGGCGCTGTCGCTTTTTAAACCAGGAAACAGTACCTCTGACAATGAATTTACAGCATCACTTTCTTATTGCCATGCCTGCTCTCCAGGATCCGATTTTCCGCCGCGCCGTGGTCTATATTTGTGAATACAACGAAGACGGCGCGATGGGGATTATCATCAATAAGCCGCTGGCAAACCTTCAGGTTGAAGGGATTTTGGACAAGCTGAAAATCCCTCTTGAAGCGCGGCTGCCGGAAATCCGTCTCGATAAACCGGTGATGCTCGGCGGCCCGCTTGCAGAAGATCGTGGTTTTATCCTGCATACCCCGCCGGTTTTCTCGTCCAGCATTCGTATCTCCGATAACACCGTCGTCACCACCTCTCGCGATGTGCTCGAAACACTGGGCACGGCAAATCAGCCTTCTGAGGTGCTGGTTGCGCTCGGCTACGCTTCCTGGGAAAAAGGGCAGCTGGAACAAGAAATTCTGGACAACGCCTGGCTGACGGCCCCTGCGGATATGAATATCCTGTTTAAAACCCCTATCGCCGATCGCTGGCGTGACGCGGCAAAACTGATTGGCATTGATATTCTGACCATGCCTGGCGTTGCGGGGCACGCGTAATGAGCGGCACCCTTCTCGCCTTCGACTTCGGCACCAAAAGCATCGGCGTCGCTGTGGGTCAACGGATCACCGGCACCGCTCGCCCGCTCACTGCGCTGAAAGCTAACGACGGCACGCCGGACTGGAACCTTATTGAGCGCTTGCTCAAAGAGTGGCAGCCGGACGACGTGATTGTCGGTCTGCCGCTGAACATGGACGGCACCGAGCAGCCGCTTACCGCCCGCGCGCGCAAGTTCGCGAACAAAATCCATGGCCGCTTTGGTGTCTCCGTTAAGCTGCACGATGAACGTTTGAGCACCGTCGAGGCACGCGCTGGCCTGTTCGAGCACGGTGGCTTCCGGGCGTTGAACAAAGGCAGCGTGGATTCAGCTTCAGCCGTCATTATCCTCGAAAGCTATTTCGACCAGGGTTACTGAGCGCCGGGGCCTACAGCCGCCCCTGCGCCCGTCGCTCCGCCAGACTCTGCTCAAAGTTCTGCATCCCCGCCTGCTGCCCCGTTTGAATAATGCCCGGCAGTTGCCAGGTTTTGCCTTCGCGGATCAGGTTTGCCGCCGCCGACGTATTCACCAGTAGCTCATACAGCGCCACGCGCCCGCCCTGGACATCCTGACGCAGCATCTGCGCCAGAACCGCACGCAGGCTTCCCGCCAGCTGATTACGCACCGGATCTTTCTCCTGCGCCGGAAAGGTATCGACCAGGCGCTCGATCGCCTGCGCCGCACCGCGCGTGTGCAGCGTGGCCAACACCAGATGGCCGGTTTCCGCCGCCGTCAGCGCCAGGCGTATCGTCTCGCTGTCGCGCAGCTCACCAAGCAGAATCACATCCGGATCTTCACGCAGCGCGCTGCGCAGGGCCTCGGCAAAGGACGGGCTGTGCAGGCCTATCTCCCGCTGCTGGATCAGGCAACGTTCACTCTGGTACATAAACTCCACCGGATCTTCCAGGGTCAGAATATGCCCGTCCGTCTGGTGATTGAGGAAATCGACCATCGCGGCCAGGGTGGTCGATTTCCCACTGCCGGTGGCGCCGGTGACCAGAATCAGGCCATTGTCATTGGACAAAAGCTCCGGGATCGCGCGCGGCACGCCTAACGCAGAGAGCTGCGGGCACGTCAGCGGCAACAGGCGCAGCGCGATCGAAACGCCGTGCATATGCTTAAACGCACTGCCGCGCAGCCGCTGACCGCCTGTGAGGGTAACGGCAAAATCCACCTGCCCGTTTGCCCACCAGGCGCCCTGCTGTTCGTCATTGAGCCACGCTTTTAATAACGCCTCCACATCCGGGGGCGGAAACGGCGCAGGTTCAAGACGGCCTGACCTGCGCCAGCGCGGTGGTGAATCACTGCACAGGTGTAGATCGGAGACGTTATGCTTTACACTAAGGGCCACAATTTCTTCCACATCCATAGACTACTCCTCGGAAAATGAACGACATTGCGCATAACCTGGCACAGGTCCGGGACAAAATCTCAGCCGCGGCAACGCGTTGCGGCCGTGCTTCAGAAGAAATTACGTTGCTTGCAGTCAGCAAAACCAAGCCTGCGAGCGCCATCGCAGAAGCGATAGCCGCCGGTCATCGTGCCTTTGGTGAAAACTATGTGCAGGAAGGCGTAGATAAGATTCTCGCTTTCCGGGAACGGGGAAATGCAGACCTGCAATGGCACTTTATCGGTCCGCTACAGTCGAACAAAAGCCGTCTGGTAGCAGAGCACTTCGACTGGTGTCACACCATCGATCGTCTGCGTATCGCTACCCGTTTGAGCGACCAGCGCCCTATTGAGATGCCAGCGCTTAACGTGCTAATTCAAATCAACATCAGCGATGAAAACAGCAAGTCCGGCATTACGCTGAGCGAACTGGATGCGCTGGCGGCGGACGTGGCGGCGCTGCCGCGCTTAACCCTGCGCGGGCTGATGGCTATCCCGGCGCCAGAGTCAAGTTATGAAAGGCAGTTTGCCGTAGCACAGCAAATGGCTGTAGCATTTGAGGCGCTTAAAGCGCGCTATGACACGGTAGACACGCTTTCTCTGGGCATGTCGGATGATATGGAAGCCGCCATCGCGGCAGGCAGCACCATGGTGCGCATCGGCACGGCAATTTTCGGTGCGCGCGATTACCCCCAATAATAAGGAAACCTGAGGAACGCCATGAAGACGTTGACTTTCCTGCTTTCAACGGTCATTGAACTGTATACGATGGCGCTGCTGTTGCGCGTCTGGATGCAGTGGGCCCGTTGTGATTTTTACAATCCATTCTCACAATTTATCGTGAAAATCACGCAGCCCATTGTGGGGCCGCTTCGCCGCATCATTCCGGCAATGGGGCCGATTGACAGTTCATCTCTGCTGATGGCGTTTATTCTGAGCGTTATCAAAGCGATCGTGCTGTTTATGGTCATCACTTTCCAGCCGATTATCTGGATTTCAGCCGTTCTGATCCTGGTTAAAACCGTCGGCTCGCTGATCTTCTGGGTCCTGCTGGTGATGGCGATCATGAGCTGGGTAAGCCGGGGCCGTAGCCCGGTGGAGTACGCGTTGATTCAGCTGACGGAACCGTTGCTGCGTCCAATTCGTAGCCTGCTGCCTGCGATGGGCGGAATCGACTTCTCGCCGATGCTTCTCGTTCTGCTGCTGTACGTGCTGAATATGGGTATCGCGGAACTGTTACAGGCGACGGGTAATATGCTGCTGCCGGGGCTGTGGATGGCGTTATGAGTGCAGTTAGCCCCTGCGCCGACGGGCTGGTTTTACGGCTGTACATTCAGCCGAAAGCCAGCCGCGACAGTATTGTTGGGCTGCATGGCGACGAGCTAAAAGTCGCCATCACGGCCCCGCCGGTTGACGGCCAGGCGAATGCGCATCTGACCAAATATCTGGCTAAACAGTTTCGCGTCGCTAAAAGCCAGGTCATCATTGAGAAAGGTGAACTTGGCCGGCATAAACAGGTAAAAATCCTTAACCCGCAATCTATCCCGACGGAAGTCGCGGCTCTGACAGAACAGGACTAAACTATGCAGAAAGTTGTTCTCGCCACCGGTAACGCCGGTAAAGTGCGCGAGCTGGCCTCGCTATTAAATGATTTTGGGCTGGACGTGGTGGCTCAGACCGAGCTGGGCGTGGACTCCGCCGAAGAGACCGGCCTGACGTTTATCGAAAACGCCATTCTGAAAGCGCGCCATGCGGCGCAGGTAACCGGACTGCCCGCGATTGCCGATGATTCCGGTCTGGCCGTGAATTTTCTGGGCGGTGCGCCGGGGATTTACTCCGCCCGCTATTCCGGGCCGGACGCCACCGACCAGCAGAACCTGGAAAAGCTGCTTGTGGCCCTGAAAGACGTTCCTGACGAACAGCGTACCGCGCAGTTCCACTGCGTGCTGGTCTACATGCGTCACGCGGAAGATCCCACTCCGATTGTCTGTCACGGCAGCTGGCCGGGCGTGATCACCCGTGAAGCGGCGGGCAACGGCGGCTTTGGTTACGACCCGATTTTCTTTGTCCCGACCGAGGGCAAAACCGCTGCGGAACTCACCCGCGAAGAGAAAAGCGCGATCTCCCACCGTGGACGCGCCCTGAAACTGTTACTGGAAGCACTGCGTAATGGCTAATTTGCCGCCTCTGAGTCTTTATATTCACATCCCATGGTGCGTGCAGAAATGTCCGTACTGTGATTTCAACTCGCACGCGCTGAAGGGTGAAGTGCCGCACGATGATTACGTCGCGCATCTGCTGGCCGATCTGGATGCCGATGTACCGTACGCACAGGGACGTGAAGTGAAGACCATTTTTATTGGTGGCGGTACGCCGAGCCTGCTTTCAGGCCCGGCGATGCAGACGCTGCTGGACGGTGTGCGCGCACGCCTGAATCTGGCAGCGGATGCTGAAATTACGATGGAAGCCAACCCCGGCACCGTTGAGGCCGACCGTTTTGTCGAGTACCAGCGTGCGGGCGTGAACCGTATCTCTATCGGCGTGCAGAGCTTTAGCGAGCCAAAGCTGAAGCGTCTGGGGCGCATTCACGGCCCGGAAGAGGCAAAGCGCGCGGCAAACCTGGCAACGGGGCTTGGGCTGCGCAGCTTTAACCTCGACCTGATGCACGGCCTGCCGGATCAGTCGCTCGAAGAAGCGCTGGACGATTTGCGTCAGGCGATTGAACTGAACCCGCCGCATCTGTCGTGGTATCAGTTGACCATTGAACCGAACACCCTGTTTGGTTCGCGCCCGCCGGTGCTGCCGGACGACGACGCGCTGTGGGATATCTTCGAGCAGGGCCACCAGCTTTTGACCGCGGCGGGATATCAGCAATACGAAACGTCGGCGTATGCGAAGCCGGGCTATCAGTGTCAGCACAATCTGAACTACTGGCGTTTTGGCGACTATCTCGGAATTGGCTGCGGTGCGCACGGCAAGGTGACCTTCCCGGACGGACGCATTCTGCGTACCGCCAAAACGCGTCATCCGCGCGGGTATATGGAAGGCCGCTACCTGGAGCGTCAGCACGACGTCGAGGCGGTGGATAAGCCGTTTGAGTTCTTTATGAACCGCTTCCGTCTGCTGGAAGCCGCTCCGCGCGCGGAATTTACGCGTTATACCGGGCTGCCGGAGTCAGTGATTCGCCCGCAGATTGACGAGGCGCTGGCGCAGGGGTACCTGACCGAGTGTGATGTGTCCTGGCAGATCACCGAGCACGGCAAGCTGTTCCTGAACTCCCTTCTTGAGTTGTTCCTCGCTGAAAATCCTGAAGGCTGATTCAGAATTTTACATCCCGTTCTGCTGGCTGAGGGAAAGGCTGGCAGAGTGTGGGGATGGAAACAATACGTTCATACGCAAAGCAGCTCAGACGCGAGCTGACACAGGAAGAAAGACGGCTTTGGTATTTACTGCGCAGCCGCCGTTTCGAAAATTATAAATTTCGCCGACAGCACCCGGTAGGTAACTACATTCTGGATTTCGCCTGTTGCGCGGCTCGGCTGGCCGTTGAGCTGGATGGCGGACAACATGATGAAAATCAGGAATACGATCGACAAAGGACATTGTGGTTAAACCATAAGGACTGGCACGTCATTCGATTCTGGAACAACGAACTCTGGAATAACGAAGAGGCGGTGTTAGAAAGGATCCTTGTAACGCTGCAAGCGCTGCAACCCTCACCCCGGCACTCTCCCTGAAAGGGAGAGGGGGCAAACATCCCCTCGCCCCTTTGGGGAGAGGGTTAGGGTGAGGGGCTAAGTGAATTACTTCAGCGTCCCCACCAGCGCCTTCCGGCTGTCTTCCAGCGACACCACGCGCTTACACACGTCTTTGCCGAACTGCTGGAAATCGGCTTCCTGATTCTTCCACTCGTTCTGAATCGAGGTTTGCAGTCCGCCCAGACTACCCAGTACACCCTGCAAAGGATTACCGCCACCCTTCAGCACCGCTTTGGCGCCCATCTCGTTGATGCTGTCCTGGAGAATGCCGCCCATCGCCTGGTTCACCAGCTGCTGACCGTCGGCACGCACCTGATCGATCGCCTTATAGTGGAACGTCAGGCCATCAGAGCGCGTCTCGATAATACGGTTCATCTGCTCTTTCAGCTGTTTATCCAGCTTCGTCAGGCGGGTGCGCATATTGCTGCTCTCCCCCACCTCTTTGGTGATGATTTTATCCAGCGCCACGCGGCTCTTTTCAACGCGGGTCAGCGCGCCATCGTTGATCCAGGGCAGCGCGGTACGCAACTCGGCCTGGTAGTCCATCGCCTGCTCGCGCTGGGCGGCCGTCAGGTTTTGCGGTTTGCCGTTAAAGGTCACGTTGCCATCCGGCGTAATCACCAGATTGCCATTCTCGCCCTTAACCTGCACGGTTTGCGGACTCAGCACCACGTCATCACGCGGGGTGACGCTACATTTATACTCCGCATGGGCGGTGGATCCGATTGCCAGTAAAGCAACAGCCAGCAACGTTTTGCGCATCTTAAACACTCCCTCAGACAAAATGGGCCAGCTAATGCTGGCCCCGTTCTTGCTTTATTAGTCCCACCAAACGTCGAAAAGTTCGCTAACGCGGACATCTTCCAGTTTGTGGTCTTCAAGCCATTTGCGTACCAGCGCCTGATGCTCTTCGGTGCATTTCCCCACTTCCTGGGTGCAAATCAGACCTTCCCACGCCAGATAGCCGCTACCGTCGAAGGCCAGCTTGTTTGGCTCGATCACCTCGTTGATGAACGCATCAACGTCCTGATCGATCTGCTCAACGCTGGTGCCTTCCGGGAAACGCCAGGCAACGGAGAAACCCACTTCCTGGAATTCTTCGATGTGCATCTTTTTACGCAGACGACGGCTACGATTCTTTGCCATTATTTCACCCTCTCGAACATTAAGTCCCATACGCCGTGACCAAGACGATGGCCACGCTGTTCAAATTTTGTCACCGGACGTGAATCCGGACGCGGTACGTAGTCGTTGCTTTCAGACTGATTTTTATACCCGTCCAGGGACGACATCACTTCCAGCATATGTTCCGCATAAGGTTCCCAGTCGGTTGCCATGTGGAAAACGCCGCCCAGCTTGAGCTTACTTTTCACCAGCTCGGCAAACGGTGCCTGAACGATACGGCGTTTATTATGACGCGCTTTGTGCCATGGGTCAGGGAAAAAGAGCTGAACCATGTTCAAAGAATTGTCAGGAATCATTTTGTGCAGCACTTCCACCGCGTCGTGACACATCACGCGCAGGTTCTCAACGCCCTCCTCGTGGGCCGTTGCCAGGCACGCGCCGACGCCCGGCGAATGTACTTCAATACCGAGGAAGTTCTGCTCCGGGCGCGCTTTCGCCATAGTGACCAGCGAGGTGCCCATACCAAAGCCGATCTCCAGGGTCACTGGCGCGTCGCGGCCAAACAGGTCGGTGAAGTCGAGCGGTTGCTCGCTGAACTCAACGCCCATCACCGGCCAGTAGTTGTCCAGCGCGTGTTGCTGCCCTTTTGTCAGGCGCCCCTGACGGCGGACAAAGCTGCGAATACGGCGCAGCGGGCGACCGTTTTCATCAAATTCCGGTGAAATGACGTCGTTTTTCATAAAAGAGTTGTCTGCTTGTGAGAATGTTCGGGAAACGGGCATTATCCAAAGTTAAGGCTTCTATGCAAGCATGGGAAAGATCCGGTTTACAGCAGATTGACGCTGTGCTGCAATCTGCGTCCCTGATTAAGCGAATCGATGACCATGCAAGCCTCTCAATTTTCAGCCCTGGTGCTGGACTGGTACGACAAATACGGGCGTAAAACCCTGCCCTGGCAAATTGAAAAAACGCCGTACAAAGTATGGCTCTCCGAGGTGATGTTGCAACAAACGCAGGTCGCGACGGTCATTCCTTACTTCGAGCGTTTTATGGCGCGCTTCCCGACAGTCACCGATCTGGCGAACGCCCCGTTGGACGAGGTGCTGCACCTGTGGACCGGGCTTGGCTATTACGCCCGCGCGCGCAACCTGCACAAGGCCGCACAGCAGGTCGCGACGCGCCACAACGGTAAATTCCCGGAAACCTTCGACGAGGTGGCGGATTTGCCCGGCGTCGGGCGTTCGACCGCAGGCGCAATCCTCTCCCTCTCTTTAGGCAAACATTTCCCTATTCTCGACGGCAACGTCAAGCGCGTGCTCGCACGCTGCTACGCCGTAGATGGCTGGCCGGGTAAGAAAGAGGTTGAGAAACGCCTGTGGGAGATCAGTGAAGCGGTCACTCCGGCGAAAGGGGTGGAGCGTTTTAACCAGGCGATGATGGATCTGGGCGCGATGGTCTGTACCCGTTCAAAACCGAAGTGCGAACTCTGCCCGGTAAACAACCTCTGCGTGGCCTATGCGAACCACACCTGGGCGCAGTATCCGGGGAAAAAACCGAAGCAGACGCTGCCTGAACGCACCGGGTACATGCTGCTGATGCAGCATGGCGACGAGGTGTTTCTCGCTCAGCGTCCGCCGAGTGGCCTGTGGGGTGGTCTATACTGCTTCCCACAGTTTGAGGATGAAGCCTCGCTTCGGGCATGGCTTGAACAGCGCGGCATTGCGGCCGAAACCCTGACGCAACTCAACGCGTTCCGTCATACCTTCAGCCATTTCCATCTGGACATTGTGCCGATGTGGCTTCCCGTGTCCTCATTCACGTCGTGCATGGATGAAGGCACCGCTCTCTGGTATAACTTAGCGCAACCGCCATCAGTCGGGCTGGCGGCTCCCGTGGAGCGCCTGTTACAGCAATTACGTGTCGGTGCAATGGTTTAGCATCGGCAAGACAAAGAGGAATGAGTATGGCCAGAACCATTTTTTGTACTTTCCTACAGCGCGACGCTGAAGGCCAGGATTTCCAGCTCTACCCGGGCGACCTGGGTAAGCGCATTTACAACGAGATCTCCAAAGAAGCCTGGGGACAGTGGCAGAAAAAACAGACCATGCTGATCAACGAGAAAAAGCTCAGCATGATGAACCCGGAACACCGCAAACTGCTGGAACAGGAGATGGTGAACTTCCTGTTCGAGGGTAAAGACGTCCACATCGAAGGCTATACGCCACCGGAAAAATAATAACGCGCAGCTGCTGCCCGGCGGCGCTGCGCTTGCACGGGCCTACGGTTTTGTAGGTCGGGTAAGCGCAGCGCCACCCGGCAACAGCAACCCCAAAGCAAACACAACACGCACTCCCGGAATGATGAAAAAACTTTTAGCGCTAGCCCTTGTTGCGCCGTTGCTTGTGTCTTGTTCTTCCAAAAAAGGCGATGAATACAACGAAGCCTGGGTCAAGGACACCAACGGTTTTGACATTTTGATGGGGCAGTTTGCCCACAACATCGAGAACATATGGGGATTTAACGAAGTTCTTATTGCCGGACCGAAGGACTACGTTAAGTATACCGACGCCTATCAGACCCGTAGCCACATCAACTTTGATGACGGTACGATTACGGTTGAAACCATCGCGGGGACTGAACCTGCGGCGCATTTACGTCAGGCCATCATTAAAACCCTGCTGATGGGCGACGATCCGGGGTCTATCGACCTCTACTCTGATGCCGATGACATCACCATCTCCAAAGAGCCGTTCCTGTATGGCCAGGTCGTTGACCAGACCGGTCAGCCGATCCGCTGGGAAGGCCGCGCCACGAAATTTGCCGACTATCTGCTGCAAACGCGCCTGAAAAGCCGTACCAACGGCCTGAAAGTGATCTACAGCGTCACCATCAACCTGGTGCCGAACCACCTCGACAAGCGTGCGCATAAGTATCTGGGCATGGTGCGTCAGGCGTCGCGTAAGTATGGCGTGGATGAGTCGCTTATCCTGGCGATTATGCAGACCGAGTCCTCGTTCAACCCCTACGCGGTAAGCCGTTCCGACGCGCTGGGGCTGATGCAGGTTGTGCAGCACAGCGCCGGTAAAGACGTGTTCCGCGCGCAGGGGAAATCCGGCACGCCGAGCCGCAGCTACCTGTTTGACCCGCAGAGCAACATTGATACCGGCACGGCCTATCTGGCGATGCTGAACAATGTCTATCTCGGCGGGATTGATAACCCAACTTCACGTCGCTATGCGGTGATCACCGCCTACAACGGCGGGGCGGGCAGCGTGCTGCGCGTCTTCTCGAATGACAAAGTGCAGGCCGCGAACATCATCAACAGCATGGCGCCGGGGGATGTGTACGCTACCCTCACCACCCGCCACCCGTCTGCGGAATCCCGCCGCTATCTGTATAAGGTGAATACGGCGCAGAAGAACTATCGTCGCCGCTAAAAACCAACACCACCCCTCACCCTGCCCTCTTCCCTTTGGGGAGAGGGTGTTCAAGTTCCCTCTCCCCTTTGGGGAGGGGGTTAGGGTGAGGGGGCATCAGGCCGCACTCACTCCACCCCACCCATACGAAAATGCTATTTGCATCACAATCCAGACTGCAAATTAATGTGGATTGCATTTTTTTGCGGGAGGTAACAAAACATAACGTTGCCAACTGATAGAATTGCATCAAATAACAACCCTGAATGTTCCTATAACAACATATCTCCCGCTCACTTGTGAGGAAAGTAACATGAACCTTAAGCTGCAGCTTAAAATCTTGTCGTTTCTGCAGTTCTGCCTGTGGGGTAGCTGGCTGACTACACTCGGCTCCTATATGTTTGTGACGCTCAAGTTCGATGGTGCGTCGATCGGTGCCGTTTACAGCTCGCTGGGCATTGCGGCTGTTTTCATGCCAACGCTGCTCGGTATCGTGGCGGATAAATGGTTAAGTGCGAAATGGCTATACATGCTTTGCCATCTGGTGGGTGCGGGGACGCTGTTTATGGCGGCCGAAGTGACCACGCCGGGGGCGATGTTTATGGTGATCCTGCTTAACTCGCTGGCGTATATGCCAACGCTTGGCCTGATCAACACCATCTCCTACTACCGCCTGAAATCTGCCGGACTGGATATCGTCACCGACTTCCCGCCTATCCGTATCTGGGGCACCATCGGCTTTATCATGGCGATGTGGGGCGTGAGCTTCGCGGGCTTCGAGCTGAGCCATATGCAGCTGTATATTGGTGCCGCGCTCTCCGTGCTGCTGGCGCTGTTCACCCTGACGCTGCCCACCATTCCGGTGTCTAACCAGCAGAAAAACCAGAACTGGAGCACCATGCTTGGCCTGGACGCTTTCGCACTGTTCAAAAACAAGCGCATGGCGATCTTCTTTATCTTCTCCATGCTGCTGGGCGCGGAACTGCAAATCACCAACATGTTCGGTAATACCTTCCTGCACAGCTTCGATAACGATCCGCTGTTTGCCGGGAGCTTTATCGTCGAACACGCGTCGGTGATGATGTCCATCTCGCAGATCTCCGAGACGCTGTTCATCCTGACCATCCCGTTCTTCCTGAGCCGCTACGGCATCAAGAACGTCATGCTGATCAGTATCGCCGCCTGGATGTTGCGCTTCGGTCTGTTCGCCTATGGCGACCCAAGCGCGTTCGGCACCGTGCTGCTGGTTCTGTCGATGATTGTTTACGGCTGTGCCTTCGACTTCTTCAACATCTCCGGCTCGGTGTTTGTGGAAAAAGAGGTGAAGCCTGAAATCCGCGCCAGTGCGCAGGGCATGTTCCTGATGATGACCAACGGCTTCGGTTGTATTCTGGGCGGCGTGGTAAGCGGTAAAGTGGTTGAGATGTACACCACCAACGGCATTACAGACTGGCAGCCGGTGTGGCTGATCTTCGCCGGGTACTCGCTGGTGCTGTTCTTCGCGTTCATCGCGCTGTTCAAGTACAAGCATGTTCGCGTGCCGAATGGTGCGCAGCCGATCGCGCATTGATTGTTGTGCCCGGTGGCGCTGCGCTTACCGGGCCTACAAAACCAGACCGTAGGCCGGGTAAGGCGTAGCCGCCACCCGGCTATTTTATAGCAGACAGCACCCACCCCACCGACAGCAAATCCGCGCTGCCGCCCGGACTCAGGTTTCGTTCAATCAGTGCCTTATCCATCTTAAGCAACGCCTCGCGATCCCAGCCGTTAGCCAGCAGTTCCCGCGCGTAGCCCTGAACATAGCGCAGCCCCTGAATGCCGCCGCGTGACACGAGATTACTGTCCTGATTGACCGCCATCAGGCGCAACAGCAGGTCGTGAAGCAACTGTCCGTTCCACTGCCCCAGCGCCTTACGCACCGTCGCAAAGCCGCTCTCCGCCTCGCCTCGCGCCCCGGTTAAGCCGTAATGCTGAAACTGCCGCTCCCCCGCCGTTGCCTGCCCGCTGCGCCCGGCCAGCTCCCGCGCCACCAGCCCGCGACAGATGTTACTTACCTCACAACAGAGGCTATCCGCAGAGATATTTTTCACACGACCGGCGGCGAAGCAGAGCAAACCAAGAGCAAAAATACCGCCCTTGTGGGTATTTACCCCGCCCGTGGCGGCGTACATTGCCTGCTCGCAGGCCATTCCCATTGGGCGGAGAATCCGCAACTGCCGATCGGCAGGTTTGGCCGCATGTGCTTCACCCAGTTCCGCAAACCGGGCAAACCACGGCGTAATCGCCATAATGCTGCGGACAAACAAGGCATGGTCCATATCCCGATGCGAGCCGTTATTGAGCCTGTCCACCAGCCCCGGCTTGGGCGTCAGCTCCAGCTCCTGCCACAGCGCCGCTTCGGCAAGCGCAGGCACGTCAACCGGGCGCGGTTTAGTCGCGAGCAAACCAGTCATCGATCATCTTCTCCACGCGGGAAACCACCTGCTCAACGGGATGGTGGCGCGAACGGGAACAGGCGTGGGCGGGCTCGTCGCAAATCAGACAGCGTCTGAGGTGTGAACCCAGCGACTGACGGCCCACGAGGCCGTTTTCAGGGCAGATCACGTCCAGATCCCACAGTCTGCCGAGCGGGTGCGTCTGCTCCAGTTCTGCACAGTGCGCCTTAATTTCCGCCGCCGGATGCGCGACGCACCACAGCGCTTCAGGTCCGGTGGGTAGCCAGAGCACCTGGCGGTCCAGCACCTGCCAGCGGTTTTCCCACAGCAGCTGGTCGCACATCTGTAACGCCACCCCCATGGTGTTGCGGTAGCGCAGGCTGTCTTTGATTTCCCCGGGCGTGACCAGCGTGAGGGAGATCACCGGTTGTTGATAGTGCGTAAGCCAGTCAGCCTGGCGGGCTGCGCGGCGCTCTTTCGCCGCCAGCAGTTCCTCCAGGCTGACACCCGCCCGCACGGGTGTCGCAAAAGTCATACTTCCTCCTTCACCTGTCGCACAGTGTCGATCACGCTGCCGTCGCGGTAGCGGATCACCCCGACGATTTTGTCGGTGAACTCAATCGGTTTCGGTACGCCTGTCAACGAAATCGCTCGCTCATACAGCGCGTTGATATCTACAACCTTCATCCCTGCTTCCATGAGTCGTTCGCGGATCTCCGGGCGCGCCGGGTTGACCGCAATACCGTGGTCGGTGACCAGCACGTCAATGCTCTCCCCCGGCGTGAGGCGAGTGGTAACGCGCTTCACGACGGTCGGGATGCGGCTTCGCAGCAGCGGCGCGACCACAATGGTCAGGTTGGCTGCCGCCGCCACGTCGCAGTGTCCGCCGGATGCGCCACGCATCACGCCATCGGAGCCGGTGATGACATTGACGTTAAAGTCGACGTCGATTTCCAGGGCGCTGAGGATCACCACGTCGAGCTGGTCGCAGCTTGCCGCCTTGCTGCCGGGGTTGGCGTAGACGTTGGTGGAGATCTCCACGTGGTTCGGGTTGCGCGCCAGCGAGGCCGCTGCCTGGCCGTCAAAGCACTGGGTGTCGAGCAGCTTTTCGATGAGCCCCTTCTCGTGCAGATCCACCAGGCTGCCGGTGATGCCGCCGAGCGCAAAGCGCGCTTTCACGCCGCTGCGCTCCATCTTCTCTTCCATAAAGCGGGTGCAGGCGGTGGCCGCCGCGCCGGAGCCGGTCTGCATCGAGAAGCCCGGTTTGAAGTAGCCGGAGTGTTCAATCACGTCCGCCGCATAGCGGGCAATCATCAGCTCGCGCGGGTTGCTGGTGACGCGCGCTGCGCCGACGCTGATTTTCGCCGGGTCGCCCACGCTCTCCACCTGCACGATGTAGTCCACCTGATCCTGCACCAGGCTGGCGGGCATATTGGGGAACGGCACCAGCGCTTCGGTCAGCAGCACCACCTTACGGGCAAACTGCGCGTCCACCATCGCGTAGCCCAGCGAGCCGCAGCACGATTTGCCGTGCGTGCCGTTGGCGTTGCCAAACTCATCGCTGCACGGCACGCCGAGAAACGCCACGTCGATGTTCAGTTCGCCGTCCTGGAGTAGCTTCACGCGCCCGCCGTGGGAGTGAATTTGTACCGGCTCGTCCATCAGCCCGTGAGAGATGGCATCCGCCAGCCTGCCGCGCATGCCGGAGGTGTAAATCCGGGTGATGACGCCGCTTTCGATATGCTCGATCAGCGCGTCGTTGCAGGTCATCAGCGAGCTGGAAGCCAGGGTCAGATTTTTGAAGCCCATCCGCGCCAGCAGCGCCACGACGGTGTTGATCACCCGGTCGCCTTCGCGAAAGGCGTGGTGGAAGGAGATGGTCATCCCGTCCTGCAAGCCGCAGCGCTTAACCGCCTCTTCAATAGAGGCGCAGAGCTTGCGGCTGTGCTTCGCCTCGCTGTCCGCCAGCCACGGCGTCGCGCTGTGGGCGGTATCAAAGGGTTTCAGATCCCGCAGATGGGGGAAATTCATATGGAGAAGTTCTGTCTGATTCATTATGTCATCCTTACCGACGCACGCCGGAGGCCGCCGCGCGCTCCAGCACCACCTGCGCGTGGTTAATAATCGGTGCATCCACCATTTTGCCGTTGAGCGACACCACGCCCAGGCCGTTACGCTCGCCCTCTTCTGCCGCCTCAATCACCCGTTTCGCGTGTTCCACTTCTTCCCGTGTCGGGGCGTAGGCGTTGTGCAGCAGGTCTATCTGGCGCGGGTTAATCAGCGATTTGCCGTTAAAGCCCATCTTGCGGATCAGATCGACTTCGCGTAGGAACCCGGCCTCATCGTTAACGTCTGACCACACCACGTCGAAGGCGTCGATGCCTGCCGCGCGGGCGGCGTGCAGCACGGCGCAGCGGGCGTAGAACAGCTCGGTGCCGTCGCCGCGCTCGGTCTGCATGTCCATCACGTAGTCAAAGGCGGCCAGCGCAATGCCGATCAGGCGCGGGGAGCTGCGGGCAATCGCCACGGCGTTGATGACGCCAATGGCCGATTCAATCGCCGCCATCACGCGGGTGGAACCCACCTCGCGGCCGCACGCCTGCTCGATACGCTCGAGGTGGCCTTCCAGCTCGTAAATATCGTCCGGGGTGTCGGTTTTCGGCAGGCGTATCACGTCCACGCCCGCGCGCACGGCGGCTTCCAGATCCAGCAGGCCAAACGGCGTGCTCAGCGGGTTAATGCGCACCACGGTTTCGATATCCTGATACATCGGGTGCTGCAACGCGTGGAACACCAGCATGCGTGCGGTGTCTTTCTCGCGCAGGGCCACGGCGTCCTCAAGGTCAAACATGATGGAGTCGGGACGGTAGATAAAGGCGGTAGAGAGCATGGCGGCATTGGCGCCTGGCAGGAACAGCATACTGCGGCGGAGTTTGCTCATTTCAGCGCCTCCCAGTTGATGGCCTGTTCATCGGCGGCACGCATCAGCGCGCTTTGCAGGCGGGCGCGAATAACACAGTCCAGCGCCCCTTTGTCTTCAATAATGATTAATCCCTGGTGCACGTTCATGGCGCGCAATGTGTCGTTGACCACCTGGCGAATCTGCTCGCCAAACTGCTTAATCACTTCGCTGTGGATGACGATCTCCAGCTCACCGTGAGCGGGGGCGATTTTCACCATCAGGTCGCTGGACTCCTGCGTTCCGGCCAGCGCCTCCCTTACAATATTCATGATAAATTCCTGATAGTTATGCGACTTCCGCACTCGCACGATAATGTGCTTCGAGGTGCGCGAAGGTGGAGTCCGGGACAATCTCCCGGATCCGGGAAAACTGCTGTGTCTTGAGTAAACGGCGCACTTCCGAGGCCGAAATGGCGTTACCGGTGGCCTTGATGCGCGGCATCTCCACCACGTCAATATGCGAGGCCAGCAGGTCGTGCAGCGTCTGGTTGTACTGGCGGGTGATATCGCAGAACGGCTCCGAGCCGATGAAGCGGTGCGTGATGCCCAGCGCCGGGGCGATGAAGTCCCGGAAGATCAGCACGTCGATCTCGCTCCACGCCTGCTGCACTTTGCCGGTCTCCTTCAGGAAGTAGGCCGGAAACGTGGCGCGGGAGATGATGTACTGCGAGCCTTCATGCACCACCACGTTCGGCAGATGCGCCACGCCCGCGCGCACCATCTCAAGGCGCGCGCTGAACGGGAAGAACGAGGCGTCTTCACGCACCACAAACAGATGCAGGGCATCGCACTGCGCCGCCGCCTGCTCCACCAGATGACGGTGGCCGAGGGTGAATGGGTTGGCGTTCATCACAATGGCACCAATTTTTTCCCCGCCCCTTCGCATCCGGCTTAAGGTACGGCAGTAGCGCGCGATCCCCTGCGGGGTGTTCTCCATTAGCACCGCGTTGTTCCCGCTCTGGGCAATCGGCCAGAAACCGCTGCGGCCAAAGCGCTCCTTATTGCACGGACGGGTGCAGAGGAAGAGGTGAAAATGGCCGCGCTCCAGCGCCGCATTTTCCACCTCTGCCAGCAGACGCGCGCTGAGGTTTTCCCCACGAAGCTGCTCGTTGACCGCCACGCATTTGATGACGTTGGCAGCCAGCCCGGCGCAACCCACCAGCTGCGCGCCGGACCAGGCTTCGACAAACAGCGTGATGTCGTTGTCCAGGCCAAGGCCGCTGTCTGCCAGCAGGTAGCGGATCTGGCTTAAGCGTTCCGGGTGTTCCGCCACAACGGTGTGCCGAAAATCAATGGGTTGCGATTGCATGCTGCCGCCTTACTCAGTGCGCTGCCGCGAGCCCGACGGCTGGCGCTTCCACGATCACGTTGCTCAGATGACCGATATGCTCGATCTCCACCTCAATGCGATCCCCCTCCTTCATAAACAGCGGCGGGTTGCGCTTTTTACCCACGCCGCCAGGTGAGCCGGTGATGATCACGTCGCCCGGGCTGAGACGGGTGAAGGTGCTGATGTACTCGATCAGCTCCGCCACCTTGTGGATCATGCTGCTGGTGTTGTCTTCCTGCACCATGCGGCCGTTCAGCCAGGTGCGGATTGCCAGTTGGTGCGGATCGGGGATCTCATCCGCCGTCGCCATCCACGGGCCGAACGCCCCGGTCTGCCGCCAGTTTTTCCCGGCGGTGAACCAGGTGTGCTGCCAGTCGCGGGCGGAGCCGTCCATGTAACAGCTGTAGCCCGCCACGTGGCGCAGGGCGTCGTCGCGGCTGATGTTCTCCCCGCCTTTGCCGATGATCACCGCCAGCTCGCCTTCGTAGTCGAATTCGCTGGAGTGGCGCGGCTTCAGCACCGGCTCGTTGTGGCCGGTCTGTGAGTCCGGGAAGCGGACAAACAGCGTCGGGGCCGGGTTGTGCTGGTCAAACTCCTTGCGCTTGTCGGCGTAGTTCATGCCCACGCAGAGGATTTTTTCCGGCTGGACAATCACCGGTAAGAAGGTGATGGCGTTCAGCGGTACATCCACCGCGTCGTTCAGGAATCGGGTGGCCTGCGCCAGCCCGTTCCCCTGCAACAGCGCTTTAAGGTCGCCATAGCGGTCGCCGAGGCGGCGGCCTAAATCAATCACGCCGTCGGCCTGAACGATGCCGTAGCTGCGTTTTCCCTGGTATAAAAAGCTTGCGAGTTTCATTGTTCTTTCCTGAAAACTTAAACGAGGAAGTTGCCCAGAATCAGCAGAGAGATGGAGACGTTAATCGCCCCGCCGATACGGGTAGCAATCTGGGCGAACGGCATCAGGCTCATGCGGTTGCCTGCGGTCAGGATCGCCACGTCACCAGTACCGCCCTGGCCGCTCTGGCAGCAGGAGACGATGGCGACATCAATCGGGTGCATACCAATCTTTTTGCCGACGAAGAACCCGGTTGCCACCAGCGCG
Organism: Enterobacter cloacae complex sp. CDL013; assembly: GCF_049238805.1. Lineage (NCBI taxonomy): Bacteria > Pseudomonadati > Pseudomonadota > Gammaproteobacteria > Enterobacterales > Enterobacteriaceae > Enterobacter > Enterobacter cloacae complex sp. CDL013. Next base: position 303,649 of record NZ_JBMKGT010000001.1, on the reverse strand, counting down.
GAGACGGTGCTGATAATCACCAGCAGGTTGGTCAGCGTGAAGGCGGCCACCAGTTCATGCCATGGGGTGATGGCTACGCCAACGGCAAAGAGAATCGGGTAGGTCACAGAGGTCTGGAAGAATTTGTACACCACCTGAGAGCCCTCCAGCAGACGCGGAGAGGCACCGTTGCAGAGCTTCACCAGCACCGCCATAAACAGCATGCCGACCGGCGCAGGCAGACCAATCAGCTTGTGACCGAGCATGCCCAGCATGTACAGCAGCACCGCCAGCAGCGCGCCGGAGGCGATGGTCGTCACGTCCGCTTTGCCGGAGAACGCAGGCTGAGAGACAGTGGCATCGGCATTGGCGCGATTCGGCATCAGCTGGCCTTCACCGGTCAGGTGCGGGTAGCGTTTCCCGAGCTGGTTGAGGCAACCGGAGATAATGATCGCCGTCAGGCCGCCGAGCATCACCATCGGCAGTACGCGGCCGAGCGCCACGCCCTGATCCATATGCAACAGGTTGGCATAGCCGATAGAGAGCGGGATCGCCCCTTCCCCGACGCCGCCCGCCATGATCGGCAGAATGATAAAGAAGAAGATCTGGAACGGCTCGAGGCCCAGCGCCAGCCCAACACCCATGCCGACAATCATGCCGACGATTTCACCGCACAGCATCGGGAAGAAGATGCGCAGGAAGCCCTGGATCAGCACGGTGCGGTTCATACTCATGATGCTGCCGACGATAATGCAGCAAATATAGAGATAAAGAATGTTGGTGGATTTATAGAACTTAGTGGTGGATTCCACTACTACATCCGGCAGCAGGCCGTAATAGACCAGCGCGGAAGGGATAAAGGTGGCGCAAATTGCCGCCGCGCCGAGCTTGCCGACAATCGGCAGGCGTTTGCCGAACTCACCGCAGGCAAAGCCGAAGAAGGCCAGCGTGGCCACCATGACCACAATGTCGCTCGGTAGTTTTCCGCCCAGGCAATCAATCGCAATCAGCGCGCCCGCCAGAACGAACAGCGGCAGAGGTATAATGCCGATTTTCCAGGTATCCATAATATGCCACCAGCGCTCTTTGAGCGATGGCCGCTGAATATCAATCGGGTCGTGGGTAACAGAGAATGAATCGTCAGTTGTGCTCATAATAAGCCCCTTAGTTATTTTGTGCGTTCAGCTTAGAGTCACAAAGGCTTACTTTATGTGAGGGATGGCATATTAAAAGCGAAGTTTTAATGGACACTATGGTTTTAATGGTTTCTTTTATTTAATGTGATTTATGCCTTATTTATTGCCGTGGTTTTTATGGTTTCTTTTCTTAACTGAACAAAGAAATAACATTTATTCATTTAACCTTAAGAGGATGAGACTTTCGGAAAAATCTTTTACAGGCTGCGCTGTGCAAGGGATCACAAGTTTTCGGCAAAGCGGGCATCCTGGCCTTAAAAGATGATATATTCAGCCGACCTGTTGATATCTCGCGTGATAGTTATGAAAGTATCGTTTCAGATCAAGCTGTTTATTTCGCTGGTCGCCTTTTTCTCAGTGCTGTTCGCATTACTGGGCGGATATTATTATGTCGATGTCGGCAGGCAGCTTTATCAGGAAATGAGCGCACGCGCAAAAATACAGGCTGAAGAAATTGCGCTTATTCCAACCCTGCGAAAAGAAGTCGAACAAAAGGATATCCAGGGCATCCATGACTTTATGCAGAAAATAGCCGCCCGCAGCGACGCCAGTTTTATTGTGATTGGTGACAATAAGGGGCTGCATCTTTTCCACTCCGTGTTTGCCGACCGGGTAGGCAAAACGCTGGTTGGCGGAGATAACGACGAGGTATTACACGGCAAAAGCACCATCACCATCCGCAAGGGCGGGTTAGGCATTTCACTGCGCAGCAAAGCGCCCATTTTTAATGATGCCGGGCAGGTGGTGGGGATTGTTTCGGTAGGCTATCTCACAAGCTATCTGGACACCATCACCGTCAGCAAGGTGGTTAATATCCTGATTGCCGCCGTGCTGCTGCTTATCGCCCTGTTTATTTTCTCCTGGTTCTTCACCCGCAGCATCAAGAAGCAGATATTCTCTCTGGAGCCGCGCGAAATCGGCCTGCTGGTGCGCCAGCAAAAGGCGATGATGGAATCCATTTATGAAGGGGTGATTGCCATCGATGACGATCTCCGCATTGAGGTGATCAACCAGGCGGCGCGTAAATTATTAGGCTTACGCCAGCCCGCCCGCGAACTGCGGGGTCAACTCATCAGCCAGGTGATCGCGCCCGTCCCGTTCTTCAACGCGCAAACCATGCTTGCGAAAGACACCCACGATGAGATCTGTCGCTTTAACGATCTCACGGTCATTGCCAGCCGGGTGCGGATAATGCTGGAAGATGCATTGCAGGGCTGGGTGATCACCTTTCGCGATCGCAACGAGATCGACTCGCTCAGCGCCCAGCTCAGCCAGGTGAAGCGCTACGTTGATAACCTGCGCATCATGCGCCATGAACAGCTGAACCGCATGACTACGCTGTCCGGCCTGCTGCATATGGGCCGTTATGACGAGGCAATTCGCTATATACAGGCGCAGTCGGAACACGCTCAGGAGCTGCTGGACTTTATCTCGTCCCGCTTTAGCTCTCCGACGCTGTGTGGTTTGCTGCTTGGAAAGGCCGCCCGCGCGCGTGAAAAAGGCGTTGAGCTGAGTTTCGATCCGGCCTGCCGGGTGGATAAACCGTTCCTGCCGCTGCTCGAATCGGAACTTATCTCGATCATCGGGAACTTGCTGGATAACGCCATTGAAGCGACCCAGCGTGCACCGCTCCCGCATGCCCCGGTGGACGTGCTGATAAAGCTGAACGAGCAGGAACTGATTATTGAAGTCGCCGACCAGGGCGTCGGCATCACACCGGAGATCCGCGACCGGATCTTTGAGCGCGGCATCACCACCAAAACGCGCGGCGATCATGGTATTGGCCTGTATCTGATTGAAAGCTATGTCACACAGGCTGGCGGTGCAATTGAAGTTGCCGATAACACCCCACGCGGTGCCATTTTCTCACTGTTTATTCCCGCCACGGGAACGGCCCGGCACCCCGTACAGGAACTGGAAGATACCGACTATGCAACATGAACTTATCGACGTACTGATTGTTGAAGACGAGAACGAACTGGCGCAACTGCACGCGGAGCTTATCGGTAAACATCCGCGTCTGAGGCTGGTGGGGATTGCCGCGTCGCTGGCCGACGCGCAGGTACAACTGGAGAGCAAACAGCCGAAGCTGATGCTGCTGGATAACTACCTGCCGGACGGCAAAGGCATCACCCTTATCAGCAACCCGATGCTCACCCGCGCCAACTGCTCGGTGATTTTCATCACCGCCGCCAGCGATATGGACACCTGTAGCCAGGCCATTCGTAACGGCGCGTTTGACTATATCCTTAAGCCGGTCTCCTGGAAGCGGCTCAGCCAGTCGCTGGAGCGTTTTGTGCAGTTTGCCGAACAGCAGCGCGTCTGGAAGATTGTCGACCAGCAGAACGTGGATTCACTCTATCAGTTACAGGCGAAAAACTATCGTCTGGACAACGGCAGCAAAGGGATAGAGGAGAACACGCTGGCGCGGGTGCAAATGCTGTTTAACAACAAGGCGGCGCACTGTTTTACGGTGGATGAGGTGGTGAGCGAGACGGGCCTGAGTAAAACCACCACCCGGCGCTATCTGGAACACTGCGTGGAGGTGGGTTTTCTGACGGTGGAGATGCTGTACGGTAAGATTGGACATCCGAGAAGGATGTACAGGCGTAGTGCGACTTAACTCCCCTCACCCCGGCCCTCTCCCCAAAGGGGCGAGGGTGAAAAGACGGCTCCGTGCAATCCCCTCTCCCCTTTGGGGAGAGGGTGAGGGTCCCTACTTCAATACGTACCCATACAGCCGCTTGATCCCGTCCGCATCCTTCTCGCTGTAAACGCCCTGCAACTCTGGGGAGAACCCCGGCAGCATATTAATGCCCTCTTCCAGTGCCAGGAAGTAGCGCTGTACTGCTCCACCCCAGACTTCCCCCGGCACCACGCACAGCACGCCCGGCGGGTATGGCAGCGCACCTTCGGCGGCAATGCGTCCTTCGGCGTCACGAATACGCACCAGTTCGACGTTCCCGCGAATGTACTCCTGGTTGGCATCCTGGGGGTTCATCACCACGGCAGGCAGGCTCTCCTGACGGAACATCGCCTTCTGTAAATCCTTCACGTTAAAGCTGACGTAGAGATCGTGCATCTCCTGGCATAGCTGACGGATCGTATAGTCGCGGTAACGCACCGGGTATTTCTGATAGATGGTCGGAAGCACATCCGCGAGCGGTGTGTCGTCTTCAATATGCTGTTCAAACTGCCCCAGCATCGCCACCAGCTGCATCAGCTTCTCCGCGCTCTCGGCTGGCGTCAGCAGGAACAGGATGGAGTTGAGATCGCACTTCTCCGGCACAATGCCGTTCTCGCGCAGGTAGTGGGCGAGAATGGTCGCCGGAATGCCGAAATCGGTATAGTGCCCTGTTTCAGCATCAATGCCCGGCGTGGTCAGCAGCAGCTTGCACGGATCGACGAAATACTGCTCGCGGGCATAGCCTTCAAAACCGTGCCATTTTGCACCCGGTTCAAAACTAAAGAAGCGACGTTCGCTGGCGATGGCCTGCGTGGGGTGATCCTGCCATGGCCGCCCCGCCACCACCGGTGGGATAAACGGTTTGATCATATGGCAGTTAGCGATGATGGCCTTGCGCGCTTCAATGCCCAACTCGACACACTCCGCCCACAGCCTGCGTCCGCTTTCGCCCTCGTGGATCTTGGCGTTCACGTCCAGCGCCGCAAACAGCGGGTAAAACGGGCTGGTGGAGGCATGCAGCATGAACGCGTTGTTCAGCCGCTTGTGCGGGCAGAAGCGCGACTGACCGCGAATATGGTTATCCTTTTTATGGATCTGCGACGTTTGTGAGAACCCGGCCTGCTGCTTGTGGACCGACTGGGTCACGAAAATTCCCGGATCGTTCTCGTTCAGTTCCAGCAGAAGCGGAGACGTTTCCGCCATCATCGGGATAAATTGCTCGTAGCCGACCCAGGCGGAGTCAAAGAGGATGTAGTCGCAAAGGTGCCCGATCTTGTCGATCACCTGACGGGCGTTGTAGATCGTGCCATCGTAGGTGCCGAGCTGAATGATCGCCAGACGGAACGGGCGCGCCTCGGCGGCTTTCTGCGGCGCGACGTCACGGATCAGTTCCCGCAGCCAGGCCTCATCAAAGCAGTGCTCATCAATCCCGCCGATAAAACCAAACGGATTACGGGCTGCCTCAAGATAGACAGGCGTTGCCCCGGCCTGGATCAGCGCCCCATGGTGGTTGGACTTGTGGTTGTTACGATCGAACAGCACCAGATCGCCACGAGTCAGCAGCGCATTGGTCACCACTTTATTGGCCGCCGACGTGCCGTTCAGCACGAAGTAGGTTTTATCCGCGTTGAACACTTTCGCCGCGAACTTTTGCGCGTGCTTGGCAGAACCTTCGTGGATCAGCAAATCACCGAGCTTCACGTCGGCATTGCACATATCGGCACGAAACACGTTTTCACCGAAGAAGTCGTAGAACTGCCGCCCCGCCGGGTGTTTTTTGAAAAAGGCGCCGTGCTGGTGACCCGGACAGGCAAAGGTGCTGTTTCCCATCGCCACATACTGGCTCAGGGTGTCAAAAAAGGGTGGCAGCAGGTTCTCTTCATACCGGCAGGCGGCAGATTCCAGTTCCAGCAATTCCTGTGCTTTACCCGAGATGATCGCCGTGACACCCTCTGGCACCTCTCCTGGCTCTGTTGAGAACATAAATACCGGTAGCTGAAAGCCCGTACGCTTCAGCAACGCGAGAATGCCGCTGTAGCTTTCAACAACCGTAATGACGACTGCCGCCACATCGGTGAAATCAGTGTTATCCAGCATAACCTTTTCGCGATGCGTAGAAACTTTGGATACCAGCTCGCGGCTGACGGCAATTTTCATGGTTTTCATAGGCGCAAATACCCTCACCGAACGGTGAGACAGGAAGGAGAAAATTCGCGCAATCATGTCACCTTTTATTTTCAGGTGCAAGAAGGAATCAGTATGCGTTACGCCTCCCAAAGCTAAGCGTAATCAGGGACGAACGTGCCATAATGATGCAATGCCAGTGCTTAAATAACAGGAGTTAAACGTGGTAATTGGACCCTTTATCAATGCGGGAGCCGTATTGCTGGGCGGTGTACTTGGGGCAGTATTAAGCCAGCGGTTGCCGGAGCGTATTCGCGTCTCCATGCCCTCCATTTTTGGCCTGGCGTCGTTAGGGATTGGTATCCTTTTAGTGGTGAAATGCGCCAACCTGCCGGTGATGGTACTGGCGACGCTGCTCGGCGCGCTGATCGGCGAATTTTGCTATCTGGAAAAGGGCATCAATCACGCGGTAGGCAAAGCCAAAAATCTGATTGCCCGACCGGGCAAGGCGAAGCACGGCACGCACGAGTCGTTTATTCAGAACTACGTTGCGATCATTATTCTGTTCTGCGCCAGCGGCACGGGGATATTCGGTTCGATGCAGGAAGGGATGACCGGCGATCCCAGCATATTGATTGCGAAAGCGTTTCTGGATTTCTTTACTGCCACCATCTTTGCCACCACCCTCGGCATCGCCGTCGCCGCGATTTGCGTGCCGATGTTGCTTATTCAACTGGCGCTGGCCACCTGCGCCACGCTGATCCTGCCGCTGACAACACCAGCGATGATGGCAGACTTTACCGCCGTCGGCGGCCTGTTGCTGCTGGCGACAGGGCTGCGAATCTGTGGCATTAAGATGTTTGCAGTGGTGAACATGCTCCCTGCCCTCCTGCTCGCGATGCCGCTATCCGCGCTCTGGACGCACTTTTTCGCTTAAGTTTGCGACGAATTGGTGAGAGAGTGTGCAGTCTGCACCGAAAGCAACAAATTTCGTTGACGCCGGAGGGAGGATCGGGTTTAATGCGCCCCGTTGCCCGGATAGCTCAGTCGGTAGAGCAGGGGATTGAAAATCCCCGTGTCCTTGGTTCGATTCCGAGTCCGGGCACCAAATTTCATATTAACGGACCTCCACGGAGGTCCGTTTTTGCATTCTGAGCCCGCCAGAATCATTACTTCTGCATTCCCTTAACGACACCCCAACCACTGCGTCAGCAGCGCATGCAGTTTAGCTGGCTCCAGAGGCTTGCGGAGTACCAGGTACCCCTCCTGCTCCGCCTCCAGCAGAACCGGTGAATTAAATTCGCCGCTAACTATCGCGCCGCTCATATCCGGCAGACGTTCAAAAAGCGCTTTCAGGATATCGAAGCCGCTTTCGCCGGATCGCAGGCGCTGGTCGCACAGCACGGCGAACGGCGTAAGGCCGTCGTCGATTATGGCAAACGCTTCTTCAGCGGAGGCCGCACAGCGTACGTCGATTCCCCAGACGCTCATCAGGCTCTCCCAGGCAGACGTCACCAGCGGGTCGTCATCGACGACCAGGCAGGAACCGTGCAGCGGCGCATAGCGTACCGGCGTGGCGGTGTTATCAGCGGCGGGCGGGGTATCCAGCACGCTATCTTCGCCAGCATATTGGGTAAAGCGCATCCAGAAGCGTGAGCCTTTCCCTTCAATGGATTGCATCCCGTATTTCACCTTCATCAGCTTGGCACAACGGGCAACGACGGCCAGTCCCAGCCCGTGTCCGGCGCTGTCGATCTTCCATGCCAGCTCGGGGCGGTAGTAAGGTGAGAAGATTTTGCCCTTCTCTTCATCGGCGATACCGACTCCCGTGTCCCACACCTCCACCATACACTCGTCACCGCGCGGTCGGATGGCGACCAGCACCCCGCCCTGGAGCGTGTAGCGAAGGGCGTTTTGAATCAGGTTGATCAGGGACTGTCGCACCAGTAGCGGATCGCCCATCACGTAGATATGGCGTTTAGGCCGCCGGATGCACAGCCTAAGCGCGCGGCTGTTGGCCTCTTCACGAAACAGCGTGATGACCGAGTCGAGCAGAGCACCGATATCCACTTTGGTCGGGGCAGAGAGGACATTCCCGGATTCTATTTTGCTGAGATCGAGCAGAGAGTTGAGCATTAAATGTACCGAGCGAACGCTCTGCTGAAGGTCAAGAAGCTGTGGCGTCAGGCTGCCGTCCCGGTTTCGATGGAGGATGGCTTCGATCAGAAAGCCCATAGCATGCACAGGCTGGCGCAAATCGTGGCTGGCGGTGGTCAGAAACTGATTTTTATCCAGCAGTGCCTGCTCCGCGTCCTCTTTGGCCTGACGAAACTGTTCCGCCAGCCGTGAGCTTTTTTCCTCCAGCAGCGCTTGCTGAATAAAGAACGCATGGGAAGTTAACGCATGGCGGTAAATTGCGAAGCCGTAAAGCAGATTCAGCATGAGCACGATGAACATCAACTCATCCAGCCGCCAGATAATACCGAGGTTCAGCACCCCCCAGGAGGCGAAGAAAAAACGCGTGAAGGTACTAATGACAGGCGTCAGATGTGTCGCATTGGCAGCGACGATGGCGGCGATGCTGATATTAAGTAACAGGAAAAAGTCAAAATTCTGCGTCTGTGGCGTAATTAAATAGAGTGAAGAAATTCCCAGCCCGTGAATAAAGGCAATATTATTAATACGCGGAAGCCAGCGTCGCAGGACGTCCCTCTCACCGTTTTCTTTCGCTTCACGCTGATAGCATCGGTGCAATAGTCGTATCGCCACGGCACATAGCAGATAAATAATTATCCAGATAATCGTTGGGCCGAGGTCGTCCCCAAGCATATAAATCCAGATGGCGAAAGGAATACCCACAAAGGGCACAGCACTAAAGCTAAATACCAGCCGAAGAAAGGTGTTGTTTAGCAAACGGATCTGCGCCGGAGCAGAGATACCATCATTTTGTAAGCTCTGGAAAAACCTCATTCCGACGGTTCCTGCTTGCCATGCAGAAGCGTGATGGCTTCAACCCGGCTGTTAACGCCTATCTTTTTCAATATATTGCTGATGTGTTCTTTAACCGTGGGCTCAGAAATTGAAAGCTGTGCGGCGATTCGTTTATTTGGCAGGCCGCGCATAATCATATTTAACACGTCTATTTGTCGCGGCGTTAAGTTAAATTTACTTAACTTCTCATTATTGGCCTTAACGGAAATTTCGTTTCCCTCAGGAAACCAGGTCTGATTATCAGTGAGTGCGAAAACGGCCCGCGAGAACATCTCAGGTGGCTCGCTTTTCAATACAAAACCGTGTCCCCCGGCGGCATTAACTTTGCGCCAGATATCATTATTGTCATCCCCGCTGACCACCAGGAGTCGTACCTGTGGGTAAAGTTGTTTTACTTCTTTGAGTAATTTCAGGGCCGTTCCGGAAGAGAGCCAAAAATCGATTACCAGCAAACGTGGCGGGCCATGATCTCTAATTTGTCGGTAGCAATCATCCTCATTCGTCACCACACACGCCTGTTTAAACTGGCAATGTGTAATCAGAAAATTGGCGATGCCGCTTGCTACCAATGGATGGTCATCAACGACTAACGCATAATTCTGTCCCAAAGGAGCCTCCTTTTACCTTCGCATATCTTAGAGTACAGATGAATTATTATCTACCCACCCTACTTTAGGAGGGTTTTTTTCGATTAGGAAAGAGAAATATATTATTCGCTGATTTGGGTAAAAGAAAACATAAATACAATCAGTGAAATTAACTGGTTGGATATCAAGGATAATTTATGAAAAAACCACTAATCGTTTTAACCGTTACGTTGATGTTAGCCGGTTGTTCCACGTTGAAAACCGATCAGGCTATTCCACTCCTCCAGGCGGAGACCGCTAAAATGCTGGGATTGGGCTCATCGGATGAAATAACTGTGACCAACGTTAATGGTGCCCAGCCGGACGCACTGGGAGGACAAAAACTCTCTTATCGCGCCACGACGGAAAAAGGGCGTATTTTCGATTGTTCATCGATGATGATGCCGGGAATTTTAGGATCCGCACCGACGCTGAGCGCGCCAACCTGTACACCTGTTGTCACACATAAATAATTAACGCCGCATCAAAAGGCGTACATAAATAACGCCTTTTACATTATCTGGCGTATCTGAGTTTTCATAAAAAAACGATGTTCCTGACATCATGCTAATGAGTACGGAGATAGCCCGTGAATAACTCTACATCGCATTCTTTAGCGGTTAAGACACCGCTTTCCAGACTTTACCTCGCTCTATTTTCCGCGCCGCTGTTACTGTTTTTACCTGCCGATATCGCGCGTGCAGCCGATGCCTTTTTTGATGGCGACTCGCGTATTACCGAAACGCTGGGTTACACCGGTGATGTGTATGTTGGACGTAATCAACGCGGAAATCTGTTGATCGATAATGGCAAAATCACCGCCTATAACATCAATATCGGTCGGCTGTTCGACGGCAAAATTTATGAAAGCGTGGTCACGGTCCGTGGGCCAGACGCTGAGCTTAACGCGGTGAACGATCGGTACGTCCTGCGCGGCGACCTGAATCTTGGCCTCGGCACCCTGCGAGTCGAAGAGGGCGCGCTGGCGAGTGCAAAGGAGATTGTTGTCGGCACCACCCGCGGCTACGACAGCCACCTTATCGCCACGGGTGCTGGCTCTCGTGTGACCAGTAATTTTCTCAGCGTAGGCACCGATCTGGGCGCACGCTCCACGCTTGCGATTGAAGACGGCGCTGCGCTCAATACCGCTTACGATGCACGCATCGGCAACGGTACCGGACCGGGTGAAACCGACACGCTGAGCCCGAAAGCCACCGTCACAGGTAGCGGCTCACAGTGGAACGTTGGCCGTACGTTGACGCTTTATGGCGACCTGGACGTGCTGAACGGCGGAACGGTTAACGTTGGCGGCGTGCAGGTGGCAGGCGTCTCCGGGGCAGGGAAAACCGCCGAGCTGGTTATTGCGGGCGAGGACTCGCGCTTTACCAGCGGCAGCAGCGTGAGCGTGGGCGATTACGGCAATGGCGTGCTGTCTGTGATTGACGGCGGTTCATTTTCCGCTGGCAGCAATGCGCTGATCGTGGGGACATCGGGTTCCGGCTCGAACCGGGGTGCGCTCATCATCGGCAGCCGCGGCAATATGGACACCGGCACGGGTTTAACTGAGCCAACGCTTGGCACGGCGGGCGGCGCAGGTACCCTCGATGCGAAGACGGCAATAAGCCTGCGTGGCGGACTGTTCGGCAGCTATGTCTACTTCAACCATACCGACGGAAATTACATCTTCAGCAACACGATGAGCGGTGAAGGTGATGTGATCAACACCTCCGGGCAGACGACGCTGAACGGCGATCTTTCCGCACTCAAGGCGAACGTCACCGCGCGGGGCGGTAAAGTCATTATTGCCAGCAATATTAATACCCAACCAGAAGACGATATTTTTGACGTCCAGACGCTTAGCGCGGAGAACGGCGGCACGCTGATCCTCAATGCGACGGCGGGTTCAGACGTCAGCAACGGGGTGGGTTACAGCAGCGCCGCGTCAATCAAGTCCGGCGGCACGCTGGGCGGCAACGGGACGCTGGGCCAGACCGAGATCCTGTCCGGCGGACATATCTCGCCCGGCGACGGCACTATCGGTACGTTGACGCTGAAACGCTATCTGAACTTTATCGGCGAATCCTTCTATGACGTCGATATCGCAGGAGATGGCCGCAGCGACCAGCTACTGGTATCGGGCAAAACCACCATCAGCAATCAGGCTAAGGTACAGGTCACCGCGCTGGATCCGCAAACCAGCTATAAAACGGGCCAAAGCTACCGCATTTTGACCTCCGACGGGGGAATTGACGGTGAGTTCGCCGGCGCGATCTCCAAATCCGCCTTCCTCGACGTGGCGCTTAAGCAAAGCACCAACGCCGTCGATCTGACCATCGCGCAGAAAGAGACCGGTGGCGAGAATCCTGGAGGAGAAAATCCCGGAGGCGAAAACCCTGGCGGTGAGAATCCTGGTGGTGAAAACCCCGGAGGCGAAAACCCTGGCGGTGAGAATCCTGGTGGAGAAAACCCCGGAGGCGAAAATCCTGGCGGTGAGAATCCTGGCGGTGAAAACCCCGGAGGTGAAAACCCGGGCAGCGGCAAGCCGGGCATTTTCCAGACCGTGGCCCAAAGCAGCAACCAGTGGAATACCGCTGGCGCGCTCTCCACGCTGACGCAAAGCGGCCCGTCTCTGGCGCTGTATAACTCGCTGCTTCTGCTGAGCGCACCGGAAGCGCGCGAGGCGTTCAACCAGCTTTCTGGTGAAGTTTATCCGTCAATGCAGTCCAACCTGATCGCTGGCAGCACGCAGGTGTTTAACGTGTTAAACCAGCGCATGCAGCGCGCGTTTGATAACGACAGCCTGCCGATACCACCGTTAGCCATGTCGCTGGTGCAGCAGCCGGAGCCGCAAAACAATGGCGTCTGGGGCCAGACCTTCAGCTCCTGGAGCCGAAACAGCGGCGACGGTAACGTGGGCAAGCTGGACGGCAACACCACCGGCTTCCTGCTGGGGGCAGATCGCAAGCTGGCGGACCATAACGTGCGTGTCGGCGGCTACTTCGGCTACAGCCGGGGTGATTACGACGTCGACAGCCGTCGCTCCTCAACGGATACCGACAACTATCACCTTGGCCTGTATGCGGCGGGTCAACAGGATGCGTTCTCCCTTCGCGGCGCGCTGGGGTACACCTGGCACAAGATTGAAGGCGAGCGCAATGTTGATTTCAGCGGTTTCTCGGATCGGCTGAAGTCAGATTACGACGCCAACTCCCTGCTGGCGTTCACCGAAGCGGGCTACCGTTTCGGCCAGCCAGACAGGAATATTGAGCCGTTCGTCAATTTATCGTACATCCGGCTGCATACCGACAGCTTCAGGGAAGACGGCGGTGCCGCTGCGCTGAGCGTCCGTAACGAAACGATGAACACCTTCTACACGACACTCGGGTTGCGCGGTGTGACCGAGCTGCCGAAGCACGTTAACCTCTACGGTTCGTTGGGCTGGCAGCACGCCTATGGCGATAAGAATACCTCTTCGCGCATGGCGTTTGCGGGCAGCGACGCGTTCATTACTCAGGGACAGGCCGTGGATGAGGATGTGATGGTCGGTGATATCGGCGTGAGCGTACAGCTGTCGCGTGCTGCGACGCTGGATGTGGGTTACCAGGGACAATATGGTGCGGATACCCGCGTCAACTCGGTTAACGCCAATCTGCGCTGGTCGTTCTGAATTATTTCCATTAAAAGAACCCGCCCTTGTGGCGGGTTTCTGCTTTTGGCTTCTGACGAAGCTAGGGATCGTTCCCAACCGCGTCCAGCAGTTTGTTTTTAAAGATAAACAAACACGCCTCGTTGAAATTCCCTGCCCCTAACCGCTCTGACAGCACCGTTCGCTTGCGATAGAGGCTTTTAACCGACATATTCAGCTTATCTGCAATCTCTTCCATTGACCTCCCTGCCTTCAGCAACCGGATCATTATCGCTTCGTGTCGACTCAGCCGTAAGTTAAGCAGCCATTTGGTGGTCAGACGCCTGCCTTTCATATCAAGCACCAGATTGAATAACGACGCCATATCCGGAGCCGTAAGCGACGTGTTCATAAACAGCTTCATACTGAGAAGATCCTCCTCTCGAGGACGCATATCCAGCATAACGCAGCAGATCGTTTTTCTCGTTCTGGCCGGATGGCGTATCAGGTAATCATATAAACGGAGCGGCGTACGGCTATCAATCAGTACAGTATATTCATTTGCGTCGGTATCAAATATGTTTCTGTCTATCGAACTGAGGCAAATTATATCCGGGAAAAATAGCCGCATCCCCCTGACAAGGAAACAATCCTGAGTCACTAACACTATTGAAGTCGCCACTAACCATCCCTTTTAGATTAAAGCAAGCCCGCCTCTTAAGAAACAAGAACGCTTTCGTTTATAGCGTTTTACATTAACGGCAAATGTTTTCTGGCTTTGATCATCCCTCAATATGACATTGGTGAGCTAGACTTTTTGCAGACTATCACTCAATGCCTGGCGTTAATTATAAATAAAAAAGAATTTCAGAAAAGTCACTTCTCTGAACATTAAGAATTTTTGTCATGAAACTTCCCAAACATGCACCAGAAAGTACTTTAATTAACTCAGAAGAACTTCATTTTGAATATAACAAAACAGGAAGCAGAGAAAGAAAAATCATTTAATATCAATTAATTAAAAACATCAACCCTGCACTAAATTATCTAAAAAACTTACTTCTCCCAGAATTATCTCAAAACCTCCCAGCCGCTTTTCAACTTATTTATCCCCCAACACATCGGGTGTACATTAAGCCCAATCAGACCACTGAGATGAGGGCTCATAATTACCTTTAAGTAAGTACCCCATAACGTAGCATCATTCAGATTTAATGTTCTCCTTTATGCCCTTTAACGCAGAGTTAAAAGGCGGCCGTGTTATGCAATGGATTCACAATAAACAAATGGCAAATAGATATGGAAAGATCGCTTAGCTTCACTACGTTATTCTTTTATCGCACCACAATATTATTGTTCCTGCTTTTACTCTTTCCTGTTCTGGTTCAGGCTGATGAATCCGTTTATGAGCATCAGATACAACAGGCACGTAACGGTAATTACGCTCTGTTTCTTGATTACCTACAGCGCTATGAGCAACAACATGCTTTAACACCCGGACAGGTTGCGGACTGGTTACAGGTAGCCTCCTGGGCAGGACGCGATGACGAAGTTATCCGGGTCTGGCAGCGTTATGGTATTTATATGCCGCTTCCCGCTCGCGCCATCGCTGCCGTCGCCCAGTCCAGAAGAAACCAAAAAGCCTGGCCATCCGCCTTATCGCTGTGGAAAGAGGCGCTCAGCCTTGCGCCGGATAACGACGATTACCGCATCGGCTATGTGAAGACTCTGGCCGATGCCCGCAAAGATCGCCTCGCGCTTTCGGAAGCCCGGCAGCTGGTTAAAGACAATCCTTCTCCCGCGCACCTTGAGACGCTCTCCTATGTCTGGATGCGCCAGGGAAAAAACAGGGATCGGCTGCTGGCTGACATGCGCGCGCTGAGCGCCGCGCCAGGGAATGAGGCCCTTCTTCGCGAGACGATCGATGCGCTAACGGATAACCGGGTAAGCACGCCCGCACTCTGGCTGTCACAAAACGCGGCGCTCTCTCCTGCGGAGCGCCGCCGCCTTGAGCGTAACGCCGCGGCTGAACGGGTACGCCTGGCGGATGTGCCTGGCAGAACGGAGAAAGAGCGCCTGCGGCTGGCACAAAACGCATTAGATCGCTATCACGCCCTGCTTTCCCGCTGGCAAAACGACCCGCAGGCGGCTGAAGACGTCATCCTTGCCCGTATCGTTCGGCTTGGCGCCCTGTATGCGCAGGGTAATTACCAGCAGGTCATTAGCGAATATGAGTCGCTGACGGCCGCACAGCATCCGGTGCCGGACTGGGCCATCGGCTGGGTGATCTCTGCATATTTGCAGGAGAAAAACACCGTTGCCGCCTTCTCGCTTGTGCAACGCTATCCACACTACGCCTCCGATCCGCAGGATGAGGAGCATGCGCTTTTCTACGCCTGGCTGGATACGGGGCAATATCAGGCCGCCCGCCGCTACGTTGAGCGCGAGACCCGCAGCGTTCCCTGGACCCGCTACGATTTCGGGTCCCCCACCGCCCAGCCAAACGATCGGTGGCTTACCGGGCAGTCACTCAAATTTAACTATTTGCTGGCAACCAACGCCCTGCCGGAGGCCGAAAAGCTGTCGTATCGTCTGGCGTCAACGGCGCCGGGAAATCAGGGATTACAGATTGATTATGCCGCCCTGCTTCAGGCCAGAGGCCTGCCGCGTGCGGCCGAGCAAAAGCTTAAACGAGCAGAGACGCTCGAACCCACGAATCTGGAGCTTGAAAAACAGCAGGCTTACGTCGCAATGGACCTTCAGGAGTGGCGCCAGATGGATTCACTGGCTGATAACGTAATTGCTCGCGCCCCCGCCGATCGCAGCGCCCGTCGCCTGGACAGACTCAGAATGGTCCACCATATGTCTGAGCTGCGTCTGAAGGCGGGTAAAGGATTGCACTCAGATAACCCCGTCAGCGGAAGCCACGACATGAACTGGGACGCCACGCTCTATGGCCCGCCCGTGGCGGATAACTGGCGGCTGTTTGCCGGCACCCGCTATGCCCAGGGGAATTTCGACGAAGGTAAAGGCATCAGCCGCCACCTGTTGGGCGGCGTTGAGTGGCGCCCCCGTGACCTCACGCTCGAAGCCGAGCTCTCCGGCAACCGCTATCACGGCAAAAACAGGCCGGGCGCACGGCTCTCAACAACTTACAGCCTGAGTGATAACTGGCAGGTCAGTGGTAACCTCGAGCGCTTGTCACGCGCCACACCCTTACGGGCATTACGCAATGGGATTAGCGCCAACCGGGGTGAAGGTGGGGTGCGCTGGTATCAAAACGAGCGACGTGAATACCAGTTCAACGCCGCAATCAGCCGCTTCTCAGACCACAACCGCCGTCAGGAATACACCCTCTCTGGGAAAGAGCGTCTCTGGCAGACCCCGACCCTGACGCTGGAGCTCGAACCGGGGATCGCCGCCAGTAAAAACAGCCTGCGGAATACGCTCTATTACAACCCGGCACGGGATCTGTCCGTGACGGCTGCCCTGTCCGTTGACCATGAGATGTACCGCCACTACGACACTCTCTGGAGCCAGCAGTTCGTGGCAGGCGGGGGCAGCTACTGGCAGAAAAATCAGTCACCTGGCGCCGTTACCCTGCTGGGTTACGGGCAACGCATCCAGTGGAACAACGTTGTCGATACTGGCGTGATGCTGAACTGGGATAAGCGCCCTTACGACGGCAAACGCGAGAGCAATCTCTCCGTCACGTTAGATGCGACTTTACGCTTTTAAGGATGAATATGCTGAACACACGTTTTTCTGTAAGCCTGATCGTCATCGGCTGGCTCTGCCTCAGCGCGAGCCTCTGCGCGCAGCCGCTCTCCTTTATGGCCCCTGAAGAGAGGCCGCAGCTGGAGGCCAGCAAACCCTGGCCGGAGAATCAGTTTTTGGTCCTGGCCTACCACGACGTCGAAGATGATGCCGCCGATCAGCGCTACCTCTCCGTTCGCACCAGCGCGTTAAACGAGCAGATAAGCTGGCTTTTGCACAACGGCTATCACGCCGTTAGCGTGCAGGACATTCTGGATGCGCATGAAGGAAAAAAAGCGCTGCCGCCGAAAGCCGTTTTGCTCAGCTTCGACGACGGTTATAGCAGTTTTTACACCCGGGTCTGGCCCCTGCTTCAGGCCTGGAACGTTCCTGCGCTGTGGGCACCGGTGGGCAGCTGGGTGGATACGCCGGCAAATCAAAAAGTTAACTTCGGCGGTCTGATGACGCCCCGCGATCGCTTTGCCACCTGGGATATGGTTCGCGAGCTCAGCCAGTCCCCGCTGATTGAGATTGGCTCGCATACCTGGGCCTCGCATTACGGCATTCCGGCCAACCCGCAGGGAAGCCGTGAACCCGCCATCGCTAACCGTTTTTTTGATAACGCGACGGGGCATTACGAAACCGATGAACACTTCAATCAGCGGATCGCCGCAGACGTACGGAAAGTCACCGATAAAATCACCCAGGTGACGGGAAAAGCGCCGCGTGCCTGGGTGTGGCCCTATGGGGCTGCTAACGGTACATCGCTCGCTATCGCCCAGAAACAGGGCTATCAGCTGGCCTTTACCCTGGAGGACGGGCTGGCAAACGTGCGCGACCTCGGCAACATCCCGCGCCTGCTGATTGCCGGAAATCCGTCGATAAAAACCTTTGCCAACACGGTTAGCCGCGTTCAGGAGTTTGAACCGGTGCGCGTCATGCATGTTGATCTTGATTACGTCTACGATCCCGATCCGGCCCAGCAGACGAAAAACATCAACAAACTCGTCCAGCGGGTCTACGACATGCAAATCAGCCATGTGTTTCTCCAGGCGTTTTCGGATCCGCGGGGCGACGGCAGGATCAGCGCGCTCTATTTCCCCAACCGTCGTCTTCCGGTGCGTGCCGATCTCTTTAATTTTGTCGCCTGGCAGCTACAAACCCGCGCGGGAGTGAAAGTCTTCGCGTGGATGCCGGTTCTCTCTTTCGATCTCAGTCCAGCCTTGCCGCGCGTGCAGCGCCGGGAGCGTCAAACGGGAGAGTTGACCGTGGCCGCCGAGCCCTATATCCGGCTCTCCCCCTGGAGTCCGCAGGTTCGCCAGCAGGTGACGGAGATCTATGAAGATCTGGCCCGCTATGCCAGCTTCAACGGGATCTTGTTCCATGACGACGCAGTGCTGACGGACGTTGACGATGCCGGACAGGATACGACCCGGCAGAAGAGCCAGCGGCTTATCGGCTTTACCCGCACCCTGAGCCAGGCGGTGAAAAACATCCGTGGCCCGCAGATCAAAACCGCGCGGAACATGTTCGCGTTACCCATTCTCGAGCCGGAAAGCGAGGCATGGTTTGCGCAAAATCTGGATGATTTTCTGGCGGCCTACGACTGGACGGTGCCGATGGCAATGCCGCTGATGGAGTCCGTCCCGGCAGAAGAGAGCAATGCCTGGCTGACGCGTTTAGTCAAAGCCGTCGCCGCACGCCCCGGCGCGCTGAATAAAACGATTTTTGAGCTACAGGCCAGGGACTGGGCGCAGAAACCGCAGCGTGCCGTAGCCGATGAACGTCTGGTGGAGTGGATGCGGGTGCTCCAGCTGAACGGCATCAAAAATTACGGTTATTACCCCGACGACTTCCTCAACAACCAACCTGATATTTCGCGTATCAGACCTGAATTTTCTTCGTACTGGTATCCTGACAATGACTGATCGCATTATCGCCTTCTCTATTTTGTGTCTGGTATTCGGGTTGCCGTTAGGCGTAGCCGCGCTGTTTACTGGCGAACTGATTCTGGACTTTGTCTTTTTCTGGCCGCTGTTTATGTCCGTGCTCTGGGTAACCGGCGGCCTCTATTTCTGGTTTCAGCTTGAACGGCACTGGTCGTGGGATAACGCAACACCCGCCCCCGCCTTAGCCGGTGAGCCGTTAATCTCGATTCTTATTCCCTGCTTCAATGAGGAACGCAACGCACGGGAGACCATTAGTGCCGCGCTGGATCAGCGGTACTGGAATGTAGAAGTTATCGCCATCAACGACGGTTCTTCTGATAACACGGCGGAGGTACTGCAACAGCTGGCGCGGGAGCAGCCGCGCCTGCGGGTGATTAATCTCGCGGAGAACCAGGGGAAAGCCGTGGCGCTCAAGGCCGGCGCTGCGGCGGCCCGGGGCGATCTGTTGGTCTGCATTGACGGCGACGCCCTGCTCGACCGCGACACCGCGGCGTATCTGGTGGCACCGCTGATTCAGTATCCCCACGTTGGGGCCGTCACCGGAAATCCGCGTATTCGCACGCGCTCAACGCTGATTGGTCGTATTCAGGTGGGCGAGTTTTCTTCCATTATTGGCCTCATCAAGCGAACGCAGCGGATCTATGGCCGGGTCTTTACCGTCTCCGGCGTCATCGCCGCCTTTCGCCGACAGGCGCTGGCGGATGTCGGGTACTGGAGCCCGGATATGATCACAGAGGATATCGACATAAGCTGGAAGCTTCAGCTTCGCCACTGGGATATCTTTTTCGAGCCACGGGCACTGTGCTGGATCCTGATGCCGGAGACGCTAAAGGGACTGTGGAAGCAGCGTCTGCGCTGGGCGCAGGGGGGGGCAGAGGTGTTTCTGGTTAACCTGCGCAAGATGGCCCGCTGGGAGCATCATCGCATGTGGCCCCTGTTTCTCGAGTACGCCCTATCAACGCTGTGGGCATTTGCCTATGGGGCGACCGTGGTGTTGTTCATTCTCAGCCATATTATCCCTCTTCCCGCGAACCTGGCCGTTGCGAGCCTGTTTCCCCCGGCGTTTACCGGGCTGCTGCTGGGCGTAATGTGCCTGCTGCAATTCCTCGTCAGTTTGTATATCGAGCGGCGCTACGAGCGGAATGTGGCAGGCTCGCTGTTCTGGGTAATCTGGTTCCCGATGGTGTACTGGATGATTGGCCTGTTTACCACCCTCGTGGCATTTCCGAAAGTCATGCTTAAACGTAAACGCGCCCGCGCGCGCTGGATCAGTCCGGACCGGGGTAAAGGGAGCATTCAATGAACGAGAGTACGTTAATTTTGACTGAACATCGGCTGGCACCGCGTCTTTTCGATGCTGCATTAACGCTGATAGCCTGGGGAGGATTCCTGTTTTTCCTGTACGCCAGGCTGTGGATGCAGTTAACCGAGGAGGGCGATCACCGCTGGAACGTAATTATCGCCTCGTTTAATACAGTGCTGGTTTATCTGCTGATTGCCGCGTTCAACGGCTGGCTGCTGATCCTGTGGTATCAGTACAATCGCCGCCGCGCGCATGTGAGGCGGCGTCATCCGGAAATGTTGCGCCATGACGAGCTTGCCCAAAGTTTTAACGTCACGCCGCAAATTATGTCCGAGATGAGCCAGTACAACCTGCTGACGGTTTACCATGACCAGATTGGCCGGATCATTGATTTGAAGATCAGCGAGCAGCAGGACGAGAAAGAAGAGTAAGAAAAAGCCCCCGCAGGTTATCCGGCGGGGGCTTTTTTGTCGCGGGTATGAATTAGTTATCCTTCACCACAATCAGCGGTTCAATATCGCTCTCTTTCTTCACCACCAGCGAGTTATCCCCACGCAGGCAGGTTCCGCCATAATTCCCGCCCACGGTAAAGGTGCAGACCTGAATGTATCTGCCGTCAACCTTCGGCAGGCACCATAGCTGCTGGTAGATATTCTTGCGGTCAACAAACTTGCCGCTGGACTGGTCCAGCAGTTCGTCCTGGGCGCCGATCAGATCGATATTGCTCCCGCAGCGTCCGGCGATCGGTTTAACGGCATAACCGGTCCGTTTGAGCAGATCGTTGACCTCAAAATCGGTATCCAGCAGGTAACGGTGGTTCGGGAAGAGCTGCCACAGCACCGGCAGGATCGCCTTGTTACCTGGGATCACCGTCCACAGCGGTTCAAAGACCAGCACTTCCGGGCGCAGCAGGACGTCAATCAGGCGCACTTCACCTTGCGGGTGACCGGTGCGGATAGGCACGGCGGCGTACTCGGTTTCGCTCACCTCGCGGATCTGCTCAATCGCCGTTTCCCAGGCCCAGGTTTTCCATACGCAGTTAACGTGACGGCCTTCATCATCAATCAGTTGCCCGGCGGCATCCCAGCTCAGCGCGCCCAGTCCATGCAGGATTTTGGTTTCAAACCCGGCCTGGATCAGCGAGCGCTGAATAAAGAGCGCGTGGTAATCCTCTTCAATATCGTTGTCCTGCATGATATGGACGAACGGCCGCGCGTGGCTGTGCTTCCATGCGCCGGTCAGCTCCTCCAGCAAGCCTTCCGCCGGATTGTGGCCGGTGCCGCGATAGCCGTTTTTCACCCACTCTTCAAGAATCAGCCCGCCCTCGGTATGGCAGGAGGCGGAATCCGCGTTGTACTCGTAAACCTTAATGCCGCGCTCATCCATGCAGAAATCCATACGACCGGTGATCATATGGTGACGACGCCACTGCCAGGAGAGGCGCAGACGCGGCCAGAGGATTTTTGGGATGTCGAAAAGCGCGAGTAAGCTGTCGTCTTTCAGCACCTTGTCGGTGGCATGAAGGTACATCAGGTGCAGTTCGTTGGTGGCTTTGATCAGCTCCTGCTCGGCGCTTTCGGTAATGGTGAAATACTGGCAGGGATCGTTGTTGATAACGTGGCCGTTGGCGCGAACGTACGCCTGTTGCAGGGCGTCGTCTTCATTGAGCCATTTCCCGTCGAACTGGCGGTTGTTCTTCAACCGCGCGCCGCTGATTTTCAGCAGTTCACCGTCGATCTCCGGCTGAGGAATACTGTGTTCCGTCTCCTCCGTCTGGATCATCCAGCCGAGGATCTCGGTATCGTTGAACGTGTCATGAAGCGTATAGCAACCGTCCTCCACGCTCAGACGCAGCTCGCGCGTCCACTGCTGCCCCATCGGCAGCGGGGAGTGAATAACGTTCTGCTCGGCAATGCGTACTCTGTCATCCAGCAGCTGGGTAATGACGGCGACGTGGCCGGTCTCATGAAACTCACCGCCCTTTTGCCAGATGAGCAGCGCACCGGCCTGCGGCGCGCGTTTTGAGCCATTGGCAAAGGCCTGTAGCGGCAGAATATTGTCGTTTACCACCTGGCGCAAAAAACGCAGGGAGAAGATCTCCCACGCCATCCCGACGTCGGTAAAGACAAACCCGTGATTGAGAAACAGGAAACGGCGCGCAAACTCAACGCACTGCCATTTATGGCCCATGTACTCGTTGCCGATATAGCTGCGGAATTCCGCATCTTCCGGGTAGTGACGCGGATCGAGACTGCCGTAATTTGAAGAGTAAATCGCCACGCCACCCGGCGCATAACCTAATAACGTCCCGAAGGGGGCGTCACTGCTTAACGTTCCTTTACGCATGTGTCCAACCTAAAACAGGCAGGCGGCAATTTTTTTGTGGGGTTGTCGTCGTCTGCACGTTGTAATTAACTGACAGAGGTGGCGTTATCATACACCCGCCCTGCCCATTACGCTCGCATCGTTAAACGGTTCCTGCATCTCCTGCTACACTGCCTCAACACAACACCAAAGAGGCAGGCCAACATGTCAGATAACACCTATCAGCCACCGAAAGTGTGGGAATGGAAACAGAATAACGGCGGCGCGTTCGCCAATATCAACCGTCCCGTCTCGGGCGCGACGCACGAGAAAGAGCTACCTGTGGGCGCGCACCCGCTCCAGCTGTACTCTCTCGGTACGCCGAATGGACAGAAAGTTACCATCATGCTGGAAGAGCTGCTGGCGCTGGGCGTGACGGGCGCGGAATACGACGCATGGTTGATCCGCATTGGCGAGGGCGATCAGTTCTCCAGCGGTTTTGTCGACGTGAACCCGAACTCGAAGATCCCGGCCCTGCGTGACCACTCCACCACCCCGCCGACGCGCGTCTTTGAATCCGGCAATATCCTGCTCTATCTGGCCGAGAAATTTGGTCACTTCCTGCCAAAAGATCCGGCAGGACGAACGGAAACCCTGAACTGGCTGTTCTGGTTACAGGGCGCGGCCCCGTTCCTCGGCGGCGGTTTTGGCCACTTCTATAACTACGCGCCAGTGAAGATTGAGTACGCTATCGATCGCTTCACCATGGAAGCTAAACGCCTGTTCGACGTGCTGGACAAACAGCTGGCGCGCGGTCGTTACGTAGCGGGTGAGGAATATACCATTGCGGATATGGCAGTCTGGCCATGGTTTGGCTGCGTGGCGCTGGGCAGCGTCTATAACGCCGCCGAGTTCCTGGATGCCGGGAAGTACACCAACGTGCAGCGCTGGGCAAAAGATGTGGCGAATCGTCCGGCCGTGAAACGCGGGCGCATTGTTAACCGTACCAACGGCGAGCTGAACGAGCAGTTGCATGAGCGTCATTCAGCAAGCGACTTCGATACCCAGACGGAAGATAAACGTCAGGGTTGATCCATGACCGGGCGGTTCGCCGCCCTTCTTCCGCGATGAGAAAAATGCGTCAGCACGCGTGCGCAAGGAGCCTCGTATGTCAGACCAGACGCTAAAAGCGACCCGACAGCAGAGCCTTATCACCCTGCTGAGTCAAAGCGACTGGCTGACTACCGAGGTGCTGGCTGAAAAGCTCTCCGTCAGCAAAGAGACGATCCGCCGGGATCTGAAGTCGTTGCAGCAGCAGGGGAAGCTTCTGCGCCAGCACGGGCGCGCGCGTCTGATTCACCCGGACAGCCGCGACAGCGGTGAACCCTTTGGCGCACGCCTGAAAAGCCATTATGCCGACAAAGCCGATATTGCCCGCCACGCGCTGGGCTGGATCAGCGAAGGGATGACCATCGCCCTCGACGCCAGCTCAACCTGCTTTCATCTGGCGCGCCAGTTGCCGGACATCGACCTCACCGTATTTACCAACAGCCTGCCTGTCTGCCACGAGATGGCAAAGCGCGAGCGGATCACGCTTATCTGCTCCGGCGGAACGCTTGAGCGTAAGTATCGCTGCTATGTTAATCCGGCGCTGGTGACGCAGCTAAAAGGGCTGGAGATCGATCTGTTTATCTTCTCGTGTGAAGGGGTCGATGAGCATGGCGTTCTCTGGGATCCGTCCGAGCACAACGCGGGCTTTAAGGCGCTGCTGTTAAACCGCGCCAGCCAGTCGCTGCTACTGATCGACAAAAGTAAATTTATGCGGGCAAGCGAAGTGAAAATTGGTCAGCTGTCGCAGGTAACACAGATTATTCAGAGCGATAAACGTCAGGCCGCCAGAGACGGCCTGACACGATGAGGTTACGCGGTGAGACGGAATTTCTGCACTGAGCGCTGGAGTTCTTCGGTCTGCCGTTCCAGTGCGGCGGCGGAAACCTGCTCCACCAGCGAGGCGTTCTGCTGGGTCACGCCGTCCATCTGCGTGATGGCAACGCCGACCTGAGAAATTCCTTTGCTCTGCTCCTCTGACGCGGTGGCGATCTGCTTCATAATGACGGTCACTTCCGTCACGTCGCGCAGGATTGCTTCCATCGTGGTGCCGGTATCGTTCACCAGCTGCGCCCCCTGCTCCACGCGGGCAACGGAATCCGCAATCAGCCCTTCGATCTC
Source organism: Enterobacter cloacae complex sp. CDL013 (assembly GCF_049238805.1). NCBI lineage: Bacteria > Pseudomonadati > Pseudomonadota > Gammaproteobacteria > Enterobacterales > Enterobacteriaceae > Enterobacter > Enterobacter cloacae complex sp. CDL013. The sequence continues at coordinate 278,881 of NZ_JBMKGT010000001.1, read as the reverse complement.
TTTGGCCGCATTCGCGCTGCGGCTGGCCAGATTACGTACCTCACCCGCCACGACCGCAAAGCCTCGCCCCTGCTCCCCGGCCCGGGCGGCTTCCACCGCGGCGTTCAGCGCCAGAATATTAGTCTGGAAAGCGATGCTGTTGATAACGGTGGTGATTTCAGCGATTTTTTTCGAGCTGTCCGAAATGCCGCTCATGGTCGTAACCACATCTTCCACCAGCGACCCGCCGCGGCTGGCCGTGCTGGAGGCGACATCCGCAAGCTGGCTGGCCTGGCGCGCGCTTTCGGCGTTCAGCTTCACCGTTGCGGTAAGCTGCTCCATGCTGGCCGCGGTCTCTTCCAGCGCGGCGGCCTGCTCTTCGGTACGCGAAGAAAGATCGTTATTCCCGCTGGAGATCTCCGTTGCCCCGCGCCAGATATTCTCGCTGCCGGAACGAATCGTGCTGACCGCCTCCCGCAGGCTGTCCTGCATTGCACTCAGCAGCGGTACCAGTTGCCCCACGCAGTTGCGGCCCAAAGATTCAATCGGCTGGCTGAGGTCGCCCTGCGCAATCTGGCGGAACTGCTGACGGATACGATCCAGCGGTTTTACCAGTATCGCCACCAGGTAGCGGTCGGTGAAAAGCAGGATCAGCAGACCCACGATCGTGGCGGTGATAATTACCGTCCGGGTCATGCTGGTGAGGCCGTCGACCACCACGCGCGTGCTGTCGAGCGCCTTCGCCGCGGTATTGTTAAAGTTCTCAGCCGCTGACCCGAATGCACGGCTTAGCGGCGGCGTGACGTTGTTGGCATGCTGACGATAACCTTCGAGCGTCGCCTGCTTCGCCTGCGCCATCTGCGGTGTAACGCCCTGATCGAGCAGCGCCTGCCAGGTGGAAATCACCTGCGCAGACACCTTTTCATCCATCGGGCCCGGGGAGATAGCTTTCATCTCTGCCAGCTTTTTACTCATGTTATCCAGCGCCTGCTGAGCAGGAGCCAGGTCCGGCGTGCCGCCCGCCGCTTTAACTTCCATTGCCCGGCTCAGGCGGGTGACGAAACGGAAATACTGATCGTTGCCCTGGCTCAGCACCGTCATTTGCCGGACCAGCTGGCGGTCAACGTCATTACCATCAGAAACACGAGACAGAGACCAGGTGCTGTAAAGCCCCACGCCTGCCCACATGACACAAAAGATCCCCAGTATCGTCAGCATGACGAAACGGATGGTGAAATTACGAAGCATCTTCATTGAGTATTCCTTGCCGTGAGGGTGAATTCGCCCAGAGGCGAGTACTCCCCTCGTTATCGGCAGATACTGTAGAAAATATACTTTTTTCATTATCGAGTCGGCATAGAATGAAAACGTTGTTTCGAAAATTCACCGACAAGAAAGGAGACATCATGTCCTGGCACCCTTACACCGGCCGATACGAAAACATGCAGTACCGATACTGCGGCAAAAGCGGCCTGCGCTTACCGGCACTGTCGCTGGGCCTGTGGCACAGCTTCGGTCACGTTCAGCCGCTCGATTCCCAGCGCGCGCTGCTGCGTAAGGCCTTCGATCTCGGCATTACCCACTTTGACCTTGCCAACAACTACGGCCCCCCTCCGGGCAGCGCTGAAGAGAATTTTGGCCGCCTGCTGCGGGAGGATTTTGCCGGCTATCGTGACGAGCTGATCATCTCCACCAAAGCGGGCTACGACATGTGGCCAGGACCGTATGGTTCGGGCGGTTCACGTAAGTACCTGCTCGCCAGCCTCGACCAGAGCCTGAACCGCATGGGTGTGGAGTATGTGGATATTTTCTATTCTCACCGCGTAGACGAAAACACGCCGATGGAAGAGACCGCCGCCGCGCTGGCACACGCGGTGCAGAGCGGAAAAGCGCTGTATGTCGGCATTTCGTCTTACTCCACGGAACGCACGGCGGCGATGACCAAATTGCTGCGCGAGTGGAAGATCCCGCTTTTGATCCACCAGCCGTCTTACAACCTGCTTAACCGCTGGGTCGACAAGACCGGCCTGCTGGACGCGCTGGAGAAAAACGGAACGGGCTGTATCGCCTTTACCCCGCTGGCACAGGGCCTGCTCACCGGAAAATACCTGAACGGCATTCCGGACGGTTCACGTATGCAGCGCGAAGGGAAAAAAGTGCGCGGCCTGACGGAGAAAATGCTGACGGAAGCCAACCTGAGCAGCCTTCGTCTGCTGAACGAGATGGCGCACGCGCGCGGGCAGACGATGGCGCAGATGGCGCTAAGCTGGTTGTTGAAAGATGAGCGTGTAACGTCGGTACTGATTGGCGCGAGCCGCCCGGAGCAGCTGGAAGAGAACGTTCAGGCGCTGAATAACCTGCGCTTTAGCGAAGATGAACTGATGCGGATTGACCAGCACGTTGCGGATGGTGAGCTGAATTTGTGGCAGGCGTCGTCGGATAAATAGTGCGGCCTGCTGCCCTTACCACGCCCCCTCTCCCACAGGGAGAGGGGGCGTGGTGAATTTATTTCTTACTGATCTTATCCAGATACCCCATCACAAACGCCGACAGCACAAACGTCAGGTGGATAATCACATACCACATCAGCTTATTATCCGGGACGTTTTTCGCGTCCATAAAGACGCGTAACAGGTGAATAGACGAAATTGCAACAATCGACGCCGCGACTTTATTCTTCAGCGATGAGGCGTCCATTTTCCCCAGCCAGCTGAGCTTTTCTTTGTGCTCGGCGATATCAAGCTGAGAGACGAAATTCTCATAACCGGAGAACATCACCATCACCAGTAATCCTCCCACCAACGTCATATCTACCAGCGACAGTAGAACCAGAATCAAATCGGCTTCTGCCACGGAGAAAATGTTTGGCAGGACGTGGAATATCTCCTGAAAGAACTTAATCGTCAGGGCGACCAGCGCCAGGGAGAGACCAAAATAGACGGGTGCGAGCAGCCAGCGAGAGGCATACATTGCGTTTTCAAAGAAGCGTTCCATAAAATCCTGTCTGCAAACGAAACCAGCGCTGAGTATATCTCAACTATACCTCGTTGGGATCTACATCCGGACGCGCATACTCCGGCCAGACCAGCGCGACCAGTTCCGGGTAGGCTTCCAGGCTAAACTCACGAAAACACTGGCGCAGATTTAATACATCTAAATCGGAGTACGACACCTTCTCGCCATTCAGACAGCGCTTTTTGATATTGTCGTAATATTTATAAACCGCCGAATTAAGGTCGCTACAGCGGCGCTGCGCGTCGAACAGGCCGGGCGTATCATTAATTTCGGCCATTTTCATTCGCTTAATTGTCGCATGGAGGAAATCGATATATTCGTGATTTACTCGCCAGTACCAGACCGGTGTCACGGCGTTCATCAATACGGAGAAATGATCTTCCCCCTCCTCTTTCGACATCAATTCAGGCTGCGGCGGTTCACTGACGTCTTTTGACACTTTCGTTTTATTGAACTCTTGCATCAATAAAAGCACGCCAGCGGTCAGTAATAGTAACGTTATGACCGTGAAGAAAATGCTGTTCATGGGTAGGCTCCATTTTTTTTGATTTTAAAATTGCCTCATGATATTGTCAACGAATCTCACCCTTTTTCCAACCCCACCCTTTTGAAATTAAAGGAAATTAAAATGCTGCCCGACAATCTTGTCCCGGCAAAGTACCACATTACGCCTGTGGAACAGCCTTCGACGGAAGCAGATAAAGAGGCGAATTTCACTCAAGGAAAAAGAAAACTCTCCGACTATGAAGCCGACATATTAATTGGTGTTACACGCACTGGCAAATCCCGTAATATGGTGCTGGAAGAGCACGATCGCCATTTAAAAGAGCGTTTATTTCGCGCGATCAAGATTGAAGCCTTAGTTCATCTGCTGAATGATTTACAGGCCGAAGGGGAAATAGACGCCCAGACGCTAAGTCAAATAATGGTCGAGAAAACGCAGCAAATAAATGAAGCCGGCAATGAAATTTGGCTTAATTTAATTACGCGTGAAAAAAACAATCCCATTCTTTATAACCTGGGGGAAGATTAACGTGAATGATGATAGCGGTAATAACGTTTATTTGACTTTAGATGATAAAAAAAGCGATGAATTTATCTTAAAGCAGAATCTCGACGCCCTGAAAAAGATAAAAAATGACGAGATGACGCGAATTACGCAGGATTTGGTTTCGATTCCGGCCACGCTGGTACGCCTGAAATGGCAGAACCGTCGGGAGATTTACGCCTTGCAGGCCAAGGAGGAGATTTACGGCGCGGTGATGAACGCCATTATTGAACAGCGTCCTGAGCTTAAAGAGAAGATCCTCGGGCGACTGGAGGCGAACTATCAGTACCTGCTGGCACGCGAGACAGCCACCCTGCGCCTGACCCGTAAACTCTCGGAAGGCAATTACCGTACATCAAACGTGACCTGTGTGGCGCTTGATGAAGAGGCGCCGACGGCGCCTTCAGAGTGAGACAACAATGATTGTTGCGGAATGCAGGCCGGGTAATGCGACGCCGCCACCCGGCAGGCAAGGCTGCAAGAGCCTTCGTTTTACTTCGCGGCCGCTTTCTCTTCGCCGACCAGACCAATCTTCAGGTATCCCGCCTGATGCAGCGTGTCCATTACCTTCATCATGGTTTCATAATCGACGGTTTTATCCGCGCGGAAGAAGACGGTGGTGTCTTTCTTGCCGCCGGTGAGCTGGTCCAGCGCCGGAATAACCGAGGCATCCGTTACCGGATCGTTGCCCAGGAACATGGACTTATCGGCCTTCACGGACAGGTAGATAGGCTTTTCCGGACGCGGCTGCGGCTGGCTGGAGGACGCAGGCAGATTCACCTTCACATCCACCGTCGCCAGCGGTGCGGCAACCATAAAGATAATCAGCAGAACCAGCATGACGTCGATAAACGGCGTCACGTTGATCTCATGCATTTCACCGTTATCGTCCAGATTTTCATTAAGACGCATTGCCATACAATCAACCTACGCGCAGTTTGGACGCCGCATGAACCGGTTTAACGGCGCTGGCGTTCAGGTCCAGATCGCGGCTTTGCAGCAGCAGAACCTGCGCGGCAACGTCACCCAGTGTGGCTTTGTAACTGCCAATCATGCGCGCGAAGATGTTATAGATAACAACCGCCGGGATAGCGGCAACCAGACCGATAGCCGTTGCCAGCAGCGCTTCTGCGATACCCGGCGCGACGACCGCAAGGTTAGTGGTCTGCGTCTGGGCGATACCGATAAAGCTGTTCATGATGCCCCAGACGGTACCGAACAGGCCGACGAACGGGGAGATAGCGCCGATAGTCGCCAGGTAGCCGTTACCGCGGCCCATATGACGACCCACGGCCGCAACGCGACGCTCCAGACGGAAGCCGGTACGCTCTTTAATGCCTTCGTTATCTTCACTGCCTGCGGAGAGTTCCAGCTCGTTCTGCGCTTCGTTCACTAACAGGGTAGTCAGGCTTTTCGCATGGAAGGATGAGGTGATATCAGAAGCCTGATCCAGAGAACGGGCTTCCGCCAGCTGCTTCTGCTCACGCTTGAGGCGGCGTTTTTGTGAAAGAAGTTCGGCGCTCTTGCTGAAGAAGATAGCCCAGGTGATCACGGACGCCAGAATCAGGCCGATCATCACAATCTTAACTACGATGTCAGCATGTTGATACATGCCCCAAACGGAGAGATCCGTCTGCATCAAATTATTACCCACTCTGTATCTCCAGGACGCAAATCACAAAATCTGAACGTAATAATATCAAAACGTCGTCGAATTGATAGTAGTTCTCATTAGTATTTACATAGTGCCGTAATTTTCGCTCACTTTCCTTGCGCTTACGCAGTAAAAATTTCTTATGCGAATTTTTGATAATATTTTCTGCTTATTCGATAAGCATCCGGATGCACATTCTGACAATCGTGGTAGTCTGGACGTCCAGACGTATAAAAATAGGGTTAGCGAACATGACTAAAAAGCAGCTGGAGACCACGCTGGTGCAGGCAGGACGCAGTAAGAAATACACGCAGGGCTCGGTCAACAGCGTGATCCAGCGCGCCTCCTCGCTGGTGTTTGATACCGTTGAAGATAAAAAAATCGCTACGCGTAATCGCGCGAAGGGCGGGCTGTTTTACGGTCGTCGTGGCACGTTAACCCATTTCTCGTTGCAGGAAGCCATGTGCGAACTGGAGGGCGGCGCGGGCTGCGCGCTGTTCCCGTGCGGCGCGGCGGCGGTCGCCAATACCATTCTGGCGTTTGTGGAACAGGGTGACCACGTCCTGATGACCAATACCGCTTACGAGCCAAGCCAGGACTTCTGCACCAAAATACTCAGCAAGCTCGGCGTCACCACCAGCTGGTTCGATCCGCTGATTGGGGCCGGTATTGCCGGGCTTATTCAGCCCAACACGCGCGTTGTGTTCCTGGAATCTCCCGGTTCCATCACCATGGAAGTGCATGACGTCCCGGCCATCGTGAAGGCGGTGCGCAGCATAGCGCCGGAAGCGATCATCATGATCGACAACACCTGGGCGGCAGGTGTGCTGTTTAAAGCCCTGGAATTTGACATCGATATCTCCATTCAGGCGGCGACCAAATACCTGATTGGCCATTCCGACGGCATGATCGGTACGGCGGTATCTAACGCCCGCTGCTGGGATCAATTGCGTGAAAACGCCTACCTGATGGGCCAGATGGTGGATGCCGATACCGCCTACATGACCAGCCGGGGCATCCGTACGCTCGGCGTGCGTCTGCGTCAGCATCACGAAAGCAGCCTGCAAATTGCACAGTGGCTGGCGCTGCATCCGCAGGTGGAGCGCGTTAACCATCCGGCGCTGCCGGGCAGCAAAGGCCATGAATACTGGCAACGTGACTTTACGGGCAGCAGCGGGTTGTTCTCATTTGTACTTAAAAAGCGCCTGAATGACGCCGAACTGGCAAGCTATCTGGATAACTTTACCCTCTTCAGCATGGCCTATTCATGGGGTGGGTTTGAATCGCTGATCCTGCCCAACCAGCCGGAGCAGATTGCGGCCCTGCGCCCGGGCGGCGAGGTGGACTTCGAAGGGACCTTAATCCGCCTGCATATCGGGCTGGAAAATGTGGACGATTTAATTGCGGATTTATCGGCAGGATTTGAGCGCATCGTGTAAAGTGCTGACTGAAATGTACTCCCCGGACGCAATTCTGAACACCGCAAGCAGAAAAGTCTGTATGAGATGCGCCTGCGATCAACCCCGACAGGCAAAATTGGGAGTACAATAGCGTTATATCTGCTGTTCCACAGGAAAGTCCATGGCTGTTATTCAAAATATCATCACGGCGCTCTGGCAACACGATTTTGCCGCGCTGGCGGACCCGCATGTCGTCGGGATTGTCTATTTCGTGATGTTCGCGACGCTGTTTCTGGAGAATGGACTACTGCCAGCCTCATTTTTACCCGGCGACAGCCTGCTCCTGCTCGCAGGGGCGTTAATCGGCAAGGGCGTGATGGACTTCGCACCGACAATGGTGATCCTCACTTCTGCGGCCAGTCTCGGCTGTTGGCTGAGCTACCTGCAAGGGCGCTGGCTTGGAAACACCCGCGTGGTGAAAGGCTGGCTGGCACAGCTGCCGCATAAATATCACCAGCGCGCCACCTGCATGTTTGACCGCCACGGCCTGCTGGCGTTACTTGCCGGGCGTTTTCTGGCGTTTGTTCGCACCCTGTTGCCTACCATGGCGGGTATTTCAGGCCTCCCTAACCGCCGCTTCCAGTTCTTCAACTGGCTGAGCGCTCTGCTCTGGGTGGGCGTGGTCACCACGCTCGGCTACGCGCTGAATATGATCCCGTTTGTTAAGCGCCATGAAGACCAGGTGATGACGTTCCTGATGGTGCTGCCGATCTTCCTGCTGGTTGCGGGCCTGGTCGGCACAATCACGGTGGTGATTAAGAAGAAGTATTGCAGCGCCTGATACCCCATCCTGATTCTCTTCCCGCGGGGAGAGAATCAAAAGCCTAAGCGCCCTGCATCGTTCTGATGCGCGACGCATCTTCCCCCGGCGTGACGCCGAAGTAGCGCTTAAACTCCCGACTAAACTGCGACGCGCTTTCATACCCAACCCGCATCGCCGCGGCGCTGGCCTTCATGCCATCGTGGATCATCAGCATCCGCGCCTTATGTAGACGGTAGGTTTTGAGGTACTGCAACGGCGACGTGCTGGTGACGGATTTAAAGTTATGGTGAAACGCCGAGACGCTCATATTGGCTTCCGCCGCCAGCTGGTCAACGCTGAGGTTTTCCGTGTACTGGCTCTCAATGCGCTTGAGCACGCGGCTAATCAGGCTAAAGTGCGTCTGGCGGCTTACCAGCGCCAGCAGCGCCCCGCCGCCCGGCCCGAGCAGCACATGGTAAAGAATTTCGCGGATAATCTGCTTTCCGAGAATACGCGCATCCAGCGGCCTTTCCATCACGTCTAACAGGCGTTCAATCGCGCAGAGAATTTCCTCCGATAGGGTCGCGGAGTTGATACCGCTTGCCGCCATCGACGGCCGGAAAAGTTCGTCCTCCCCAATATCCATCAGCAGCTCCTGCAACTGGAGGATGTCGACGTTGACGCGGATCCCGGCCAGCGGCACCTCCTCTGTCGCGAAAGTTTCACATTCGAAAGGTAAAGGTACTGTCAGAAGCAGATATTCATTGGTGTCGTAACGGAACACGCGCTCATTGATATAGCCAATCTTATGGCCAGAAAAGAGAAACACGATGCCGGGCTGATACATCACCGGGGTGCGCGTCCCGGGCTGGGTACCGTACAGCAATCGAATATCCGGCAACAGCTCAGCCGAATCATTTCCGTTATCAATCAGTGTTTTAATCTGCGACGTTAGCTGGCGGCAGATGGCATCACGGTTCATTTTCAGTTACTCCGGGTACGGTTTCCGACGCTGACAGTGTGCGCATTTTCTTACCGTTTCTCCAGCGCGCTGTAGAAATGGGCAAGACATCGGCAGGAATGTGCATTGAGAGGATAGCGCCTGCCCGCCACAATGAGCAGCATCAGGTTGCCTTCTGCGCCACCACGATTTTTTACCCACTACAGGGAACAAGCCATGAACAACTTTAATCTTCATACCCCAACCCGCATTCTGTTTGGTAAAAACGCTATCGCTGACCTGCGCGCGCAAATCCCGACGGACGCCCGCGTCCTGATTACCTACGGCGGCGGCAGCGTGAAAAAAACCGGCGTACTGGATCAGGTGTACAGCGCTCTGGAAGGTCTGGACGTGCGCGAGTTCGGCGGTATCGAGCCTAACCCGTCTTATGAAACGCTGATGAACGCGGTAAAAATCGCCCGCGACGAGCAGATCACCTTCCTGCTGGCGGTGGGCGGCGGTTCCGTGCTGGACGGCACCAAATTCATCGCGGCGGCGGCCCATTACGCTGACGGCATCGACCCGTGGCATATTCTGGAAACGGGCGGCAGCGACATCAGCAGTGCGATCCCGATGGGCTCCGTGCTGACGCTGCCGGCCACCGGATCAGAGTCCAACAAAGGCGCGGTCATCTCCCGTAAAACCACCGGTGACAAGCAGGCCTTTATGAACGAACACGTTCAGCCCGTGTTCGCGATCCTCGATCCGGTTTACACCTATACCCTGCCTGCGCGTCAGGTGGCGAACGGCGTGGTCGACGCCTTTGTTCACACCGTTGAGCAGTACGTTACTTACCCGGTAAACGCCAAAATTCAGGATCGTTTCGCGGAAGGCATTCTGCTGACGCTGATTGAAGAAGGTCCGAAAGCGCTGAAAGAGCCTGAAAACTACGACGTGCGTGCCAACGTGATGTGGGCAGCCACCCAGGCGCTGAACGGCCTGATCGGCGCAGGCGTGCCGCAAGACTGGGCTACCCACATGCTCGGCCACGAGCTGACGGCGATGCACGGCCTGGATCACGCCCAGACGCTGGCGGTGGTTCTGCCTGCGCTGTGGAACGAAAAACGTGACGCTAAACGCGCCAAACTGCTCCAGTACGCCGAACGCGTGTGGAACATCACCGACGGTTCCGACGATGCGCGTATCGATGCCGCGATTGAAGCCACCCGTCACTTCTTTGAAAGCCTGAGCGTGCCAACGCGTCTCTCTGGCTACGGCCTGGACGGCAGCTCCATCCCTGCCCTGCTGGCGAAACTGGAAGCACACGGTATGACGCAGATCGGCGAGCATGGCGACATCACCCTTGACGTCAGCCGTCGTATTTACGAAGCGGCACGCTAAGCGTTTTTAGGATCCTGACTTTCGTTTTTTGACATTTCGTCCAGACTTAATGCACATCACATCGTCGGAGGTTCCCTCCGGCGATGAGCACCTGAAGGAGGAAAAATGGCAAACCAAACCGTAATCAAGCTACAGGACGGCAACGTGATGCCCCAGCTGGGGCTAGGTGTATGGAAAGCCGGTAACGACGAGGTCGTCTCCGCCATTCATAAAGCCCTGGAAGTCGGCTATCGGTCCATCGATACCGCCGCCGCCTATAAAAACGAGGACGGCGTGGGAAAAGCGCTTGCCAGCGCCGGCGTTCCCCGGGATGAGCTTTTCATCACTACCAAGCTGTGGAACGACGATCAAAAGCGTCCCCGCGAAGCGTTGCAGGAGAGTCTGGAGAAACTCCAGCTCGATTTCGTCGATCTTTATCTCATGCACTGGCCGGTACCGGCTATCGACCATTACGTTGATGCCTGGAAAGGGATGATTGAACTGCAAAAAGAGGGGCTGATAAAAAGCATCGGCGTCTGTAATTTCCAGGTTCATCATCTGCAACGCCTGATTGATGAAACGGGCGTCGCGCCGGTGATTAACCAGATTGAGCTGCACCCGCTGATGCAGCAGCGCCAGCTTCATTCATGGAACGCCACGCACAAGATCCAGACTGAATCCTGGAGCCCGCTGGCCCAGGGCGGCGAAGGGGTGTTTGACCAGCAAATCATCCGTGAACTGGCGGATAAGTACGGTAAAACCCCGGCGCAGATCGTCATTCGCTGGCATCTGGATAGCGGTCTGGTGGTGATCCCGAAATCGGTCACGCCATCGCGTATCGCCGAGAACTTCGACGTCTGGGATTTCCGCCTGGATAAAGACGAGCTGGGTGAAATTGCGAAGCTGGATCAGGGCAAGCGGCTTGGGCCGGACCCGGATCAGTTTGGCGGGTAATCCCCTCACCCTGCCCTCTCCCCGGAGGGGAGAGGGTTAGACCTGTAGACCCGGTAAGCGCAGCGCCACCGGGTATTGTTACAGGTTTAACCGGTCTTACGTTTTACGTTCTTCTTCGTTCCCGCAACACCATTCGAACGCTGATGCGCAATCGGGGTATGTTTGGTCAGCGCCGGGCGCGTGTTGCGGTTCTGGCGGCGCGCTTCGCGCATCTCTTCCAGCGTTGGCGCAGGCACCAGGCAATCACGACGCGAGCCGATCAGGTGCTTTTTCCCCATCTCTTCCAGCGCCTGACGGATCAGCGGCCAGTTTTTCGGATCGTGATAGCGCAGCAGCGCTTTATGCAGACGGCGCTGTTTATCCCCTTTCGGCACCACCACGTCTTCGCTCTTATAACCAATCTTACTCAGCGGGTTTTTGCCGGTGTAATACATGGTCGTCGAGTTGGCGAGCGGCGACGGGTAGAAGTTCTGCACCTGATCCAGACGGAATCGACGCTGCTTCAGCCACAGCGCCAGGTTCACCATGTCTTCATCACGGGTGCCGGGGTGTGCGGAGATGAAGTATGGGATCAGATACTGCTCTTTCCCCGCCTGTTTTGAATAGGTATCAAACAGCTGTTTAAAGCGGTCATAGCTGCCCATGCCCGGCTTCATCATTTTGGACAGCGGGCCTTCTTCGGTGTGCTCCGGGGCGATCTTCAGATAACCGCCAACGTGGTGCGTCGCCAGCTCTTTGATGTAGCGCGGATCTTCTACCGCAATGTCGTAACGCACGCCGGAGGCGATCAGGATCTTCTTGATGCCTTTCAGGTCACGGGCGCGACGGTAAAGATTGATAGTCGGCTCGTGGTTGGTGTCCATATGCTCGCAAATGCTCGGATAGACGCAGGAGAGACGACGGCAGGTCTGCTCGGCGCGCGGCGATTTACAGCGCAGCATGTACATGTTGGCCGTTGGACCACCCAGATCGGAGATCACACCGGTAAAGCCCGGCACCGTGTCGCGAATGGCTTCGATCTCGTTAACAATCGACTCTTCGGAACGGCTCTGAATAATACGGCCTTCGTGTTCGGTGATCGAACAGAAGGAGCACCCGCCGAAGCAGCCGCGCATGATGTTGATCGAGAAACGAATCATCTCGTACGCCGGAATGCGGCTGCTGCCATATGACGGATGCGGTACACGCTTGTACGGCAGAGCAAACACGCTGTCCATCTCTTCGGTAGAGAGCGGGATCGCCGGCGGGTTAACCCAGATATAGCGCTCGCCGTGCTTTTGCATCAGCGCTCGCGCGCAGCCGGGGTTGGTTTCATGGTGTAAGATGCGCGACGCGTGGGCGTAGAGTACTTTATCGCTTTTTACTTTTTCGTAGGACGGCAGCAGCACATAGGTTTTTTCCCACGGCTTCGGACGCGGCGGCTGCACCACCACGGCTTTTGCTTCCGCTTTCTTCGGCTCAACCGGTTTGTTATCCGCGCACGGCAGATCGTCACCGTACGGATGCGGGATAGGATCGATTTTGCCCGGCATATCGATAATGCGGGAATCCACCCCGCTCCAGCCCGGCAGCGCCTCTTTCACCATGATCGCGGTGTTGCGCACGTCGCGGATCTCGCTGACCGCTTCGCCCTGCGCCAGACGGTGTGCCACCTCTACCAGCGGACGCTCACCGTTACCGAAGATCAGCATGTCGGCTTTCGAATCCACCAGCACCGAACGGCGCACGGTGTCGGACCAGTAGTCATAGTGTGCGGTACGGCGCAGGCTCGCTTCGATGCCGCCCAGGATCACCGGCACGTCTTTCCATGCTTCTTTGCATCGCTGGGTGTAGACGAGGGTTGCGCGGTCGGGACGTTTACCCGCCACGTTGTCAGCCGTATAAGCGTCGTCATGGCGCAGCTTACGGTCGGCGGTATAGCGGTTGATCATCGAGTCCATGTTGCCCGCGGTCACGCCGAAGAACAGGTTAGGCTTGCCCAGACGCATAAAGTCGTCTTTGCTGTTCCAGTCAGGCTGGGAGATGATCCCCACGCGGAAGCCCTGGGCTTCAAGCATACGGCCGCAGATCGCCATGCCAAAGCTCGGGTGATCGACATACGCATCGCCCGTCACCAGAATAATATCGCAGCTGTCCCAGCCCAGCTGGTCCATCTCTTCACGGGACATCGGCAGGAAAGGCGCCGGTCCAAAGCAGGCTGCCCAGTACTGGGGCCAGGAGAAGAGGTCGCGATCCGGCTGGATCAGGGAAATAGCGCTCATAATGCTTCCGAAGAAAAAATAGACAAAAGGAGCGGGATTATACGCTGGTTTACCGGGGGAAATGAAGGGGTATTGTGCGGGCTGTTGCCCTCACCCCAACCCTCTCCCACAGGGAGAGGGAGAAAGTGTTTTACGGTGCCGGATTCACCAGCATCTGCCCTACCGATCCCCTGTCCATCATCTCCAGGGTCTGGCTGTGGAACAGGAACGGGAAGTGCGGCCAGGAAGGCTGGCCGTAGTAGACGAGCAGTTCGACCTGGCCATCCACCCAGACGGTATCTTTCCAGCCCCTGTCTTCCGGGAACGGCATCGCCCCGTTGACGTTGCGGATCAGGAATGACACCCCTTCAATATGGAACGACTGCGGCATCTCCGAGCGGACGGTCCAGCGCTCCCAGGTTCCCTGCTGGGCGGTGATATCAATGCGGTTTACGTCCCACAGCGCGCCGTTGATGCCCGGATCGTCGCCAAGGCTGATATCGCGACTGCGTACTGCCGGGCCGGTCACAATTTCCTGCGGCAGCAGGCGCATCGGCAGGCTGTCGGTCACCAGCGGCAACAGGCCGGTCGGGCGCAGCGTCAGCACCAGCGTGGAGACCAGCACGCTCGACGGTTCAAAGAAGCCGCGAATACGGTCAACAATGCTTGCCGCTTCGCCGCAGGTCACGGACACTTCATCCCCGTTGGTCATATCCACGAGGATTTCACGACGTTCGCCTGGCGCCAGCGCCAGCTGCTTCACTGACACCGGCGCAGGTAATAACCCCTGATCGCCTGAAATCACGTGCAGCGCGCGGCCGTCGCTCATCTGCAACTGGTAGCGGCGCGAGTTAGAGGCATTCAGCAGACGCAGGCGCACCCAGCCACGAGACACTTCGACATACGGGCTTTGCGCGCCGTTAACCAGCAGCGTATCGCCCACAAAGCCACCGCTGCCCGGCTCGCTGTACTCCGGGGTACCAAAGTTATCCAGTCGCTTATCCTGAATAATGATCGGGAAATCATCGACGCCGTAGTGATTCGGGATCGGCAGCGTTTTACTGACCTCATCTTCAATCAGCCACATTCCGGCCAGGCCGTTGTAGACCTGCTGGGCGGTGCGGTTCGGGGTATTGGCGTGATACCACAATGTCGCCGCGCTCTGACGAATCGGGAGGACGGGCGCCCAGTCGGCATTCGGCGACATCATGCGTGCCGCGCCGCCAATCAGCGGCCCCGGCACCTGCAAACCACTGACGGTCATCGCGACATTTTCCGTCGTACGGTTACTGTAGATGAGCTTAACGTCATCGCCATTCCACACGCGAATGGTCGGCCCGAGGTAGCGTCCGTTAATGCCCCATACCTGCGCGCGCGTTCCCTGGGTAAAGGACCAGTGGCTACGCTGAAGCGTGAGGAATAGCGGCTGCCCGCGACGGGATTCAATCAACGGCGGAATAGGCAGCGGCTGTTGCTGCCCGGCGGCGCTGGCTGTCCGCGGCATCGCACCCGCACAAAGGGCGATACCCGAAGCCTGAATAAACTGACGCCGACTGAGTGACATATAAGCTCCATCTGAAACGACTAACAACGCGGGAATTCGTTTTCCCTTACACGACACCGGGTTAAATCTTACCGGCGGCTTCTCGCTCTGCAACTTCTTTATCGAGCTGCGCAATATGCTGAGCCATCAGCTCGCGGCAGTGCGTGGCCAGCTCGCGCACCTGGTCTTTACCGTATTTAGAGGTATCTACCGGCGGCAGCATTTCGACAATGACCAGTCCGTTATTCAGACGGTTAAGATTAATCTTATTCGATGTATTGGAAACACACACGGGAATAATTGGAACGCCAGCCGCAATTGCAGCATGAAACGCGCCGGTCTTGAACGGCAGCAGGCCGCGACCACGGCTGCGCGTCCCTTCCGGGAACATCCAGATGGAAATCCGGCGCTTTTTAAACTGATCCACCACTTCCGCAATGGTGCCATGCGCTTTGGCGCGGTTGTTGCGGTCAATCAGCAAGTTACCGGTGAGCCAGTACAGCTGGCCGAAAAAGGGGATCCACAGCAGGCTTTTTTTGCCCACGGTTACGGTCGGCGGAAGAACAATATTTGAGGCCGTCACCATATCGTAGTTGTTCTGATGGTTAGCGATATAGATGGCGTTACCGAAATTCTCCGCCCCTTCAGGCAGACGCTTTTCAACTTTCAGGCCAAACAGCGGCGCAAGACGACCAAACATGTGGCCAAACGTCGCGACATGCTTTGGGTTACGCGGGCTGAACAGGCAATAAATCGATCCGAAAATACAGACCAGAATGCAATAAATAACGGTAAGAATGAGACGAATAATGTATAGCATAGCGACCTCTGAAGCCCTGACAGCTGACAATTATACTTCACCTGTGGCCAGGTAAGGACTTTATTACGAGCGCGTATTGTTAATCGCAACGCACGAATTAACAACGTTTTTACGGGAAATTTTATGGTAATTCCCCCTCCGGAAAGAGGGGGATGAAACAGGTTACTCTTCGCTATCGTCCGCTTTGCTGCGCGCCGGCGAGTCAATCTCCACGCGGTCGATTCGCTGGAGACCGCGCATCAGTGAGCCGCGACGTCCGCGCTCACCCACCACCTTCTGCAACTCTTCCGGACGCAGTTTGATTTTACGCTTGCCGACATGAATGGTCAGCGTGCTCTGCGGCGGCAGCAGGAAGAGATGCGCGAGGCTATCTTCGCCTTTTGCCGCTTCCGCTGACGGGATACTGATGATCTTGTTGCCCTTGCCTTTCGACAGCTCCGGCAAATCGCTGACCGGGAACATCAGCATACGTCCGGCAGCGGTGATCGCCAGCAGCATGTCGCTTTCGTTCTCGATGATCAGCGGCGGCATGACGTGTGCGTTATCCGGCAGGCTAATCAGCGCTTTACCGGCACGGTTACGCGACACCAGATCGTTGAAGGTACAGATAAAGCCGTAGCCCGCATCAGACGCCATCAGCAGTTTTTGATCGTCGGCTTCCATCAGCATATGCTCAACCGTGGCACCCGGCGGCAGCGTCAGCTTACCGGTTAGCGGTTCGCCCTGGCCGCGCGCAGACGGCAGCGTGATCGGGTCAATGGCGTAGCTGCGGCCCGTGGAGTCGATAAACGCCACCGGCTGGTTACTCTTGCCCTTCACCGCCGCCTTGAAGCTGTCACCGGATTTGTAGCTCAGACCCGGCGCGTCGATATCGTGGCCTTTGGCGCTACGCACCCAGCCGCTCTGGGAAAGCACGATGGTTACCGGCTCGGACGGCAGCATGTCGTGCTCGTTCATCGCCTTCGCCTCTTCGCGCTCGTGCAGCGGAGAACGACGGTCGTCGCCAAAGGCGTCGGCATCGGCCTGCAACTCTTTCTTCAGCAGAGTGTTCATCTTGCGCTCGGACGCCAGAATCGCCTGAAGCTGATCGCGCTCTTTTTCCAGCTCGTTCTGCTCGCCGCGGATCTTCATCTCTTCCAGTCTGGCGAGATGGCGCAATTTCAGTTCGAGGATCGCTTCGGCCTGGGTTTCGCTGATGCCAAAGCGCGACATCAGGGCAGGCTTAGGTTCGTCCTCGGTACGAATGATCTCGATCACTTCGTCAATGTTGAGGAACGCCACCAGCAAACCTTCGAGGATATGCAGGCGCTTAAGCACTTTTTCCAGGCGATGGTTCAGACGACGGCGCACCGTATCGCGGCGGAAGGCCAGCCATTCGGTAAGGATCTCCAGCAGGTTTTTCACCGCCGGACGACCGTCCAGACCAATCATGTTCAGGTTGATGCGGTAGCTTTTTTCCAGATCGGTAGTGGCGAACAGGTGGTTCATCACCTGCTCCATATCCACGCGGTTAGAACGCGGCACAATCACCAGACGGGTCGGGTTTTCGTGGTCCGATTCATCACGCAGGTCGTCCACCATCGGCAGCTTTTTATTGCGCATCTGGGTGGCGATCTGTTCCAGCACTTTGGCACCCGACACCTGGTGCGGCAGCGCGGTGATCACCACGGCACCATCCTCTTTATTCCACACCGCGCGCATGCGCACGGAGCCGCGGCCGTTCTGGTAGATTTTGCGGATTTCCGCACGCGAGGTGATGATCTCGGCTTCGGTCGGATAGTCCGGCCCCTGCACGATATCCAGCAAATCGTCCAGCGAGGTTTTTGGCTGCTCAATCAGGGTGATGGCCGCTTTTGCCACTTCACGCAGGTTGTGCGGCGGAATGTCCGTCGCCATGCCCACGGCGATACCGGTCGTGCCGTTTAGCAGGATGTTCGGCAGACGCGCAGGCAGCATTTTCGGCTCCTGCATCGTACCGTCGAAGTTTGGCACCCAGTCGACCGTGCCCTGCCCCAGCTCGCCCAACAGCACTTCGGCATATTTAGACAGGCGAGATTCGGTATAACGCATTGCCGCGAAGGATTTCGGATCGTCCGGCGCCCCCCAGTTCCCCTGGCCATCCACCAGCGGATAGCGATAAGAGAACGGCTGGGCCATCAGCACCATCGCTTCATAGCAGGCGCTGTCGCCGTGCGGATGGTATTTACCCAGCACGTCGCCGACGGTACGGGCGGATTTCTTGAACTTGGCGGTAGCGTTCAGCCCCAGTTCGGACATCGCATAGACGATGCGGCGCTGAACGGGCTTCAGGCCATCCCCGATAAACGGCAACGCCCTGTCCATGATGACGTACATGGAGTAGTTCAGGTAGGCATTTTCCGTGAATTCATGTAGCGCGAGGCGCTCTGCCATATCGCTCATTACGTGTGATTCCTCAACTCAGAAACCGATGGGTTTCAGGCAATATTGCCGCAGATACTACCTCATCTGGCGAGTTGAGTCACAAAGAAAAAGGGCCGCTCATGCGGCCCTTTCCGGGTTATTTGTTCAGCTTGATAACCTGCTTCACGTCGATTTCAAACTCGTTCCAGTCTTTATCGATTTTACCCTGGAGTTCGACTTTATCCTGCGGCGTCACCGTCACGCCGTTCCAGCGCTTGTGGTCGATCTCCACCACCACCGTGCCGCTTTCATCGCGGAAGGTGTAACGGTCATCGGACAGGCGCTCGGTAATGTTCCCGCGCAGCTTCACCCAGGCATCGTCCTTCAGGTCTTTCACTTTAGCCGCGGTGGTGAGGTTGGCGTTGTTATCGACAAAGCCACCCTGCTGGGTTTGCGTCTGATTCTGTGTCGCAGATGGGCCAGAGAAGCCACCCTGTGCAGCGAAGACAGGGGCCGTGGTCATCATCATGATGGCAGCAATTGCAGCGAATTTTTTCATCTTTATCTCTCCCTTTAATGTCGTTTCACAATCCATTAAACAGGGTAAACCTTAACAACTTCTTAAGGGGAAAATTTATTTATTTTTACTGTACAGCAGGCGCTTGCAGAAGGTTTACTGACGGCATCAAGGAGGAAATATGCGCATTTTACTGGTAGAAGACGACAAGCTCATTGGCGACGGCATCAAAGCGGGCTTAAGCAAAATGGGCTTTAACGTGGACTGGTTTACCGACGGGAAAACCGGGCAGGCGGCCCTGTACACCGCGCCGTATGATGCCGTGGTGCTTGATCTGACGCTGCCGGAAATCGACGGGCTTGAGATCCTGCGCGCCTGGCGCGAAAGCGGAAAGAGCGAACCGGTGCTGATCCTGACCGCGCGGGATGCGCTGAATCAGCGCGTCGAAGGGTTACGCCTGGGGGCGGATGATTACCTGTGTAAGCCGTTCGCGCTGATTGAAGTGGCGGCCCGCCTCGAAGCGCTGGTACGCCGCAGCCACGGTCAGGCGCGCAGCGAGTTGCGTCACGGCAAGGTCACGCTCGATCCGGCAAGCCTTGTCGCCACGCTGGAGGGCGAAACGCTGGTGCTCAAACCCAAAGAGTTCGCCCTGCTGGAACTGCTGATGCGCAACGCGGGCCGCGTGCTGCCGCGCAAGGCCATCGAGGAGAAGCTCTACAACTGGGATGATGACGTCTCCAGCAACGCTGTCGAAGTCCACGTTCATCATTTACGCCGCAAGCTCGGCAGCGACTTTATCCGCACCGTGCACGGCATCGGTTATACCCTGGGTGACGCATGAAACTGACCCAACGCCTGAGCCTGAAGCTGCGCCTGACGCTCCTCTTTTTGCTGCTGTCCCTGGCGGCCTGGTTTGCCGCAAGCGTGGTGGCCTGGCACCAGACGACCGACAAGCTCGATAAGCTGTTCGATACCCAGCAGATGCTGTTTGCCAAACGGCTGCTGACGATGGACGTGGACGAACTTCGCGCCCCGGAACGCATGCGCGAGGTGCCGAAAAAAGCCAAACACGGCCATCTTGACGACGATGCGCTGGCCTTCGCAATCTTCACCGCCGACGGCAGCATGGTGCTTAACGACGGCGAAAACGGGCGCGACATACCTTACCTCTACCGCCGGGACGGGTTTGATGACGGTCGGTTGCAGGATGACAACGACGAATGGCGTTTCCTGTGGCTGACTTCTCCGGACGGGAAATACCGCGTGGTGGTTGGCCAGGAGTGGGAGTACCGACAGGATATGGCGCTGGACGTGGTCAGCTCGCAGCTGACGCCGTGGCTGGTGGCGCTGCCCATAATGCTGCTGTTGCTGATTGTTCTGCTGAGCCGGGAACTGAAACCGCTGAAAAACCTGGCGCAGACCCTGCGCTCGCGCTCCCCGGATGCGACCGATACGCTGCCCACCCACGGCGTGCCGACGGAGGTTCGCCCCCTGCTTGATGCGCTTAACCATCTTTTCGCCCGTACGCAGGAGATGATGGCCCGCGAGCGTCGCTTCACCTCGGATGCCGCCCATGAGTTGCGCAGCCCGCTGGCCGCGCTGAAGGTGCAAACCGACGTGGCGCAGCTTTCCCTTGACGATCCCGGGGCGCAGTCTAAAGCGCTGGGGCAATTGCACGCAGGCATCGACCGCGCCTCCCGGCTGGTGGATCAGCTTCTCACCCTGTCGCGCCTGGATTCACTGGATAATCTTGATGACGTCGAACCCGTGATGATGGCCGATTTGCTGCAATCCGCGGTGCTGGATATCTGGCATCCGGCGCAGCAGGCGGGCATTGATGTTCGGCTCAACGCTAATGCGCCCGAGGTGATGCGTCACGGACAGCCGCTACTGCTGAGCCTTCTGGCGCGTAACCTGCTGGACAACGCCGTTCGTTACAGCCCGCGCGGCAGCGTGGTGGACGTGACGCTGAACACCCAAAGCTTTACCGTGCGCGACAACGGCCCGGGCATTTCAACCGATGCGCTGACGCGTCTCGGCGAGCGCTTTTATCGTCCACCGGGCCAGGACGCCACCGGCAGCGGTCTGGGGTTGTCTATCGTCAAGCGTATCGCGGCGTTGCACGGGATGCGCGTCTCGCTGGGCAATGCGCCGGAAGGGGGTTTTGCGGTGACCGTCAGCTGGTAAGATTATTGCGCTGAGCGCAAAAGACTTTGCACATTTTGCTTATTTTTCCGCTCCGTCCTCGCGCGTAGAATACCCGGCATACTCTCATCATCGAGGACAAATAATGAGCAACATTCTGATTATCAACGGCGCGAAAGAATTTGCGCACTCTAAAGGCCAGCTCAATGACACCCTGACCGAGGTCGCGGATGGTTTCCTGCGCGACGCCGGACATGATGTTAAGGTCGTGCGCGCGGACAGCGATTACGACGTGAAGGCCGAAGTGCAGAACTTCCTGTGGGCCGACGTGGTGATCTGGCAGATGCCGGGCTGGTGGATGGGCGCACCGTGGACCGTGAAAAAATACATGGACGATGTGTTTACCGAAGGTCACGGTTCGCTGTATGCCAGCGACGGTCGTACCCGTTCAGATGCGTCTAAAAAATACGGTTCCGGCGGTCTGATTCAGGGCAAAAAATATATGCTCTCCCTGACCTGGAACGCGCCGCTGGAAGCGTTCACCGAGAAAGATCAGTTCTTCGAAGGCGTGGGCGTAGACGGCGCGTATCTGCCGTTCCACAAGGCGAATCAGTTCCTGGGTATGGAGCCGCTGCCGACCTTTATCGTCAACGACGTAATTAAAATGCCGGACGTCCCGCGCTATATCGCAGAATATCGCAAGCATCTCGCGGAAATTTTTGCTTAACTGGTAGCCTGGAATTAGAAGGAGTTAATTATGCTTACCGTTATTGCTGAAATCCGTACGCGTCCTGGCCAACATCACCGCCAGGCAGTACTGGATGAGTTCGCGAAGATCATCCCGACCGTACTGAAAGAAGAAGGCTGCCACGGCTACGCGCCGATGGTAGACGCCGCCACCAGCGCAAGCTTCCAGGCGACCGCGCCAGACTCTATCATCATGGTGGAGCAGTGGGAAACCGTCGCGCACCTTGAAGCCCATTTGCAGACCGCGCATATGAAAGCGTGGAGCGACGCGGTGAAAGGGGACGTTCTGGAAACCCACATCCGTATTCTGGAGCAAGGGGTTTAAGTTCTGTGAAATTTGCCGGGTGGCACTACGTTTACCCGGCCTACAACTTTCCCCCGCAGGCCCGGTAAGCGTTAACGCCACCGGGCTTTTTTTATCACCTTACCGCTCAACTGCTATGCTTATTCTGACTTCATGTTTAACAGGAGGATGGAATGGGTCTTTTTAACTTCGTGAAAGAAGCAGGCGAAAAGCTTTGGGACAACCTGACCGATCATAAGGGTCAGAGCGACAAAATCACCGAGCACCTCAAGAAACTCAACATTCCCGGTTCCGATAAAGTTCAGGTTAACGTCACCGATGGCAAGGCCAGCGTAACGGGCGACGGGCTAACGCAGGAGCAGAAAGAAAAAATCCAGGTCGCCGTCGGCAACATCGCGGGCGTCAGCGAGGTGGAGAACAATATCACCGCGACAGACGCCAAAGATGAAGCAACCTACTATACGGTGAAATCCGGCGATACCCTGAGCGCCATCTCTAAAACCGTGTACGGCGATGCCAATCAGTACAACAAGATCTTTGAGGCGAACCGCCCGATGCTCTCCAGCCCGGATAAAATTTATCCCGGCCAGACGCTGCGTATTCCTAAGGCATAACGTCTGAGGCTATTGGTTCACGTCGCGCAGAGGAACAGCATGAAAATCGCTTGTCTTGGCTGGGGCTCGTTAATCTGGAAAAGCGGCGCGCTACCGGTAGCCGGTGAGTGGCAAACCGACGGGCCTTCTTTGCCCGTCGAGTTCTGCCGCGTCAGCGATGGCGGCGAACTGGCGACCGCCATCTGCATGAACGCGCCCGCCCTGCCTGTGCTTTGGGTATGGCTGAATGCCACTTCGCTGAGCGTGGCCACTCAGGCCCTGCGCGAGCGGGAGGCCATTCCTGACGATCGTTGCGATGGTATCGGCTCGCTGCTGATAGCCGGACGCAACGCGGGAGCGATCTCGACATGGGCGAGGGAGAGAGGAATTGAGGCGCTCATCTGGACCGGGCTTCCGCCGAGAAGCGCGTCGCAGGAAGGCAGGGTTCCTGCCGTGGACGAGGCCATCGCTTATCTCGACAGCCTCAGCGGACAGACCCGCAGCCATGCGCGGGACTATATTTGCCGCGTGCCTGCCCAGCTTGATACGCCCTACCGGCGCGCCATTAAAGAGGTGCTTGGGTGGTGATACCGCTGCCCGTTACCAGTACAGCTTCCAGCTCTGGGTGAAGCGCACCAGCGCCTCGACGTAGAAGTAATCGCCCCAGCTTGCGCACTCATCCACGCCTTTATTGCTCGCCAGGTGATACACCGAGTGCTTAAGCAGCCCGTTGCCCTTCTCTTCTTTACCCATCAGATAGTGCTTTGTCAGCGAGGACATAATCCCTTTCGCCCATTCGAGGTAACGTTCGCGATCCGGATCTGTGACCGGCAGATGTTTCACCAGCTCCAGCAGTCCACACACCGCAATTGCCGCCGAGGAAGAGTCACGCAGTGCGTCGGTGCCCACCAGCGCCAGATCCCAGTGGCAGACGTAGTCTTCCGGCAGGCGATTGAGGAAGTAGTTCGTCAGCCGTTTTGACAGAGCGATCATCGTTTCGTCGCCGGTATAGATATAGCTCAGCAGGAAACCGTAAATGCCCCACGCCTGCCCGCGCGACCAGCAGGAGTCGTCGGCGTAGCCCTGCTGGGTGTTGCCGTAGCGCGGTGCGCCGGTTGCCACATCCATATAGTAGGTGTGGAAGGTGGAGGCATCGTCACGAATGAGATACGTCGCCGCCTGCATGACGTGCGCTTTTGCGGCGTCGGCAAAGCGCGGATCGCCCGTCTGCTCCGTTGCCCAGTAGAGCAGCGGCAGGTTCATGTTGCAGTCGATGATCATTCGCCCGGCCTGCTCCGGATCGGAGAGATCGCCCCACGCCTGGATGATCTTCGCCTTCTCGTGGAAGCGTTCCAGCAGGGCTTCCGCCGCCAGCAGCGAGAAGCCGCGCGCCTCGCGGTTTCCGGTCAGCCGCCACGCGGCTACGCAGGAGAGCGTGTAAAGGAAGCCTAAATCGTGGGTATTGGTGTCGTTGCGCCCGGCGATGCGCAGGCCAAACGAGCGCACGTGTTTTTCCGCCATCGCACGGAATTTTTCCTCGCCGCTCATCTCCCACGCCAGCCACAGCTGCCCGGTCCAGAAGCTGGTGGTCCACTCCACGTTGTCAGTCAGCGGATAAAAACCGTTCTGGCAGGTTTCCGCCGGGAATTTGTCGCCGAACTCCGTTAAATGACGGCTAATCAGGTCCAGAACGTGGCTGCGCGCCGAATTCAGTTCATCGCTGAATGCGCGGGAGTCAACGGGCGCAGCGATAACAGGCAGGCGTTCTTCTTTGATACGACTTAACATATTTCGGTTCCTTCTTTGACGGCGTAATTTATCGTGTTGACGTTTCTGCTACGTTCAGCGCACGAGCCCCGCGCCATTTGCTCTGACAGGCGGATAACGTAAAAGCAGAAATAAGGGTAAAGGTCAGCGCCGTTGCGCCCATGATGATATAGGTGTGCTCAAAGCCAATACGGTCATACATATAGCCGGCAGGGGAAGAGACCACCACGTTGCCAACGTAGAGCATCGCCTGATAGCCGAGTAAATACATGGTGGCATTGACGCGCTTGTCGAAATGCTCGGCGATATATTTAAATACCGACACCAGCAGGAGACAAATTTCCAGACCGTACAGCGGCTTAAGCACTGAAATTAACAGGTGAGAATCACACATGCCGGAAATAATCAGACGCGCCCCAACCACCAGCCCGACAATTAATAGCCCGCGTTTGGCGCCAATAAAGTTCACAAACAGCGGGACCACCATATACATGACAAATTCCATGCCCGACTGCACGGTCCCGAGATAACCGAATACCGCGTTGCCCTGGTGAATATCGTCGAAGAAGGTGACGAAATAGCGCGAGAACTGCTGCTCGGCGATAAACATCATCCACGCCACGCCCGCCACGTACAGGCAGAAGGCCCAGAATTTGCGGTTACGCAGCAGGGCGTAAACGTCGGACGGGGCAATTTTCTCTTTCGTCAGCACCTCGCCTGCGTGAGCGGAGTTAGTGTTCACTTTCAGGCTCAGCAGGACGATCAGCATCACCACCGAAGCCACGCTGCCGAGAATAAAGTTATACGCCGGTGAGAGGTTGAACAGCAGGCCGGAGAAGGATGACGCCACCGCCCAGCCGAGCGATCCCCACATACGGATCTGCCCGAACTCCATGCCGTTTAAGCGGCTAAAGCGGTCAGAATACGATTCACACGCCGCCACGCCCGCGTACCAGGCAAAGCTTAAATAGAGCGCGCCGATAATAATCCCCAGCAGGGTATTAGACATTAACAGCGGCTGGTATACGTAAATAAAGAACGGCGCCATCAGGGCCGACATGATCACCACAAAATAGAGCAGGTATTTGCTCATGCCGATCTTATCGAGAATATAGCCGTAGATCGGTTTAAGAATTACGGAGAATATCCCGTTCACCGCAAAAACGGTTCCAATCACCGAGCCGCTGAGATTGGCTTTCTGGCCAAGCCAGATCGCCAGCAGTCCAATACTGGCAGACCAGGTAAAGAAATAGAGAAAGATAAAGCTACTGATTTTGTAATATTCAGTTCTGTTGGTTGTCGATGTGCTTTTCATATCATCCTCGCCGACGTGTAGGGCCAGATTTTTATAATGTGAACGACAGCTTACGTTCGCTTCCGGGTTCGCTAATGACGACCCGGCTATGGGTTATATTCAGCTGCGGCGTCGCCGCAGCGAGCTGTCTTCCGCCAGCCAGAACGGCGCAACAGAGCCAGCTTTCCCCTTGCGGGAGGTCAGCTTTTAACAGCGGAATGGAGGCGCACTCCGCAAACATAATGCTGCTGTTCGGCGGCGTGACGATGCTGTCTGGCTGGCGCTGAATGATCGGCGAAAGATCGACAATGACGCTGCTGCCGTTTTCAGCCAACAGATAACAACCGCGTTCGCGCACCTGGTGGGCGGTTTTCATCACCGCAAAGCCGCCCTCGACGGTTTGCAGAGTGCGCGTGCTGTTGATACGGTGCAGGCGCAGGTGCCACTCCCCGAACGGGATCTGCCAGGTCGCAATCTGCACGTCGCGCCACGGCGACCAGCGCGAGAAAATGTAATTTTCATCCACCCGAACCTCTTCGCACTCGCGACGACCGCGGAAATAGTCATCTCCGTCCGCCAGCAGCAGCATGGAATCGCAGGCGGCATGCTTCAGGCCAAAACGCCCGCGCTCAAGGGTGAATCCGAAGCGGCTGGAGTAGGCAAATTTGGTGTATTTCGCTTCGGTGTTGACGTAGTTGTTCAGTTCCAGCTGACCGGCGGTGAGCATGACGACGTGCTGCGAATCTTTCGAATGCATCAGGATCTGCTGCGCATGCGGAATCACATGTTTTTCAGCAAGCGCGGGCAGCGGTTGTTCTTCCGCCTGCCAGAACGGGTGTGCTTCCGGCAGCGCCAGGATCAGATAGGTTTTCAGCGCCCAGTACGGTGAACCGGGGGAGTTGTAATCCTCGCACATCGCCAGGTTCGGATACGCAAACCCCAGGGTGAGAATGCCGTCGCGATCGACAATCGACTGCTGCTGCCACCAGCGCAGATGCCGCAGCACAATGCCTTTCACGATGCCCGGGGTGAAGACGTCCAGCTGAGAAAAGGCCACCGCGCTCCAGAAGGCAACCATGGCAAAGCGGTAGGTCAGGCTGCGGCCAAACGGCACCGAGGCGCCATCGGCGGCGGACCAGTAGATAAAGTCTTCCGCGAAGAGGCGCGAGCGCTCGCGCAGCACATTCGCCCTCGCCTCGTCGTTACTCAGGGTGGCGTAAATCAGGCCGTAGAAATGGAAAGCCATGGAGATGTAGTAATCTTTCGGGCGGCCGGGACCGTCGGAATACCAGCCGTCGCCGAGGTAGTAGGCGTCCATCAGCGCAAAGCGGTGGTCAATGGCGTCCTGATCGTACGGCAGGCCGGCGCGCTTAAAGCCTAGCTGAACCATAATGGCAAAATAGTTCCAGTTGCTGTCAGGCATCTGCGCTTCGGTGATTTGGTTGAGCCACGCGTGCAGGTTCATCACCTCGCGACCGGTAAAGCGCGCGGTGAGCGTCTCCCCCATCAGAGCGAGCCCCAGACCGTAGGCCGCCATCTCCACCAGACGCTGATCGTACGGGCCGGTTTCACCCCAGTAACCGCTGCTTTGCGGGTCGGTACCAAGCTTAATGGCAGTAAGGTACTTCTCGCTGAACGGCGTGCTTTCGCCAGATGCCATCAGCGGAAACAGCCCCCACAGCGCGCGGGAAAGTCCCTCCATCTGCGCAATATCCGCTGTGTAATGGGCGCAGGTGTCGCCCAGCGGGAATCGTGAACGGTTCGCCGGAAATTGCGTGTCCAGCGCCTGTAAAAGTGCATTCAACGACGCCACTACCTCCTGGCGTGAAGACAACGGATTTGATTTTTCTTTGTTTGCCGCCCACATCGGTTCGCCCTCGTAATCAACTGCGGCAAAGCATAGTGAATCCGCAAGGTGCAGAAATGTTAGCCATGTCACAGGCATGAACGATGAATAAACCTCCAGTTGAGAAAATTTAAAAAGGTGGTTTATAAAGACGATCAGACAGGAAAAAGTTGAGTTTTATTGCACTATGCGCGACACGTCGACAACCGACCTTCTGGAACTGATCGCCCTGAACGATACCGTGGCCTCGTTCAGCCGCCTGTTTGCCAATACGGTGCGCTACCATCACTGGCATCAGTGTCTGGAGATCCTCTATGTGGAAGAGGGCTTTGGCGTGGCGATTGTCGATAATCGTCACTACACCATGCGCCCCGGACGACTGTTTTTCTTCCCGCCTTTTACGCTGCACAAGGTCATGGTGGACGAACAGGCGGAGGCAATTTACCGCCGCACCATTATTCATCTCGACCAGCACGCGGTGCTGAAGATCCTGCGGGATTTTCCCCAGACCCGGCAGCGCCTGGAGCGGCTGTCACGCCGTGGCGGCGAAGCGTGGGTCGCCGATTTAGCCCACTGTCACCACCATATCGACCATCTGTTTAGCTGCTATAAACCGCCGATGAACGGCGAGAGCATCGCCAGCCTGCTGATCGGCCTGTTCGCGATGCTGCCCGACGATCGCGACGGCGAGCCGGGCAACAGCCAGGGGATCGCCAGCCAGGTCATGATCTGGCTCGACGAGCATTATCAGGAGAAATTTCGTCTGGATGCGCTGGCTGCAGAGCTGGGTAAATCGCGCAGTTACGTATCGCGAAGATTCCATGCGGAAACAGGCGAAAAAATTCACGACTACCTGAACACGCTAAGGTTGCGTAAGGCGTGCGAGTGTTTACTCCACACTGATTCGAGCGTGCGTGACATTGCCGCACAGGCGGGATTTTCCGACGTGACGTGGTTTATCAGCGCGTTTAAAAAGGGGATTGGCGAGACGCCGTTGCAGTACCGGAAAAACCATTCATCGTGATGAGCTGCATTTCTTGTCCGGCGGCGCTACGCTTGCACGGGCCTACGGGTTAAGTAGGCCGGGTAAGGCGCAGCCGCCACCCGGCAAAAAGACAGCGTGTATCAGGCCTCTATATCCGCCATGTCGCCTTTCTCCTGTAGCCAGTTACGTCGATCTTCAGAACGTTTCTTGGCCAGCAGCATGTCCATCACGGCGTTAGTTTGCTGTTCATCTTCATCGCTGATGGTCAGCTGCACCAGACGGCGGGTATTCGGATCCAGCGTGGTTTCACGCAGCTGCATCGGGTTCATCTCACCCAGCCCCTTAAAGCGCTGAACGTTCGGTTTGCCCTTCTTGCGCTTAAGCTGTTCCAGCACGCCCGCTTTCTCTTCTTCCGTCAGTGCATAGTAAACTTCTTTGCCGAGGTCGATTCGGTACAGCGGCGGCAGCGCCACGTGGACGTGACCGTTTTTCACCAGCGCGCGGAAATGCTTCACAAACAGCGCACAGAGCAGCGTGGCGATGTGCAGGCCATCGGAGTCCGCATCCGCGAGAATGCAGATCTTGCCGTAGCGCAACTGGCTCAGATCGTCGCTGTCCGGATCGATACCGATCGCAACCGAGATATCGTGTACTTCCTGCGAGGCCAGCACTTCATCAGACGAGACCTCCCAGGTGTTGAGGATCTTACCCTTGAGCGGCATGATCGCCTGATATTCACGATCGCGCGCCTGCTTGGCCGATCCGCCTGCCGAGTCTCCTTCCACCAGGAACAGCTCGGTGCGGTTGAGATCCTGCGCGGTACAGTCCGCCAGCTTGCCGGGCAGCGCGGGGCCGCTGGTCAGCTTTTTACGCACCACTTTCTTCGCCGCGCGCAGACGACGCTGGGCGCTGGAGATCGCCATTTCAGCCAGCATTTCTGCGGCCTGAACGTTCTGGTTCAGCCACAGGGTAAATGCATCTTTCACCACGCCGGAGACGAACGCCGCACACTGGCGTGACGACAGGCGCTCTTTAGTCTGACCGGCAAACTGCGGATCCTGCATTTTCACGGAAAGCACGTAGGCGCAGCGATCCCAGATATCTTCCGCCGACAGCTTCACGCCGCGCGGCAGAATGTTGCGGTATTCGCAGAACTCGCGCATCGCATCCAGCAGCCCCTGACGCAGGCCGTTGACGTGGGTCCCGCCGAGCATAGTGGGGATCAGGTTAACGTAGCTTTCGGTCAGCAGCTCGCCGCCTTCCGGCAGCCACAGCAGCGCCCAGTCCACCGCTTCAGTATCGCCTTCGAAATTCCCGACGAACGGTTTTTCCGGCAGGGTTGGCAGGCCGTTAACCGCTTCGCACAGGTAGTCGTTCAGACCATCGGCGTAGCACCAGGTTTGTTCGGTATTATTAACGTGGTCTTTAAAGGTGATTTCCACGCCCGGGCACAGCACCGCTTTGGCTTTCAGCAGGTGCGTCAGGCGGGAAACAGAAAAGCGTGGGCTGTCGAAGAAGCTTTCGTCAGGCCAGAAGTGGACGCTGGTGCCGGTGTTGCGCTTACCGCACGTCCCGACAACCTGCAAATCCTGCACTTTTTCGCCGTTTTCAAACGCGATGTTATACACCTGGCCGTCGCGACGGACGTTCACTTCCACGCGCTTTGACAGGGCGTTAACCACGGAGATCCCCACGCCGTGCAAGCCGCCGGAGAACTGGTAATTTTTGTTGGAGAACTTACCGCCCGCGTGCAGACGACAGAGGATCAGCTCAACGGCGGGAACACCCTCTTCCGGGTGGATATCTACCGGCATGCCGCGGCCGTCGTCGATGACTTCCAGCGACTGATCGGCGTGCAGGATAACGTCCACGCGTTTGGCATGGCCTGCCAGCGCTTCGTCCACACTGTTATCAATTACTTCCTGGCCCAGGTGGTTTGGGCGCGTCGTATCGGTGTACATCCCCGGGCGGCGGCGAACCGGCTCAAGCCCGGTGAGTACCTCAATGGCATCAGCGTTATAGGTTTGCGTCATGATTTAAGCTAGCAATTCGCATTGATTGTCAGTGGCTGTGCAGTCCAAGAAAATCGACAATCTGGGTGAAATGATCTTCAAAGCCCGTGAAAGCATGGTTACCGCCCTCTTCTACAGTCTGGCGGCAGGATGCGTAATACGCCACTGCCTGGCGGTAATCCAGCACTTCATCTCCCGTCTGTTGCAGCAGCCAGATAAGATCGGGCGCTTCAAGCGGGTCGACCTGCATAACTTTGAGATCGTAAATATGGCGTGACTCTAGCACATATTGTTGGCCGGTGTAGGGGTTCTCGTTTTCGCCAAGAAAGTCCCTTAACAGCTCAAATGGCCGGACCGCCGGGTTGACGACGACAGCGGGCAACATAAAGCACTGCGACAGCCAGGTGGCGTAGTAGCCGCCGAGCGACGACCCGACAACGCCAAACGATTCGCCGCCGTGTTCCAGCACGATCGATTCCAGCATCTCTGCCGCATCCGCCGGATAAGGGGGCAACTGCGGAATAATCATCTCCACGTGGGGATGATGCGCGCTCAGCCACTGGCGAAGCTGCGTCGCTTTCGCCGATCGCGGTGAGCTGTTAAACCCATGCAGATAGAGAAGCGTCGACATCAATAGCCTTCCGAAGCGGTATCCGGGCGGAATTGAGCCCCGGCCAGACGGCAAACTTCGGTGGTCAGCGTGCCATCGGCATGCAGCTCCAGCCAGCGCCAGCCCGGTGCGATGGTATCCAGCGTAAAGTTGGCGCAGTGCGGCTTAAACTGCACGCAGGTAGAGGGCGTCGCGAGCAGGCGGCGACCGTTCCAGTCGAGATCCTGTTCCTGGTGAATGTGCCCGCACAGCAAATTTTTCACGCGCGGGAATTTCGCCAGCACGCCGTCCAGCGCCGCAGAGTTGCGTAAGCTGTGCTGATCGAGCCAGCTACAGCCCGCCGGCAGCGGGTGATGATGCAGTAACAGCAACGTATTGCGATTCGGTTCGGCGGCCAGTTTTGTCTCCAGCCAGTCAAGCTGATAGTCGCTCAACTCACCGTGCGGAACGCCAAACACCTGACTGTCGAGGAGCAGAATTTGCCACTGGTCCCCCGCAAAGACACATTTTGCCGGTGAAATCCCCGCATCCTGAAGCGAACTGTACATCGCGGGCTGAAAATCGTGATTGCCCGGCAGCCAGACGCAAGGCAAGCTAAAGCTCGCAATCCCTTCAGCAAAATGCTGATAGGCTGCGGAGGATTGATCCTGCGCCAGATCGCCCGTCGCGACGATCAGATCGCATGGCCGCTTTTCAGCATGGATCGCGTCAAGAACCGCCTGATAACTCTCCCAGGTGTTCACGCCCAGAAGCGTCTCATGCTTTTCGGCAAAAAGGTGGGTGTCGGTGATTTGTAATATCCTGACTGGCGCCCCACCAGCAACAGTCAGGTTCAACAGGCTTTCCAAATGGTGTCCTTAGGTAGGTTTATGACGCTAACAAACCGGAATCGCCATTGCTCCATGTGCTAAACAATATCTTAGCCAGTCGGCTAAAAACTGGTTAATTTGATGCTTTTCGTCGCGTTGATGCAACTTTTTATTCGGATAATCATACCGCGCTTTAAAGCGAAAGATCTGCTGGCTTGAACACACTTCAGCGACCATCGCGTCATGATAAAGACGTACCGTCATCGACGGCAGGCTCCAGTAGCTGATGCTCGGCGCCGTTTGCTCAATCTCCACCAGCGTAGTGTAGCGCGTTGATTCTGTTATCGTTAACCGATACTGTGCGTTGCTCACCTGATAGCTCACCGTTTCGCCGGGCGCGTCGTTTCGCGGCAGCAGGCGGCGCAGCTGGGCGAAATTGGTTTCGCACAGGCGCATCATTTCTGGGAAGTCAGGTGTATAACGCTTCATTTTTTCCACTCGTGTCGTAATGTCTGATAATGCAGCTGTAGCCATTGCAGAGCGATGACAGACGCTGCGTTGTCGATTTTCCCCTCTTCTACCCACTGGTAAGCCAGCTCCCGACTCACCACATGAACCCGAATATCTTCGTTTTCATCTGCCAGACCATGGATCCCTTCCGCTGTCGTGGCGTCCACTTCGCCCACCATAATAGATGAACGTTCCGTTGTCCCACCCGGGCTTGCCAGGTAGCTCAACACCGGCTTCGTCCGGCCAACCACCAGGCCCGCCTCTTCCAGCGCCTCGCGGCGAGCGACGTCTTCGACAGACTCACCTTCTTCGATCATCCCGGCCACCATCTCCAGCAACCACGGCGTTTCGCTGGTATCATAAGCCGCAATACGCACCTGCTCGACCAGCACAACTTCGTCACGCACTGGGTCAAAGGGTAGCAACACAGCCGCATGCCCGCGCTCAAAAATTTCGCGTTTGATTTCACCGCTCATCTCACCGTTAAACAGACGATGCCTGAAACGGTAAAGTTCCATTGAAAAAAAACCGCTATAAAGCGTTTCTCGTGCAATAATTTCTACATCGTTTTTGGCGAAGGTGACAGGCACGTTTTCTGGTTTTTGCATCGGTCGAGTCCTGGTAGCAATGGTGATGAAATTGTGAATTTCAAGGCTGTTTGGCTGCCGTTTGTATGGCTATATGGTAGATTGGAGCAAATTACCGCCAGATGGCACGTTACGCCAACCTTTTGGTGTGGATGATTCTGTTAGAATCGGCAATTATTTTTAATTAGATCAGCGCTAATACTGCTTCACAACAAGGAATGCAAATGAAGAAATTGCTCCCCATCCTTATCGGCCTGAGCCTGACGGGCTTCAGTGCAATGAGCCAGGCAGAGAACCTGTTACAGGTCTACCAGCAGGCACGTCTGGGCAACCCTGATTTACGTAAATCAGCGGCCGATCGTGATGCTGCGTTTGAAAAGATTAACGAAGCACGTAGTCCACTGCTGCCGCAGTTAGGCTTAGGTGCAGATTATACCTACACTAACGGTTTTCGCGATAATAACGGCATCAACTCAAATGCCACCAGCGCCTCTTTACAGTTAACGCAAACCCTGTTCGACATGTCCAAATGGCGTGAGCTGAGCTTGCAGGAAAAGAGCGCCGGCATTCAGGATGTGACCTATCAGACAGATCAGCAGACGCTTATCCTGAATACCGCGACCGCCTACTTCAACGTACTGAGCGCGATTGACGCCCTCTCCTACACCGAAGCGCAGAAACAGGCGATTTATCGTCAGTTAGATCAGACCACCCAGCGTTTTAATGTGGGTCTGGTTGCGATCACTGACGTGCAGAACGCCCGTTCACAGTACGATACCGTACTGGCTAACGAAGTGACCGCACGTAACAACCTCGACAACGCGCTGGAAGCACTGCGTCAGGTCACCGGTAACTACTATCCTGAGCTGGCCTCTCTGAACGTGGACAGCTTCAAAACAGACAAGCCGCAGGCGGTTAACGCCCTGCTGAAAGAGGCGGAAAACCGCAACCTGACCTTGCTGCAGGCACGCCTGAGCCAGGACCTGGCGCGCGAGCAGATCCGTCTTGCACAGGATGGTCACCTGCCAACCCTGAGCCTGAGCGCCTCTACCGGCGTATCGGATACCAGCTACAGCGGTTCTAAAACCAACACTGCCCAGTATGACGACAACAATATGGGCCAGAACAAAGTGGGCCTCAGCTTCTCTCTGCCGCTGTACCAGGGCGGGATGGTTAACTCTCAGGTTAAGCAGGCGCAGTACAACTTCGTAGGCGCGAGCGAGCAGCTTGAAAGCGCGCACCGCAACGTGGTCCAGACCGTGCGTTCTTCCTTCAACAACGTGAACGCGTCCATCAGCAGCATCAACGCCTATAAACAGGCCGTTGTCTCTGCGCAAAGCTCTCTGGACGCGATGGAAGCGGGTTACTCCGTCGGTACGCGTACTATCGTTGATGTGTTAGACGCAACGACCACGCTGTACAACGCGAAACAGCAGCTCTCCAGTGCGCGTTACCAGTACTTGATCAACCAGCTGAACATCAAGCAGGCGCTGGGTACGCTGAACGAGCAGGATCTGCAAATGCTGAACAGCACGCTGGGCAAACCGGTTTCCACGTCGCCTGACAGCGTCGCGCCGGAAAATCCACAGCAGGATGCCGCCGTGGATAATTTCACCGCTAACAGCAGCACCCCGGTTGCACAGCCAGCGGCAGCGCGTAGCACCTCACCTGCCAGCAGCGGCACGAATCCGTTCCGCAATTAAGCGTGTCATCAGGCCCACTGCGGCCTGATGCCCTCACCTCAGCCCTCTCCCACAGGGAGAGGGAGCACATTAATCCCCCCCGAACGTAAGCCAACGTAAAGATCCCCCGGATTTCGCCCCTCGTCGCTTCATTTTCAACCACTCATCCTCTATCCTGAGCGTTATTACCACTGGGTCCTGGAAGACAAATATGAAACGGACAAAAACGATGAATCACGCGTCGTTCCGCAAAAGCTGGAACGCACGCCACCTGACACCTGTCGCGCTGGCGGTCACCGCCGTCTTTATGCTGGCAGGCTGTGAGCAAAACGACGAAACGGTTTCGCTGTATCAAAACGCCGACGACTGCACGAGCGCAACCGGTAAAGCCGCTGAGTGTACGACGGCGTATAACAACGCCCTGAAAGAAGCGGAACGTACCGCGCCGAAATATGCCTCACGCGAAGACTGTGTAGCCGAATTCGGTGAAGGCCAGTGCCAGCAGGCACCTGCTCAGGCGGGTATGGCACCGGAAAACCAGGCGCAGGCACAGTCCAGCGGCAGCTTCTGGATGCCGCTGATGGCGGGTTATATGATGGGTCGTTTGATGAGCGGCGGTGCGGGCTACCAGCAGCAGCCGCTGTTTAGCTCCAAAAATCCGAACAGCCCGGCCTACGGGAAATACACCGATGCCACCGGCAAGGGTTACGGTGCTGCAACGCCTGGCCGTACGATGACCGTACCGAAAACCGCAATGGCGCCGAAACCAGCCACCACCAGCACCATTACCCGTGGCGGCTTCGGTGAGTCTGTTGCCAAACAAACCACCATGCAGCGTAGTGCGACCGGCTCCTCAACTCGCTCAATGGGCGGCTGATCATGGAACGAGTCAGTATTGCCGAGCGCCCGGACTGGCGCGAAAAAGCCACCGAATACGGTTTCAACTTTCACACCATGTACGGCGAGCCGTACTGGTGTGAAGATGCTTACTATAAGCTCACGCTTGCTCAGGTCGAAAAGCTTGAAGAAGTGACCGCAGAGCTGCACCAGATGTGCCTGAAGGTGGTTGAGAAAGTCATCGACAGCGATGAGCTGATGACCAAATTCCGCATTCCGAAGCACACCTGGAGCTTTGTTCGTCAGTCCTGGAAAACGAACCAGCCTTCGCTCTACTCTCGCCTCGATCTGGCATGGGATGGCGTGGGTGAACCGAAGCTTTTAGAAAATAACGCAGATACGCCAACCTCCCTGTACGAAGCCGCGTTCTTCCAGTGGATCTGGCTGGAAGATCAGGCGAATGCCGGAAACTTGCCGGAAGGCAGCGATCAGTTCAACAGCCTTCAGGAAAAGCTGATTGAACGTTTCGTCGAACTGCGTGAACAGCACGGTTTCAACCTGTTGCACCTCGCCTGCTGCCGCGATACCGAAGAAGACCGCGGTACGGTTCAGTATTTGCAGGACTGCGCAGCCGAAGCGGAAGTGGCGACGGAATTTCTCTATATCGAAGATATCGGTTTAGGTGAAAAAGGTCAGTTTACGGACATGCAGGATCAGGTGATCAGCAACCTGTTCAAGCTCTATCCGTGGGAATACATGCTGCGGGAAATGTTCTCTACCAAACTGGAAGACGCTGGCGTGCGCTGGCTGGAACCAGCCTGGAAGAGCATTATCTCCAATAAAGCCCTGCTGCCGATGCTGTGGGAGATGTTCCCGAATCACCCGAACCTGCTGCCTGCTTATTTTGCCGAAGATGATTTCCCACCGATGGAGAAATACGTCGTTAAGCCAATCTTCTCTCGTGAAGGGGCAAACGTCTCGATTATCGAAAACGGTAAAACGCTGGAAGCAGTTGAAGGGCCGTACGGTGAAGAAGGGATGATCGTCCAGGCGTTTTATCAACTGCCGAAGTTTGGCGACAGCTATACGCTGATCGGCAGCTGGCTTATTAACGATCAGCCTGC
Organism: Enterobacter cloacae complex sp. CDL013; assembly: GCF_049238805.1. Lineage (NCBI taxonomy): Bacteria > Pseudomonadati > Pseudomonadota > Gammaproteobacteria > Enterobacterales > Enterobacteriaceae > Enterobacter > Enterobacter cloacae complex sp. CDL013. The sequence goes on along the minus strand of NZ_JBMKGT010000001.1, from coordinate 242,355 downwards.
CGGGATTGGCATTCGCGAAGATCGCGCGCTGATTACGCAGGATCTGTCGCGTTTCTACCCGCATATTTTCGTCGAGTAAGACTTGCCGGGTGGCGGCTTCACCTTACCCGGCCTACATGTCGAGCGTAGGCCCGGTAAGCGCAGCGTCACCGGGCATGTGTTTACCCCACCTGCACCGACAGCATACTCAAACTCCCCATCTCAATGCCGTCGACCGGGGTTGTAATAACCTCCTGACCGTCCCATGCGCCTAATACATACAGCAATGGCAAGAAGTGTTCCGGCGTCGGGTTAGAGAGCGAACCGCCATCGTGCTCCAGATAGTTCACCAAAGGGTGCCGTTCGACCGGCCCTTGCCAGGCCAGGTTGTCTTTTACATAGTCATTAAAGGCTGTTGCCCAGGGGTACGGCGTATTTTCACCGTGCCAGCGTACCGTACGCAGATTGTGTACCACGTTGCCACTGGCTATCAGCATGATGCCCTCATCACGAAGCGAAGCCAGCTTACGCCCCATCTCCATGTGCCAGGCAGCTGGTTTGGTGCTGTCGATACTCAGTTGTACCATCGGAATATCGGCATCCGGATACATTTTGATCAACACCCCCCATGAGCCATGGTCAAAGCCCCAGGCTTCTTTGTCCAGCGCAACCGGAACAGGGGCAAGCAGATCAACCAGCCGCTGCGCCAGCTCAGGGGAGCCCGGCGCAGGATAATGCGTGTCATACAGCGCCTGCGGAAAGCCGCCAAAATCATGAATCGTTTTTGGCGTTTCCATGGCCGTCACGCCGGTACCCCGGGTAAACCAGTGCGCAGAGACCACCACAATTGCCTTCGGACGCGGTAACGTCTCACCCAACTGACGCCAGGCGCGGGTATAGACGTTATCTTCCAGGACGTTCATTGGGCTGCCATGGCCTAAAAACAGTGCTGGCATACGAGAAGAAGACATGGTGATATCCTTAGAGGAGGTGTCAATGTGATAGGCCTACATTACGCGCATTCAGGTGAAGATGAACGCAGATAACCGTGAAGATCATCATCAGGAAATTTGAATGCCAGATATCGCTTAAGGAGAATGCATGTCAGTACCGTTGATTTTGACCATACTTGCGGGCGCCGCAACCTTTATCGGTGCGTTCCTCGGGGTACTCGGGCAAAAACCCTCTAATCGCCTGCTGGCCTTCTCGCTGGGTTTCGCCGCCGGGATCATGCTGCTTATCTCGCTGATGGAGATGCTGCCCGCCGCGCTTCACACCGAAGGGATGTCGCCTGTTCTGGGCTATGGCATGTTTATCATTGGCCTGCTGGGTTATTTTGCACTCGACCGTATTCTTCCTCACGCGCACCCGCAGGATTTAATGCAAAAAAGCGTTACCCCCATTCCGGGAAATATCAAACGCACGGCCATTCTGCTGACGCTGGGTATCAGCCTGCATAACTTTCCGGAAGGTATCGCCACCTATGTCACGGCCAGCAGCAACCTGGAAATAGGTTTTGGTGTGGCGCTGGCCGTGGCTTTGCACAATATTCCTGAAGGACTTGCCGTTGCCGGGCCCGTTTATGCCGCCACGGGTTCAAAACGTACAGCTGTCTTTTGGGCAGGTATCTCCGGCATGGCTGAAATTCTCGGCGGCGTGCTGGCGTGGCTGATCCTCGGTAGCCTCGTATCCCCGGTTGTAATGGCTGCAATTATGGCTGCCGTGGCCGGGATTATGGTCGCGCTCTCTGTCGATGAGCTGATGCCGCTGGCAAAAGAGATCGATCCCAACAATAACCCAAGCTACGGCGTGCTGTGTGGAATGTCAGTGATGGGGATGAGCCTGGTTCTGCTGCAAACGGCAGGTATTGGCTAAGAATTAATGCCTCCGTTTTTATACGGAGGCTTTATATTATTCAAAAAAACAATCCTATATATTTTACATATAATAACCCACAAAATATAAATCTATTAAAACCCCGAAAAAAGAAGCCTCTTCAGATAGCCTGAAAATATTAATTAAAACCATCTAAAAATATATTTAAGTCACGTTAATCGCGTCTCCCCGCCCCAATCCGTATACTTTGCGAGTATTCTGAAATTAATATTCACATTACGAATCAATCTGAAAAAGGATATTTTCATGTATATGGGTAAAAAATTGCTGTTAGCGGCAGCTATGGCTGCCATTGTATCGGGTTCTGCGTTTGCTGATGATCAAGGCTCAGGCAAAATCAAATTCAAAGGCGTGGTTATTGACGCACCATGCAGCATCGCTCCAGACAGCGTTGATAAAGAAGTCGACCTGGGTGAAGTGACTACGGCCGTTATCAACGCCAACAAAAAATCCACGCCGGTTCCGGTCGATATCAATCTGGAAAACTGCCAGCTTGACGATCCGGCAGACGAAACCGACACGCCAATTACTAAAGTGGAAGTGACCTTTACCAGCGCAGCGACAGATGCGACGGATACCAGCCTGATGAGCAACACCTTTGCAAACGGTGCGCAGAACGTGGGCGTCCGTCTGCTGGATAACGCGGAAGGCAACATCACGCTTGGTCAGCCAAACGTGCTTGATCTGCTGGCGGGTTCAACCACCCAGACGCTGCATTTCAAAGCGGTTATGGAAGTCCCAACAGGTAAAACTGCGACGGCAGGCCAGGTTGAAGCCACGGCTAACTACGTCCTGATGTACAAATAATTCCGTTACGTCACGGTATCAGCCGACTGGCAATCCATGCCGGTCGGCACTCTTTATTTATTCGAGTAACAGGATGATGACATACAAAGTACAATGGATAATCATCATTGCGTCCCTGTTAATGACGATAGTTGCCTCTGCCACTGAATTTAATATAAACGCCATCGATAAAGATCAGCGCGGCAGCGTCGATTTATCACGTTTTAAAGATCAAATATCGGTTACGCCGGGAAGCTATTTCGTTACGGTTTCAGTTAATGATATTCCGCTGGCAAATGGCTGGCAGCTTCGCTGGCGAGACATAAATAACGCAGTTCAGGTCTGTATTCCCCCCGAGCTGGCCGATACATTCGCATTTCAGGATGACGTTCGTCACGCTTTACCGGAAAAAGAGGGATGCGTTGATTTCGCCGCCAGACCAGACATCAAATTTACTTTTGAGCAAGGCAGCCAGACCCTGAAAGTAACGATCCCCCAGGCGTGGCTGCAATACCGTGCGGTTGACTGGATGCCGCCATCCACCTGGGACAACGGCGTGCCAGGCGTACTGCTGGATTACAATCTTTTTGCCAGCCATTATCAGCACAATAGCAGCGGCAGCAATGACAACGCCAATACCTATGGTACCGCCGGTGCGAACATGGGCGCGTGGCGCCTGCGAAGCGATTACCAGTACACGCGAAGCGATACTGAAGCAGGCTCAGAGCAGGATGGCCGTTTTTCACGCGTGTATATGTTCCGCCCTCTGCCCTCGATCGGTGCGAAACTGACGCTGGGTGAAACGGATTTCCAGTCCTCCATTTTTGACGCCTTCACCTACACCGGCGCATCGCTAATCAGCGATGAACGTATGCTGCCATGGTCGCTGCGCGGCTATGCCCCACAGATTACCGGAATAGCACAAACCAACGCCACCGTGACCGTAAGCCTTGCCGATCGCGTGATTTACCAGAGTAAAGTGCCACCAGGACCCTTTGTTATTCAGGATCTTAACCAGTCGGTTCAGGGCACGCTGGACGTCAAAGTCACGGAAGAAGACGGACGCGTCAACACCTTCCAGGTCTCGGCTGAATCCGTGCCGTTTTTAACGCGCAAGGGCCAGGTGCGCTATAAGCTCGCGGCGGGTAAAGCGCGCCAGGGCGCCTCCCATGATGTTGAAGATAATACCTTCATGAGCGGCGAATTTTCCTGGGGCATGCTGTCGCACACCTCTCTGTATGGCGGCACGCTGGCCGATGGCGACCGTTATCGTTCCGTCGCTGCCGGGATCGGCCAGAATATGGCCTGGCTGGGGGCGCTCTCTTTTGACGTCACGCAGGCTACCAGCCAGCTGCCACACCAGCGCAGCCAGACGGGTTACAGCTATCGCATTAACTACAGCAAGCGTTTCGATACCACCGGCAGTCAGCTTACGCTCGCCAGCTACCGCTACTCAGACCCACAGTTTTTGAGCTACGCCCGCTACCTGGATTATGACAACGGTGACCGCCAGTCGGAAAAACAAACCCTGAGCGTGACGGCAAGCCAGTACATTTCAGCGTTATCCCTGAACCTGTACGTCAATATGCTGCGTCAGACATGGTGGAATGATTCATCCTCCACGACCGGCAGCATCACGGCGGGCTACAACGTTGATATAGGTCGCTGGAAGAATCTTGGCGTAACCCTGTCCTGGAGTAAAACGCATTACGAGGAGGAAGACGAAAATGACGATACTCAGTTTTATCTCTCGCTCAGCGTACCGCTCGATCCCGATCATCGACTTAACTATGACCTGCGTAACAGCGACACGCTGAGCCATAACGTGTCGTGGTATGACACGTCGGATCGCAATAATACCTGGGGCGTTTCCGCAGGTACGGAGAGCGGGAAGCCAGATTCCGGCGCGCAGGTCAGCGGGAATTATCAGCATTATTCTGCGTACGGCGATCTCAATCTCTCCGGCAGCTATAAAGCTAACGAATATAACTCCCTCAGCGCGAGCTGGAGCGGTTCCTTCACCTCAACGGCGAAAGGCGCCGCGCTGCACCGGCGCAGTTACGGTAATGAACCCCGCGTAATGGTCAGCACCGACGGGGTAGGCAATATCCCGCTGAACATGTCGCGCGATGAAACTAACCGTTTTGGCATCGGCGTTTTACCGTCATTCTCCAGCTATTCCCCCTCCAGCGTGCAGGTCAATATGAACAACCTTCCGGATGGCGTGGACGTGGACAACCGCGTCGTGACCTCAACCTGGACTGAGGGGGCCATTGGTTATCGTCAGATTGCCACGCGCGCAGGTCAGGACGTAACAGGCGTTTTGCGGATGTCGTCAGGAACACCACCACTCGGGGCGATTGTTCGCCTGGATGAAAGCAATTTACAGGTTGGGATGGTGGCCGATGAAGGCCGCGTCTGGCTCGGCGCCGTTGAGCCAGAACAGCAGTTTCGCGTGACATGGGGCGACAACCAACAGTGTCGCTTCTCGTTACCTTCTCACTTAGAAAACAGTATGCAGTTGATACTGCCGTGCCAGTAAGAAATCATCATGAAATTAACGCCGATTAAAAGCCTGTGCCTGATGCTGATCAGCACAACATTTCCCGCCCACGCGGCCATTAACCTGGACCGCACGCGCATTGTTTTTCCAGAAAGCGACAAGGCCAGCAGCCTGAAAGTGGACAACCAGAGCAAGGCGCTGCCTTATCTGGCGCTCTCCTGGATTGAAGATGAAAAGGGGCAAAAAGAAGATGTGCACTTTATGGCGCTTCCCCCCATTCAACGTATCGAAGCGGGCGCCTCGTCGCAGGTAAGAATTGTTAAACAAGCCGCTACCCGCCAGTTGCCAAAAGACAGGGAATCGCTGTTTTATTTCAACCTGCGTGAAGTACCGCCTAAAAGCACCAGCGCCAGCGAGGAGCGCAGCGTGATGCAGGTTGCCATGCAGAGCCGAATTAAGCTCTTCTGGCGTCCGGAAGCGATTCGCAAAAAATCTGGCGAACTGACTGAAATGCGTATGGAAATTACCGCCAACGCGAAAGGGCTCACGGTCCACAACCCTACGCCGTACTACATCACGCTGGCGTGGCTGAGCAAAAATGCCAAAACCATGCTGCCGGGTTTTGACAGTCTGATGATTGCGCCTTTCGCCACGGCAACCGCCTCTACCGGCGATTACCACGGTAGTTATTACAGCATCGGCTACATCGACGATTACGGCGCACTGAAAAAAGTCGACGTACAGTGCACCGGAACGGTTCTATGTAAGCTTAACGAACGGAAAATCGATAAAGATGCGAAAGCTCACTAGTTTCCTGCTTACATTGCTGCTTACAGCGCTGCCTTTGAAAGAAGCGCTGGCGCTCAACTGCTATCTGGGTGGATCTGGCGGCCCCGTCGAGGAGACAAAAACGATCTCCCCTTTTGCCATACCCAGCAACGCTCAGGTTGGCCAAAAAATATGGGAGTCTGATGACATTAAAATTCCGGTGACGTGTGACAATAACGTCACAAGCGGTTTCAAGCCGGAAGATGTTTTTGCCTGGGTAAACCCTTATCCTGCCGCAACCGATCCCTATTATGAACTGGGCGTCACCTATGAAGGCATAGATTACGATGCCACAGGCCAGCCCAACGGCGTGGATACCCGCCAGTGCCTGGACAACGATAACATCACCATTTACACCCCGGATCAAATCCGCCAGATGGGTTGGGAGAATCGCATCTGCTCTGGCAATCCGGATGATATCCACATTACGCGCACGTTCGTCGCCCGTTTACGACTTTTCGTGAGAATTAAGGCTATGCCGCCACATGGCTATGTCAGCTCGCTCAGCGATTACATCGTTGTGCAGTTTGACGGTAAGGGCGGCGTTAATCAGATGGCCGATGCGAAGAACCTTAAGTATCACATCAACGGACTGCAAAACATTACGGTGCTTGATTGCGGGGCGACGTTTACCATTTACCCTGAGAATCAGGAGATCGACTTTGGCACCTTCAGCGCGCGCGACATCGTGAATCAGCAGACGCGTTTGCGCACGTTTTCAATACGAACCACCAAAGTCCAGGATGCCCAGTGCTCGGATGGATTTAAGATGGACTCGTCGTTTTACACAACCGAAACGCTCAGCGCAGACGACACTGCGGTGCTGATAGGGAATGGGTTAAAACTGCGTATTCTTAACGGAACGGCCCCTTACACCTTCAACCAGTACAAAGAGTACGCCGATTTTACGGGCGATAAGATGAATGTTGAGCAAAACTACACAGCTGAACTTTCACGGGAAGAAGGAAAAGCGATTCAGTCCGGGCCGTTCGAAACCGTGGTACTGTTCAAAATTAACTACCACTAGAAACAAAAAAACCGGGTTTCCCCGGCTTTTTTACATCAGCATGTTCAGCTGGCTTTGCGCTCGTGCGCGCGGCGGTACTCAACCAGATCTTCAATCGTCACCACTGGCATATTGTGCAGACGCGCAAAGGTGATGCACTCCGGCGCACGCGCCATGGTGCCATCATCGTTGGTCAGTTCGCACAGCACGCCTGCGGGTTTGAAGCCAGCCAGCGTCACCAGATCGATGGTCGCTTCGGTATGACCACCACGGGTCAGCACGCCGCCCGGCTGCGCGCGCAGCGGGAAGACGTGACCAGGACGGTGCAGATCGGAAGGTTTCGCACCATCAGCAATCGCTGCACGCACGGTGGTCAGACGGTCAGCCGCCGACACACCGGTGGTTACGCCATGCGCCGCTTCAATGGTCACAGTGAAGCCAGTACCAAAGGCGCTGGTGTTGTTTTCAACCATCATCGGCAGATCAAGCTGCTGGCGACGGTCTTCGGTGATGCACAGGCATACGATGCCGCTACCGTGACGGATGGTCAGCGCCATCTGCTCAACGGTCATGTTCTCGGCGGCAAAAATCATGTCGCCTTCGTTTTCACGGTTTTCATCGTCAAGCACCATCACACCGCGGCCTTCGCGCAGGGCATCCAGTGCATGTTCAACACGTTGAGTTGAAGTGCCAAAAGAGGAAAGTAGCGTCTGATTCATGGTAAAAAAACCTCATTAACTTTATGGTTACCAGAATCAGGGCAGTCTTAGGAGCGCCGTACAAGCGGCAAAAAAATAACGTGAGCGGGCTTTGCCCGACTGGATCGTTACTCTCTCCCATCCGGACTCTAACCGTCGGCCCCGGAATTACACCGGATCTGCTGACCTTTGAGAATTCACCCAAAGCGCTCGCGGGCTTTCAGCGTTAAGCTGATTTACCGCCGGTGGGGAATTTCGCCCCGCCCTGAGAATAAGCGAGATAACTATAACGCTATTGATTACCCTGGGCAATGCATAAGCTTCAAACAATTTTGTTTAACCCGCGGCATGACACGCTACAATAGGCACTAACACCTTTTCATCAAGGGAAACGACAATGATTGACCCAAAGAAAATTGAGCAGATCGCGCGTCAGGTTCATGAGTCCATGCCGAAAGGTATTCGTGAGTTTGGTGATGACGTTGAGAAGAAAATCCGCCAGACGTTGCAGGCACAGTTGGTTCGCCTTGATTTAGTCAGCCGCGAAGAGTTTGACGTGCAGACGCAGGTGCTGCTGCGCACCCGCGAGAAGCTGGCGCTGCTGGAACAACGTTTGACCGAGCTGGAAAACCGCAATGCGCCGGAAGAAGTGAAGCCAGCGCCAGCTATTCCACCGGTGGATGACCAGGCATAAGTGCGGCCTGATGCCCTCACCCCAGCCCTCTCCCACAGGGAGAGGGTGAAAAACGAACGGGCCAACAGGCCCGTTTTTTACTGACTGTCTTTCTGGATCTTCTTAATGATGTTGGTGGTTGAACACCCGTCCTCAAAGTTGAGCACCATTACTTCACCACCATTCGCCCAGACCTCTTCGCTACCTGCGATTTGCTCTGGTTTGTAATCACCGCCCTTCACCAGCAGGTCAGGCAAAATTCCGGCAATCAGGCGCTGCGGGGTGTCTTCTTCAAATGAGACCACCCAGTCCACCGCTTCCAGCGCGCCGAGCACTATCATGCGCTGCTCCAGCGGGTTAACCGGACGCGTTTCACCCTTCAGACGTTTGGTTGAGGCATCGCTGTTGACCGCCACAATCAGGCGGTCGCCCAGCTTGCGCGCATTCGCCAGATACGACACGTGGCCCGCATGCAGGATGTCGAACACGCCGTTCGTCATCACCACTTTTTCACCGCGTTTGCGCGCGGCGGCAACGGCCACTTTCAGCTCGTCTTCGGTCATGACGCCAAAGCCGGTATCCGCACGCCCACGCACCGCGTTTTCCAGCTCAATTGGCGAAACGGTGGAGGTCCCGAGTTTACCGACGACCACGCCCGCCGCGGCGTTCGCGAAGTAGCATGCTTCTTCCAGGGAGTTACCCGCCGCCAGCGTCGCCGCCAGCACGCCAATCACCGTATCACCGGCACCGGTCACGTCGTACACTTCCTGCGCCTGGGTTGGCATATGCAGCGGCGCCTTGCCCGGTTGCAGCAGCGTCATGCCCTGCTCGGAACGGGTCACCAGCAGCGCAGACAGCTCGAAATCAGCGATGATTTTCATGCCGCGCTCAACCAGCTCTTCTTCAGTTTTGCACTTGCCCGCCACCGCTTCGAATTCAGAGAGGTTTGGCGTCAGCAGGGTTGCGCCGCGATAGCGCTCAAAATCGGTGCCTTTCGGGTCGATCAGCACCGGAACGCTGGCTTTGCGCGCCAGCTGGATCATGGTCTGCACGCTCGCCAGCGCACCTTTGGCATAATCAGACAGCACCAGCGCGCCAATATTGCCCAACGCCTGGTTAATGCGCTCGTGCAGCGGCTCGGGATCAACGCCTTCGAACCCTTCTTCAAAGTCGAGGCGGATTAGCTGCTGGTTACGCGACAGCACGCGAAGCTTGGTGATGGTTGGGTGGGTCGGAACAGAAACGAAGTCACACTTCACATTCACGTCCGCCAGCGACTTGCTCAGCGCACGCGCCGCATCGTCAATGCCGGTCAGGCCAACCAGACGCGAATGTGCGCCCAGAGAGGCTATGTTCATCGCCACGTTTGCCGCGCCACCGGGACGCTCTTCAATGGTGTCGACCTTTACCACCGGTACCGGTGCTTCCGGAGAGATGCGGCTGGTCGGCCCATACCAGTAGCGATCCAGCATCACATCACCGACTACCATAACTCCAGCACGTTCAAACTCTGGCAGTGTTACTTTCATTCCTGACTCCAGAAAGATTCACAATTTGCGCGCGATAATATCACACTTGTTTTGTTACGCACGGTTCCACTAGCCACTTCTGCCAGCTTGTAGTCACCTGCGCGCGTTCGTCGGCGAAACAGTCCAGCGCCACATGGCCCGGCTGTTCCTGTAATGCCAGATGGTGCAACTCATCACGCAGTGTGGTGTAGGCGTGGGTTAAGGCCTGCGCCTCTTGCTCATCCATAATGTCGTTCTGCGCCAGCAGTTCCAGTATGCGCACGTTATCCGACCAGCGGGTCAGCTTCGGTTTATCGTGCGCGTGCAGCAGCACCAGGTACTGAGTGATAAACTCAATATCGGTAATCCCGCCTTCATCGGCTTTGATATCAAAGCGATCGCGATGTTTGTTGCCAAGGTGCGCGCGCATCTTCTCCCGCATTTCCCGCACTTCGGTTTGCAGCGTACTGCCCTCGCGCGGGGTCGTCATGACCGCCTTGCGGATCGCATCGAACTGCGTTTTGAGCTGCGGATCGCCATACACCACGCGGGCGCGCACCAGCGCCTGATGCTCCCACGTCCAGGCTTCGTTCTTCTGATAGTCGGCGAAAGCCTCCGTCGAGGTGACCAGCATGCCTGCCGCGCCGGACGGGCGCAGACGCGCATCCACTTCATACAGAATGCCGGATGAGGTGCGAGTGCTGAACAGGTGCATGATGCGCTGGGCCAGGCGCAGGTAGAACTGCCGTCCGTCAATCTCACGTTCGCCGTCGGTCATGACGTCTGCCGGACAGTCGTGGAGGAAAATCAGATCCAGATCGGAGCTGTAGCCCAGTTCCCAGCCGCCCAGCTTGCCGTACCCCACCACCGCAAAACCGCGGCCTTCACGGTCAGCAAGGTGCTTCGGCTGGCCGTAGCGGGCTACCATCTGCACCCACGCCTGATGGACAACCGCGTCGATGATCGCTTCCGCCAGCCAGGTTAAGTGATCGCTCACTTTCATTACCGGCAGGGTACCGGCGATATCTGCCGCCGCCACGCGCAGCATCTGTGCCTGCTTAAACTGACGCAGCGCCTCAAGCTGTTGCTCTTCGTCCTCTTCAGGTACGCGCAGCAGATACTGACGCAGCTCGTCGCGGTAGGCATCCGTCGCCGTCGGCTGATAGAGGGTATTCGGGTCGAGCAGTTCGTCCAGCAGCAGCGGATAACGCGCCAGCTTGTTCGCCACCATCGGCGAGGCGGCGCAGAGGGAAATCAGGTGCTTCAGCGCGCCGGGAAACTCGCTTAACAGCTCAAGGTAAGTGGTACGCGTGACGATCCCGCTCAGCAGCGGCATCATGCGCGACAGCGGCACCGGCGCATCGTCGCGGGAGCAGACATCGCTCAGCAGATGCGGCATCAGATGATCCAGCACCTGACGACCGCGTGGGCCGATAGCGCGTTTGTTCAGTTCGAGGCGGAAATCGGCAATCAGCGCCACCACGCGATGGCGGGCATCGTCGCTTAAGTGCGCCAGCACCGGCGTGGTGTCATCTTCCTGGAGCGCGTCCTGCCACAGTTCGCGCCAGTGCTCGGAGAGCGCATCGTCCTGCGATTCAGTTTCGTCGTCGCCGATCAGATCGTTAAAGATGCGGCGCACGCCCGCCATATGCGCTTCCAGCCGTTGCGTCAGCGCCGCCCAGTCATCCACCCGCATCCCCCAGGCCAGACGCGCCCGGTTCAGCTCATCGCCCGGCAACGTCTGGGTCTGTTCGTCGTTGATACTTTGCAGCAAATTTTCCAGACGACGCAGGAAGAGATAAGAGTCACGCAGCGTTTGCGCGTCGCCTTCCGGCAGCAGATGCAGCTGATCGATAGCGCTTAGCGTCGGCAGCAGCGAGCGGGATTGCAGAGAAGGTTCACGCCCGCCGCGTATCAGCTGGAAGACCTGGACGATAAATTCGATCTCACGAATACCGCCAGCACCGAGCTTGATGTTGTCTTTCAGGCCACGGCGACGCACCTCGCGGGCAATCATCCCTTTCATATTTCGCAGGGACTGGATAACGCTGAAGTCGATGTAGCGGCGGAACACGAACGGGCGCAGCATGGCGCGCAGCTCGTTGGCGTAGGCATCGTCGCTGTCGCCCATGATCCGCGCTTTGACCATCGCGTAACGCTCCCAGTCGCGACCCTGCTCCTGGTAGTAATCTTCCAGCGCGGCAAAGCTCAGCACCAGTGGCCCGCTGTCGCCAAACGGACGCAGGCGCATGTCCACGCGGTAAACAAAACCATCCTGCGTGGGCTGATCCAGCGCCTTAATCAGCCGCTGCCCCAGACGAGTAAAGAACTGGGCATTGTCCAGCTCGCGACGGCCGCCGCGCGTGGAGCCGTTCTCGGGCCAGGCAAAAATCAGATCGATGTCTGAGGAGAAGTTCAGCTCGCAGCCGCCCAGCTTGCCCATCCCCAGGATCAACAGTGGCTGAGGAACCCCTTCCTCGCTGCACGGCGTGCCCCACTCTTTACAGCAGGCGGCGTAGAGCCAGTCCCGCGCGGCGACAATCAGCGTCTGCGCCAGCTCGCTCAACTGCTGCAAGGTGCTCTCTTCACTCACCAGCTCCAGCGCCTGCGCCCAGGCAATGCGTACCATCACCCGGCGGCGGAACTGACGCAGAACGCGCATCAGCGTGGCTTCGTCTGCCACCTCTGCCAGCGCGGTTTGCAGCCAGCCAGCATAATGCCGCCACTCGTCAGCCTGCGGCGGCGCGCTTTCCAGCTCTGCCAGCCAGTCCGGGTTAGCGCTGACGCTCTCCTGTACAAAATCACTGAACGTGAGCACGCTTTTCGCCTGCTCGCTTAACGACGACGCGGGTAACGACTCAGGCAGGCGTTCACAAACGGTCTGCCAGTGCTGCTGTAACTGCGAAGAAAGCGGCATATCAGGGGTTCCTTGCCAGAATTAACGTTTTCCGCTGTGCAGCCAGTACGGATCCTGCGAAATGGCCTCGTTGCGGAAATGCTCGATCTCAATCTGCTGACGGGTCTCGATGGCATGCTTAAGCCCCTGCCAGTTCTCCAGCCAGGCCTGCGCCTTCACGCCCTCATACGCACCCGACAGCAGCAACATGCTGTCGATGTTACGCGCCAGGCGGGGAAGCTGATCGCCATACTGGTCACCCAGCGGATGCGCAAAGGTGGTTCTCAGTTCGGCCGCGTGACGGGAGAGGTGGATATCCGCAAAACGTTTGAAGTTTTCCGCAATTTTGGCCTGCCCTTTCGCATCGAGGAAGGTGCGCCAGCCGCGCGTCACCAGAAATTCGGTCAGCGCCAGTTTCGCGCTGGCGTTTTGCGGGCTGTAGATCGCCGTTTGTGCCGACACGTCGGAAAGCATCAGCGTTTCGGTTTGAGTGAGCAAATCACGTAAGTGAGTGCTGGCTTTACGCGGTACAATGCCGCCAAAGAGCGTCAGGGTATGACGTACCAGCCCCATAGCGGCCAGCACCTGTTTTTTGGCATTTTTCACGTTACGCGCCCACAGCTCCTCGTGGTACTGCCACTGAGAGAGCGCCAGCTCCAGCGCCGCTTCCATCCCCTGCTCAACGGAGGCTTTCGGCACAACGCGCAGAATCGGGGTTTCTCGCAGCACGCGCGGCGCATTCCCGGCGGCCAGGTGATAGCCGCGTGCCGCTTTACTCAGGCTGCCCTGACGCAGTCCAGGCTGGTTCACCAGCTTGCGCGCCAGCTTCAGCACATCGCTCGCGTCGCCTTCAAGCAGTTCGAGTTCCAATTCGCAGATCGGCTCCTGCTCTTCACCAGCCTTAATTTCACCCCGATCAAACGCGATCTCAATGCGGCTCTTGCCTTCCGTCACCAGCCATTTCTCGCGCCAGAAATCGGTGCTGAACAGCGGTTGCGCCTCTGCCGACAGCGTTGCGGGCAGCATCCCTTCCGGCCACACTTCCGCCGGAAAACGATCCAGCTCAAGTTCTGGCTTACTGATGTCGATATTGTATTCCGGACGCTGGTGTAAACCGCCCACCACGCGACCGGCGATTTTCATCGTCATCTCGTAGCGCCCGTTCGCACCCCGGATGCGCAGGCCCATATCATGGTTGCGCAGCCAGTTGTCCGGCGTTTCGTAATAGATGTTGAGCAGCTGTACGGGTTCATGGTGCTCGCCGGACAGCGTATTCAGATGCTGGCGGAGCGCGTCAGCGCTGTCTTTTTCGACGATAAACTTTAATTCGATCTCTTGTGCCATAGCCTTGTACTTTTGCGTGCGTCACAGACGCGTCGATGAAGGCGAACTTCCTCGCCATTTGTTTGTCAGTACATAGTATTTTGCGCCAAATTGCCACGCAATGAGCAATTTGACGGGCGTAAAAGTTTAAAGCGGTGGAAATCATGACACAGATGATTCCGATTGATGATGAATCCTTTGCGTAGCGACACTGATACCACTACTATCGTTCCACTTTTTATGAAAATAACGACTGATATGCTTAAATTACGCCTGATTGGACTTACTTTACTCGCTTTTAGCGCCGCAACCGCGGTCCACGCTGAAGAGAAACGTTACGTTTCTGATGAACTGAATACCTGGGTACGCAGCGGCCCTGGAGACAATTATCGCCTCGTGGGTACGGTAAATGCCGGCGAGGAAGTGACTCTGCTGCAAACCAATGCAGACACCAATTACGGTCAGGTTCGTGACAGCTCTGGCCGCACCTCATGGATCCCGCTGAAAGAGCTGAGCACGGTGCCAAGCCTGCGCACCCGCGTGCCGGATCTGGAAAATCAGGTGAAAACCCTGACTGACAAGCTGAACAACATCGACGGCACCTGGAACCAGCGCACCGCAGAGATGCAGCAGAAAGTGGCGCAAAGCGACAGCGTGATCGCCGGTCTGAAAGATGAAAATCAGAAGCTGAAAAATGAGCTGATCGTCGCGCAGAAGAAAGTGAACGCCGCGAATCTACAGCTGGATGACAAACAACGCACCATCATCATGCAGTGGTTTATGTATGGCGGCGGAGTGCTGGGCGTCGGTCTGGTGCTGGGTCTGGTGCTTCCTCACCTTATCCCAAGCCGTAAACGTAAAGACCGCTGGATGAACTAACTCGTCTTCTCTGCCACACTTACGTATCATCTTGCGAAAAGAGAAAACGGGAGTGTTGGCGTGAAGAGTTATCTGGTCGGTGGTGCGGTACGTGATGCGTTATTAGGTCTGCCGGTCAAAGATAAAGACTGGGTCGTGGTCGGTGCCACGCCCGAAGCGATGATTGACGCGGGCTACCAGCAGGTAGGCCGCGATTTTCCTGTGTTCCTCCATCCGAAAAGCCGGGAAGAGTACGCCCTGGCGCGAACCGAACGGAAATCCGGTTCCGGTTATACCGGCTTCACCTGCTATGCCGCGCCGGATGTGACGCTGGAGCAGGACTTACTGCGCCGCGATCTCACCATTAATGCCCTGGCGCAGGACGAAAACGGCCATATTATCGACGTCTACGGCGGCCAGAACGATCTGCGCGACCGTCTTTTACGCCATATTTCCCCCGCCTTTTCTGAAGATCCGTTACGCGTACTGCGCGTGGCGCGTTTTGCCGCCCGTTATGCCCATCTCAGCTTCCGCATCGCCGACGAGACGATGGCGCTGATGACGGCCATGACCGACGCGGGCGAGCTGGAACACCTGACGCCAGAACGCGTCTGGAAAGAGACCGAAAACGCCCTGACTACCCGTAATCCGCAGATCTTTTTCCAGGTTCTGCGCGACTGCGGGGCGCTGAAAGTGCTGTTCCCGGAAATAGATGCGCTGTTTGGCGTGCCCGCCCCGGCGAAATGGCACCCTGAAATTGATACCGGCATTCACACCCTGATGACGCTGAGCATGGCCGCTATGCTCAGTCCTGAAGTGGACGTGCGCTTTTCCACTCTCTGCCATGACCTCGGCAAAGGGTTAACGCCAAAGGAATTGTGGCCACGCCATCACGGGCACGGTCCGGCTGGCGTAAAGCTGGTTGAAGGGCTTTGCCAGCGCCTGCGCGTGCCGAATGACATTCGCGATCTGGCAAAGCTGGTCGCCGAGTTCCACGACCTGATCCACACCTTCCCGATCCTGAAACCCGCCACCATCGTCAGGCTGTTTGATAACATCGACGCCTGGCGCAAGCCGCAGCGCGTGGAGCAAATTGCGCTGACCAGCGAAGCCGACGTGCGCGGCCGCACCGGGTTTGAAGCGTCCGATTATCCGCAGGGCCGTTTGCTGCGTGAGGCGTGGGACGTAGCGAAAGCGGTGCCAACGAAAGAGGTGGTGGAGGCAGGGTTTAAAGGCCCGGAGATCCGCGAAGAGCTGACGAAGCGGCGGATTGATGCGGTTGCGGCGTGGAAGGAAAAACGTTGCCCTCAGCCGAAAGACTGAGGGCGGTCGGTCATCAGAAGAAGACCACGTACACGGCAGCCGCGACGATAAAGCGGTAGATCGCGAACGGAATAAACGAAATACGCTTAATCAGTTGCAGGAAGGTTTTGATGGCGATCAGCGCCACAATGAAGGCGGTGATAAAGCCCACGGCGAACATCGGAATGTCACCCACGGTCAGGAAGCCGATGCTTTTGTAGAGATCCAGCGCGGTGGCGCCCATCATCATCGGCACCGCCAGCAGGAACGAGAACTCAGACGCCGCGTAACGGCTCACGCCCATCAGCATCCCGCCGGAAATGGTTGCCCCTGAACGGGAGAAGCCCGGCCACAGCGCCAGACACTGGAAGCAGCCAATCATAAACGCCTGACGATACGTCATATCGTCCAGACCTTCCGCACGCGGGGTTTTTGGCTTCAGCACTTCGGCGGCAATCAGCAGGAAGCCGCCGACAACCAGCGCGTACATCACGTTAATCGGGTTGAAGAGCGATTTAATGGTGTCGTGGAACACCAGCCCCAGCACCACTGCCGGGATCATCCCGAGCAGAATATGAATCAGCGTCAGACGCCCCTTGCCCTCTCCTTCACGCTGCGGCAAACGCCCGAAGTGGATGCCGATCAGACCAAACAGACGACGCCAGAACATCACAACCACCGCCAGGATAGAGCCCAGCTGGATCACCACCTCAAACGTCTTTGCGGTATCGCCTTCAAAGCCCAACAGATGGCCAACGATAATCATATGGCCCGTACTGGACACCGGCAAAAACTCCGTCAATCCTTCGACCACACCCAGTATTGCCGCCACCAGCAGCGAGTGCATATCGCTCATCTATAAACCCCTAAAAAGATATAAAAAAACGGTCGCCACAACGGCTACCGTGAAACATACAGCTCTAAGACCGATATAACCTAAAATGGTTTAGCTATTATGACGTTAAATCTTTCCTTTCAGATTTGTGCCACGCTCGATAATCACGCCCACGTTGGCGGCGCGCGCCACCGCGCCCGGCTTGCTTAGCTTAATGCGCACCCACGGGGAGTTAAATTTGCTCAGCAGCAGGTCTGCCACCTCTTCCGCCACGCGTTCTACCAGCGCAAATCGTTGCCCTTCCACATGGCCGATGACCGTTTCACTGATGTCGGCGTAGCTCAGACAATCATTCACATCATCGCTTTTCGCTGACTTGCGGTTATCCCAGCCCATTTCGATATCGAACACCAGTTTCTGCTCGATGGTCTGTTCCCAGTCGTAAACACCAATTGTGGTGATTACCGAAAGTTGCTCTATAAATACAATATCCATCACGACCTGCCTGCTTTTTGGCTAAACCGGATACCACTTCCGGCGAATTATGCGTATTATCCACAGATGCTGAGAATACAGATACATTTTCAAAACGGAACAGCGTTATGAGTGCAATCGCGCCTGGAATGATTATCCTCGCCTACCTTTGCGGCTCAATCTCCAGCGCCATTCTGGTCTGCCGCATCGCCGGGTTGCCTGACCCGCGTGAAAGTGGTTCCGGGAATCCGGGGGCGACCAATGTACTACGAATTGGCGGCAAGGGAGCAGCCGTAGCGGTTTTGATTTTTGACGTTCTGAAAGGAATGCTTCCCGTATGGGGCGCGTATGCGCTCGGCGTCACACCCTTCTGGCTGGGGCTGATAGCCATCGCCGCCTGCGTCGGCCACATCTGGCCTGTTTTCTTTGGTTTTAAAGGCGGTAAAGGCGTGGCCACTGCGTTTGGCGCAATTGCGCCGATCGGCTGGGATCTCACCGGCGTGATGGCGGGCACCTGGCTGCTGACCATCCTGCTGAGCGGTTATTCGTCGCTGGGCGCCATCGTCAGCGCACTGATCGCCCCGTTCTATGTCTGGTGGTTTAAACCGCAGTTTACCTTCCCGGTGTCGATGCTCTCGTGTCTGATCCTGTTGCGCCATCACGACAACATTCAACGCCTGTGGCGTCGTCAGGAAACGAAGATCTGGACGAAGCTCAGACGTAAAAAGAAAGACGCTCAGTAAACCGTTCGTTATGCCTTATAACCAAATGTGATTTTTGTCACCTTCTGCCTGTGGTAACTGTTAGAGACACAACACAACCACACAAAAAGAAAATGGCAGAAATCACAGATTCAACTCCCCTTCCAGCGGCAGCAAACACCCCGGATGGCGATATCAAGTGGGTACGCAGCGCATCGGACGTTTCACGTCTCGTTAATGACGGCTCTCAGGGCCGGGCCAATGCCCGCATCGTGGTCGGTATCGCGCTCGGGGGAATTTTTCTCGATGCCTACGATCTCGGCGCGCTGGCATTCGGCATCAAAGACATCACCCGCGAATTTAACCTGACGCCCGCCGGTACCGGCATGGTGGCTTCAGCCATTACGTTTGGCGCGATTGTCGGGGCGCTGCTCGGCGGCTATCTTACGGATAAAATCGGGCGCTACCGCGTCTTTATGGCCGACATGGTATTCTTTGTCGTTGCCGCTATCGCCTGTGCGCTGGCCCCGAACGAATATGTGCTGGCGGGCGCGCGCTTTGTGATGGGTCTTGGCGTTGGGATCGACCTTCCCGTCGCGATGGCGTTTCTCAGCGAGTTCGCCAGACTGAAAGGCCTGGGGAATAAAGCCTCCAGCGTCGCGATGTGGTGTCCCACCTGGTATGCTGCCATCAGCATCTCTTATCTTCTGGTGCTCTTCTTTTACGCCGTACTGCCGGAAAGCCACAGCGACTGGCTCTGGCGTCTGATCCTTGGCTTTGGCGCGGTGCCCGCGCTGGTGATTATCGCCATCCGCAGCCGCTATATGAGCGAATCCCCGGTCTGGGCGGCGAATCAGGGCAATCTGAAGGAGGCGGCGTCTATCCTGCGGCAGTCTTACAACATTAATGCCCACGTACCGCAGGATGCGCTCGACCAGCCCGCGCCTGTTGTGAACAAGGCAAAATGGTCGAACTACCTGAACCTGTTCCGCGGTATCTATCTGCGGCGTACCACGCTCGCCACGCTGCTGTCGGTCGTCTCCTCGTTCGCCTATAACGCCGTAGCCTTTGGCCTGCCGGTGATCATCTCCAGCTTCTTTGTGCAGTCGATGCTGACGACCATTCTGATCTCGCTGGCGCTTAATCTGCTGTTCGCGTTTGTCGGCGGGCTGCTGGCGGTGCGCTATGTTCCGCGCTTCGGCGCATGGCGGATGTCACTGGCGGGTTATGCGTGCCAGCTGGCGGCGCTGCTCGGCCTGGCGCTGATTGGCCGCCCTGACGGGTCCACGGAAGGCGTGGTCGCCATCGCGATGCTGGCGCTGTTCCTGTTTGGCCAGGGTTTTGGTCCGGGTGCGCACACCATGACGTTTGCCTCTCTGAGCTACCCGACCTCGCTGCGCGGTGTGGGTGTGGGGCTTAACCAGACGCTGATGCGCAGCAGTTCAACGCTATCACTGTTTCTGTTCCCGCTGCTGGTCGCCTCGCTGGATACCGCCGTGTTCTGGGTGATTGCGCTGGCGCCGTTTATCGGCCTGGCCTCGCTGCTGGCGATCCGCTGGGAGCCGTCGGGGTATGATGTGGATGCAGAGGATTATCGCTAGCCTTTCTTGCCGGGTGGCGCTGCGCTTACCCGGCCTACATTACTGAAACCGGCTCACATGAGCCGGTTTTTTTATCCATAAGCGACTCATATGACAGCCTTCATTTCCGCCAGGGCATACTGAAACGTATCCCGATAGTGCGGAAGTGGAAGCACCATGTTAGAAACTCAGGTCACTGATAATTCATACAAAGGCTGGCAGGCCTCGCTTGCCCTCCAGTTTTGTCATACCCCTGAGAAAACCCTCCTCCATTCCGCGCGTCACACCGGGCCACTTACCGTTCAGCGTCCGTTTTATCCCGAAGGGGAAACCTGCCACCTTTACCTGCTGCACCCGCCAGGCGGAATTGTGGGCGGGGATACGCTGGATATTTCCGTGCGGCTCGACGCCAAAAGCCATGCCCTCATCACCATGCCCGGCGCCAGCAAGTTCTATCGCAGCAGCGGCCCGCTGGCCTGCCTCAGTCAGCATTTTTACCTCGACGAAGAGGCCACGCTGGAGTGGCTGCCGCAGGACACCATTATTTTCCCCGGCGCTAACGCCGCGCTGCGTTCCGTCTTTCACCTGCACGCCACCAGCACGCTGCTGGCGTGGGAGCTGTACTGTCTGGGCCGTCCGGTGATAAACGAAACCTTCAGCCAAGGCACGCTGGAGAGCCGCCTTGAGGTGTGGGTGGATGGCGAGCCGCGTCTGATTGAGCGACTGCATCTCAGCGGTGGCGATCTGACGCCCGTCGCGGACCATCCGTGGGTCGGCACGCTGCTGTTCTATCCGGCCCGGGAAGCACATCTCGACACGGTGCGCGAGCGGCTCGCCCCGCTGGAAAACTTTGGCGGGGCGACGCTCACCGACGATCTGCTGTCGGTGCGTTTTCTCTCGCACGACAACCTGATTTGTCAGCGGGTGATGCGCGATATCTGGCAGTCGCTTCGCCCGCTTTTAACCCCCAAAACCGCCTGTTCGCCGCGCATCTGGCAGACATAAAGAGAAACGCTATGGAACTGACTCCCAGAGAAAAAGACAAGCTGTTGCTGTTCACCGCCGCGCTGGTTGCCGAACGCCGCCTCGCGCGCGGGGTAAAGCTCAACTATCCGGAATCGGTCGCGCTGATCAGCGCCTTTATTATGGAAGGCGCGCGCGATGGCGAAACCGTCGCCTCGCTGATGGAAGCCGGCCGCCACGTCCTGACGCGCGATCAGGTGATGGAGGGCGTACCGGAGATGATCCCGGATATTCAGGTGGAAGCCACCTTCCCGGACGGATCCAAGCTCGTCACCGTCCACAACCCGATCGTGTAAGGAGCGCGTGATGATCCCAGGTGAATACCGGATCCAGTCCGGCAACATTGCTCTCAACGTCGGGCGCGAAACCCGAAGTGTGATAGTGGAAAACCACGGCGACAGGCCGATCCAGGTCGGATCGCACTACCACTTTTACGAGGTCAACCCGGCGCTGAAGTTCGATCGCGAGGCCACCCGAGGCTACCGGCTGAACATCCCGGCGGGCACCGCTGTGCGCTTCGAGCCCGGCCAGAAGCGGGAAGTGACGCTGGTGCAGGTGACGGGCGCACAGCGCATTTTCGGTTTTCGCGGCGAGATCATGGGCGAGGTGAAACATGGCTGAGATTTCACGCCAGGCGTATGCCGATATGTTTGGCCCCACGACCGGGGATAAAGTGCGGCTGGCCGACAGCGAACTGTGGATCGAAGTAGAAGACGATCTCACGATCTACGGAGAAGAGGTTAAATTCGGCGGCGGAAAAGTGATCCGCGACGGCATGGGACAGGGGCAGATGACCGCCGACGACTGCGTGGATCTGGTGCTCACCAACGCGCTGATCGTCGATCACTGGGGGATCGTGAAAGCGGATATCGGCGTAAAAAATGGGCGGATCTTCGCCGTCGGCAAAGCCGGAAACCCGGACATTCAGCCCGGCGTGACGATCCCGATTGGCGCAGCAACGGAAGTGATCGCCGCCGAAGGCAAGATTGTCACCGCTGGCGGGATCGACACCCATATCCACTGGATCTGTCCGCAGCAAGCGGAAGAGGCGCTGGTCTCTGGCGTCACCACCATGATCGGCGGCGGCACCGGGCCCGCGGCAGGTACAAACGCCACCACCTGCACGCCGGGGCCATGGTATATCGCCCGCATGTTGCAGGCTGCCGATACGCTGCCGGTGAATATTGGCCTGCTGGGCAAAGGGAACGGCTCCAACCCAGACGCGCTGCGCGAGCAGATCGCGGCAGGTGCCATCGGGCTTAAGATCCACGAAGACTGGGGTGCGACGCCTGCGGCCATCAACTGCTCGCTGGAAGTCGCTGAAGAGATGGATATCCAGGTGGCGCTGCACAGCGACACGCTGAACGAGTCCGGTTTTGTCGAAGATACGCTGGCCGCCATCGCCTGGCGCACCATCCACACCTTCCACACCGAAGGGGCGGGCGGCGGCCATGCGCCAGATATCATCACCGCCTGTGCGCACCCGAATATTCTGCCCTCCTCCACCAACCCGACGCTGCCCTACACGGTCAACACCATCGACGAGCACCTGGACATGCTGATGGTTTGCCATCACCTCGACCCGGATATCGCCGAGGACGTGGCGTTTGCCGAATCCCGCATTCGCCGGGAGACCATCGCCGCCGAAGACGTGCTGCACGATATCGGCGCGTTCTCACTCACCTCGTCAGATTCACAGGCAATGGGCCGCGTGGGGGAAGTGATTATCCGCACCTGGCAGGTCGCGCACCGCATGAAGGTTCAGCGCGGCGCGCTGCCGGAAGAGACCGGCGATAACGACAACTTCCGGGTGAAGCGCTATGTTGCCAAATACACCATTAACCCGGCGCTGACCCACGGCATCGCCCATGAAGTGGGCTCGATTGAGGCGGGCAAGCTGGCGGACCTGGTGGTCTGGTCCCCGGCGTTCTTCGGCGTCAAGCCCGCCACCATCGTCAAAGGTGGGATGATCGCCTGCGCACCGATGGGCGATATCAACGCCTCGATCCCCACGCCGCAGCCGGTGCATTACCGGCCGATGTTTGGATCGCTGGGCGCCGCGCGCCACGCCACGCGGCTGACGTTTATCTCGCAGGCCGCCAGTGCGAACGGCATCCCGCAGCAGCTCAACTTGCAGAGCGCCACGGCGGTGGTGAAAGGCTGCCGGACAGTGAAAAAGGCGGACATGATCCACAACGCTCTGCAACCGAACATCACCGTCGACTCGCAAACCTACGAGGTGTGCGTCGACGGCGAACTGATTACCAGCGAACCGGCTGACGTTCTGCCGATGGCACAACGCTATTTCCTGTTTTGAGGAGTGATGATGATTTATCTGACCCAACGCCTGGACCACGCACACCCGACTACCGCCAGCGTCACGCTGCCGATTGACGTGCGGGTGAAAAGCCGCGCCCGCGTGGCCCTGAACGACGGTCGCGAAGCCGGGCTGATGCTGCCGCGCGGTTTGCTGCTGCGCGGCGGCGATCTGCTGACCACCGACGACGGCAGCGAGGTGATCGAAGTGATCGCGGCCCCGGAGTCGGTTTCCGTGGTGCGCTGCGCCGATCCGTTCCTGCTCGCCCGCGCCTGTTACCACCTGGGCAACCGTCACGTGCCGCTGCAAATTATGCCCGGCGAGCTGCGCTACCACCACGACCACGTTCTTGACGACATGCTGCGTCAGTTCGGGCTGGAGGTGACCTTCGCCAGCCTGCCGTTTGAACCGGAAGCGGGGGCTTACACCAGCGATGCCCACAGCCATGGCCACTCCCACGCTCATTCACATTAAGGACTCATCATGCGCAAGTATTTACCGCTGTTTCTGCTGGCCTTTTCCGTTCCGGCGCTTGCCCATCCGGGCCACGGGACCGACAGCTTCCAGGCCGGATTTCTCCATCCGCTGACCGGGCTGGATCACCTGCTGATGCTGACGGGGGCTGGCGTGCTGTCCGCCCTGAGCGGCCGCAAGCTGCTGCTGCCGTTAGCAACGCTCGGCATGATGCTTGCTGGCGCCGTTGCGGGCAGCCTGCTCGGCGGTTTTAGCGGCATGGAGATGCTGATTATCGCCTCGCTGGCGGTCTGCGGCGTAATGATGTTTAAGACTGAAAATCGCCTGCTGCTGGCGGTGCCAGCCCTGGCGATGTTCCACGGCTGGGCGCACGGCGTGGAGATGTCCGGCCACAGCTTCTGGCTCTTCACCAGCGGGTTTATGTTAGCCAGCGCCACGGTGCTGTGCGCCAGCTTCGCGGCAGGGCTGCTGCTGCGCCGTCACGACGGCCTGCGTAAAACCTTCGGTGGCGGGCTGATCGTCTCTGCCCTGCTGGCGCTGATGAGCTGATGGAGCACGCCCGCCAGCGGCTGCGCCTGATGCAGCTCTCCAGCAGTAGCCTGCCGGTCGGATCGTTTACCTGGTCGCAGGGGCTGGAGTGGGCCGTTGAGGCCGGGTGGGTCACGGACGCTGAGGCCTTCAGGCGCTGGCAGATCCAGCAGATGGAGCAGAGCTTTTTCTGCGTCGACCTGCCGCTGTTTATCCGCCTTTATCGTGCCTGCGAGAAGCAGGACGTCGCGACAGCAAAACGCTGGACGGCATACCTGCTCGCCTGCCGGGAAACGCGCGAGCTGCGCGATGAAGAACGCAACCGTGGCGCGGCCTTTACGCGCCTGATTAAAAGCTGGGAACCCGCCTGCCCGCCAGAATGGTTGCCGCTGTTGACGCAGAGCCAGCTCTGCGGCATGGCGTGGCTCGGCGTGCGCTGGGGCATTAGCACGCGTGAGCTGGCGCTGAGCCTGGGCTACAGCTGGATAGAGAGCGCGGTGATGGCGGGCGTCAAGCTGGTGCCGTTTGGGCAGCAGGCCGCACAACAGCTGATTATCGACCTGAGCGACCATTTTGCCGCCGGGTTTGAACAGGCATTTTTACGTGGCGACGACGCGCTGGGGGCCGCTACGCCGCTGTCCGCCATCGCCTCCGCGCGCCACGAAACCCAATATTCACGACTATTCCGTTCCTGAGGAGTCAATATGGCTGATTACAAACATCCCCTGCGCGTTGGCGTGGGCGGCCCGGTAGGGTCGGGCAAAACCGCCCTGCTGGAAGCGCTCTGCAAGGCGATGCGCGATACCTATCACCTGGCGGTGGTGACTAACGATATCTACACCAAAGAGGATCAGCGCATCCTGACCGAGGCGGGTGCGCTGGAGCCAGAGCGCATCGTGGGCGTGGAAACGGGCGGCTGTCCGCACACCGCCATCCGCGAAGATGCTTCAATGAACCTGGCGGCGGTGGAAGCGCTCAGCGAGAAGTTCGGCAATCTGGATCTGATCTTCGTCGAAAGCGGCGGGGATAACCTGAGCGCGACCTTCAGCCCGGAGCTGGCGGACCTCACCATCTACGTCATCGACGTGGCCGAAGGGGAAAAAATCCCGCGCAAGGGCGGGCCGGGGATCACCAAATCCGATTTTCTGGTGATCAATAAAACCGACCTCGCGCCGTACGTGGGGGCGTCGCTGGAGGTAATGGAACGCGACACTAACCGCATGCGCGGCGAGCGTCCGTGGACCTTTACCAACCTGAAAGCGGGTGACGGGCTGGCGACGATCATTGCGTTTCTGGAAGAGAAAGGGATGCTGCGGGTGTAGTGCGGGTTATTGCCGGGTGGCGGCTTCGCCTGACCCGGCCTACGGTTTTGTAGGCCCGGTAAGCGCAGCGCCACCGGGCAAAAAAACTCACGCCTCCGGCAGCTCCGCCAGCGGCCAGCGCGGACGCACGGACACGCTCAGGTCAGCCGTTGCGCCAGCGTTCAGGCGCACCATCCCGGCGTAGGCGATCATCGCCCCGTTATCGGTACAAAATTCAGGACGCGCGTAGAACACTTCCCCACGACGCTTTTGCATCATCTCTGCAAGCTTCGCGCGCAGCGTACGGTTGGCGCTCACGCCGCCTGCCATCACCAGGCGCTTAAAGCCGGTCTGATCCAGCGCGCGTTTGCACTTGATCATCAGCGTATCCACCACCGCATCTTCGAACGCACGAGCGATGTCGGCACGCGTCTGCTCGCTGTCGTCGTTATTGCGGATGGTGTTCGCCGCGAAGGTTTTCAAACCGGAGAAGCTGAAATCCAGCCCCGGACGATCAGTCATCGGCCGTGGGAAGACAAAGCGCCCTTCCGTGCCCTGTGCGGCCATTTTCGAGAGCATCGGGCCGCCCGGGTAATCCAGCCCCAGCAGCTTGGCGGTTTTGTCGAAGGCTTCACCGGCTGCATCGTCAATTGACTCGCCCAGCAGCTCATACTTGCCAATACCCGTTACGCTGATCAGTTGGGTATGACCACCGGAAACCAGCAGCGCCACAAACGGGAACGCTGGCGGATTGTCTTCCAGCATCGGCGCCAGAAGGTGCCCTTCCATATGGTGAACCGGAATGGCCGGAACATCCCACGCGAAGGCCAGTGAACGCCCTACCGTTGCGCCGACTAGCAGCGCGCCGACCAGGCCCGGTCCTGCGGTATAGGCCACGGCATCAATATCTTTTGCACTCAACCCGGCCTCTTTCAGCGCCGCCTGGATCAGGGGAACCGTTTTACGCACGTGGTCACGAGAGGCCAGTTCAGGCACGACGCCGCCGTAGTCAGCGTGCAATTTCACCTGACTATACAGTTGGTTGGCCAGAAGCCCTTTTTCGTCGTCGTAAATCGCGATGCCGGTTTCATCGCAGGATGTTTCAATACCCAGTACACGCATGACTTGTTTTACCTCGTTTCAATACCGCGCAGTGTAGAGCCTGGGCGGATTGTTGTAAAACTTTGTTCGCCCCAGGAAGAAGCCTCGTGTATACTCCTCACCCTTATTAAAGTCCCTTTCAAAATCGCATCGGTGCTTTACAAAGCAGCAGCATTTGCAGTAAAATTCCGCACCATTTTGAAATAAGCTGGCGTTGATGCCAGCGGCAAACCGAATTTATTAAAGGTGAGAGTTACATGCCGGTAATTAAAGTACGTGAAAACGAGCCGTTCGACGTAGCACTGCGTCGCTTCAAACGTTCATGCGAGAAAGCAGGTGTTCTGGCTGAAGTTCGTCGTCGTGAGTTTTATGAAAAACCAACGACCGAACGTAAGCGCGCTAAAGCTTCCGCTGTGAAACGTCACGCGAAGAAACTGGCTCGCGAAAACGCACGCCGTACTCGTCTGTACTAATCTGTTGAGGGCCACAGCCCTCAATTGACAGACAGAGTTGTAGTCGTAAGGCCGTGCTTCCGGAAGGAATGCGCGGCTTGTTTTCGTTTATAAGTCGCTTAAATTTTTGGGGCATATGGCCGGAAGAATCCCACGCGTTTTCATCAATGACCTGCTTGCCAGAACCGACATCGTCGATCTCATCGACGCGCGGGTGAAGCTAAAAAAGCAGGGCAAGAACTACCATGCGTGCTGTCCGTTCCATAACGAAAAAACCCCCTCTTTCACCGTAAACGGTGAAAAGCAGTTCTACCATTGCTTCGGCTGTGGCGCACACGGTAATGCCGTCGATTTTTTGATGAACTATGACAAGCTCGAGTTCGTTGAAACCGTCGAAGAGCTGGCGGCGATGCATAACCTTGAAGTGCCGTATGAAGCGGGCAGTGGGCCAAGTCAGATCGAGCGCCATCAGCGGCAAACGCTGTACCAACTGATGGATGGCCTGAATTCGTTTTACCAACAGTCTCTTAAGCACTCTGCGGCTGAGCCTGCGCGTCAGTATCTGAACAAGCGCGGACTGAGCGACGATGTGATTGCGCGTTTCGCTATTGGTTACGCCCCGCCCGGCTGGGACAACGTGTTAAAGCGTTTTGGCGGCAATAGCGAAGATCGTAAATCCCTCATCGACGCAGGCATGCTGGTCACCAACGACCAGGGACGAAGCTACGACCGCTTCCGTGAACGGGTGATGTTCCCGATCCGCGACAAGCGTGGCCGGGTGATAGGTTTTGGTGGTCGCGTGCTGGGTGATGCCCTGCCGAAATACCTTAACTCCCCGGAAACCGATATTTTCCATAAGGGCCGCCAGCTTTACGGTCTTTATGAGGCACAGCAGGATAATGCGGAACCTCCGCGTCTTCTGGTCGTCGAAGGCTATATGGATGTTGTTGCGCTGGCGCAGTACGACATTAACTATGCCGTTGCGTCGCTGGGAACGTCCACCACGGCGGACCATATCCAGCTGCTGTTCCGCGTCACCAACAACGTGATTTGCTGTTACGACGGTGACCGCGCAGGACGCGACGCCGCCTGGCGAGCGCTGGAAACCGCTTTGCCGTATATGACCGACGGGCGTCAGCTACGCTTTATGTTCCTGCCCGACGGTGAAGACCCGGATACGCTGGTGCGTAAAGAGGGCAAAGCGGCGTTTGAAGCGCGGATGGAGCAGGCTCAGCCGCTCTCCACGTTTCTGTTTAACAGCCTGATGCCGCAGGTTGATTTGAGTACCCCTGACGGGCGCGCGCAGCTCAGCACGCTGGCGCTGCCGTTAATCAGCCAGGTGCCCGGCGAAACGCTGCGCATCTATCTGCGTCAGGAGTTAGGCAACAAGCTCGGCATTCTGGATGACAGCCAGCTTGAACGTTTAATGCCGAAACAGGCTGAAAACGGCACGGTACGCCCCGCGCCTCAGCTAAAACGCACAACCATGCGTATACTGATAGGGTTGCTGGTACAAAACCCCGAACTTGCTCCGCAAGTGCCGTCGCTGGCGGGTTTGAACCACGAAAAATTGCCCGGGCTTGGCTTATTTTCAGAATTGGTCAACACTTGTTTGTCTCAGCCAGGTCTGACCACCGGACAACTTTTAGAGCATTATCGCGGCACAAAAGAGGCCGCTACCCTTGAAAAACTGTCGATGTGGGACGATATAGCAGATAAGGATATCGCAGAAAAAACGTTCACCGACTCACTCAACCATATGTTTGATTCGATGCTTGAGTTGCGCCAGGAAGAGTTGATAGCTCGCGAGCGCACCCATGGCCTAAGCAGCGAAGAACGCCGGGAGCTCTGGATGATTAACCAGGAACTGGCGAAGAAATAAAAAATTTAACGGCTTAAGTGCCGAATATCGATCGGGAAGCCCCCGGCAGCCGCACTGAGAGGCAGCGGCAAAAATATAAGTACGCCCTCGCTTTAAAGGTTGGCAGCCCATCGCCGACACCAATCAAACGAATTAAGTGTGGATACCGTCTTATGGAGCAAAACCCGCAGTCACAGCTGAAACTTCTTGTCCAACGCGGTAAGGAGCAAGGCTATCTGACCTATGCCGAGGTCAATGACCATCTGCCGGAAGATATCGTCGATTCAGATCAGATCGAAGATATCATCCAAATGATCAATGACATGGGCATTCAGGTGATGGAAGAAGCACCGGATGCCGATGATCTGTTGCTGGCTGAAACCTCCAACAACACTGACGAAGATGCGGAAGAAGCTGCTGCACAGGTCCTGTCCAGCGTGGAATCTGAAATCGGGCGTACCACTGACCCGGTCCGCATGTACATGCGCGAAATGGGTACCGTTGAACTGTTGACCCGCGAAGGCGAAATTGACATCGCAAAACGCATCGAAGACGGGATCAACCAGGTTCAGTGCTCTGTTGCCGAATACCCGGAAGCGATCACCTATCTGCTGGAGCAGTACGATCGCGTTGAAGCAGAAGAAGCGCGTCTGTCCGATCTGATCACTGGCTTTGTCGACCCGAACGCTGAAGAAGATATGGCGCCAACCGCCACTCACGTCGGTTCTGAGCTGTCTCAGGAAGAGATGGATGACGACGAAGACGAAGATGAAGAAGAAGACGACGACAGCAGCGATGACGACAACAGCATCGACCCTGAACTGGCGCGTGAGAAATTTGCCGAGCTGCGTACCCAGTACGAAGTGACGCGTGACACCATCAAAGCGAAAGGCCGCAGCCATGCCGCCGCTCAGGAAGAGATCCTGAAGCTGTCTGAAGTGTTCAAACAGTTCCGCCTGGTGCCAAAACAGTTCGACTACCTGGTGAACAGCATGCGCGTGATGATGGATCGCGTACGTACCCAGGAACGTATCATCATGAAGCTGTGCGTTGAACAGTGCAAAATGCCGAAGAAGAACTTCATCACCCTCTTCACCGGCAACGAAACCAGCGAAACCTGGTTCAACGCCGCTATCGCGATGAACAAGCCGTGGTCTGAAAAGCTGCACGACGTGAAAGAAGACGTACAGCGCGGCCTGCAAAAACTGCATCAGATTGAAGAAGAGACCGGCCTGACCATCGAGCAGGTGAAAGACATCAACCGTCGTATGTCCATCGGTGAAGCGAAAGCCCGCCGTGCGAAGAAAGAGATGGTTGAAGCGAACTTACGTCTGGTTATCTCTATCGCCAAGAAATACACCAACCGTGGCCTGCAATTCCTGGATCTGATTCAGGAAGGCAACATCGGTCTGATGAAAGCGGTAGATAAGTTTGAATACCGTCGTGGTTACAAGTTCTCCACCTATGCTACCTGGTGGATCCGTCAGGCGATCACCCGCTCTATCGCAGACCAGGCGCGCACCATCCGTATTCCGGTGCATATGATTGAGACCATCAACAAACTCAACCGTATCTCTCGCCAGATGTTGCAGGAGATGGGCCGCGAGCCGACGCCGGAAGAGCTGGCTGAACGCATGCTGATGCCGGAAGACAAGATCCGTAAAGTGCTGAAAATCGCTAAAGAGCCAATCTCCATGGAAACGCCAATCGGTGATGATGAAGATTCGCATCTGGGTGATTTCATCGAGGATACCACCCTCGAGCTGCCGCTGGACTCTGCCACCACTGAGAGCCTGCGTGCCGCTACGCACGACGTGCTGGCTGGCCTGACCGCCCGTGAAGCCAAAGTGCTGCGTATGCGTTTCGGTATCGACATGAACACCGACCACACGCTGGAAGAAGTGGGTAAACAGTTTGACGTGACCCGCGAACGTATCCGTCAGATCGAAGCGAAGGCGCTGCGTAAGCTGCGCCATCCGAGCCGCTCTGAAGTGCTGCGTAGCTTCCTGGACGATTAATCGGTCCTGAAATGAAAAAGCTCCCAATCGGGAGCTTTTTTTGTTTATTCCCTCTCCCTGTGGGAGAGGGTCAGGGTGAGGGCATCAGGCCGCAGAGGAGCTAAAGCCCCCTCACCACAAGCGCCTCATCAAGTTCCCGATACGCCTCCACCAGCTTGTCCAGCGTCGCCCTGTTCAGCCCGCTGGGGTTCGGCAACACCCAAACCTGCGTTACGCCAATGGTAATGTTCTGCTTACCCCACTTCACACCGCGCTGGCTGAACGCCTGCTCGTAGGCCTGCTTGCCGAGGATCGCCAGCGCCGCGGGCTGATAGTCTTCAATTTTCGCGATCAGCTCACGCCCGCCAGCGCGCAGCTCATGCAGATTCACTTCGCTCGCCTGCACCGTGGGTCGCTCGACCAGCATGGTGATGCCACAGCGCGTATCCAGCAGCTGCTGCTCTTCTTCCGGCTTAAGCTGTTTGTCGGTAAATCCGGCCTGGTGGATCACCTTCCAGAAGCGATTTCCCGGATGAGCAAAGTGAAAACCGGTGTGCGCCGATGACTTGCCCGGATTAATACCGCAGAACACCACCCGCAGGCCAGGGGCCAGAATATCGTTGATCATCTCTACTCCTGTCTATGCATCTTAAGATAAGTATAAAGGATTGATTATGCGTTGTTTATAAAAACAGCAGGCAGGTGTGAATGGCTGGATTGCTGAGGGGAGTTACTTTATAATTCACCGCCACGGCCCCTTAGCTCAGTGGTTAGAGCAGGCGACTCATAATCGCTTGGTCGCTGGTTCAAGTCCAGCAGGGGCCACCAAATTTTAGCTTTAGAATCATCCAGTTAAGCCACTCGATTGAGTGGCTTTTTTGTAAGTAATCCACCACACGTAGCCCGGCCTGCCGCTTCCCCTCACAAACCCTAAAAACTAAAGAAATCCCCCATCGCGCCGATCATCATCCGTGTGTATTATTTCCAGTAGCTTTTACAACAACTAACCTTAACTCAAATACTTAAGCGCCAGAGCGAAAGGCATCATGAGCACACCGATCAAACGGCTAGAAATCATTAAAAATGCCATTGAGCTGGAAGATGACGACATCATCCGGAGCCAGTTGAAACGTCTCAAAGAGGAAGCCTTTGACGATGAACTCCTGTCCATCGTCGCGGCGCTTGAGCAGAAAAACTACACCGCAGCCCTTCGCGCTATCACCACCTGGCTGCAAAGCCAGCGCGCCGTTACCCCGTGGCGTGACCCGCAGCTGGCGGCCAGCAAGCTGGAGCTAAAAGCCCTGGAAGAGTGTCTGCGCGATCTGATTGATCGTCGTAACGCCCGGGTACAGCAGCTTGATGAGTTCAACGATCTCTATTTCTCCCGCCTCGGGCCGCTGATGCAGCAGATCCTCGCCCTGCGTAAAACGCTGGCGGAGCTTAACCTGCGTCGTCAGCAGGCGGAGACGCGTCGTCGGGAAGAGGATTACCGCCGCTGCCAGGGCTATATGGCGCAGGCCGTAGAGGTTCTGACAACGCTCACCCGGCGCTGGCGAGATCTGCCTGCGGATTCCGTTCAGGCGGCAGAGGCGCGCAAGCATCTTCAGCAGCAAAGTAATCTGATTGCCAACCTGCTGGCCGAAGCGATGGAGCTGGAGACCGGTTTAACGCGTGAAGAAGAGCCAGCACGTCAGGCGCGCGATGAGGCCAACGAAGAGTACAAGAAGTATCGCGAACAGCATCATGATGCCGAAGTTCGCCTGCGTAAAGGCAAGGATCTCTCTGAAGAGGATCGGAACGAGCTGAAGCGGCTCTGGCGTCAGGCGAGTAAGCTATGCCACCCGGATCTGGTTGCCGATGATTTAAAAGAAGAAGCCAACAGGATGATGGTGCAACTCAACCAGGCCAAACAGCGCGGCGACGTGAAGGCCATTCGCTTGCTGGTCGCCCGTCTGCAACAAGGGTTTGAACCGATGATGGCGAGCGACAGGCTGAACGACCTGGAACGTATTCGTAAAAAGATGGCGCAGGTGCGTGAGCAAATCGACACCCTGGTGAACGAGCTGGCAGAGCTGGAGAAAGAAGAGTCCTGGCTGCTCGTCTCGTCGCTCAGCAATATGGAAGCCTACTTTGCCCAGCAGGAGAAAGCGCTGAAAGAGGTATGCGCCTCGCTCGAACATCAGGTGAGCGAAGCGCAGCTGGATCCCGCTGCCTGATTATTTGGCGTGCCAGTACGCGCTGGCACGCACCAGCTGCGGGTCAATTGCGTCGGTTTCAAACTGACGGCTCAGGCGTTTCACCACCTTCCCCTCCCCGGTGAGCCAGATAAAGTAATCCTCTTCCGGCACGTCCAGCGCGGCAAGATGGTCGGCCACCGCCTGCTCGTTGTGGCCGATAACCCAGGTGATGTTGAACCCGCTCAGGTGCGCCAGATAGTCCTGGTACGCCGCATCGCCCACGGTGACGATGGCGTGGATCGCCGGGCGAACAGGCAGTTTTGCGATGCCTTCTAAACGGCGGCGCAGCGCGGGCATGCCCGACTCGTCGCACACGTACAGCTGCCAGGCGTAATCTTCCGGCACCACCAGCGAACCACGCGGACCACCGATGGTCAGCTTGTCGCCCACCTTCGCCTCTACCGCCCAGTTGCTGGCAATGCCACCATCATGAACGAAGAAATCGAGCGCCAGCTCATGTTTTTCGTCATCGTACAGCGGGGTATAGTCACGCGCCTGCGGACGCACGCCGTCGCCCCAGTCGATGCCTTCATCAGTCACCACAGGCGGCACGAAAGTGGTGCCCGGTGCCGGGAAAAAGACTTTGGTATGGTCGTCAAAGCCGCGAGAGCTAAAGCCCTCCAGCGCCTCGCCGCCTAGCACAATGCGCTGAAATCCTGCACTGACTCGCTCAGTGCGCATCACGTTCAGCTCACGAAAACGCAGGTCATTGCGGACACGTTGAGGGTAACGGGTAGATGCCATGTTGATGCCCTTCTCAGGTGAATACGATATATCGGAATGAATTTTTAATGATAATGATTGCTATTAACTCAGAAATCAAGATCTTTTAGATTGCATCTGAATATATCTTAGATATAGTTTAGATATATCAAATTGAGGAAGAAACATGCGACACGAACACGACGGCGGCGGACGCCGGCCACGATTTTTTGGTCATGGCGATCTGCGGCTGGTGATCCTGGATATCCTGACCCGCAACGCGAGCCATGGTTATGAGCTGATCAAAGAGATCGAGAACCTGACGCAGGGACATTACACGCCAAGCCCTGGCGTGATCTATCCGACGCTGGATTACTTGCAGGATCAGGCGCTTATCACCATTACCGAAGAAGAGAACGGCCGTAAGCGGATTGCGATTAACGCCGCCGGAGAACAGTGGCTGGAAGATAACCGGGAACAGCTGGAGCAGATCCAGACGCGTATCAAGGCGCGCTCCGTCGGTTTCCAGCTGCGCAAAAACCCGCAGATGAAGCGGGCGCTGGATAACTTCAAAGCGGTTCTGGATCTGAAGGTTAATCAGGGAGAGCTCAGCGACGCGCAGTTAAAACAGATTATCGGCGTGATTGACCGCGCGGCACTGGAGATCTCCCAGCTGGATTAAGCCAGCACGCCGTCGCTCACGCGGAACACGCGGACCAGCTCTTTCAGGTGCATCGCCTGTTCGTTAAGGGATGCCGCCGCCGCAACGGACTCCTCCACCAGCGCGGAGTTCTGCTGGGTGGTGGCGTCTATCAGGCCAATCGCGCTGTTGATCTGCGAGATGCCTTCCGTCTGTTCGTGGCTGGCCTGGCGAATCTCACGCAGGATGACGTCCATCTCCTCTACGTTGCCGACCATGCCGTTGATAAGCCCGCTGGCCTTCTCCACAAGGTTCATGCCGTCCTGCGTCTGGCTTGTGGAGCTTTCAATCAGCTGGCGGATCTCACTCGCGGATGTTGCACTTTTCTGCGCGAGCTGACGTACCTCGCCCGCCACCACCGCAAAGCCGCGACCATGCTCACCCGCGCGCGCCGCTTCGACCGCCGCGTTCAGCGCCAGAATATTAGTCTGGAAGGCAATGGCGTCGATCAGGTCGATAATGTCGGACATCCTGTTCGATGTTTCGTTGATCAGGCGCATCTTGCTGGTGACCTGCTTCATCATCTCGCCGTTGTTTTTGACCACGGCAGCCGCATCGGCAGACAGGTTCGTCGCTTCTCCGGTGTGGGACGCGGTGTTCTTCACCGTAGCGGTGATCTGCTCCATCGACGCAGCCGTCTGTTCAACGGAACTGGCCTGCTCCTCCGTGCGGGCAGCCAGATCCTGGTTGCCCGCGACAATCTGCGCGGCGGCGCTGGAGATGTTTTCCGATCCGGTTTGCACCTGCTGCACAATCTCCAGCAGGCGCGTTTTCATCTCCATCAGTGCGGTGAGTAGCAGTCCGGTTTCATCTTTACCGTGCGAGGTAATGCTGCCGGTGAGATCGCCATCGGCAATGGCCTCCGCAAAATTCACCGCGTCGTTCAGCGGGCGGGTAATGGATCGCACAATGAACCAGCCAGTCAGGCTGGCTGCCGCGACGCTAAAAAGCGTAATCAGGATCAGCAGGAGACGATTGGTGCGGAAATCACCTTCCACCTGCTCGCCCGCACTCTGCATTTCATGGTCCTGGATCGCAATCAACGCCTGCACTTTCGCTTTATAGGACTGTTGCAGGTTCAGGGTGTTGGTCATCATTTCGTTTATCGCGCCCGCACGGTCGTTATTCTGCACGGCCTGCAAAATGCGGTAGCGCGAGTCAAGATATTGCTGGCGCACGCCGTGGATATCGGCCAGCACCTGTTGGGATTTTTTATCCTTGAGAGCGTTGTCCAGCTCGCTCAGGATTGCGGCGATGCGCTCGCTGATCGCCTTCAGACGCTGCTCTGATTGCGCCGTGTACGTCCCCTGTTCGTCCAGCAGCATGAGCTGCTGCGTGCTGATAAATTCCTGGAAGTTGTCGATTAACTGGTTCGCTTTTACCGTCGTTGGATAATCGCTGGTAAGGATGGTTTGCATTCCATTGTTTGCCCGATTCAGGCTCATCAGAGACAAGCTTGCGCTGACGACCATCAGGACAATAAATAATCCAAACGCCAGAAATAATTTCGTGCCGATCTT
Source organism: Enterobacter cloacae complex sp. CDL013 (assembly GCF_049238805.1). NCBI lineage: Bacteria > Pseudomonadati > Pseudomonadota > Gammaproteobacteria > Enterobacterales > Enterobacteriaceae > Enterobacter > Enterobacter cloacae complex sp. CDL013. The sequence goes on along the minus strand of NZ_JBMKGT010000001.1, from coordinate 206,296 downwards.
TACGTCATGTATGAACATATTTACCCCATCGATGTGATTATTTCTCAGACGATCGCTGTTATCGACAGAAAAATCTCTAACTTTATGACTTTGATCGTTTTTTATTTATCACTTTCAATAAATCCGGGGCGTAGCAATTAAAAATCTGGCGCTTTTTTTAGTTAATTAATATTTCATTAACAACATAACGTATTCTGAAAAACAAAAAAGCCGTTTACCCCGGAGGAATAAACGGCTTTATCGAAGCATGCATTTCTTAATGCAGCACGGTAACCGCATCTTCAAGACGTCCGGCCCGGTGCTTAACCATCGCGGAAATCTGCGCGCTCTCTTCGACCAGGTCAGCATTTTTCTGCGTAATGCTGTCCAGTTCTGCCACGGCACGGGTCAGCTCTGTCAGGCCTGTCGCCTGCTCTGAGGTGGCGTGGCTGATCTGCGCGATAAGCTGCGTGACGTTTTTCACCTGCTCGACAATATCATCCATGGTACGTCCCGCGGCGTGGACCTGATCGGCGCCCGACTGCACTTTGCTGGCGCTGGCGTCGATCAGCTTACGAATATCGTTAGCTGCATTCGCGCTGCGGCTGGCAAGATGACGCACTTCGCCCGCCACCACCGCAAAGCCTTTCCCCTGCTCGCCCGCGCGTGCCGCCTCAACCGCGGCGTTCAGCGCCAGAATATTGGTCTGGAAGGCAATGTCATTGATAAGCGAGGTAATAGAGCCAATGCGCTGGGTACTGTCGGCAATGTCATCCATGGTTTTCACCACGGTCTGCATCACGGTGCCCCCCTGCGTGGCCGCGCTGCTGGCGGCCATCGACAGCTTGTCGACTTCGGCTGCGGTCTCAGAGTTACTCTGCACCGACGCCGCCATCTGGTTCATTGTTGCCACGGTCTGCTGCACGTTAGCCACGGTCTGGCGCGTGCGGTCGTTGAGATCTTCATTGCCCTGCGCCAGCCTGTCGCTGCCGTCGCGCACGCTCACCACCTGGCTGGAGACGTCGTTGATCAGCCAGCGGCACATCAGCCCCAGCTGTCCGACGGCCCGCAGCGTCAGCCCCAGTTCATCGCTGCGGTTAAGATGCTGCACGCTGTTACGCTCTCCGGTAGCGACCCTGAGCGCCTGCCGTGCGACGTTTTCCACCGGGCGGACAATCTGTTGTTCAAACACCAGGGTGCCAAGCAGCATCACCACGGCTGCCGCCACCAGCGAAGCCCAGCCCGCGGCACTGGCAACCAGCGTTGCGGCCATCACCGCAAAAAGTACCGCCATTACGCTGCGCACGCGCCAGCGCAGCGGCATCGCCGGTAATTTGCCGAGCCAGCCTTTGCGCACCACCAGCCCTTTATGAATGCGTTTTTTGCTACGTCCTTCGTTGAGCGCCTTATAAAGCGGCTCCACTGCGGCGACCTCGTCCTCGGTGGCGCGGGTACGAATGGACATATAGCCCGTCATCTGGCCGTTACGCACCATCGGTACCGCATTGGCGCGTACCCAATAGTGATCGCCATTTTTACGTCGGTTTTTGACAATCCCGCTCCAGGGTTCGCCCTTTTGCAGCGTGTACCACATGTCGGCAAAAGCCGCTTTCGGCATATCCGGATGGCGCACAATGTTGTGCGGTTGCCCGAGCAGCTCCTGGAGCGTAAAGCCGCTCACTTGCACAAAGGTGTCGTTAGTGTGGGTCATGTAGCTGTGGAGGTCGGTGGTCGACATAAGCGTGGTGTCATCGTCCAGCGGATATTCATTCTGGGTGACATAGTCAGGAGAGGACATAGTGAGCATCCCTTGCAGGTTATTTGAATGTTAATTTTGTGGCTTATGTTTTTTCGGCGATAAAAAATTTATCTTTAGTTGTTAAATATGATTGAGATCGCAAATCTCGGTTAAACCGCACTTTTCGTGCGTTTTTCTAATTAATTGATTTAAAATACTTTCGAGACGAAACTACCTACAAAGCATGATCCCCCGGCGCACACTTAAGGCGCATTTCCTGCCTTGGGGTAGTGCAATTGACGACACCCCATCCCCGGCTCGTTATCCCTTATCCCGTGCGGCGCGCAATGGCATGATTAAATATTGTGCAAATTTGATTTCACCTGGCGTTTATCCCGATTTTTGTTAAGGCATCTGAGGTGGCGTAATCGCTGCAATAATTAACTCAGTATCATGTGATACGCGATCCCCGGGAGCATATTTTGAACAGGTTACCTTCCAGCGCCTCGGCTCTTGCCTGTACCGCGCACGCACTGAATCTCATTGAAAAGCGAACGCTTGATCATGAGGAGATGAAACAACTTAACCGTGAGGTCATTGATTACTTTAAAGAGCATGTGAATCCTGGTTTTCTGGAGTATCGCAAATCTGTTACCGCCGGCGGGGATTACGGAGCCGTAGAGTGGCAAGCGGGCAGTCTGAATACGCTTGTCGACACCCAGGGACAGGAGTTTATCGATTGCCTGGGTGGTTTTGGTATTTTCAACGTGGGGCACCGTAATCCAGTTGTGGTTTCCGCCGTACAGAATCAACTTGCGAAACAACCTCTCCATAGCCAGGAACTGCTCGATCCGCTTCGCGCCATGCTCGCGAAAACGCTGGCAGCCTTAACGCCCGGCAAACTGAAATACAGCTTCTTCAGCAACAGCGGCACCGAATCGGTCGAAGCGGCGATTAAACTCGCCAAAGCGTACCAGTCGCCACGCGGGAAATTTACCTTTATCGCCACCAGCGGCGCGTTCCACGGGAAATCCCTGGGCGCGCTGTCGGCGACCGCTAAATCCACTTTCCGTAAACCGTTTATGCCGCTGCTGCCGGGCTTCCGCCACGTACCGTTCGGCGACATCAACGCCATGCGCACCATGCTCGGCGAATGCCGTAAAACCGGCGACGACGTGGCGGCGGTGATCCTGGAGCCGATTCAGGGTGAAGGCGGCGTGATCCTCCCGCCGCAGGGCTATCTGCCCGCCGTGCGTCAGCTGTGCGATGAGTTTGGCGCGCTGCTGATCCTCGACGAAGTGCAGACCGGGATGGGGCGCACCGGCAAGATGTTCGCCTGTGAGCATGAGAACGTTCAGCCGGATATTCTGTGCCTGGCAAAAGCGCTCGGCGGCGGCGTGATGCCGATTGGCGCAACGGTCGCCACTGAAGAGGTGTTCTCGGTGCTGTTCGACAATCCATTCCTGCATACCACCACCTTTGGCGGTAACCCGCTGGCCTGCGCGGCCGCGCTGGCGACCATCAACGTGCTGCTGGAGCAAAACCTGCCTGCGCAGGCGGAGCAGAAAGGCGACATGCTGCTGGACGGCTTCCGCCAGCTGGGCCGGGAATACCCGGATCTGGTACAGGATGCGCGCGGGAAAGGGATGCTGATGGCGATTGAGTTCGTTGATAACGAAACCGGTTATAGCTTCGCAAGCGAGATGTTCCGCCAGCGGGTACTGGTGGCGGGAACGCTTAACAACTCGAAAACCATCCGCATTGAACCACCGTTGACGCTCACCATTGAGCAGTGTGAGCAGGTGCTGAAGGCGGCGCGTAAGGCGCTGGCGGCGCTGCGGGTGAGTGTGGAAGAGGCGTAAAAAAAGCCGGGTGGCGCTACGCTTTCCCGGCCTACAACATACTGCATATGCAAGCCCGGTAAGCGTAGCGCCACCGGGCTGCTTTTTATCGGTGAAACTCTGCCACCGTCATGGTGAAGCGAAGCACGGTATCGCTTTCATTGGCATAGCCGTGCGCCGCTTCCGTTTTCGCCACCGCCGACGCGCCAGCATTAACCTGTGCCACCGTCTCGTCCACCGTCAGGGTTAATACGCCTTCGTTCACATGCAGCAGCTCAAACGTTCCCGCCGGATGTCCCGGAGAAGTGAACGTTTCTCCCGGATGCATCTCCCACTGCCACAGCTCAATCATATCCGGGCCTGCGGTGCCTGCCAGCAATCTGGCGTAACCGCCCTGTGCGCCCTGCCACAGAACCGGGATCGCCTCTTCCTGAATAATGTGTATCTGCGGCTCGCTGGAGACGTTAACGATATCTGCCACCGAGACGCCAAGCGCGGCGGCCAGTTTACACAGAATGGCAATGCTGGGGTTGGCAGCCCCTTTTTCGATCTCCACCAGCATGCCTTTGCTGACGCTGGCGCGGCGAGAAAGCTCGTCCAGCGACAGTTTTTTCTCTTTCCGCCAGCTGCGGATACGGTTCGCGACGGCCAGGCTTACCTGGGCAACATCGGCACCCGCATCGGTCATTATATTGACTTTATCAGTCATTGGTCACTACCATGGTATAAAACAGTCAATACAGGATTATTTATGTCTCTTGTAACACCGTCAATAGATTCGCGACTTGTCGGGATCGCGCCCGGCTTTCGGGCGCTGAGCATTCTGGTTGAAGCTGCCCCGATTACCCAACCGGAGGTTGCGCCCGCTGCGCTGGCGCAGGCCTGCCAGCAGATGCTCAATGATGATGTGCCCTGGGCAGAAAATCATCTCGCCGCCTGGGATGAGGTGTTTAAAGCCTTTGGTGCAAAACCCAAACGTACGCCCTGCTCGGCCTCGGCCCTGCGCAAGCGCGTGATGAGAGACGGTTCGCTGCCGCCGCTCGACCCGGTGGTGGATATCTATAATGCCATCAGTATCCGCTACGCTATTCCGGTAGGGGGAGAAAATCTGGCGGCTTACTCGGGAGCGCCGCGCCTGACGCTGGCCGACGGCAGTGAGCCGTTTGATACCGTCAAAGAGGGTGAGCCGGTAGTCGAAAATCCGGAGCCAGGCGAAGTTATCTGGCGTGACGATCTTGGCATCACCTGCCGCCGCTGGAACTGGCGACAGGGGATACGCACGCGTCTGGACAGCCAGGCGCAGTCCATGTGGTTTATTCTCGAAAGCCTGCCGTCGATGCCGCTGGCGGCATTACAGGAAGCTGGCGATGAGCTGGTGAGCAATCTGCAAAAGCTGATGCCGGGCGCGACGGCGCGTATTCAGTTGCTGGAGCTGGCGTGAACAACGCCTGGTGGCGCTGCGCTTACCCGGCCTACAAAATCAACACCCCCCGTACCCGTAGGCCCGGTAAGCGCAGCGCCACCAGGCAAAACCGCTACTCCGGCAACAATCCGACAAAGCTGCGTTTTTTGCGCGGCTCCGACATCAGCTCCTCCAGCTTATCCACGCACGCGAGATAGTGCGGGGTTTGCTTATGCGCCAGCACCGCCTCTTCGTCTTTATAGGCTTCGTAGATAAAGAACCGGGTTTTCACCCGCGGGTCCTGCAATACGTCGAAGCGCAGGTTGCCCGGCTCCTTGATCGCCCCCTCGTGGTTGGCGCGAAATACCTCCAGAAACTCGTCCACCCGCTCGGGCTTAATGTTGATCTCCACCAGCGTCACGTTCATTTTGCTTCTCCCTGTTTCTCTTCCTGCCAGAACTGGAACGCATCGCGGGCATTCCAGTTCTCGTGAACCACTTTCTTCACCGCCTTCAGCATGCCGAGCGGCGCGCTGGACTGGAAGATGTTGCGCCCCATGTCCACGCCGGACGCGCCCTGGTCAATCGCCCGCCAGCACATCTCCAGCGCCTCGTGCTCCGGCAGCTTTTTGCCCCCCGCGATAACGATCGGCACCGGGCAGCTGGCGGTCACTTTTTCAAAGCCCTCGTCCACGTAGTAGGTTTTGACGAACTGCGCCCCCATTTCGGCGGCGATGCGGCTTGCCAGCGAAAAATACCGAGCGTCACGCGCCATCTCTTTCCCCACGCCCGTCACCGCCAGCGTCGGCATGCCGTAACGCGCCCCCGCATCCACCAGCTTGATGATGTTGTTGATCGACTGATGCTCAAACTCGCTTCCGATGTACACCTGCGCCGCCACCGCGCAGACGTTCAGGCGCAGCGCGTCTTCCATCGCCACCGCCACGCACTCGTTCGACAGTTCGCCCAGAATCGAGTTACCGCCGGAGGCGCGCAGCACCACCGGTTTGTTCGTCGCGGCAGGTACCTGGCTCCTGAGGATGCCGCGGGTGCACATCAGCACGTCGGTTTCGCCAAACAGCGGCGCGATGGAGAGATCGATACGCTCAAGGCCGGTGGTCGGTCCCTGAAAGTAGCCGTGGTCAAAGGCCAGCATCACCGTGCGGTTGCTCTGCGGGTTGAAAATGCGCGAAAGCCTTGACTGCATGCCCCAGTCGAGCGAGCCGCAGCCCTTCAGGGTGTACGGCACATTCTGCTGCGGCGTACCGATGCCAAAATCCTTGCCGTCTTTGATGTCGTCTAAATCAGCCATTTGCTCCCCCGTCAGAAATCGTATTTGCTGATGTTCTCTTTGGTGAACACCACGCGCTCCGGCAGCAGCACGATGCCGTTGCCCTTCGCCTCATACTGGTAGCCCTGCACGCTGTTCGGCTCGACCTTCAGCGTTCCGATATTTTTCACGTCAACGCTGTCGCCGACGTTAAGATCGCCTTTTTTCAGCAAACGATCGGCGACATTGACCGCAATTTTGCCCTGTTGCACCACATCCCACAGGCCGAAGGCTTTCACCGTGCCGCGCTCAACGTACGGGCGCATCACATTCGGCGTGCTGAAGCCGACAATCGCCACTCCTTCCCGCTTCAGGTTTTCTGCCGCCTGTGCCGCCGCCGGCAGGGCGTTGGCGTCCGGGGCGATGATCGCATCCAGATCCGGATAAGCCTTTAAGATCCCTTCGGCGGTTTGCAACGATTTGGTGGCGTCGTTATAGCCAAACTGGGTGGTGACGACCTGCCACTGAGGATGATCTTTCTCGATTTTGGCCTTCGCCTCTTTCACCCACTGGTTCTGGTCGGTGACGGTCGGGCTGGAGTAGAAGAACGCCACTTTCGCGTTCGGTTTGGTGACCTGCTTGCCCGCCATCTCCACCAGCAGGCCGCCCAGCTGTTCCGGCGTCCCCTGATTGATGTAGATGCTGCGGCACTCCGGTTTGGTGTCGGAGTCCCAGGTCAGGACCTTGACGCCGCGCTGCATCGCGCGCTTCAGCGCCGGGCAGAGACCGTCCGGTGACACGGCAGAGACGATGATGGCGTTATAGCCCTGGTTGACGAAGTTATTGATGAGCTGCACCTGACCGGAGACGCTCGGCTCGGTCGGGCCGTCGTAGGTCACGTCCACGCCAAGATCTTTCCCCGCCTCTTTCGCGCCGTTGCCGCCGCTGGTGAAGAATCCCACGCCTACCAGTTTCGGGATAAAGGCAATGCGGTCCGCCGCCTGCGCCGAAGCGAAGCTGAGGGCCATTGCCAGGACGAGCAGTTTTGTTTTCATCTTACGCTCCGGATAGTTTTCTGAAGAGAGATCGCACCCACTCGCGGTGCAGACTTAGCGAACGTCCCATTACCACCACAACCAGCAGCGCCCCCGACAGCGCGCTCGACACCTGGTTGGGGATGCCGACCATCTGTAAACCCTGTTGCAGGTACCCCACCAGCAGCGCCGCCAGCGCCGTACCGACAACAGAACCTGACCCGCCGTAGATATTGGCTCCGCCGAGCACGGCGGCGGTGAGCGCGGGCATCAGCAAATCGCGCCCCAGATCCGAACGCGCAGAGCCGAAATAGGAGACCATCACCAGCGCGGCAATCGCCGAGGCCACGCCCACCAGGCCGTACAGCGCGTAGGGCATGCCGTTCACCGACAGCGCCGCATAGCGCGCCGCGCGCGGGTTCTGCCCAATCAAAAACAGGTGCCGACCAAAGCGCCCACGGTGGGTAATAAGCCAAAAGAAGACGGTGATTACCGCGAACAAGACCAATGGGATCGGCAGCCCCAGCACCGTGAGGTTAGCGAAGGCGGTAAAGCTGTCCGGGAAGCCGCCGATGCCCTCGTAGCCCGTCGCGCCCGCCATGCCGGAGAGCAGCAGCGCGCCGCCGCCGTAGAGGTAGAGCGTGCCGAGGGTAATGACCAACGGGCTGATGCCGGTGTAGTGGATCAGCGCCGCATTCACCAGCCCACACAGCAGGCCAAGCAGCAGCGTCAGCGGAACGGCGATCGTCATGGGCCACCCCGCCTGCATCATCACCCCCAGCGCGATGGCGCACAGGCCGATGGTTGAGCCGAGGGAGATGTCGATCCCGCCGCTGATGATCACCAGCGTAAGCGGCAGCGCCACGATGCCAATACAGATGAAATCGCTGGTGCTGAACAGCAGCATGTTGATATCAAGCATGCGCGGGTTGATGGCGCCGAAGAGCAGGATCTCCAGCACCAGTAAAATCAGCAGCGCGCTTTCCCAGTTAAGCCTCATTTACGCCACCTCTTTTTTGCGTTTGGGAAACGGGGTAACGTGCTTTCCCCCTTTGTTACCGGGCTGGAAACGGCTGTATTTCAGCGCCCGCTGATGCCGCGCCAGTGCCTGACGCAGACGCCCGTCGAGCACCAGCACGCCCAGCAGCACCAGCCCGGCGATAAAGTCGTTCCACCACGCCGGGAGCCTGAACAGCACCAGCACGGTATCGATTTGGGTGAGGAAGAACGCGCCGAGGAACGCACCGACCAGCGTGCCGGTGCCGCCCAGCAGCGAGATGCCCCCCAGCACGCAGGCAGCGATGGCTTTCATCTCCAGCCCGCTGCCGGTCTGGTTGGGCACAAAGCCTATCTGCGCGGCAAACACAATCCCGGCGCAGGCCGCCAGCATGCCGTTGAGGGTAAAGGCGATCATGCGGGTGCGGTTCACCGCCACGCCCAGCTGGCGCGCGGCGGCGAGGTTATCCCCCACGGCGTAAAAATCCCGCCCAAAGGCGGTGCGCGACAGCGTCCACGCGCCGGTGGCCGCGATAATCAACACCAGCATGCCGAGCGGCGAAATGCCGACGGCGGCAGGCTCAGAGAGGGATTTCAGCCCCGGCGGCAGCCCTTCTATCCACTTCCCGCCGGTCCAGAGCAGCATCGCCCCGCGATAAAGCCCCAGCGTGCCGAGGGTGGCGACAATCGCCGGAATGCGCAGGCCCACCACCAGAAAACCGTTGAACGCCCCGGCCAGCGCGCCGATCGACAGCGCGAAGAGAATGGAAACGGGCAGGCTGTAGCCGCTGTTAAGCGCCACGCCGACGGCAATGGCGGACAACCCGACCGTGGAGCCGACGGAGACGTCAATATTGCGGGTCAGCATCACCAGCGCCGCGCCGATAGCCAGCAGGATCAGGATCTGCGAGCTGGCGAAGATCATCCCCAGCGTCTGTAAGCTCAGGTAGGACGGGTTCAGCGCCACCAGCACGGCGAACAGCGCCAGAATGGCGAGAAACGCGCTCAGCTCGCGGTTTTTCAGTAAGATCTTCATGATTGCCCTCCAAACGCCAGCGCCATCATCCGGTCGAGGCTGACGGCGTGGCGCGGCAGCTCGCCGCTGAGCACGCCCTGATGCATTACCAGCACCCGATCCGCGAGGCCGGGAAACTCATCGAGATCGCTTGAGATCACCAGCACCGCCACGTTCTGCGCCGCCACGCTTTTGATAAGCTGGTAGATATCGGCGCGCGCCGAGACGTCCACGCCGCGCGTCGGTTCATCGACGATCAGCAATAACGGGTTGGCTTCCAGACAGCGTGCCAGCAGCACCTTCTGCTGGTTGCCGCCGGAGAGCGTGCGCACGGTTTGATCCGCATGGTTGAGCTTGATCCCCAGCGCCCGGTGATAGCGTTCCACTACCGCAGACTCCCGCTTTCGCTGCTGCCAGAGCGACGGCTCGTTCAGCGCCACGGTGTTCCAGCGGATCGGCGCGTCGAGAAACAGGCCGGACACCTGCCTGTCTTCCGGCAGATAAACCAGCCCTTTTTGCAGGCGTGAACTGACCGGATCGGTGGTGATCTCCTGGTTCTCCAGCCAGACGCGCCCCCCGCGAACCGGACGCAGGCCGTAGAGCGTTTCGGCAAACTCGGTGCGCCCGGAGCCTACCAGCCCGGCCAGGCCGACGATCTCCCCGGCGTAGATCTCAAGGCTGAGATCGATAAACCCTTCCCCGGTAAGATCCTCCACCCGCAGCACGGGAAAATCCTGCGCCTGGGTGCGGCGGTTGCCCGGCAGCGCCAGCCACAGCTTTTGCGTATCGCTCAGGGAGGTCTCCCGGCTTACCGGCGTCATGGCGGCGATCAGGGCGTTATCGTCAAACTGCGCGGTTTCGCCGCTGAGCACCACGGCGCCGTCGCGCATCACCGAGACGTGACTCGCCAGCTGCCGAATCTCCGGCAGCTTATGCGAGATAAAAACAATCCCGACGCCAAGATCCTGCAAGGCGCGGATCTGGCGAAACAGCCGTTCGGTTTCACCTGGCGTCAGCGAGGCCGTGGGTTCATCGAGGATCAGAATTCTGGCGTTGCGCATCAGCCCGCGCAGGATCTCCACCATCTGCTGGTCAGCCACCTCGAGGGTGCTGGCGGTGGCGTCGAGGTTAAGCTGGCATTGCAATTGCCGGAGTTTTTCCGCCAGACGTTTTTCCCGATCGCGCTCTCGCGGCAGACGAAACAGGATGTTTTCCCGCACCGTCAGGTTGGGAAACAGCAGCGGCTCCTGCGGCACCAGATAAATGCCTAACCTGTGCGCCTGAGCCGGGGTAAGCCGTGTAAAAGACTCACCCGCCACCGAAAGTTCACCGCTATCCGGGGTTTCTACCCCGGCGATGATCTTCATCAGCGTCGATTTTCCCGCGCCGTTACCGCCCATCAGCGCATGCACCTGCCCCGCAAGCAGCGTGAAATCAATGCCTTTTAAGACCGGTACGCCTGAAAACTGCTTGCTGATATCACGCGCGTCGAGAAGTGGTGTCATCATCGCTCCGCTATTGAACAAATGATTTTTAGATTTAATAATGTTCAAAAGCGTAGACGGTGAACTATATTTACAACCGTGCAGGGATCACAATTTTATCGATTGAGATTTAGATAAACCGGAATCGATCGAAATGATCTGTTTTGTCGCGTGGCTCACATTTTCACGTCGCGCCATCACGAACATATGATCTAAATTTTTATAAGAGTTCAATTATGAGCGATAAACGCACTGCGGAAGAAGGACGGTTTGCCGGGCTGGCACTGGCGGAAGAGGAGCTGGTGGCGCGCGTGGCCTGGTGCTACTACCACGACGGGCTGACCCAGAACGACATCGGCGAACGGCTCGGGCTGCCGCGATTAAAAATCTCCCGCCTGCTGGAGAAAGGCCGTCAGTCCGGGGTGATCCGCGTGCAGATCAACTCCCGCTACGAGGGCTGCCTGGCGCTGGAAACCGAGCTACAGCAGCGCTTTGGCCTGAAGCTGGTGCGCGTGATGCCTGCCCTGAATACCCCGCCGATGAACGTGCGGCTGGGCATTGGCGCGGCGCAGTCGCTGATGGGCGTGCTGGAGCCCGGCCAGCTGTTAGCGGTGGGGTTCGGTGAAACCACCATGAGCAGTCTGCAACACTTAAGCGGCTTTATCAGCTCGCAGCAGATCCGCCTGGTGACGCTTTCCGGCGGCGTCGGGCCGTATATGACCGGTATCGGCCAGCTGGATGCGGCCTGTAGCGTCAGCATGATCCCCGCCCCGCTTCGCGTGTCATCCGCTGAAGTCGCCGGGATCTTAAAGCGCGAAACCAGCGTGCGGGACGTGATCCTCGCCGCCACCGCGGCTGACGTGGCGGTGGTCGGGATTGGCTCGGTAAACCAGCGCCGCGACGCAACGATCCTGCGCTCCGGCTATATCAGCGAAGGTGAACAGCTGATGTACGCCCGCAAAGGCGCGGTCGGCGACATTCTCGGCTATTTCCTCAATGCCGAAGGGGAATGCGTCGAGGAGCTGGAGATCCACAAAGAATTACTGGGCGTCACGCTCGATGAACTGGCGCAGCTGCCCACCATTGTCGGCGTGGCCGGAGGGGAAGAGAAAGCCGATGCGATTTATGCCGCACTGAAAGGTCGCCGTATTAATGGCCTGGTGACGGAAGAGACGACAGCCCGCGCGGTGCTGGCTCTGGCCGGATAAGAGCAGCCCTGCGCTAACAGCGAGGCAAGCTCATGAGTTACCTTTTAGCGTTAGATGCAGGGACAGGCAGCGTTCGCGCCGTGATTTTCGATTTACAGGGCAACCAGATTGCCGTTGGCCAGGCCGAGTGGAAGCACCTGAGCGTGGAGAACGTGCCGGGGTCGATGGAGTTCGATCTCGACACCAACTGGCGGCTGGCCTGCCGGTGTATTCAGCAGGCGCTGGAGCGCGCACGGCTTAGCGCGGCGGATATTCAGTCCGTCGCCTGCTGCTCGATGCGCGAAGGGATTGTGCTGTACGACCGCAACGGCGAGGCTATCTGGGCCTGCGCCAACGTCGACGCCCGCGCCAGCCGCGAGGTGGCTGAACTCAAAGAGATCCACGACTACCGGTTTGAATCCGAAGTGTATGAGGTCTCCGGCCAGACGCTGGCGCTGAGCGCCATGCCGCGCCTGCTGTGGCTGGCGCACCACCGTCCGGATATTTACCGCAAGGCTGCGACTATAACCATGATCAGCGACTGGCTGGCGGCGAAGCTCTCCGGCGAGCTGGCGGTCGACCCGTCCAATGCGGGCACCACCGGTATGCTGGATCTCTTCTCCCGCGACTGGCGTCCGGCGCTGCTCGACATGGCCGGGCTGCGCGCCGATATCCTTTCCCCGGTGAAAGAGACCGGCACCGTGCTGGGCGCGATTACCAGACAGGCCGCGCAGCAGTGCGGCCTGCGTGAAGGCACGCCGGTGGTGATGGGCGGCGGCGACGTGCAGCTGGGCTGTCTGGGGCTGGGCGTGGTCCGCGCCGGACAAACGGCGGTGCTGGGCGGCACCTTCTGGCAGCAGGTGGTTAACCTGCCGCAGGTGCGCACCGATCCTGAGATGAACATCCGCGTGAACCCGCACGTCATCCCCGGCATGGTGCAGGCGGAGTCGATCAGCTTCTTTACCGGGCTGACCATGCGCTGGTTCCGCGACGCCTTTTGCGCCGAGGAAAAGCTGATTGCCGAGCGGATGGGGATGGACACCTATTCCCTGCTGGAAGAGATGGCGAGCCGCGTCCCGGCGGGCTCCCACGGCGTGATGCCAATATTCTCCGACGCGATGCATTTTAAGCAGTGGTATCACGCCGCGCCGTCGTTTATTAACCTCTCCATCGACCCGGAAAAGTGCAACAAAGCGACGCTGTTCCGCGCCCTGGAGGAGAACGCGGCGATCGTCTCGGCCTGCAACCTGGCGCAGATTTCGCGCTTCTCCGGCGTGACGTTTGAGAGTCTGGTGTTTGCGGGCGGCGGGGCCAAAGGCGCCCTGTGGAGTCAGATTTTAAGCGACGTTACCGGCCTGCCGGTGCGCGTGCCGGAAGTTAAAGAGGCAACGGCGCTCGGCTGCGCCATTGCCGCAGGAGCTGGCGCGGGGCTGTTTGCGGATATGGCTTCGACGGGCGAGCGGCTGGTGAAGTGGAGCCGCGAGTTCACGCCAAACCCGCAGCACCGGGAACTGTACGACGGCATGATGCAGAAATGGCAGGCGGTGTACGCCGACCAGCTCGGGCTGGTGGACAGCGGGCTGACCACGTCGATGTGGCAGGCACCGGGGCTGGTGCGGGCATCCCCCTCACCCTAACCCTCTCCCTAAGGGAGAGGGAGATTAAGTCCCCTCTCCCTTAGGGAGAGGGTTAGGGTGAGGGCATCAGGCCACACCAATATTTGAATCCCATCACATTCACTGCATTCCCCTTTTCCCTTTTACTCCCCGCTGGCTAAATTAGTAACTCATCCGACCACATAACAATAATTTTACACTGGAAGAGACTATGAGCCGCTACCCGTCGTTATTCGCCCCTCTCGATCTGGGGTTCATCACCCTCAAAAACCGCGTGCTGATGGGCTCAATGCACACCGGGCTGGAGGAGCGTCCGGACGGGGCTGAACGTCTGGCAGCCTTCTATGCCGAACGCGCGCGCCACGGGGTGGCGCTGATTGTCACCGGCGGCGTAGCCCCTTCCCCTTCCGGGGTGACGATGGAGGGCGGCGCGGTGTTGAATGATGCGTCACAACTGTCGCACCACCGCATTGTGACCGACGCGGTCCACCGCGAGGGCGGCAAAATCGCCCTGCAAATTCTGCATACCGGGCGCTACAGCTATCAACCGAACCTGGTTGCCCCCTCGGCTATTCAGGCGCCGATTAACCGCTTTACTCCTCACGCCCTTAGCCACGACGAGATCCTGGCGCTGATCGACGATTTTGCCCGCTGCGCGGCGCTGGCGCGGGAAGCGGGCTACGACGGCGTTGAGGTGATGGGCTCTGAAGGTTATCTGATTAACGAATTTCTCGCCGCACGCACCAACCAGCGCGACGACGAATGGGGTGGCGACTATGCCCGCCGGATGCGTTTTGCCGTGGAGGTGGTGCGCGCGGTGCGCGAACGTGCGGGCGCGGATTTTATTATCATCTTCCGCCTGTCGATGCTCGACCTGGTGGAAGGCGGCGGCACCTTCGACGAAACCGTGCAGCTGGCGCAGGCAATTGAAGCCGCCGGTGCCACCATTATCAACACCGGGATTGGCTGGCACGAAGCGCGCATCCCCACCATCGCCACGCCGGTGCCGCGTGCGGCGTTCAGTTGGGTAACGCGCAAGCTGAAAGGCAAAGTCTCCGTTCCGCTGGTGACCACTAACCGCATTAACGACCCGCAGGTGGCGGACGATGTGATCTCCCGCGGCGACGCCGATATGGTCTCGATGGCGCGTCCGTTCCTCGCGGATGCCGAACTGCTCTCCAAAGCGCAAAGCGGTCGTGCGGATGAGATCAACACCTGCATCGGCTGTAACCAGGCGTGTCTGGACCAGATCTTCGTCGGCAAAGTCACCTCCTGCCTCGTTAACCCCCGCGCCTGCCATGAAACCAAAATGCCGATCGTTCCGGCGGACAATAAAAAACGCCTGGCCGTGGTGGGCGCTGGCCCCGCTGGGCTGGCGTTTGCGGTCAATGCCGCCTCGCGCGGGCACGGCGTGACGCTGTTTGATGCGCAGGGGGAGATTGGCGGGCAGTTTAATATCGCCAAACAGATCCCCGGCAAAGAGGAGTTCTACGAAACGCTGCGCTACTACCGCCGGATGATCGAGCTGACGGGTGTCGATCTGCGGCTTAACCAGTTTGTCAGCGCGGCGGATCTGATCGGTTTCGACGAGGTGATCCTCGCGAGTGGGATCGCCCCGCGCACCCCTGCGATCGAGGGTATCGATCATCCGAAGGTATTGAGCTATCTGGACGTGCTACGCGACAAAGCACCGGTTGGCGAGAAGGTGGCGATTATCGGCTGCGGCGGGATCGGTTTTGATACCGCGATGTATTTAAGCCAGCCGGGCGAGGCCACCAGCCAGAACATCGCCGAGTTTTGCGTAGAATGGGGCATTGATACCAGCCTGAGCCAGTCCGGCGGATTACGGCCGGAAGGGACGCAGCTGCCGAAAAGCCCGCGCCAGATCGTGATGCTCCAGCGTAAGGCCAGCAAGCCGGGTGAAGGGCTGGGTAAAACTACTGGCTGGATCCACCGCGCCACCCTCCTCTCGCGCGGGGTGAAGATGATCCCGGCGGTGAGCTACCAGAAGATCGACGACGACGGGCTGCATGTGATGATCGGTAGTGAACCGCAGCTGCTGCGCGTGGATCATGTGATTTTGTGCGCCGGACAGGAGCCAAAGCGCGATCTGGCCGATCCGCTGCGCGAAGCGGGTAAAACGGTGCATTTGATCGGCGGGTGCGACGTGGCGATGGAGCTGGATGCGCGGCGGGCGATTGCGCAGGGCACCCAGCTTGCACTGGTTATTTAGCGACGACGCCCCAGCTTCACCGCTTTCAGCACCACGAATTTGTTATTGGTGGCAATGGTGACGCAGTTGCCGAAAATCTTCTTCAGCTTGTGGAAGTAGTCCAGGTGGCGGTTCGCCACGATATACAGCTCGCCGTTGATTTTCAGGCAGCGGCGCGCGTGGTGGAACATCTCCCACGCGACGTTATCCGTCAGGGCGTGCTTCTGGTGGAACGGCGGGTTACAGAATACCGCGTTGAAGCGGAAAGGCTCTACGCCCGACAGCGCGTTATTGATCATAAACTCGCAGCGATCCAGCGCTTCAGGCAGGTTAGTTTCCACGTTCAGACGGCTGGAGGCCACCGCCATTGGCGATTCGTCGCTGAACACCACGCTGGCCTCCGGGTTCTTCGCCAGCAGCGTCAGGCCAATCACGCCATTGCCGCAGCCCAGGTCGACAATCTCACCCTCAAGATTTTCCGGCAGATGTTCCATAAAGAAACGCGCCCCGATATCCAGACCGGTACGGGAAAAGACGTTCGCGTGGTTGTGGATGGTCCAGTCGGTACCTTCCAGTTTCCAGCTCAGCGTTTCTGGCGCGTCGGCCAGCGCCGGTGCGCTGAAGGTGCAGTTGATCAGGCGCGCTTTTTTCCAGGCAAGCGTCGTGGTGGTCGGGCCGAGGACCTTCTCGAACAGCTCCAGCGTCGAGGTGTGAATATCACGCGCTTTGGCACCCGCGATAATGCGGGTTTCTGGCGTGACGACTTTACGCAGCGCGCGCAGTTGCTGCTCCAGCAGCGCCATGGTTTTTGGCACCTTAATCAGCACCACGCCCGGCGCCTGCGGGTAGTCCGCGGTGCTGTCGAGGAACTTCACGCTGGACTCTTCGATGTCGTTATGGCGCAGGTTTTCACGCGTCGCCAGTTCGCTTAAGTAAGAATCGCCGATACTGTAAGGCGCATGTTCCGCCAGCGCGCAGGCCAGCGCGCCAAACGCGTCATTCAGGATCAGAACCGGGCCGCTGATTTCAGTCTCATCCAACTGTTGCAGCAGATATTCATCCGCCGCTTCCCACGCCTGAAGCGGGTTCACGTCGTCCGTTTCCGGGAAACGTTTAAGGTTGAGTGAACGGAAACCGTTGTCTAAGTGGCTCATCGGCCCTCCTGAATGGTAAAATTTGGCGTATCCCTGAAAAGGGTGCGTGAGTATACCCGTTTTCACACTATTTTGGGGTTTTGATGAACCAGCTGACTTATCTCCAGGGCTATCCGGAGCATTTACTTTCCCAGGTTCGTGACCTGATTGCCGCGGGAAAGCTCGGTGCGGTGCTGGAAAAACGCTACCCGGGCACGCATGATTTCGCGACTGACAAAGCCCTCTGGCAGTATACGCAGGATCTGAAAAACCAGTATCTTAAGAGCGCCCCGCCGATCAACAAGGTGATGTACGACAATAAGATCCATGTGCTGAAAAACGCGCTCGGCCTGCATACCGCCATCTCCCGCGTGCAGGGCGGCAAGCTGAAGGCTAAAGCGGAGATCCGCGTCGCGACCGTCTTTCGCAATGCGCCGGAAGCCTTTCTGCGGATGATCGTGGTGCACGAGCTGGCGCACCTGAAAGAGAAAGAGCACGACAAAGCCTTCTATTCCCTGTGCTGCCACATGGAGCCACAGTACCACCAGCTGGAGTTTGATACCCGTTTGTGGCTGACGCATTTATCGTTAAAGAGTAATGCGCAGTAGCGCACGCGAAATGTCATGATGACGTGCTACAGTGGTTTTAAGTTCCCTGCTACGGAGTACGTAAACGTTTATGATACGTTTCGCAGTCATCGGTACGAACTGGATCACGCGCCAGTTCGTCGACGCCGCCCACGAAACCGGCAAATATAAGCTCACCGCAGTCTATTCCCGCAGCCTTGAGCAGGCGCAGAGTTTTGCGAATGACTACCTGGTTGAACATCTGTTCACCTCGCTCGATGAGATGGCGCAAAGCGACGCCATTGACGCGGTCTATATTGCCAGCCCGAATTCTCTGCATTTCCCGCAAACGAAGCTGTTCCTCAGCCACAAAAAACACGTGATTTGCGAGAAGCCGCTGGCCTCGAATATTGAGGAAGTGGAAGCCGCCATTGCGCTTGCCCGGGAAAACCAGGTGGTGCTGTTTGAAGCGTTCAAAACCGCCAGCCTGCCGAACTTCCTGCTGTTGCAGCAGTCCCTGCCGAAAATTGGCAAAGTGCGTAAAGCCTTTATCAACTACTGCCAGTATTCCTCGCGCTACCAGCGCTACCTGGACGGCGAAAACCCGAACACCTTTAACCCGGCCTTCTCGAATGGCTCGATTATGGATATCGGTTTTTACTGCCTGGCCTCTGCGGTCGCCCTGTGGGGTGAACCGCACGGCGTAACGGCCACCGCCAGCCTGCTGGAGAGCGGCGTGGATGCACATGGCGTTGTGGTGCTGGACTACGGTGATTTCAGCGTGACGTTGCAGCACTCGAAGGTCAGTGACTCCGTACTGCCAAGCGAAATTCAGGGCGAAGACGGCTCGCTGGTGATCGAAAAAATCTCCGAATGCCAGAAGCTAAGCATCGTTCCCCGCGGCGGCAAAGCGCAGGAGCTGACGCAGCCTCAGCATATTAACACTATGCTCTATGAGGCAGAGGTCTTCGCCCGTCTGGTAGAAGACAACGAAGTGAACCACCCGGGGCTGGCAATCAGCCGCACCACGGCGAAGCTGCAAACGGAGATCCGCCGACAGACTGGCGTGATTTTCCCCGCAGACGGCGTGAATGTGGAAGCCGTCGCGTAAAGCTGTGTAATGAAATCGTGCAGACCATTGACGAAACCGATGGTCTGACATAATTTGTTACCTGCAAAGGGGAGTAACTTCTTCGCCGGTGGATCGTCATTACGATGCGTGCAAAACCGCATCCGGTCGCCGGGCAACCTTCGAGGTTGTAAGTGAGACCTTGCCGGAAGGCGAGGTCTATGCATAAAAAGCTAACGGCTATCGTCTTCTGACCATAGCCGTTTTTGTTTTTTATGTGTAAGGAAAATAGTATGCATTCTGTCGGCACTCCAATGCTGTGGGGCGGATTCGCGGTTGTCGTGCTCATCATGCTGGCGATCGACCTCTTTTTGCAGGGTCGTCGCGGCGAACACGGCATGAGCATCAAGCAAGCCGCCGTCTGGTCGCTGGTATGGGTTACCCTCTCACTTCTTTTCTGCGCCGCCTTCTGGTGGTATCTGGCCTCAACCGAAGGCCGCGCGGTGGCCGATCCTCAGGCACTCGCCTTCCTCACCGGCTATCTGATTGAAAAAGCACTGGCGGTTGATAACGTCTTCGTCTGGCTGATGCTGTTCAGTTACTTCGCCGTGCCTGCGGCTCTGCAACGCCGCGTGCTGGTGTACGGCGTTCTGGGCGCTATTGTCCTGCGTACCATCATGATCTTCGCCGGTAGCTGGCTGATTACCCAGTTCGAATGGCTGTTGTATGTATTTGGTGCGTTCCTGCTGTTCACCGGGGTCAAAATGGCGCTGGCGAAAGAAGACGATACCGGTATCGGTGATAAGCCGTTGGTGAAGTGGTTCCGGGGTCATCTGCGCATGACGGACAAGATCGAGAGCGAGCATTTCTTCGTGCGTAAGAACGGCCTGCTGTTCGCCACCCCGCTGCTGCTGGTGCTGATTCTGGTCGAGCTGAGCGACGTGATTTTCGCGGTGGACAGTATCCCGGCTATCTTCGCAGTTACCACCGACCCGTTCATCGTTCTGACCTCGAATCTGTTCGCCATCCTCGGCCTGCGTGCGATGTACTTCCTGCTGGCAGGCGCGGCAGAGCGCTTCTCAATGCTGAAGTACGGCCTGTCGGTGATTCTGGTGTTTATCGGTATCAAGATGCTGATCGTCGATTTCTACCATATCCCGATCGCCATTTCGCTCGGCGTGGTGTTTGGCATTCTGCTGGTGACGCTGATTATCAATACCTGGGTTAACCGCCAGCACGATAAGAAGCAGCAGGTTTAGTGCAACGTTCGGTGCGGGCTGATGCCCTCACCCCAACCCTCTCCCACAGGGAGAGGGGGAAATGCAATGCAGGCCGGGTAAGCGTAGCGCTACCCGGCGCTTTCGTTAACCAATAGTTAAAAAACATGACGCAACACGTAAAATCCAGCATTTTACGCTTCCCTCCTTTCACGTATTCCCTATACTCGACCAGGCAAACATTTACTTACATCCGGAAATAAATGTGACTTAGAGCACATCCAGGATGGAACGCAATTTCACTCAGGAATAACGTATGAGCACACAATCACGCGGTCTGTTCGCGCGCCTGGCGCAGGGCAGTCTTGTAAAACAAATTCTGGTCGGGTTGGTACTGGGTATTCTGCTGGCCATGGTGTCGAAACCTGCCGCGGAGGCCACGGGACTGCTCGGGACGCTGTTTGTGGGCGCCCTGAAGGCCGTCGCCCCGGTACTGGTGCTGATGCTGGTGATGGCGTCGATTGCCAACCACCAGCACGGACAAAAAACCAACATTCGCCCTATTCTGTTCCTGTATCTGCTGGGAACCTTCTCTGCTGCCTTAACGGCCGTTGTGTTTAGCTTCCTGTTCCCGTCTACGCTGCACCTGACCAGCGCGGCCGGTGATATCACCCCGCCGTCCGGGATTGTGGAAGTCCTTCGCGGCCTGCTGATGAGCATGGTCTCTAACCCCATCACCGCACTGATGAGCGGAAACTACATTGGCATCCTGGTCTGGGCGATTGGTCTGGGCTTCGCGCTGCGTCATGGCAACGAGACCACGAAAAACCTGGTCAACGATTTGTCCAATGCCGTGACCTTCATGGTGAAGCTGGTGATTCGCTTTGCACCAGTCGGTATCTTTGGTCTGGTTTCTTCGACGCTGGCCACTACCGGTTTCGACGCACTGTGGGGCTACGCGCAGCTGCTGGTCGTCCTGGTCGGCTGTATGCTGCTGGTGGCGCTGGTGATCAACCCGCTGCTGGTGTTCTGGCAGATCCGCCGCAACCCGTATCCGCTGGTGCTGACTTGCCTGCGCGAGAGCGGCGTGTATGCCTTCTTTACCCGCAGCTCGGCGGCAAACATTCCGGTCAACATGGCGCTGGCGGAGAAGCTGAACCTGGATCGCGATACCTATTCCGTGTCGATCCCGCTGGGTGCGACCGTGAACATGGCGGGTGCGGCGATCACCATCACCGTGCTGACCCTGGCGGCAGTGCATACGCTGGGTATTCCGGTGGATCTGCCAACCGCGCTGCTGCTGAGCGTCGTTGCATCACTGTGTGCCTGTGGCGCATCCGGCGTGGCGGGCGGATCGCTGCTGCTGATCCCGCTGGCCTGTAACATGTTCGGTATCCCGAACGAGATTGCCATGCAGGTTGTCGCGGTCGGCTTCATTATCGGCGTATTGCAGGATTCCTGCGAGACTGCGCTGAACTCCTCTACCGACGTGCTGTTTACCGCCGCAGCCTGTCAGGCGGAAGATGCGCGTTTAGCGAAGAACGCCCTGCGCAGTTAAAAAGAAAAGCCCGGTGGCGGCTACGCCTTACCGGGCCTACAAGGTAAATGCAAAACGGCAACATGTGTTGCCGTTTTTAGTGTTTGCACCCTCTCCCTGTGGGAGAGGGCCGGGGTGAGGGCACCAGCCCGCACCCGACTTAAAGCGTCACACCACTCTTAAAGATCGCCAGCTCGCGGAAGTCGTTCTTCTCGTTGCAGGTCTGCCTGCCGCTGGCAAACTCCACAATCGTGTCCACGAATTCGCTCAGCAGCTGCGGCATCGCTTTGCCGTGGATCAGCTGGCCCGCGTCAAAGTCGATCCAGTGCTTTTTCTTCGCCGCCAGTTCGCTGTTAGTGGCGATTTTCACCGTTGGCACAAATCCGCCGTACGGCGTACCGCGTCCGGTACTGAACAGCACCATATGGCAGCCGGCTCCCGCCAGCGCGCTGGTGGCGACCGCATCGTTACCGGGCGCACTCAGCAGGTTCAGACCGTGCGTTTTCAGGCGCTCGCCGTAGCGCAGAACGTCAACCACCTGGCTCGCGCCCGCTTTCTGGGTGCAGCCGAGGGATTTCTCCTCCAGCGTGGTGATTCCGCCCGCCTTGTTCCCCGGCGACGGGTTCTCGTAAATCGGCTGGTTATGGGCGATGAAGTACTGTTTGAAGTCGTTAACCATGGTGACGGTCTTCTCAAAGGTCTCTTCGTCGCGGCAGTGGCTCATCAGAATGCGCTCTGCGCCGAACATTTCCGGCACTTCGGTCAGCACCGTGGTGCCGCCGTTGGCAATCACATAATCCGAGAAGCGGCCCAGCATCGGGTTAGCGGTAATGCCGGAAAGCCCGTCAGACCCGCCGCACTCCAGGCCAAACTTCAGTTCGCTCAGCTTGCCCGGCTCGCGCTTGTCGTGACGCATCACCTCGTACAGCTGGTGCAGTTGTTCGACGCCCGCTTCCACTTCGTCGTCCTGGTGCTGACACACCATAAAGTGCACGCGCTCAGGATCGAACTCGCCCAGCGTATCGCGGAAGGCGTCAACCTGATTGTTTTCACAGCCGAGGCCAATCACCAGCACCGCCCCCGCGTTCGGGTGGCGCACCATATTTTGCAGCATGGTGCGGGTATTGATGTGGTCGTCGCCCAGCTGGGAACAACCGTAGGTGTGGCTGAACAGATGCACGCCGTCGGTGCCTTCAGCATTGTTAGTCTCTTTCAGGAAACGCGTCTGAATTTGACGCGCGATCCCGTTCACGCAGCCGACGGTCGGGAGGATCCACAGTTCATTGCGGATCCCCACCTCGCCGCTGGCGCGGCGGTAGATCTGCACCTCACGATCGGCCGCCTGTCCTTCTTCTGCCTGGAAGTCAGGTTGATAGCTGTACTCGTCCAGATCGCTGAGATTGGTGCGGGTATTGTGGGAATGAATGTATTCACCCGGCGCAATATCCGCCAGCGCATGACCGATGGGCAAACCGTACTTCACCACGTTCTCCCCTTTCGCGATGGGGATCAGGGCAAACTTATGTCCACGTCCAATGGCCTGGCGTAACGTCACCGACTGGTTGTCGAAGGTCACTTCCGTCCCTTCGGCTAAATCGGCCAGCGCGACGGCAACGTTATCCAGCGAATGGATTTTGATGTATTGCATATCAACCTCAAACGGCCTTAGTTCAGTTCAATGGCGAAGTAGTCACGCGCATTGTTAAAGCAGATGTTTCTCACCATTTCGCCCAGCAGCTGGATATCCGCTGGCGCTTCGCCCGCGTGCACCCAGCGGCCAATCATCTGGCACAGAATGCGGCGGAAATATTCATGGCGGGTATAGGAGAGGAAACTGCGGCTGTCGGTCAGCATGCCAACGAAGCGGCTCAACAGGCCGAGCTGCGCCAGCTGCGTCATCTGACGCTCCATGCCGTCTTTCTGATCGTTAAACCACCAGCCGGAACCGAACTGCATCTTGCCCGGCATCCCTTCGCCCTGGAAGTTGCCGATCATGGTGCCCAGCACTTCGTTATCGCGTGGGTTCAGGCAGTAAAGGATGGTTTTTGGCAGCAGGTTTTGCTCGTTCTGTTTGCTCAGCAGTTTTGACAGCTCTTCCGCCATCGGACGGTCGTTGATGGAGTCAAAGCCCACGTCCGCGCCCAGCAGTTTGAACTGACGCTGGTTGTTATTACGCAGCGCGCCGATGTGATACTGCTGAACCCAGCCGCGGCGGGCATATTCCGCACCGAGGAATACCAGTACCGCCGTTTTAAACTGCGCCACTTCGTGCTCACTCAGGGCTTCGCCGGAGAGACGACGCGCCAGAATGCTGTCCAGCTCAGCTTCGCTGGATTCCGCGAACAGCACTACGTCCAGCGCGTGGTCAGACACTTTACAGCCGTGTGCGGCAAAGTGATCCAGACGTTTGGTCAGCGCGGTTTGCAGATCGCCAAAGCGACGGATATCGGTGTCAGACACTTCCGCCAGCTTCGCCATGTAGTCGTTAAAGGTCGGCAGCTCGATGTTGAAGGCTTTATCCGGGCGCCAGCTTGGCAGCACTTTGATGTCAAACGTGCTGTCCTTCGCGACAACCGCGTGGTGCTCCAGAGTGTCGACCGGATCGTCGGTGGTGCCCACCATCTTCACGTTCATCTGCTTCATGATGCCGCGCGCCGAGAAGCTATCCTGCGCCAGCAGGTCGTTGCACTGATCCCAGATTTCATCCGCCGTGGCGGGAGAGAGCAGCTTGCCGGTGATACCAAACGGACGACGCAGTTCAAGGTGAGTCCAGTGGTATAACGGGTTACCGATGGTGTGGGGAACAGTAGCGGCCCAGGCGTCAAACTTCTCGCGATCGGTCGCGTCGCCGGTACACAGGCGCTCGGCCACGCCGTTGGTGCGCATTGCGCGCCACTTATAGTGGTCACCCTTCAGCCAGATATCATACAGGTTTTTGAAACGGTAATTTTCGGCAACCTGCTGCGGCGGTAAATGGCAGTGGTAGTCGAAAATCGGCTGGTCTTTTGCGTAGTCGTGGTACAGGCGGCGAGCAAATTCGGTATCTAACAGAAAATCGTCGGTCATAAACGGTGTCATTATCGTCTTCCTCATTACGGGAGCGTCAGAAAGCTTATGTTCAGATGCTGCAAAGTTATCACACCAATTTCCAGAGTCCGACGTTTTTTTCGTGAGTTAGATCAATAAACGTCGACAAATAAATTACCCTCAAAGGGGTAAACCCTCTCTCAGGCCGCGCCAGTTCTGGCTTTGCGCGTGCCGCATAATGTCCCTACAAAGATTCACACTTTTGTGATGTCACTCACCTTTTAAAGTTGTATGACAAGTTATCTTTTCGCCGTCGCAAACTATAAGCCGACGGAATGCATTACCGGTGTTTGACACATCGGATTTAACGGTACGGAAGCCGACTTAGCACGATTACTAATGGCAAGGTTCGGGCCGTTCCGGGACAGGTTCCCGGTTACGCCCCTCCCGTTACAGAACAGCTCCCGGCAACGGTTGAGTTGTTGCCGTGTCCCGACACGGAAATAACATAACGATGAGGTTTTACATGCGTAAAATTAAAGGGTTACGTTGGTACATGATCGCACTGGTGACGCTCGGCACCGTGCTGGGCTACCTGACACGTAACACCGTGGCAGCAGCGGCGCCAACGTTGATGGAAGAGTTACATATCTCCACGCAGCAATACTCTTACATCATTGCGGCTTACTCTGCCGCTTACACCGTAATGCAGCCTGTTGCAGGTTATGTTCTTGATATTCTGGGTACAAAAATTGGTTATGCCTTCTTCGCTGTAGCCTGGGCCGTCTTCTGTGGGGCGACCGCGCTGGCCGGCAGCTGGGGCGGACTGGCGCTGGCGCGTGGTGCGGTAGGTGCTGCCGAAGCGGCGATGATCCCCGCGGGTCTGAAAGCCAGCTCTGAATGGTTCCCGGCAAAAGAGCGTTCTATCGCTGTCGGTTACTTCAACGTGGGCTCCTCCATCGGGGCGATGATTGCTCCGCCACTGGTGGTGTGGGCGATTGTGATGCACAGCTGGCAGATGGCGTTCATCATCTCCGGTGTGCTGAGCTTTGCCTGGGCCATGGCGTGGCTGATTTTCTATAAACACCCGCGCGACCAGAAAAAGCTGTCTGACGAAGAACGTGACTACATTATTAATGGTCAGGAATCCCAGCATCAGACCGACAACGGCAAAAAGATGTCCGTCTGGCAGATCCTGGGCACCCGTCAGTTCTGGGGTATCGCCCTGCCACGCTTCCTGGCAGAACCGGCCTGGGGTACGTTTAACGCCTGGATCCCACTGTTCATGTTTAAAGTTTACGGCTTTAACCTGAAAGAGATCGCGATGTTCGCCTGGATGCCAATGCTGTTTGCAGACCTGGGCTGTATCGTCGGCGGCTACCTGCCACCGCTGTTCCAGCGCTGGTTTGGCGTGAACCTGATTGTGTCCCGTAAGATGGTGGTCACCATGGGCGCCCTGCTGATGATCGGCCCGGGTATGATCGGCCTGTTCACCAGCCCTTACGTGGCTATCGCCCTGCTGTGTATCGGGGGCTTTGCTCACCAGTCTCTGTCCGGTGCGCTGATTACGCTCTCGTCCGACGTGTTTGGTCGTAACGAAGTCGCCACCGCCAACGGCCTGACCGGGATGGCCGCCTGGACCGCAAGTACCCTGTTTGCACTGGTGGTCGGCGCGCTGGCGGATACGATTGGTTTCAGCCCACTGTTCGCGGTACTGGCTGTCTTCGACCTGTTGGGTGCGGTGGTTATCTGGACGGTGCTGAAAAGCAAATCCGCAGATGAACTTGCGAAAGAGTCCCTCGGAGGACCGGCGACGCAGAGTTAGCGTTGTTGTGCCGGGTGGCGGCTCCGCCTTACCCGGCCTACAAAATCCAATAAAATAGTAGGTCGGGTAAGCGTAGCGCCACCCGGCAAGAACGACGCAAAAGCCGCCTCCGGGCGGCTTTTTTGATGGCGAAATCTGGAGACTGGCACGCAAAAGTGGTATAACAAATCATTCGCCGTACCCTGCCTGGAGCGCATATGGAAATCACCGAATCACGTCGTTTATATCAACAACTTGCCGCCGAGCTGAAAGATCGCATCGAGCAAGGGGTCTATCTTGTCGGTGATAAACTTCCCGCTGAGCGTTTCATTGCGGATGAAAAAAGCGTCAGCCGCACGGTGGTCCGCGAAGCCATCATCATGCTGGAAGTGGAAGGGTATGTTGAGGTACGCAAAGGTTCCGGCATTCATGTGATTTCCAGCCAGGCGAAACACTCCCCCACCCCGGACGAAAGTCTGGAGTTTGCCAGCTACGGTCCGTTTGAGCTTCTCCAGGCTCGCCAGCTGATTGAAAGCAACATTGCGGAATTTGCTGCGACGCAGGTGACCAAGCAGGACATCATGAAGCTGATGGAAATCCAGGATCACGCGCGTAAAGAAAAATGTTTCCGCGATTCTGAATGGGACCTGCAATTCCACGTCCAGGTCGCCCTTGCGACTCAGAACACGGCGCTGGCGGCAATCGTTGAAAAAATGTGGACTCAGCGCGTTCACAACCCGTACTGGAAGAAATTGCACGATCACATTGATTCCCGCACGGTAGATAACTGGTGTGACGATCACGACCAGATTCTTAAAGCCCTGATTCGTAAAGATCCGCATGCGGCGAAACTGGCAATGTGGCAGCATCTGGAGAACACCAAACAGATGCTGTTTAATGAAACAAGTGATGACTTTGAATTTAACGCTGACCGCTATCTTTTTGCCGATAATCCGGTCGTTCACCTCGATACCGCGACCAATCTCGCAAAATAACGCCCCGAACTGCTGGCAGGCGCACCGCCGCGCCTTCCGGCCAGACAGGGTAAGAAAACCTATATAGTGTCAGCCTTTGTAAAATTTCTCGCTCCCCTCCGTGGCTTACGCCAAAATCGTGTTTCCCCTCAAATTCTGTGACGCAGAACGTCGGGCTTTGTTACAATTGGATTCACTTCGTTATTTTGTAAGTTAGTGCTTGCTAACCAGCCAATTAACAGGGAACAGTGTTGGCCACACATCAATGTGTCCGCGAGCGACCATAATGAAATCATAACAATGTCGCCGTGCTGTATTTCCCGAATTACAGGCGTGACGTTAACCGATTTCCAGGAACACTGAATGGAACTTTTGACCCAACTACTGAACGCCCTCTGGGCTCAGGATTTCGAAACGCTGGCCAACCCGTCCATGATTGGCATGCTCTACTTTGTATTATTTATGATCCTGTTCCTTGAGAACGGTCTGCTGCCTGCTGCCTTTTTACCGGGCGACAGCCTGCTGGTACTGGTCGGGGTGCTTTGTGCAAAAGGGGCGATGGCTTTCCCGCAAACGGTCCTGCTTTTAACCATTGCCGCCAGCCTGGGCTGCTGGGTGAGTTACATTCAGGGGCGATGGCTGGGTAACACGCGAATCGTTCAGAACTGGCTTTCGCACCTTCCGGCCCATTACCACCAGCGAGCGCACCACCTTTTCCATAAGCATGGGCTTTCCGCCTTGCTGATCGGCCGCTTTATCGCATTCGTACGCACCCTACTGCCCACCATTGCGGGCCTGTCCGGCCTGAGCAGCACGCGCTTCCAGTTCTTTAACTGGATGAGCGGCTTGCTGTGGGTGCTGATCCTGACCACGCTCGGCTACGCGCTGGGTAAAACGCCGGTCTTTATGAAATACGAAGACCAACTGATGTCTTGCCTGATGCTGCTGCCCGTCGTTCTGCTGGTGTTTGGCCTGGTCGGGTCCCTGGTCGTACTGTGGAAGAAGAAATACGGGGCCAGGGGTTAACGATGGTTATCTCCCCGCTCGCGCTGCGCCGCTTCTCTTACGCCATCGTCGCGCTGATGATGTTCAGCGCTCTTATCCTGCTGTGGTCTGCGCTACAGCATCAGGAGTCGACGCTGGCTATCCGTCCTGTGAGCCAGGGAACCAGCGTGCCGGATGGTTTTTCCATCTGGCATCATCTCGACGCAAACGGGATTCGCTTTAAGAGCATCACGCCGCAAGACGATGTGCTGCTGATAAAATTTGACTCCAGTGCGCAAAGCGCCGCGGCGAAAGCCGTGCTGGACCGCACGCTGCCGCAGGGTTACATCATTGCGCAACAGGATGATGACAGCCACGTCGCCTCCTGGATGTCACGGTTACGCGACACGTCGCATCGATTTGGTTAACGACTAATATTCCGAATATTTTCACCTACTTTGGTGAAACTCCCGTTTACTTACTATGCTTAAGTACGCGGAGCACCCCTCAGATGTTCTCCGCTTAGTTCTGGAACACGGCTTACGCCGTAACACAATGGAAGGTTTCTATAATGAAATACCGCATCACCCTGGCTCTGGCCCTTTTTTCTTTAAGCACAGCTTCCTTCGCTATGTCTCTTTGTCAGGAGAAAGAACAGGATATCCAACGCGAAATCAGTTATGCCGAAAAGCATAACAATCAGCACCGGATCGACGGACTGAAAAAAGCGTTGCGCGAAGTGAAAGACAACTGTACGGACAGCAAGCTGCGTGCCGATCATCAGGAAAAAATCGCTGAACAGAAGGACGAGATAGCCGAGCGCCGTCAAGACCTGCAAGAAGCGAAAGAGAAAGGTGATGCGGAAAAAATTGCCAAGCGCGAGAGGAAGTTGCAAGAGGCGCAGGACGAACTGAAAGCGCTGGAAGCTCGCGATTATTGAGTTAACGGAAATCTCAACAGGAGAGAATCATGTCAAAAGATACAACTTCAGAAAATCTGCGCGCTGAACTGAAATCCCTGGCGGACACCCTGGAAGAGGTGCTGAACTCTTCTGCCGATAAATCGAAAGAAGAAGTCAGCAAACTGCGCAGCAAAGCGGAGCAGGCACTGAAAGAGAGCCGTTACCGTCTGGGTGAAACCGGTGATGCGCTGGCGAAACAGACCCGCGAAGCGGCTGCGCGCGCAGACGAATATGTACGTGATAATCCATGGACGGGTGTGGGTATTGGCGCCGCAGTGGGTGTGGTGCTGGGTGTCCTGCTGACGCGTCGTTGATTATGGAAGATCCACGTCACGCACAAGGGCCTGCTAAAAACGTCCTCGGCATTGGCCAGCGTATTCTTACGACGCTGGTCGGGATTGCCGAAACGCGCGTCCGGCTTGCGGTAGTGGAGCTGGAAGAGGAGAAAGCCAACCTCTTCCAGATGCTGCTCATGCTTGGGCTTACGATGCTCTTTGCCGCGTTTGGTCTGATGAGCCTGATGGTGTTAATCATCTGGGCTATCGATCCACAGTATCGTCTGAACGCGATGATTGCGACTACCGTGGTTCTGCTGGTGGCGGCGCTGATAGGCGGTATCTGGACCCTGCATAAAGCGCGCACGTCGACCTTCCTGCGTCATACGCGCCAGGAGCTGGCCAACGACCGCGCCCTGCTGGAGGATGATAAGTCGTGAGCGACAAAGCCGAACGTCAAAAGCGGAAAGCGTATCTGTTGAGCCAAATCCAGCAGCAGCGACTGGATCTGTCTGCCAGCCGTCGCGACTGGGTTGAAGCCACGCATCGGTTTGACCGCGGCTGGAAAACGGTCCTGAGCCTGCGTTCATGGGCGCTGGTCGGCAGCAGCGTGATGGCGATCTGGTCGGTTCGGCATCCTAACATGCTGATCCGCTGGGCACGTCGCGGCTTTGGCGCCTGGAGCGCCTGGCGTCTGGTGAAAACCACGCTGCGACAGCAGCAGTTGCGGTGAAAAAAGCAAAACGGTAACCCTGGTTACCGTTTTTTGTTTTTGCCCCCTCTCCCTGTGGGAGAGGGATGGGGTGAGGGCACCAGCCCGCACGCTCCCTTACTCAATATCTTTGAAGAAGATTAACAGTTTTCCTTGCTAACAATTGCCATCCGCCCCGTTTACACTCCTCTCCATCGACAGCAAAGACGCGGTATCTACCCGAATTTGCACGCAAATAACGTTTAGCCGCTGATGTGGTTCCCTGGAGAGTAAAATGAAAAAATTAGAAGATGTTGGTGTACTGGTAGCGCGTATTCTGATGCCAATTCTGTTCATCACCGCAGGCTGGGGCAAAATTACCGGCTATGCGGGCACTCAGCAGTATATGGAAGCGATGGGCGTGCCGGGGTTCCTGCTGCCACTGACCATTCTGCTTGAGTTCGGCGGCGGCCTGGCAGTGCTGTTCGGTTTCCTGACCCGCACCACGGCGCTGTTCACCGCAGGCTTTACCCTGCTGACCGCGTTCATCTTCCACAGCAACTTTGCGGAAGGCGTGAACTCCCTGATGTTCATGAAAAACCTGACCATCGCGGGTGGCTTCCTGCTGCTGGCTATCACGGGCCCGGGCGCCTACAGCATCGACCGTCTTCTGAATAAGAAGTGGTAAGCACGCTATACTGATTACATTCAAAGCGAGGAGACATCTCCTCGCTTTTGCTATCTGACGGAGGAGAAAAAAATGGGACAACTCGTAGACGGCGTCTGGCAGGATGTCTGGTATGACACCAAATCCACCGGTGGACGCTTTAAGCGCTCTGTTTCGGCCTTCCGTAACTGGCTGACCGCCGACGGCGCACCCGGCCCGAGCGGCGAAGGCGGCTTCGCGGCGGAGAAAGATCGTTATCATCTGTACGTTTCTCTCGCCTGTCCGTGGGCGCACCGCACGCTGATTGTGCGCAAGCTTAAAGGCCTCGAATCGTTAATTCCGGTTTCGGTGGTCAACCCGCTGATGCTGGAAAACGGCTGGACGTTCGACAGTGACTTCCCTGCCGCGACGGGTGATGAGCTTTATCATCACGATTTCCTGTATCAGCTCTATCTGCGCGCCGATCCGCACTACACCGGACGCGTAACGGTGCCGGTGCTGTGGGACAAGAAAAACCAGACGATCGTCAGCAATGAATCCGCTGAAATCATTCGCATGTTCAATACCGCGTTTGACGCGCACGGCGCCCGCGCCGGGGATTACTACCCGGTTGAGTTGCGCGAGAAAATTGACGAGCTGAACGGCTGGATCTACGACAACGTCAACAACGGCGTCTATAAAGCGGGCTTTGCCACCAGTCAGGAAGCGTACGACGAAGCGGTCGGCAACGTGTTTGGATCCCTGGAGCGCCTGGAGCAGATCCTCGGCCAGCATCGTTATTTAACGGGCGATCGCCTCACTGAAGCAGACATCCGCCTGTGGACGACGCTGGTCCGCTTCGATCCGGTGTATGTCACCCACTTCAAGTGCGACAAGCATCGCATCAGCGATTATCTGAACCTGCACGGTTTCCTGCGCGACATCTATCAGATGCCGGGGATTGCGAAGACGGTCAATTTTGACCATATTCGCACCCATTATTTCCGCAGTCATAAGACCATCAACCCAACGGGCATTATCTCCATTGGCCCGTGGCAGGACCTGGATGAACCGCACGGGCGCGACGTGCGTTTCGGATAATTATTTAGGGAATCAATTGATTCCCTTTTTTAATTCACAGCATACATCTATCCTTACCTCGATCGCTTAGAAAACAAGTGATTGACTGATTAAGAGGCAAGGAAAAATGGACTGGTATTTAAAGGTACTGCGCAACTATTTTGGTTTTGGTGGCCGTGCCCGCCGTAAAGAGTACTGGATGTTCGTTCTGGTGAACTTCGTCCTGATTATGGTACTGGGCATTGTGGACAAGATCCTCGGCTGGGAACGCGAGGGGGGTGAAGGCATTCTCACCACCATTTATGGTGTGTTAGTTCTGCTGCCTTCATGGGCCGTACTGTTTCGTCGTCTCCACGACACCGATCGTTCGGCGTGGTGGCTGCTGTTGCTGTTGATCCCGCTTATCGGCTGGATCGTGATTTTGATTTTCAACTGTCAGAGCGGAACGCCGGGCGAAAACCGCTTTGGTCCGGATCCTAAGGCAAGCGCGTAAATTCTGCCCGGTGGCGCTTACGCTTACCGGGCCTACGCTTATTTGTTGTGGTGGGCAAAGAGCTTGGGAATTTCACGCAAACACCACGATTTGGCTTCGCCCATGCTATCGCGACGCCACGCCATAATAATATCCACTTCGCTGGTGTATTCCGGGCTGACGACGCGCAGCCGCCCTTCTGCAATGTCCTTTTCGACAAACGGGTACGGCATAGTCGCCACGCCCAGCCCCGCCAGGAGCGCCTGACGCTTATCTTCCAGCGACGTTACCGTCAGTCGCGGCTGTTTATCCAGCAACTGTACCGTTAACACCGGGCGCTCTCGGGCGGTATCCGCGACCGCCACGCCGCGGTATTTCACGCGCGTGACCTCAGAGAGCGGCTCCGGCTCCTGATGGATAGGGTGATCCGGCGCGGCGACGTAGACGTTCATCACGCTGTAGAGCTTGCGCGAATTGATTTCTGACGATGAGCGGAAATGCATGTCTGGCGCAATCACGATATCCGCCCTGCCCGTCTCAAGACGCTCCCATGCCCCGGCCAGCACCTCGGTGATGATCGACAGCTGGGTATTGGCTTTCGCGGCCAGTCTGTCCACCAGCGGAAACAGCGCTTCGGTGGGCACCAGCGCTTCGGTCACTAACGTCAGATGGGTTTCCCAGCCGCGGGCCAGCGCTTCGGCATCGGTCGTCAGCTTATCCGCCGCTTCCAGCAATACGCGGCCGCGCTCCAGCAGCATCCGCCCAACGTTGGTGAATTTTGTTCGATGACCGGAGCGATCGAAGAGCACAACATCCAGCTCCTCTTCCAGCTTTTGCATGGTGTAGCTCAGCGCAGACGGAACGCGCCCCAGTTCATCTGCCGCCGCGGCAAAACTGCCGCGCCTGTCAATCGCGTCCATGACGCGAAGCGCCTCAAGCGTCAATGCTCTCTCTTTAGCCATCTCGTTCTCATTCAGGAAATTTGAACATACCAGGCAGAATATCTGGCTAACAATGCAGCGTCCATACCTTTACCATTGATTTAGTGTAAAGAGAGGTCAAGTTTATGATTACGACAAGAACAGCGAAACAGTGCGGACAAGCCGATTTCGGTTGGTTGCAGGCCCGCTACACCTTTTCCTTTGGACACTACTTTGACCCTAAACTCCTCGGTTACGCTTCACTGCGTGTATTGAATCAGGAGGTGCTCGCCCCGGGCGCGTCCTTCCAGCCGCGCACGTACCCGAAAGTCGATATCCTGAACCTGATCCTGGAAGGCGAGGCAGAATACCGCGATAGCGAGGGCAATCATGTCCAGGCGAAGGCTGGCGAGGCGCTGTTAATTTCTACTCAGCCAGGTATTAGCTACAGTGAGCATAACCTCAGCAAAGACAAAACGCTGACCCGCATGCAGCTGTGGCTGGATGCCTGTCCGGAGCGGGAAAATCCGCTGGTGCAAAAGATCGATCTGAAGGGCGATCAACAGCAGCTGATTGCCTCGCCGGACGGCAGCAAAGGCAGCTTGCAGTTACGCCAGCAGGTGTGGCTGCACCATATCGAACTGAAAAAAGGTGAACAGGCGAGCTTCCAGCTTCATGGCCCGCGAGCCTATTTGCAGTCCATTCACGGAACGGTGCATGCGGTCACGCATACGGAAGAGAAAGAAGCGCTCACCTGCGGTGACGGGGCGTTTATTCGTGACGAAGCTAATATCACTCTGGTTGCCGATACGCCGCTGCGCGCGCTGTTGATTGATTTGCCGGTTTAAGATCAACACGCCCCTCGCTCGATCGGTTCCCTCTCCCTATGGGAGAGGGTTAGGGTGAGGGGTAACGGGTTGGATTAAATCACAACACCTTACTCGCCATAATCTCAATGATCTGCCGGTCCGTCGCCTGCATTGAGCGGCACGCCAGGGCGCACAGGTTAGAGATCGACTGTTCCACGTCGTGCGCCACAATCCCCTCGTTACCCGTCACCGCAGTATCATCCAGCGCCATCATCACGGCTTTCCAGGCGCTGGTGACGCTGGTCGAGACCTTCATTGCACAGCTGTTAGAAGCCCCATCGCAGATCACCCCGCTCACGTCGCCGATCATACTGCCGATCGCCATGGCAATGGTCTGGTAAGATCCGCCCATCAGCCACGCCATCCCCGCCGCTGCCCCCATTCCGGCGGTTGTCGCCGCGCACAACGCGGACAAGCGCGGAAGCTGGTAATGGATATAGATAGCCGACAAATGCGAGAGCATCAGCGCCCGCGCCAGCCGTTCGTCATCAGCCTGAACGTGCTCAGCCACCACCACTACCGGCATGGTGGCGGTGATGCCCTGATTCCCGGAACCCGAGTTGCTCATCGCTGGCAGCGTCGCGCCTCCCATGCGGGCATCCGAGGCTGCGCTGGTGCGGATAATAATGTCTGATCCCAGATCCTGCGCCATCCAGCCGCGTGCGCGTTGTTTATTGAGCGTCGCGCCAATATGCAGCCCCCAGTTACCACGCAAACCTTCGCGGGAGAGCGCATCGTTCAGCCGCCCCGCATCGAGGATAAAGCGGATCGCGTCGAACGGCACCTGCTCCACAAACTCAAGGATCTGCGACAGCGTGGTGGTCGAGAGCACCGCCAGCGGATCGTCGTTGTTCTGGCTCTGACGATCGTCAAGCCTGAAGCACGTTTCGCCCTGACAAACTACCTCCACCACGCGAGTGTGCCCGCCAGCGATAGTCACCATCGCCGAGGATTCACCGGCGTAAACGCAGGCGCGTGAATAAAGGATCTCATCGCACGGCTCCTGCAATTTTACCTGCACCAGACCCGCGTTCAGCAGTGCTTTGGCGCGCGTTAGCGCCTCGGCCGACGCGTCTTTCAACACCTCCAGCCCGGCGTGTGCATTACCGCCTGTCGCCCCCAGCGCGGCCGCGATGGGTAAACCGACCATACCGGTTCCGGGCACCGTTACGCCAAGCCCGTTTTTCATCAGGTTCGGCGATACCCACGCCTCGATACGCGTTACCTCACCGGAAAGCTGTCCGGCAGCCATCGCACACGCCAGCGCCAGCGAGACGGGTTCGGTACAGCCCAGCGCAGGCTTTACCTCTTCCTGCACGGCGCGAATAAAATGGTTCCATAAAGGATTAATTTGCTCAGACATCGTTACGACCTTATTTAACCTCATGAGAAGGCGAGGAAAGGAGAAACACAAAGCAGCAGCCCGGTAATTACGATAATTACCAGCGATACGCCTTTATATTTATGAAGTGCGGGCACTTTGTAGACCAGCCACGCCGGAATTAAGCAGCCCACCATCCCGAAAATAGGGCTACAGATGGAGGTGAAGCTCAGCACCGGCGCGTTTAATACAATCGCGCTCCAGGCCAGCAGGATGGCGAACAGCATAATCCCGCGCTGGACGGCATTTTCATTGATTTTTTCCGCCGGCATTTTGCGGCGCAGGATGTTCATCACGATGCCCTGCGTCGCCTCACGAAAGCCGAGATAGACGCCAAAGAACGCGGTCATCACGGCGAAAATGTTGAGGATCACGCTGACGATTTTGACCCAGCCCGCACCGTCACCGCTGATGAACTGTGCTGCGATTGCCAGGGCGGAAATATTCTGCTCGTAGGCTTTTACCGCCTCGTCGTGCCCCATCGCCAGCGTGAAGGAGACCGCGTAGAAAAAGACCGTCACAAACAGCACGCCAAAGGCGATATTCATTGCCCGCAGCGCTTTATGACGCGCCACCTCTACGGATTTTTCCCGTGAACGATAGGAAATCACCATCGGGCTTAAAGTCTGAATAAACAGAATGGAGGTTAAGGTGAAAGGCAGCGTAATAATGGCGTTTTTAATCAGCAGCCCCATCGGCGGCAGCATACCGACGTTGGCTAAATGCCAGAGGCCAATCATCGAAAGACCCAGCGCCGCCACTACAAATAATTTGGTCAGCACCATCAGGCTGGAGACTTTAAACAGCAGTTTTTCACCGCGCGACGAGATAGCGACCAGAATGCAGATCAGGAATAAGCCATAGAACGGATTTTCCGACAGCAAACCGTCGGTTACGCCGAAGGTGTGCAAATAGGAGGCGCTGTCGTTGGTGATAGCCGTGGAATAGACAAACATCCAGATCACCAGCATCACGAAATAAAGCGCACCCAATAAGATGCCCCAGTTTTTACCTAAATAACCGCTAATGACGCTCGGGTAATCTTTGCATTCCGGTGATTCCGCCAGCGTATTAATAAACAGGCGCTGGAACAGGTACATAGCCGGATAACCAATTATCGACGAGAGTAAAAACACCCACAGCCCCATTAACCCGACCTGCACCGGAAGAAAAACGATGCCCGCGCCGATAGCCATCCCGATACTCATGATGACCCAGCCCGTATCGGTGCTGTCAAATTTGATCGCCTCTCGCCATTCGCTTTCGCTCATTCCCGCCCGCCTTGCCGCAGGGGAATCACTCACAATCACACTGCTGTTTGTTGCCATATTCATTGGGCACTCGCTTATTTTGTAGGGTAACTGGTTGTTTTTATAAGGTTCCGACCGCCAGCGATTGCGAGTCAGAGGGTGCAGGTGTGAGTTATTGATATGGGGAGATCATATCCGGAGAGCGGGAGAAAAAAGTCACAAGTTTTATAGGGATTTCATAAGGCGCGAGGAAAATATTACTTCTGAACAGCAGAAAAGAGAGTGAGTTTTCTAAAATCGACCGAGTTCACAAAATTAAAAGCCTCCTCATTAGAGGAGGCTGAAGATGGAGCCTGCATTACATCGCCTGCGTAAACGTCCTCGAAATCACATCCTGCTGCTGCTCGCGCGTCAGAGCATTAAACCGCACCGCATAGCCTGAAACGCGGATCGTCAGGTTCGGATAATTCTCCGGATGGGCGATGGCATCCAGCAGCATCTCCCTGTTCATCACGTTGACGTTCAGGTGCTGACCGCCCTCAATGGTCGCTTCGTGGTGGAAGTATCCGTCCAGCAGCCCGACAAGGTTGGTTTTGCGCACCGGCTCGTCCTTGCCCAGTGCCTGCGGCACGATGGAGAAGGTGTAGGAAATCCCGTCTTTGGCATAGGTGAACGGCAGCTTGGCGACCGAGGTTAACGACGCCACCGCCCCTTTTCTGTCGCGCCCGTGCATCGGGTTGGCGCCAGGCGCAAACGGCGTGCCGCCGCGTCGTCCGTCCGGCGTGTTCCCGGTCTTCTGGCCGTAAACCACGTTGGAGGTGATGGTCAGGATCGACTGCGTCGGTACCGCGTTGCGGTACGTCGGCAGCGCCTGGATTTTCTTCATAAAGCGCTCAACCAGATCGCAGGCGATACTGTCCACACGATCGTCGTTGTTGCCGTACTGCGGATAGTCGCCTTCGATGATGAAATCGACCGCCAGACCAGTGTGGTCGCGTACCGGTTTTACCGTGGCGTATTTGATGGCCGACAGGGAATCCGCCGCCACCGACAGCCCGGCAATGCCGCAGGCCATGGTGCGGTAGACGTCCCGGTCGTGCAGCGCCATCAGCGAGGCTTCGTAGCTGTATTTATCATGCATATAGTGAATGAGATTCAGCGCGCTGATGTACTGTACCGCCAGCCAGTCCATGAAGTGATCGAGGCTCGCCATTACGGTGTCGTAATCCAGTACCTCATCCAGCAGCGGCTCGGTTTTAGGACCGACCTGGATCTTCAGCTTCTCATCCACCCCGCCGTTGATTGCGTACAGCAGCGTTTTCGCAAGGTTGGCGCGTGCGCCGAAGAACTGCATCTGCTTGCCGATCACCATCGGGCTGACGCAGCAGGCAATGGCGTAGTCGTCGCTGTTGAAGTCGGTGCGCATCAGATCGTCGTTCTCGTATTGCAGCGAGGAGGTGACGATCGACACCTGTGCGGCGTATTTCTTGAACGCGATCGGCAGTTTTTCGGACCAGAGGATCGTCAGGTTTGGCTCCGGCGCAGGCCCCATGGTGTGCAGGGTATGCAGGTAGCGGAAGCTGTTTTTAGTCACCAGCGTGCGCCCGTCCAGCCCCATGCCGCCAATCACTTCCGTGGCCCAGGTCGGATCGCCGGAGAAGAGCGTGTCGAACTCCGGCGTGCGCAGGAAGCGCACCATGCGGATCTTCATGATGAAGTGGTCGATCAGCTCCTGGGCCTGCACCTCATTCAGCCGCCCAGCCTGCATGTCGCGTTCGATGTAGATATCGAGGAACGAGGCCGTGCGCCCCAGCGACATGGCTCCGCCGTTCTGGGATTTCACTGCGGCAAGGTAGGCAAAGTAGACCCACTGCACCGCTTCCTGCGCATTCATCGCCGGACGTGAAATGTCAAAGCCATAGTTCGCCGCCATCTGCTGGATCTGGAGCAACGCACGTTTATGCTCCGCCAGCTCCTCGCGCAGGCGGATCGTGGCCTCCAGTTCTTCTCCGCGCTCCAGTTTCCCCTGGAGATCGGCGAACTGAAGTTCACGCTCGCGCACCAGATAGCTGATGCCGTACAGCGCCACGCGGCGGTAGTCGCCGATGATGCGTCCGCGCCCGTAGCCGTCCGGCAGACCGGTCAGTACCCCCGATTTGCGGCAGCGCATCATCTCCGGGGAGTAAACGTCAAACACGCCCTGGTTGTGGGTTTTGCGCAGGTCTGTGAAGAGATATTCAAACTGCGGATCCATCTCGCGACCGTAGGCTTCGAACGAGCTGCGGATCATGTTGATCCCGCCGTACGGATGCAGGGCGCGCTTGAGCGGCTTGTCGGTTTGCAGGCCGACGATCGTCTCCAGCTCCTGATCAATATAGCCCGGCCCGTGCGCGGTAATGGTAGTGGCGATGTTGGTGTCGAAATCCACCGGAGCGTGGGTGGCATTCTCCTGACGAATGCCGACCATCACCTTCTGCCACAGCGCCGTCGTTGCTGGCGTCGCCTGCGCGAGGAAAGCTTCATCGCCTTCATAAGGGGTGTAGTTATGCTGAATAAAATCGCGCACGTTGATGGCGTTTTTCCATTCTTCACCACGAAACCCGGCCCATGCGTCGCTGTAAGGCGCGACGCCCGTATCGATTGTTACTTTCATCAGATTCTCGCTTTATCAGGCGTAAGCCGCAGCCGGAGTAACCTTCCCAAGACGGAGGGCGTCCAGCGCGATCATTTTTTCTTCATTGGTAGGGATCACCGCGCAGGCCGCGCGGGACGACTCGGTGGAGATCACGCGCTCGCCCGCGCTGCCCGGCAGGGCATTTTTGGACTCGTCGAGGATGATGCCAAACACCTTCAGATGCTCCGCCACCAGCGCGCGGATAAGCACGGAGTTCTCACCGATCCCGCCGGTAAACACCACGCCATCCAGACGGTGCAGGGACGCGGCATGACCGGCGATATGCCGCGCAATCCGGTGGACAAAGGTCTTTATTGCCAGCCGCGCCCGCTCGTTGCCGTCATGCCAGGCTTTCTCCAGCGCGCGCAAATCGGAGGAGATACCGGAGATCCCCAGCAGCCCGGACTCTTTGTTGACCACGCGCTCCAGATCCTCGAACGACTGGCCGGTCTGCCGGGCAATCCACGCCATCGCGCCAAAATCCACGTCTCCGCAGCGCGTGCCCATCACCAGTCCTTCAAGCGGCGTCATCCCCATGGACGTGTCCACGCTTACGCCGTTACGCACCGCGCAGATGGACGCCCCGTTGCCGAGATGGGCAATCACCAGGCCGCTGTCATCGGGAGAGAGCCCGAAAAGCGCGTGCGCCTGCGCCGACACATAGCGGTGAGAGGTGCCATGGAAACCGTAGCGGCGCACGCCCAGCTCTTCAAAATAGCGGTACGGCAAGCCGTACAGATACGCCTGCGGCGGCATGGTCTGGTGGAAGCTGGTATCAAATACCGCCACCTGCTGCACGCCGGGGAACAGGCGCTCGGCGGCTTCCACGCCGCTCAGGTTGGCGTAGTTATGCAGCGGCGCCAGCGGGGAGACCTGGCGGATCTGCGCCATCACCTCTTCCGTGATCAGGGTCGACTCGCTGAAGAGGTCACCGCCGTGGGCAATGCGATGGCCAATCAAAGCCACGCTGCCCATCAGGTTGCGTTTCTCCAGCTCCAGGGCAATGGCGGCCAGCGCCCCTTCGTAGTCCTGGTGAGCCAGTCTGACCGGCTCACCCCCATTCACGGAAATAAAGGCTTTTTCTGTGTTGATGCCGTCCGCAATGCCCGTCATCAGGGCATCGCAGCCTGCGGCGTCCAGCACCGAGAACTTAACAGAGGACGATCCGCAGTTAATGACCAGTACTACCGGAAACTCAATCATGGTATGGCTCCGCTCTTCCTGAGCTTTGGTTTAAAACAGTTTGTACACGATGTTCAGAATGGTCAGCAGTCCGACCACGGTTACG
Source organism: Enterobacter cloacae complex sp. CDL013 (assembly GCF_049238805.1). Classification (NCBI taxonomy): domain Bacteria; kingdom Pseudomonadati; phylum Pseudomonadota; class Gammaproteobacteria; order Enterobacterales; family Enterobacteriaceae; genus Enterobacter; species Enterobacter cloacae complex sp. CDL013. The sequence goes on along the minus strand of NZ_JBMKGT010000001.1, from coordinate 165,705 downwards.
AAGATGTTCTCGGTCCGGCCTTTGTATTTCGCCAGCGCCGGTGCCTTGCGGATGGCGTACATCGGCAGCAGGCACAGCAGAGAGGCGATAATTGGCGCGCCCATGGCTTCAATGAGGTCCAGAATGTTCGGGTTGGCGTAGGCCACAATCCAGGTGGAGCCCATGATGAAGACCATGCTGATGGTGTTCAGCTTGCCGACGGAGACGTTCTTCTTGTCGCCCTTGTAGCCGAACTTGATGATCAGGCCGTTCAGCCCCTCCAGCGTGCCCAGATAGTGGCCGAAGAAGGATTTAAAGATAGCGACCAGCGCGATGATGGACGCGCCGTACTCCAGCACGGTGGCGAACGTGGATTTACTGCCTGACATCGACGCAAAGTGGTTCGCCAGGTAAGAGAGCACCGGAATGTTCTGCGCTTTGGCGTCCGCCATGTTCTGCGGAGAGAGTGTAAACAGGCAGCTAAAGGCGAAGAACATCACCACCGCCACCATCAGCAGGCTGGCGCGACCGATGATTTTGGAACATTTCTGCTCGGTAAACTCTTTCCCGAACTCCGGTTCGTACTCTTCGCGCTTGGAGACCACAAACGAGGAGACGATAGGCGAGAAGTTGAAGGAGAAGACCATGATGGAGATCCCCAGCCACACCGTGACCAGAATGCCGTCATGACCGGTGAAGGCGATATCGCTCAGGTTAACCTGGTCGATCACCGCCGAGTTCCAGTACGGGATCAGCGAGAGAGAAATCAACACCAGGCTGGCGATGAACGGGAACACCAGGTAGCTCATCACTTTCACCATCAGGTCTTTACCGAACCAGATAACAAAGGCCATCAGCAGCAGCAGGAACAGCGCCACCACGCCGCGGTTCAGGGCGGGCATCTGGAGCTGGTTTTCCCAGAAGGTCATAAAGGTGTTGGTAATGGTGACGCCGTAAATCCACAGCAGCGGGCAAATGGCAAAGAAGTAGAGGAAGGTGATTACCACCCCGCCGGTCTTACCAAAATGCTCCTCCACCGTTTCGGTGATGTTGCCGGAGACGTTACTGCCGGACAAACACAGACGCGCCAGCGCGCGGTGGCAGTAAAAGGCAATCGGGAACGCGAGTACCAGCATCAGCAGGATGGGGATCAAGCCGCCAAAGCCTGCACGGATAGGGAAGAACAGCACGCCTGCGCCAATGGCGGTACCAAACAGGCCGAGCGTCCAGGTGGTATCAGATTTACGCCAGGAGGACGTTTTTGTCTGGCCAACGATAATGCTTTCTGTGTTGCTCATAAGTCATCCTTTATGCGTCAACGAAGCCGGTAATTTGGGAAACACGGGAGAGATCGATATTGCCGCCGGAAATAATGCAGACGGTTTTACGGCCCTGGATATAGTGGTCCAGCTTGCCGCTTAATAACGCCGCGCACGCCAGTGCGCCAGCACCTTCCGTGACCACTTTATTTCGCTGAATAAGCGCGATCATGCTGTTGCGAATCTCGTCTTCGCTGACCAGCACAATGTCATCGACTAATTCACGAACAATTTCGAAGGTTAAATTACCCGGGCGAGACACATCGCAACCGTCTGCTAATGTGCCGGTAATGCGGTGGTTCGTTATTTCACCGGCCTGATACGATGCCGCCATTCCGTGCACGTTTTCAGACTGCACGCCGATAATATTGATAGTTGGGTTGATGGATTTAATTGCTGTCGCAATACCGGCAATTAAACCGCCGCCGCCGATGGGGACAATCACGTTATCCACGTCATATAAATCTTCGAGGATTTCCAGGCCGATGGTGCCCTGACCGGCGATCACTTTCGGATCGTCGTAAGGCGGGATAAAAATGCGCCCTTCCATCTCGACGATTTCGCTCACTTTGGCGATGGTGTCGTTAAAGTTCTCGCCGTGTAGCACCACTTCGGCAGAGTAGTCGCGCGTGGCGGCAACCTTGGATTTCGGCGCGCCCATCGGCATCACTACTTTGCCGTCGATGCCGAGCATGGCGCAGGAGAGAGAGACCCCCTGCGCGTGGTTCCCTGCGGAACAGGCCACCACGCCCTTGCGTTTTTCCGCATCGGTCAGTGAGCTTAATTTATTAAACGCCCCACGTATTTTAAACGAACCGGTACGCTGCATATTTTCAAATTTCAGGAATATCTCACCCTTACACCGTTCGCTCAGATAATTTGAGCGCGGCATACCGGTTTTATAGATCTTTCCCGCCAGTCTTTTTCTGGCGTCCTGAATATCTTCAATGGTCACCGGGAGATCGTAAGTAATGTGCATAATATCCTCGTTATAATAATTCATTGTTTTCAGGCAAGGTCAGGGTAACAGAGCGTTAAAAAGCGTCGCTCCGGGTGTTTTAAATCATCATTATTTCTATCGTCGTTTTTCGGTATTCATCGACGAATATTGTTTTGCCAGTTCAACTAATACTGACGCCGATTTTTTAATACTGTAATTTTTTGACCACACGGCGGCATAACGCGCCACGGGTAATTCATCTTCCACCGGCAGGACAATGAACTGGTCCGAGCCGAATGGCGCAATCATGTCACGGGGGATCACCGTCAGGTAATCGGCATTGAGGACAAGGTTATAGATGGTGACGACGGAATCGGTCTGGACGATGTTTTCAATGCTGATGTGGTTGTCTTGCAGGGTGGTCAGAAGTTCGTTGTAGTAGCCCATATCGGTTTGCGGCATCACCCACTGCTCGTGCGTGAGCGATGCCAGTCTGGTCGGGCCGGTGCACGTTCGTGATTTACTCGCCACCAGCACAAACTCGGATTCAAACAGTGGCTCAACGTGAAGATCCTGAAGCTGCATCCCGTCGCTCAGCGTACCGATGGCGAAATCCAGCCGGCCATCGCGAATGGCGGGCAGGAATGAAGAGAGCTGCGCTTCATACATTGAGACGCGTGCCTTCGGGAACACTTCCTTGAATTTTTTGATCATCCCGGACAGGAAGGTGAAGCCAATCAGCGACGGATAGCCGAAGGAGACGTCCATGACGGTACTGAAACTGAGGCTGTTGATCTCGCTTACCATGTTTTTCATTTCGCGGGTGATCGACTCAGCGTAGGACAGCAGCACCTGACCGGCAGCAGTGAGTTTTACGCCGGTGTTTTTACGCACCATCACTTCCACCCCAAAGTAAGATTCGATGTCGCTGATGATTTTGCTGACGGCAGGTTGCGTCAGCCCCAGTTGTCTTGCAGCAGAACCTATGGAGCCACTTTTGATGACTTCCTGAAATACCACGAGGTGCTGAGTTTTCGGTAGAATAATAGTATTCATAATATTCTGCGCTTATTTCCCTATGACGCAGCGGATTCTACCCAATATTGTTTCAGGGGGTATGTGCTGTTACTCACAATTTGCCAGGACGCTCTGTTTTCAGTCGCACCAGAAAACTATTTATATCTTTATAAATCAAAGATTTATCACAATAAAAATACGCATTTACGCTGACATTGATCAATAAAAAACGCGGTAATAAATTTATTTTATGGCAATAACCAGCGTGAATTTTTTTGCCTTAAAAATATTAATAAAGGCTATCTTTCAGGCAATTAAAGATTAATAAAACACCATTATTCCTTTAAAACATTTTTGTGGTTTATCAACTTTACCAGGAGTATTTATTCACTTTCCGGTTAAAGAGTGGGATATATCACACATTCACCAGAAGAATGTTTTTAGATTCAATATTAAATTATCAAATGAATAACATTCGGCATCACTGACTAAACATTTACAACATCTGCTCAACACTAAATTTTTCTAATTTTATAGCGTTAAATTTTGTGATTACGATCATGCGCAGCAGATGAGAGGAACACGCAGCCGAACAAATAGTGAAACGTGCTTAGCGTCGCAAAATTGAGAATTGATGTCGTTTGGCGCTTCGCTTACCCGACCTGCAACCTTCAGAAAGCAAAAACCCCGCCGAAGCGGGGTTTCGTAAGAAGTTGAAGCTGACCGATAAGTCAGCTTTGTATCCCATTTCATCAGACACCAGAGGCGGTGGAATGCGGGTTGTAGCCCATAATGTATCCCATTCCGTATCTCATTTGAAGAAATTAGAACAATTTTACTTGAACTGATAATTAGTTTGCAGAAATATTAAAACGTACAAACACGTTGATGTTATAGATATAGCATTTAACGATGCAGTAGAACTGGAAAAAGATTGTATACTGTCCCGCAGAAGACCATTCCGAAAACCTAACATGATTAAATACACAATCCAGCCCATGCATTGCGAGTATCTCCATACCCATATGAAATATGCATTAGTTTATTTCACCAAGCTTCAATCGCAGCCAAGATATACTTAAAACCCCGTAGCCAGATCATTCAAACATTAAGACAAGGGATTAATCATAAAAAAGCAGAGCCATAATACAAAATGGCCCTACTGCGTTTACGCTTAAACGGTAAGTTAATCTATTCGCTATCAAAGACTGCTTTATCAATAGCCATCATATACTTCAACAACAAATCAATATAACCATTTATATCTGCAAGACTGATATCATTCGCATGATCATTATGATGAATAATGTTATTTCTTTTTGTTACTATGGTATTAACAATATCTTTGTGAGAATTAAAATCGCTTGAGGTCACGAGATTAATACCAAAGTAAGAAAATGCCTTAATCGTTTTATAAGGGTTTCCAGATAAACCATCTGAAATTTCGCCTTTATCAACTGTCAAATCAGCATCACTATATTTTAAATCTTGCTCTTTAAACCCTTTTTTGTTGATCCGCCAAACTAAGAAGTTATGGGGTAAACAAGCACTTTTAATTCTATTATTTATCTTTTCACAATGCCATGCAGCCACGTCAGTCAAATAAGACTCAAGATATGTGCAAAGAGTAATAAGATATGACTTAACAAAAAAATTCACATTTTTGTTAAAAAATTCATTCTCATTCGCTATGATATTTCGCTCTGTGTCTGTAATAACCTCCTTTAATGATAAAAATAACGAACGATATCTTTCATAGCATTCAGTATTTTCCATCTATAATATCCTTGAGGATTTTGACCCAACTCTCTCTACGTCTATTTACAGAGGCTTTATTTTGCAACCCGCCAGACAAAGTTCTTTTAAATTCAGCGCTTGAGCAAAGATCGTTATAACCACGGCGGATAACTTCGGCTTTTTGATTTACGATATCATCACTCAACTTTCCAATTGTTGGCATTAAAATATCATAATGAACCAATCCTTTTCTTTTCCTTTTTACTGTAGGATTAGTAAATACATCATCCCCAAAAATTTTCTCACACTTTGCCAAGGATGATTTAAACTTTTCCCTCATTAAATTTAATTCATCGGCTGTACTTTTTGAGAGAGTTTCCATCTGATTATCTAAAAAGTCTTTTAAAGTATTATCAAAGTCTTTGAAGAAATCGTCTTCATAGAATGCAAAGAACCGCAACACCTGCTCATCCGGCTCTCGGCTATCTCTTTTAGCTGTTGTGGCTTCTGCCAAGCCAAAATTGCTAATCGCATCAATCTTGCCTAATTCTTCTAACAAATCATCAAATCCACCAGGATATAACGCATGTCTTATTTCCTGGTCAGACAGTTTAACAGCACCTTGGTTAAGCCTTGAGAAAATCTCTCTAATGAGAGACTTAGAATTCTCTTTCCTCAGAACAATACACCTTATCGTTGTTGACTCAAGTTCCGGACGTAATGAACCTAACTCAGAAAACTTCTTGCCCTCTAATTCTTTAAATGTTGTCATCCCTTCTAAGGCAAATTCATCATCTAAAAATTTCTGAATGGTCGTTAGTCGCTGAACTCCATCAATAACAATATGATTACCATCATCATCCTCAGCAAAATAACAAGAAGGTAGCGGTATACGCATTAAGCAAGATTCAATAAACTTTGAAGACCTAAGCCATCCGTCCTGATCCCATTTGTATTTACGTTGAAAGTCTGGATTTAATATTAGTTTAACAGGATTAGATTTCATCCTGGAACATAATGTCTCAAAAGGATAATCTATAGGGAATAAATTTAAAGTCTTATCATCATTAGCCATACAAAAGTCCTTGAAAGTACTAAATCGGAAAAAATCGGCAACCCTAAATAGCAGTGTTTACCATTTTTAATGCCGTCCGTCAAAAATTATGCAGAACTTATTGATATCCCTCGCAATTTCACTCTTAGCTGGCGAAATGATGAGGTACATAGCCAAAGCCGATCACTTTGACACCTACCCACAGAGCGGAATATATCTCTGATAGTATGAGATACGATCAAGTAGCTTTTGGATATCCACTGGCACAATTGGAGAAGATGCTAAGCACAATGTTTTTCGCCCTCCCATGTATTGCTGGCAAGCGTCCCAAATATCAGTGAGATGATATCTCTTTTGGGTATACCTCACTGACAACGTGATATTTAGTATCAATAGGGTGTTGGTAGTATAGAATTGATAACGTTTCATGTGTGCTGTATACTTTGAGTGTTGAAGTAAAACCTCAAAGAGACAAAAGATGAACGTCCTAATTTATGCACGAGCCTCTACCAGAGAACAAGATTCCACACGTGCTGTCCCGGCGTTGCGTGAGTTTGCAAGGGAGCGTGGTTGGGCTATCAGTAAGGAATATGTCGAGAATGCTTCCGGGGCTTCCCTTGAACGTCCTCAGCTATCGCTGTTGCTTGATGAGGCTAACAATGGGGATTTGTTGCTGGTGGAGTCTATTGACCGCCTGAGTCGTCTGGAGGCTGTCCAATGGGAAAGTTTGAAGCGTACCATCCAAGATAAGGGACTGAAGCTGGTAGTGGTGGATTTACCCACCTCGTGGAAAATGCTTCAAGGGGATAAATCGTCATCTGTGGTGGATGGCATTATGGCAGCAGTAAATAACATGCTGATCGATATGCTGGCTACTATGGCCCGTCAGGATTATGAGACTCGACGTGCACGTCAAAAGCAAGGTATCGAGAAAGCAAAAGAGGCTGGTGTGTATGTCGGTAAAGCTAAGGATGAAAGGGCGCGGGAGGTTGTTAAATCTTTACTCAGTGCAGGACACAAACCCGCTAAAGTAATGGAACTGGCTGGAGTATCACGCGCCACTTTTTACCGCATCAAGAAGGAAATGGCGTGATTGCTCACGCCTAATTTTAAGCCTCAGAACACAAACTAAGCGTATAGATAGCGGTCTGCCCGTCGTTGTTAGTTGGGCGCATAACGAAAACAGGATCACTCCCGTTGTCAATGTAAGTAACCGCTATTCCACCGTCTGGGGTGGCGTACATCTTCGCAATACTTTTCTCTCCAATGAAACCCAGCCGCCAGGTTTTACCACCCATGCTCACTTTCATGCTTTTGTCCTGAACATCAAGACGAGTCTCGACTGAGGATTTTTGGCTACCAGAATCGATCTGCCCTTCCTGGATCGCCTTACAGGTGAACGTGGTTGCACTTGAGGCGAAGGGGAGAACGATCAGCGCCGCGAGAATCAATCTTTTCATGGTCTTCCTTTTTGCTGTGAGTTAGGTATTCATCGGGAGTCATTATAAAACCATCAATTGATAAAAACGATCGATTTGCATTGAATTGATCGATTAAATTGATCAATTTTGAAACTATAATCCCTATGCACAGTTGTTGGGAGCGATGGGTTTTGACAACGGAATCAAAGGAGAAAGTTTGTGACAAGAGTAATATTGGCGATATCAGGGCTATTGTTCTCGCAGTTTGTGGCAGCAGAGCAGATCACAATGTCCGATCCTCAGCAGGAAACGACGGAGAGCGGGAAAACGCTATGCACGTATCAGAACAGCAATTACCTCTTCACCTACGTAACTAAGGGGAAATGTCCGTATACCAAAACCTTTCAAACCGATGATGCAAAGTAAGTGCACAGCAATGTGATGAAAACGCCACTCCTGCCGTACATTTTTATCAATCACAAGTGCCTGTAGAGGCAATAAACCGCCCATCTTCAATACGCCAGCGCCACGCTCGGTTTCCACTCACGTTCAGATAGAACTCTTCCAGATCGTAATTAATCGGCTCACGCGATTCTGCTGGTAGGATTACATCGTTCAGATCCTGCTGCAAAACCAAGAAACCAGGAACTACCTCTACGAAAGGCAATCCCTCCCATTCGTTGTAAACACCGTTTATAGCGCCTGTTGGTGCACCCAACGCTCTTAACTGAGCATCAATTTCAGAGTTTTTTTGTCTTGCCATAGATAAAGTCTCCGGCGCTCTACTGCGCCATTTGGGGGAATGATGAATCCTGTCCGACATTCCTCGGATCAGGGGATAGATAAGTTTTTTTAATTTCGCGTTTACACGAAGTTGTTAAGCAAACATGCGTTTTCGTCGTGGTGGCGACCTTCGCCATTAGCCAAGGTGCCACGCATAACGAACGGTTGGACACGTGTTATGTTCCAACTGGGTTGTCACAGTCTTAATGAATAAGAAAAAAAGATTTAGGGCCGTTAGGGACGCTTGCCCCGTTTAGGCCTTATTTCCCAAGGGCTGGGATAGTACGGCTCTATTTTGTCAGGGCCGTTTTAGGGCTGTTATGCAGCTTCGATCTGAGGGTAGTATTTCGACAGATACCATTCACGGGCGTGTCCCTTATCCATGTCAGAATGATACCAAAGCGCACCCTTTGTTAACGGAGTGTCCTTAAATCGAGTGAGTGTGAATAATCTTGCGCTGGTATAACCGTGTTTACTTAGCCAATCCGTTGCTTCATTGTCCCGACTAAATGCCGGACAACCTTCACGAAAAGCATTGAAAGAGAACACTTGGTGGCTTTCGGTGAATACTGCCGCTTCTGACTCTGCCGGGGAGACACTTGCCTGTTTCATCCGTTCCAACGCTGCGCTGTGTGGTGGTCGGTATGGATTGAAGTCACTGAGATCGTATTGCATGAACCAACGATAGACGGCCTCCAGCCCGCCAGCTTCTAACCAGTCGCTAAGGCGTGCGATGAATGCTGCTGTTTCATCGTGATCCACTTGGTGCTTAATGAAGTGTGTCGCATAGTGCCGGCGGTCGTTATCGTCAACTTCTATTGGCGTTGGACTGTTGCTAAACGTCATGAATCGCGTGTATGTCGCTACCTTACGGGCATTCTCGTACAACGGTCTAATGTCCACTGTTGGTTCGGTCTGTATAGACTTCAGTGATTCTGCAACTCGGCGGCTTGCTTTCGGAGGATCATCGAAAACAATTATCAGATTATCGGCTAACGCGCCGTTATGTTTTTCGGTTAGTTGGGAGTAGCTCGAATAATGCTTTGTTTGCCCCGCCAGCAGCGGTGAAAGTATTTTCTGGAAGAGAAATCCTTTGCCCGTGCCGGTATCAGATGGGATCACAAGATGCCATGTTGGACGCTCTTCTGGGCGCTGGAAACAGTGAGCTAACCAAGCGCAGACGTTGGCGCGATCGTCTCCATCAGGGAACATCCTCACCAAGTATTCAAACCATGGTGTAAGGATGTCTACTGGAGACTTGTCACTGGAGAATTTGCGAAATGTATTAAGAATCCCATCGTCAGAAAGGCCAGACGGCAACGCCGGATTGAAGATACTTTGGGCAATGTATGGAAGTGTTCGAAATACAACGGACTGCCATAGTGGATTCCATGAGTTCCCTGAAAAACGAGCGTAATGTACCGCAAGGGAATCGAGACTATGATCGGTGCCTGTGTTGATGTTGCGCAACTTAACGCCACCAGGCAGTGAAATCAGGGCGTATCCCTGGCTACGCAGGTGAAGCGAGAAGGCTTCAACTGGGGGTGGGGGTGTGGCTGTGTGTGTGGTCGTCTCTTGTGTCATAGGTGTCGTGCTCCTGTGCGTCGTATAAAAGTTTAATAATCTGTGCTGCGCGTGAACGGTGTTCGCGCGTATTGTCCAGCCATTGTTCAATGTCTTTTGGAACGATTAATTGCATGGCTTAGCATCCTGTTTTTGAAGGCTTTTCATAAAGCAAGTGGTCGTAGTACGCCCATGCTGTCCCGTAGTAAACGGCGAGATTTCGGAGGTACGTTAGGAAGCGTTCCCAGCTTAGGTAGGGCCAGATCTCCAGAGCGAACTCATAAAGTTGCGTGGTTACTGCGTCATTACGTCCCAACCATGCATCAAATAACGGCTGAGCGAACTGCTGCGGCTTCCACCCCTGCTGAATTAGGAAGGCTCGCACCTTTCCCTCAAACGTGTTTGTTGAGCGATTGAGGACCAACCTACATGTCCCTGTATCGTGGTCATGGTCGATGCATGGAGAATTTAGTCTGGTGCCCGTAATCGGGTCTTTACCATCCTGGAGTGAGGACATCATTTCTCTGTAAGCCGGGCGTTGCCGGGAGGCTAACCGCCGGGAATCTGACGGCATAGCGAACTGTTGAAATTGTGCGTCTACCATCACACCTCGAATGCTGCGAAGATCGCTTGTTCAGTAGTGATAGCGTCTTTGGCTGACTGTTCGGCTGCTGCTGCTTCCTGCTTTCGCTGGCGTTGTTGACGGACGATTTCCAACACTTCTGCTGCGATATCCGACTTCAGACGTTCAGATGCCGCCGCTACAGCCTCCTGGCGTTCCTGTACCAGCAGAATCTCCGGTTTAAACATGCTCACCTCGAAGAAAGGCGAAGATTGATAATGGTTGCAGGCTTGAGGATTGAGGATGTAACCGTTGTCCAGATAAGCAGCCGCCTTAGTGATGACCAGCGGGAATACCTCGTTGAAGACGATGGTGGTGCTGACTTCGGACAATGCTACTTTTTCCGCTTGCGTGATACGTTCGTCATAAAGACGCTGGATGAGGGCTGTTTGTTCTTTAGTTAGTTTCATTAATAATGCGCTCCTTTGCTTTAAGAATTTTGTTCAGATTTATGGACTTGCAGCACTTACAGCGGAATGGGCTATCGGTGCTGGTGGCAGTTTCGCTAAGAAAATACTCGTCGCGATGATGGATAAGTCCGCTTTTTTCATACTCATTGAGATGCAGATGGGCGTTGTTGTAGCCCCATCTCTCCACGTACTCTTCAAAGGTGAAGACGTGATGTTGCTGGTGTTCCAGCCAGAGAAGGAAGCCGATTCGTTTCGGTGTCTGTGGCAGGCCCAGCAGTTTTAGCCGCGATTTGCACGCGTGCCATGTGGTGTGGTCAACCTTGCCGCGCAGACGTGCGGAGTCCGTTACGTCGATTGACGCTAAGTTTTTATTTTCCAAATAATGATTTCCTGATGGTAATAAAAAACCCGCAAGCGGATTGATCCAGCCTACCAAGGAGAAGAGGCAGAAACTGGCACATGCGGGATTTTATGTGTTTCGGTGGGATGTCGGGGAAATCTTCCCCTTAATTACATAATAACACGAATCATTCTCATTTGTCAAGCACTTTATGAGTTTCACTATTAAAATCAATAAATTAAACCATTGGAAGCGGTGGCGTACCTGATGAGAAAAACACGCTGTTTGCCATAATTTATAAAAGTAGGGGGAATCCCCCCTGCACTTACAGGAAGGTTGATGAGAGTTTAGTCCCAGCAAATACCATCAACCACTGGAAGTAAATTCGTCACAGTAAACTTGTGGGTGTATCGCTGGGTTTGCCCTTCCCCACTATGCTCATGTCCGACCACCTTCTGAACTGGCGTAAGCTCGTTAGTTTTTCGCGCTTCTGTAATAAATGTGTGGCGAAGGCTGTGCACGACGCGGCGAGCGCCATAATCATTGAGATAAGGGATCTCAAGAACCTCACGAATATCGTGGAAAAAGTGGGTGATCTGGTTGAAGTTAGTGAGGTCAGGGAAAAGCGAATCGCCAGCAGAGAATCCCTCTACATAGTCCAAAAATCCAAGATCAAGCAGATGAAGTGATAGCGGTACTTGCCTCGTACCTGCTTCGGTTTTGGTATCATCAATCATGATGTAGTAACGCTGTGAATCATCATCAAGACGAACATCCGAACGCTTTAGTTTGGCGATCTCTGCCCGACGTGCACCAGTATAGGCAAGGAGGAGCGGTATCCACTTTTTCCAACCTGATAGATTTTTGAAATGGGCCACCAGCCTGCGCATTTCTGTTTTGCTGTAGTCTCCATAGCTTTTGCTGTGTGCTTCATAACGAACGTTTAGCGTCGGTGAAGATGCCAGTATATCCATTTCAGATGTTAGATAAGTAGAGAACAACCCCTGGCATAGCTTCAGATAATCTTTAACGGTCTTCGGTGCCACACGGTCATCCTCGGGAACCTCATCCAAATCTAAACACTCCCGAACCGTCATCTTGTTATATGGCTTCTTGTTCTGACGGGGTAGACCCGCCACCACTTCCAGCAAGTTTTTGATATCGCGGCGGGTGATTTTGTCCACTGGCGTATCAGCCCCCAGCACTTCTCTGATGACCATGAAGTACTTTTCGTTCCCCTTCCGAATCTTCGGATTCCAATCTGATTTGAACACCAGAAAACCATCCCATGCCTTTTGCAATGTCATGGCTGGCGCAGAATCTTCAACCGGAGACACTGCGACAGGTAGAGGGATTTTCTGTTTCAGATCGTTGAGGATCTGGGAGTACGTCGAAAAATCTTTACTCAGAAAAGCTGCATTGGCCTTCTGCGACTGGTGCAAAAGAATATCGTACTTTGACGCTGCGGCGACAATGGCACTTTCCATACCTGAAATATCGAAACGCTGAGCCAGAGACTCAAGAAAAAAAGATTCCGTCGGGGATGCTTCGCCGTTGAAGAGTTGATCTTCATAGAACTCTTGAAAAAACTGTGCGAACGCCCGACCAGTATCTGGTGATAATGGTGGGGTTACATCTCCCCTTATTTTTCGCTGGCGAGCGTCGGCGGGGATATTCTCAACATAGCCATAAATCTCTACATGTTGCGCGGCTACGAAAGCATCAATGTCATGCTGGGATAGCTTTTTCATCATTCGTATGATTCTCTGTAACTGATCGCGGTGGATAGTACCAGATCGCAAAAGAGCGAAGAATGGCGTTAGTCGGGAGATCAGGAACTGACATCGGCGTGGGCTATCCGTACCAAGCGAGCAACGGAAAAATTGATTATCAGACAATCTGAAGTAAGCGTAAAAAACGCCGTTACGCTGAAGCGTATGAGGTAGGTAACAATCGTTGATGTATCCCATTCTGTATCTCATTTATGCTTCTAAGTGCCTGAGATACATCAACTTATTGTTTTTAAAGAAGTTGAAGCTGACCGATAAGCCGGGTTCTGTCGTGGACAGTCATTCATCTAGGCCAGCAATCGCTCACTGGCTCAAGCAGCCTACCCGGGTTCAGTACGGGCCGTACCATGTGAACCCCTATTTGGCCTTGCTCCGGGTGGAGTTTACCGTGCCACGGACTGTTACCAGCCGCGCGGTGCGCTCTTACCGCACCCTTTCACCCTTACCTGATCCCGCTTGCGCGGGCCATCGGCGGTTTGCTCTCTGTTGCACTGGTCGTGGGTTTCCCCCCCAGGCGTTACCTGGCACCCTGCCCTGTGGAGCCCGGACTTTCCTCCCCTCCGCCCGTCTCCCCCGAAAGGGACGACGACGAAGCGGCGACTGTCTGGTCAGCTTCGGCGCGCAGTATAGAGGGTTTGCGCGTCGCTGTCACCCCTGGCTACGCATGCCTACCTGCAATGTGGCCGCGATATTCCGCGAGGCGCGGTAAATGTTGTCATACGCGCCCTGGAACGCCTCTTCCAGTGAGCCGATGCGGGTCAGTACGCTGAACACCGCATCGATGCCGTACTGATGCACCACACCCACATCCTGCGTCAGACTTCCGGCAATCCCTATAACTGGCTTATGGTATTTTTTGGCGACGCTCGCCACGCCGACGGGCACTTTGCCATTTATGCTCTGGCTGTCGATGCGCCCTTCCCCCGTCAGCACCCACGTGCAGTCGTGAATATGTTCTTCAAGATTGAGCGCCTGAGTGACAATCTCAATGCCGCTTTTCAGCTCAGCGCCCAGGAAGGCCATCAGCGCCGCGCCCATGCCGCCCGCGGCGCCAGCCCCTGGAACCCGGTTGACGTCAATGCGCAGCGTTTTTTTGATCACTTCGGCATAGTGGCTAAGACTGGCGTCGAGTTCGAGGATCATCTCCTCCGTGGCGCCTTTTTGCGGTCCAAAGATACGCGACGCGCCGCTTTCACCGACCAGCGGATTCGTCACGTCACAGGCGACACGGATTGCGCACCCCTGAAGACGCGGATCGAGATCCGAAATATCAATCCGGTTAAGCGCCATCAGGCTGCCGCCGCCGTAGCCGATCTCCGTCCCGTTCGCATCTGTAAACTTCGCACCCAGCGCCTGCATCATGCCTGCGCCCCCATCGTTGGTTGCGCTCCCGCCGATACCGATAATGATGTTGCGCGCGCCTTTATCCAGCGCGCGGAGGATCAGCTCCCCCGTCCCGCGCGACGTCGTGACCAGCGGGTTACGCTGCGCGGGAGGAACAAGCACCAGGCCGCTGGCGGCGGCCATCTCGATAAACGCGGTGGTACCGTCGCCCGAGATCCCCCAGCTGGCCTTCACCTTTTCCCCTAACGGGCCGGTGACGACAGCCTGCTGCCAGGTGCCCTGCGTAGCGGCGATCATCGCTTCAACCGTACCTTCTCCGCCGTCAGCAACGGGAACAGACACGTAATGAGCGTAGGGGAAAATTTCCCGAAATCCTTTTTCTATCGCCTGCGCCACCTCAGTGGCAGACAGGCTTTCTTTATAAGAGTCTGGCGCGATTACGATTTTCATAGTTGTATGCCTGAGCCGTAGGCCCGGTAAGCGTAACGCCACCGGGCGGGACGTCATTAGCGAGCAATTTCAACCTTCGCCAGCTTTTCGTAATAGCACGCTAACGCGCTGTGATCGGCGGTGCCCAGACCATCCGCACGCAGCGCCTGCATCATCTCCATGACGGCGGCAGTCAGCGGCAGCTGCGCCCCCACGCCGTGGGAGGTATCCAGCGCATTCGCCAGATCCTTAATGTGCAGATCGATGCGGAAGCCCGGCCTGAAGTTACGATCCATCACCATCGGCGCCTTGGCATCCAGCACGGTGCTGCCCGCCAGACCACCGCGAATGGCCTGATAGACCAGATCCGGATTAACGCCCGCTTTGGTGGCCAGCGTTAGCGCCTCCGACATAGCCGCGATGTTCAACGCCACAATCACCTGGTTTGCCAGCTTGGTGACGTTGCCTGCGCCAATTTCACCGGTGTGCACCACGGAGCCAGCCATGGCTTTCATCAGGTCGTAGTATTTGTCGAACACGGCTTTATCGCCCCCTACCATCACCGACAGGGTGCCGTCGATGGCTTTCGGTTCGCCGCCGCTGACCGGCGCATCCAGCATCTCCACGCCCTTCGCTTTCAGCTCCTCGCTGATTTCGCGGCTTGCCAGCGGTGCGATAGAACTCATGTCGATCACCACCAGACCCGGCTTCGCGCCGTCGATAATGCCGTTCTCACCCAGCGCCACCTCTTTCACGTGCGGGGAGTTTGGCAGCATGGTGATAATCACGTCGCACTGCTCAGCAATTGCTTTTGCGGTTGTCGCCGTTTCTGCGCCAGCCGCAATCACCTCTGCCACCGCGTCTGAATTACGATCTAAAACCACCAGTGAGTAACCTGCTTTGATGAGGTTTTTGCTCATTGGTTTGCCCATGATACCCAGGCCAATAAAACCCACTTTCAGCGTCATAATCTGTTTCCTCAATGATGGTTATTTTTTAAAAGCGTCCGCTAATTTCTGCGTGGCGGCGCGGAATACGCCGAGATCGCTGCCGACGGCGACAAACGTTGCGCCCCATTCCAGGTAACGGCGGGCATCGGCTTCCACTGGCGCCAGAATGCCGCACGGTTTACCGTGCGCTTTGGCACGGGCAAAAATGTGCTGAATTGCGCGCTGCACGTCCGGATGGCTGGCGTTGCCCAGATGACCAAAGGCGGCCGCCAGATCGCTCGGGCCGACGAAAATGCCGTCTACCCCTTCCGTCGCGGCAATGGCGTCGACGTTATCGACCCCCTGCTGGCTCTCGATCTGAACCAGAATGGTGATGTTCTTGTTGGACTGAGCGAAATAGTCCGGCACGGTGCCAAACATGTTGGCGCGGTGCGAGACGGACACGCCGCGGATCCCTTCCGGTGGATAGCGGGTCGCCGCCACGGCCAGCACCGCTTCTTCTTCCGTTTCAACAAACGGGATCAGGAAGTTGTAGAAGCCGATATCCAGCAGACGCTTGATGATCACCGGCTCGTTGGTGGGCACACGCACCACCGGCGCGCTGTGGCTGCCTTTCAGCGCCATCAGCTGCGGAATAAACGTGTTGATATCGTTTGGCGCATGTTCGCCGTCCAGCACCAGCCAGTCGAACCCGGCCAGGCCCAGCACTTCGGTGCTGATGGGGTTGGCCAGCGCAGACCAGCAGCCAATCTGAATCTGGTGCGCCGCGAGGGCCGCTTTAAATTTATTCGGGAAGATGTCGTTACTCATTACTTATACCTTTTTTAATTCCGCAGTTTTAGCCAGTAACTTTTCTTATTTATTCCGACTCAGCGTCAGCGTTATATTTATTTTCCTGACTGAATTTTGGCGTTATAAAATCGTCATTCAGTATAATCGTCACCACCCGGCAGCACATTGTCTCAATGCTCAATTATCCAGCGGGAGTAACACGCTATTTTGAGCATTTGCCCAATGCAGTGGGCGCTGATGCACAGAATCAACGATTAGTGTTTCGGGAGCGATCGCGATCACATTCTCACTTTTCCTCTCCTGACATTCTTTATTTCCTCAATAAGAAACGATTAACCATCTGGCTATATTTAGTATCAGATATTTTGCTGGAGAAGAGTGAACAATGGCCGATATTGAAATTCGACAGGCGTCGCCGACGGCGTTCTATATAAAAGTGCACGATACTGATAACGTGGCGATTATTGTCAACGACAATGGCTTAAAAGCTGGCACCCGCTTTCCGGATGGCCTGGAGCTGATTGAGCACATTCCGCAGGGGCATAAAGTCGCACTGGTCGATATCCCGGCTCACGGTGAAATCGTGCGCTACGGCGAAGTCATCGGCTATGCGGTGCGCGCTATCCCGCAGGGTAGCTGGATTGAGGAGTCGCTGGTTGAGCTGCCCACCGCCCCGCCGCTGGAGACGTTGCCGCTGGCTACCCGCGTCCCTGAGCCGTTGCCTCCGCTGGAGGGTTATACCTTCGAAGGTTACCGCAATGCGGATGGCAGCGTGGGAACCAAAAACCTGCTTGGCATCACCACCAGCGTGCATTGCGTGGCGGGCGTAGTGGATTACGTTGTGAGAATTATTGAGCGCGATCTGTTGCCGAAATACCCCAACGTTGACGGCGTGGTGGGTCTTAACCACCTGTACGGCTGCGGCGTGGCGATCAACGCGCCGGCAGCGGTCGTGCCGATCCGTACGATTCACAATATCGCCCTTAACCCAAACTTTGGCGGTGAGGTAATGGTGATTGGTCTCGGCTGTGAAAAATTGCAGCCAGAACGCCTGTTGCAGGGTACTGAGGATGTGAAAGCCATTCCGGTTGACGATGCCAGTGTTGTGCGTCTTCAGGATGAACACCATGTCGGCTTCAGATCGATGGTCGACGACATTTTACAGGTGGCAGAGCGCCATCTGGAGAAGTTGAACAAACGCCAGCGTGAAACCTGCCCGGCCTCTGAACTGGTCGTTGGGACACAGTGTGGCGGCAGCGATGCGTTTTCCGGCGTCACCGCTAACCCGGCGGTAGGTTATGCCTCCGATCTGTTCGTGCGCTGCGGCGCCACGGTGATGTTCTCCGAAGTCACCGAAGTACGTGATGCTATCCACCTGCTCACGCCGCGCGCCGTCAACGAAGAGGTGGGCAAACGCCTGCTGGAGGAAATGGCCTGGTACGATAACTATCTCGACATGGGCAAAACTGACCGCAGCGCCAACCCGTCTCCGGGTAACAAGAAAGGCGGCCTCGCGAACGTGGTGGAAAAGGCCCTCGGGTCGATTGCCAAATCCGGCCAGAGCGCGATTGTGGAAGTGCTCTCCCCTGGCCAGCGACCAACCAAACGCGGCCTGATTTACGCGGCAACGCCTGCCAGTGATTTCGTTTGCGGCACCCAGCAGGTGGCTTCCGGCATTACGGTACAGGTCTTTACCACCGGGCGCGGCACGCCGTACGGCCTGATGGCGGTACCGGTGATCAAAATGGCGACCCGCACCGAGCTGGCAAACCGCTGGTATGACTTAATGGATATCAACGCGGGCACCATCGCCACCGGGGAAGAGAGTATTGAAGAGGTGGGCTGGAAGCTGTTCCACTTCATTCTGGATGTGGCAAGCGGGCGGAAGAAAACCTTCTCCGATCAATGGGGATTGCATAACTCGCTGGCGGTGTTTAACCCGGCGCCGGTGACGTGATTGTCCCTCACCCTGCCCTCTCCCCACCGGGGAGAGGGTAAAAAACCGCACCGAGCAGTCCCCTCTCCCCTATGGGGCTGAGGGTTCCCCACAAAATAATGCCTGCACAGACGGCCCCCTCTCCCTTGAGGGAGAGGGCTGGGGTGAGGGGAAACATACGGCTCTGGTGGTCATTCCGTTCACTTTATGTTCCTTGCTACTCTGTCACGACATGACCGGTGAACGTGCCAGGGTGGCTCAGTCGCCACCACCCTGGCGACCCGGGCTTCCGGCGGAAAATCGCCGCTTCGCGGTGCCTTCGGCTTATTCCTTCCGGCTTATCGGGGACGGGCGGAGGTAACATCCCTGTAAAGCCCGCCCTCTCGGCGCATCCCTGCGCCTCGCCCCGGCCTACAGGAAACGCCTCAGCGATTTACAGCCGGACCGAGGCATCGCTGAAAGCCCTCAGTTATTCTGAGGCAACGTTATAGTTTTTGCTTTCAAATTACTGGGGAACCCTCTCCCCTATGGGGAGAGGGTTAGGGTGAGGGGAAAAGCCTCTTTAGACCAGCACCACATCGATCCCGCTTTTGCGTAACCCTTCCAGGCTTTCCGCCGGAATGCCTTCATCAACGATAATCATGTCGATTCGATGGGTATCAATAATTTTATGCAGGCTTGAACGATTAAACTTGCTGGAGTCCGTGACAACGATAATACGCTCCGCCACCTCGCACATTTTGCGGTTCAGACGGGCTTCATCCTCGTTATGCGTACTCACCCCCCGGTCGAGATCGATGGCATCGACGCCCAGAAACAGCAGGTCAAAATGGTAATTCTGTAAGGACTGCTCCGCCTGGTCGCCGTAGAAGGACTGTGACTGACGGCGCAAATGCCCGCCGGTCATCAGCAGCTCTACGCCTTCCGCTTCCAGCAGCGCGTTTGCCACGTTCATCCCGTTGGTCATGGCAATGACATCGGTGTGCTGGCGCAGCATGCGGGCAATTTCAAAGGTCGTGGTGCCGGAGTCCAGAATAATGCGGTGACCCGGCTTCACCAGTTCAACCGCCGCCTGCGCGATGCTGCGCTTCACTGCCGTATTAAGGGAACTTTTGTCCTCAACGGATGGCTCCACGCCGGGGGCATTGCCTTCGCAAATCAGCGCGCCGCCGTAAGCGCGAACGGCAATCCCCTGCTTTTCCAGAAAGGCCAGATCGTTACGGATCGTCACCGTCGACACGCCGAATAAAAGAGAAAGATCGTTAACCTGCACGCTTCCCTGCGCCCGCAACCGCTGAATGATCTGCTCTCGCCTTTCACTGGTGCCGGTGATGCGCTTCTCTGCGGACGAATCGGTGCTGCTCATACGAGCTCCTTAGTAAATAAACTTTCGTTTCATTTCGTTTTTCTTATTAACGCCTTTCTTTTGAGGGAATGCAAGCCCTGTATGGGAGGCGGACGCAAGCTTAATCGCCGCTGAAACCTTTCATTATGTTTCTTTTGTGAAACAGATCGGAAAACTATTATCTTTCGTTTTATTTTTACATCACCATAATACAGTATCAAATGAAACAAAACGAAAGATGAATGCCAACACCATCCGAAATGGAGAGGAAAGTGAAACATCTGACAGAAATGGTGGAACAACATAAACGGGGGAATACAAACGGGATTTATGCCGTCTGTTCCGCACATCCACTGGTACTTGAAGCTGCAATACGTTACGCCCATTCACAACAGACGCCTCTGCTGATTGAAGCCACCTCAAACCAGGTGGATCAGTTTGGCGGCTATACCGGTATGACGCCCGCCGATTTTTATGGGTTTGTCTGCAAGCTGGCGGGATCCCTCGGTTTCCCCACCTCACAGCTGATCCTTGGCGGCGATCATTTAGGTCCAAACCGCTGGCAAAACCTGCCAGCTTTGCAGGCGATGGCGAACGCCGACGATCTGATCAGAAGCTACGTGGCGGCCGGATTTAAAAAAATTCACCTCGATTGCAGCATGTCCTGCGAAGACGACCCGGTTCCTTTAACCGATGCAATCGTTGCCGGGCGTGCCGCTCGGCTGGCTAAAATTGCCGAAACCACCTGTCTCGAGCAATTTGGCGTAGCCGATCTGGTCTACGTTATCGGCACGGAAGTTCCGGTTCCCGGTGGGGCACACGAGACGCTGACCGAGCTTGAGGTCACCACGCCAGAGGCGGCACGCGCCACGCTTGAGGCACACCGCCACGCATTCGAGAAGGAAGGGTTAAGCGACATCTGGCCGCGCATTATTGGCCTGGTCGTTCAGCCTGGCGTTGAGTTCGACCATGCGCACGTTTGTGACTATCAACCGCATAAAGCCGTCGCGCTGAGCAAGATGGTTGAAGCCTACGACACGCTGGTATTTGAAGCACACTCTACCGATTACCAGACGCCGCAGGCGCTGCGCCAGTTGGTGAAAGATCACTTCGCCATTCTGAAAGTCGGCCCTGCGCTAACCTTCGCGCTGCGCGAAGCGCTGTTCTCACTGGCAGCAATTGAAGAAGAGCTGCTGCCGGCAAAAGCCTGCTCAGGGCTGCGTCACGTCCTGGAAAACGTGATGCTCGATCGCCCGGAATACTGGCAAAGCCACTATCACGGCGACGGCAATGCCCGTCGCCTGGCCCGCGGTTACAGCTATTCCGACCGCGTGCGCTATTACTGGCCAGACAGCCAGATTGACGACGCCTTTGAGCGGCTGGTACGCAACCTGGCGGATGAACCGATCCCGCTGCCGCTGATCAGCCAGTATCTGCCGTTGCAGTACAGCAAAGTTCGCGATGGTGCTCTCAGCTCCACACCACGGGAACTCATCCTCGACCACATTCAGGACATACTCCATCAGTACCATGCCGCCTGCGAAGGCGTAACGACTCAACACGCATAATTAAAAAGAGGAAAACGCTATGCCAAACATTGTCTTATGCCGCATTGATGAACGCCTGATCCACGGTCAGGTGGGCGTACAGTGGGTGGGGTTTGCGGGGGCGAACCTGGTGCTGGTGGCAAATGACGAGGTTGCAGACGATCCGGTTCAGCAAAACCTGATGGAGATGGTGCTTGCGGAAGGCATCGCCGTGCGTTTCTGGTCTCTGCAAAAAGTGATCGACAACATTCATCGCGCCGCCGACCGGCAGAAAATTCTGCTGGTCTGTAAAACACCGGCTGATTTTTTAACGCTGGTCGAGGGCGGCGTGCCCATCACCCGTATTAACGTCGGAAATATGCATTACGCCAGTGGCAAACAGCAAATTGCCAAAACGGTATCTGTAGACGCGAACGATATCGCCGCGTTTAACGGCCTGAAGGCGGCCGGAGTGGAATGCTTCGTTCAGGGCGTTCCAACAGAGACTGCTTTGGATCTCTTTAAACTGCTCTGAGGGATTCACAATGGAAATCAGTCTGTTGCAGGCTTTCGCGCTGGGGCTTCTCGCCTTTATAGCGGGCCTGGATATGTTTAACGGCTTAACACACATGCACCGTCCAGTGGTGCTCGGGCCACTGGTTGGCCTGATTCTGGGCGATTTGCACACCGGAATTCTGACCGGCGGTACGTTAGAACTGGTCTGGATGGGACTCGCGCCGCTGGCGGGCGCGCAGCCGCCAAACGTGATTATCGGCACCATCGTTGGCACCACATTTGCCATTACTACAGGCGTGAAGCCGGATGTCGCCGTTGGGGTCGCCGTGCCGTTTGCCGTGGCGGTTCAGATGGGGATCACCTTCCTCTTCTCGGTGATGTCCGGCGTGATGTCCCGCTGCGATCGCATGGCGGCTAACGCAGACACCCGTGGTATTGAACGGGTCAACTATCTTGCACTGCTGGCGCTCGGCGTCTTCTACTTCCTGTGCGCATTTCTGCCCATCTACTTCGGGGCTGAACATGCGAAAACCGCCATTGACGTGCTGCCGGAACGTCTGATCGACGGTCTCGGCGTCGCGGGCGGCATCATGCCAGCGATCGGCTTCGCCGTGCTACTGAAGATCATGATGAAAAACGTTTACATCCCTTACTTCATTATCGGCTTTGTCGCCGCGGCCTGGCTGAAACTCCCGGTGCTGGCGATTGCCGTGGCTGCACTGGCGATGGCGCTGATCGACCTGCTGCGCAAATCGCCTGAACCCACGGCGCCTGCGGCCCAGAAAGAGGAATTTGAAGATGGCATCTAATCACACCACCCTGCCGGGCGTGTCTGAAAGTGAAGAGACACTGCTGACCGGCGTGAATGAAAACGTCTACGAAGATCAGAGTATTGGCGCTGAGCTAACGAAAAAGGATATTAACCGTGTCGCCTGGCGTTCCATGCTGCTACAGGCCTCGTTTAACTACGAGCGTATGCAGGCCTCCGGCTGGCTGTATGGGCTACTGCCCGCGCTGAAAAAGATCCACACCAATAAGCGGGACCTGGCGCGCGCCATGAAAGGCCATATGGGCTTCTTTAACACCCACCCGTTCCTGGTGACCTTCGTCATCGGCATTATTCTGGCAATGGAGCGTTCCAAGCAGGATGTGAACAGCATCCAGAGCACTAAAATTGCCGTTGGCGCACCGCTCGGTGGCATTGGTGACGCCATGTTCTGGCTGACCCTGCTGCCCATCTGCGGGGGGATTGGCGCCAGCCTGGCGCTACAGGGATCCATTCTTGGCGCCGTGGTCTTTATCGTTCTGTTTAACGTGGTGCATCTCGGCCTGCGTTTTGGTCTGGCGCACTATGCCTACCGAATGGGTGTCGCCGCGATCCCGCTGATCAAGGCCAACACCAAAAAGGTTGGTCATGCTGCGTCCATTGTCGGAATGACAGTGATTGGCGCGCTGGTGGCAACCTATGTGCGCCTGAATACCACACTCGAGATTAAAGCCGGGGATGCGGTCGTCAAACTGCAAACCGATGTGATCGACAAACTGATGCCCGCCTTTCTGCCGCTGGTCTACACCCTGATTATGTTCTGGCTGGTACGCCGTGGCTGGAGCCCACTGCGCCTGATTGGTATCACCGTGGTGCTGGGCGTTGTCGGTAAATTCTGTCACTTCCTGTAAAAAGCAAAGAGGTTGCGATGTTAGGCATTATTTTGACGGGTCACGGCGGTTTTGCCAGCGGGCTGCAACAGGCGATGAAGCAAATCCTCGGCGAACAGCCGCAGTTTATCGCCATCGATTTTCCGGAAAGCTCCACCACTGCGCGGCTGACCGCGCAGCTTGAGCAGGCAGTGAATGAACTGGATGCAGAGCACGATATCGTGTTTCTCACCGATCTTCTCGGCGGTACGCCGTTTCGTGTGGCCTCTACCCTCGCGATGCAGCGCCCCGGCAGCGAAGTGATCACCGGCACCAATCTCCAGCTTTTGCTGGAGATGGTTCTGGAGCGCGACGGATTAAGCAGTGAAGCCTTTCGTTTGCAGGCGCTGGAGTGCGGCCATCGCGGCCTGACCAGCCTGGTGGATGAACTTGCACGCTGTCGCGAGGAAGCGCCCGCCGAGGAAGGGATATGAGCCAGCTGCTGCGCGCGCGTCGTCTGCTTACCGGGCAAGGCTGGCTGGATGACCATCAGCTGCGTATGGATAGAGGCGTCATCACCGCCATCGAGCCGATTCCGGCAGGGGTTAACACCCGCGAGGCAGACCTGCTTTGCCCGGCATACATTGATATCCACGTCCACGGCGGCGCGGGTGTGGATGTGATGGATGATGCCCCCGACGTGCTGGACCGGTTAGCCATACATAAAGCGCGTGAAGGCGTAGGGGCGTTTCTGCCTACCACCGTCACCGCTTCGCTGGAGGCGATCCATGGCGCGTTACGGCGCATTGCCCGGCGCTGTCATGCCGGTGGCCCCGGCGCGCAGCTCCTGGGCAGCTATCTGGAAGGCCCGTACTTTACACCGCAGAACAAAGGGGCGCACCCGCCAGAACTGTTTCGCGAGCTGGATCTCGCGGAACTTGATGAGCTGATTGCGGTTTCGCAGAACACGCTGCGGGTGGTGGCGCTTGCTCCGGAAAAAGTGGATGCCCTGAAGGCGATCCATCACCTCAAGCAAAAAGGGATACGCGTCATGCTGGGCCACAGCGCCGCTACATACGCGCAAACCCTGGCCGCATTTGATGCAGGCGCAGACGGGCTGGTGCACTGCTACAACGGCATGACGGGATTACACCACCGGGAGCCGGGCATGGTTGGCGCCGGGCTTACGGACCCACGCGCGTGGCTGGAGCTTATTGCCGACGGGCATCACGTTCATCCTGGAGCCATGCGGCTATGTTGTTGCTGCGCGAAGGATCGTACGGTGCTGATTACCGATGCCATGCAGGCGGCGGGTATGCCTGATGGGCGCTATACGTTGTGTGGTGAAAATGTCGAGATGCAGGGCGGCGTTGTTCGCACGGCCTCGGGCGGGCTGGCGGGCAGCACGCTCGCGCTGGATGCCGCCGTGCGAAATATGGTGGAGCATACGGGGGTCGCCCCAGAAAACGCTATCCATATGGCCTCGCTGCATCCCGCCCGTCTGCTCGGTATGGATCACCTGCTGGGATCGTTAGCACCAGGCAAACGCGCCAATATTATTGCGCTCGATGCGGGTTTACACCTCCGGCAGATCTGGATCCAGGGTCAGGCTCTTTCCCTGTAGCCCCTTCACAGTGTGCTCTGTTGGCCTTACGGAAGACGATCGTAAGGCCTTTCTTTTCCTTTCCTTGATCTTCGCCTTTCCTTTCGCGATCACACTTTTCGTTTTATTTCTTTTTCGCCATTGAACTTTCCATTTCTTTTCTATAGATTTTCTTTAACTGCTAAAGTAAACAAGTGAAACGAAACGAAAGATAGCGACACATTTGCCAGCGTCTGATGTGGAATTCACACGACTAAGGACTGAGTTATGCCACAAACCACTACCACCACCGGCACCTGGACCGAAAAAGAGATCCGCCAGCAGCCAGCCAGCTGGCTTCGCTCGCTCAACAATATTGATAATCTGCGCGCGTCGATCGACAGTTTTCTGACGCCACTGTTGCGCAAGCCCGATCTGCGGATCGTTCTGACCGGCGCGGGTACGTCTGCGTTTATCGGCGACATCATTGCGCCATGGCTTGCCAGCCACACGAGAAAAAATATCACCGCGATACCTACGACCGATCTGGTCACCAACCCGATGGATTACTTCAGCCCTGCGCACCCGCTGCTGCTGGTCTCTTTCGCCCGTTCTGGCAATAGCCCGGAGAGCGTCGCTGCCGTTGAGCTGGCGAATCAGTTTGTTCCGGAGTGCTACCACCTGTCGATCACCTGTAATGAAGCGGGCAGCCTGTATCAGAATGCCGTCGACAGCGATAACGCCTGCGCTCTGCTCATGCCAGCCGAAACGCACGATCGCGGGTTCGCGATGACAAGCAGCATCACCACCATGATGGCGAGCTGCCTGGCGGTATTCGCACCGGAAACGATCAACAGCAAAACGTTCCGCGACGTGTCCGATCGCTGTCAGGCGATCCTCACGTCGCTTGGCGATTTCAGCCCCGGCGTCTTTGGTAACGAACCGTGGAAACGCATTGTTTATCTGGGCAGCGGTGGATTACAGGGCGCCGCACGGGAGTCAGCGTTGAAGGTGCTGGAGCTGACCGCCGGCAAGCTGGCGGCATTCTACGATTCGCCAACGGGTTTCCGTCACGGGCCTAAGTCGCTGGTGGACAACGAAACGCTGGTCGTCGTGTTTGTCTCCAGCCATCCGTACACGCGTCAGTACGATCTGGATCTGCTCGCCGAGCTGCGACGCGATCGTCAGGCTATGCGCGTGGTAGCCATTGCAGCCGAAACGGATCCGGTCATTGAAGCTGGCCCGCATATCCTGCTGCCGCCTTCCCGTTCATTTAACGATATGGAGCAGGCATTCTGCTTCCTGATGTACGCCCAGGTCTTCGCACTGACCCAGTCTCTGCACGTTGGCAATACGCCGGATACGCCATCCGCCAGCGGTACGGTTAACCGTGTGGTCCAGGGCGTCGTTATTCATCCGTGGCAGGCTTAAGAGGACAGGCTCATGAGTATTATTTCTACCAAATATCTTTTGCAGGACGCACAGGCGAAGGGCTATGCCGTTCCGGCCTTTAACATCCATAACGCCGAGACGATCCAGGCGATCCTCGAAGTCTGTAGCGAAATGCGATCGCCGGTGATCCTCGCGGGTACGCCGGGGACGTTTAAACATATTGCGCTGGAAGAGATTTACGCCTTGTGCAGCGCGTATTCCCTTACTTATGACATGCCGCTGGCGCTACACCTCGATCACCACGAATCGCTGGACGACATTCGCCGCAAAGTCCATGCCGGCGTACGTAGCGCAATGATCGACGGTAGCCATTACCCCTTCGAACAAAACGTCAAGCTGGTGAAATCGGTCGTCGATTTCTGCCACCTCAACGACTGTAGCGTCGAGGCCGAACTGGGCCGACTGGGTGGGGTGGAAGATGACATGAGCGTCGACGCCGAAAGCGCGTTCCTGACCGACCCGCAGGAAGCAAAACGCTTTGTCGAACTGACAGGCGTGGACAGCCTCGCCGTCGCCATCGGTACCGCGCACGGTCTCTATACCAAACGCCCAAAAATCGACTTCCAGCGGCTGGCCGAGATCCGCGAGGTAGTGACAGTGCCGCTGGTGCTGCATGGTGCAAGCGATGTGCCGGATGAGGATGTGCGCCGCACCATTGAGCTGGGCGTCTGCAAAGTTAACGTCGCAACAGAGCTGAAAATCGCCTTCTCTGACGCAGTCAAAGCCTGGTTTGCCGAGAACCCACAGGGCAACGATCCGCGCTTCTACATGCGCGTCGGCATGGATGCCATGAAAGAGGTGGTCAGAAGCAAAATCACCGTTTGCGGCTCGGCGAACCGGCTGCTGCTTCCGGCTGAAGCCTGAACCCATCGCGCATAACGCTAGTACCTAAAAAAATAACTATAAGCCTCGCAAATATGAAGGCGCGTCCTTAAGCCGGACAGCGCCTTCCATTATCCTAAAAATCCGAGGAGTCCCTACATGACACAGGAAAAGTCGTTTAAATCGAAAGCGTGGGAGTTTTTCCAGAGCCTGGGAAAGACGTTTATGTTCCCGGTCTCGCTGTTGGCCTTTATGGGGTTGTTGTTAGGTATCGGTAGTTCTGTCACCAGCCCTTCCACCATCAAAAGTTTTCCCTTTCTGGGCGGCGAGTTAACGCAGCTCACCTTTGGTTTTATCGCCATGGTCGGCGGCTTTGCTTTTACCTATCTGCCGCTGATGTTTGCCATGGCAATCCCGATGGGCCTTGCCAGACGTAATAAAGCGGTGGGCGCTTTTGCCGGATTCGTTGGCTACATGCTGATGAACATGAGCATCAACTACTACCTGACCGCCACCCACCAGCTTGCGGATGCCGCCACCATGAGACAGGTGGGACAATCCATCGTGCTTGGCATTCAAACGCTGGAGATGGGCGTGCTCGGCGGCATTGTGGTAGGGGTGATCACCTACTTCCTGCACGAACGTTTTCAGGACACGGTGCTGCACGACGCGTTTGCCTTCTTTAGCGGCATTCGTTTTGTACCGATTATTACCGCCCTCACCCTGTCGCTGGTCGGCTTGTTCATCCCCCTGCTGTGGGAATATGTGGCAATGGGCATTGCCGGGATTGGTCATATCATCCAGAGCACCAGCGTCTTTGGGCCGTTCCTGTATGGCGTGGGCGTACTGCTGCTCAAACCTTTTGGCCTGCACCACATCCTGCTGACGATGGTGCGCTTCACCCCGGCGGGCGGCATTGAGATGGTTAACGGCCAGGAAGTGGCCGGTGCGCTGAACATTTTCTACGCCGAGCTGAAAGCTGGCCTGCCGTTTAGCCCGCACGTTACGGCATTTTTATCGCAAGGGTTTATGCCGACCTTTATCTTCGGCCTGCCTGCCGTGGCTTACGCTATCTACCGCACCGCGCGCCCGGAAAACCGTCCGGTGATTAAAGGGCTGCTGCTTTCTGGCGTGCTGGTTTCAGTTGTCACGGGTATTTCAGAGCCGATTGAGTTCCTGTTCCTGTTTATTGCCCCTGTGCTTTACGCGTTTCATATCGTTATGTCTGGCCTGGCGCTGATGGTGATGGCGCTTCTCGGCGTCACTATCGGCAACACCGACGGCGGCATTCTGGATCTGCTGATCTTCGGCGTCATGCAGGGGATGTCGACCAAATGGTATCTGCTGTTCCCGGTGGGTATTGCCTGGTTTGCTATCTACTTCTTCGTCTTCCGCTGGTACATCCTCAGGCACGATATTAAAACGCCGGGCCGTGAGGTTGACGCGCAGGGTGCGCTCCAGGCGGTGGAAGCCAATACCCGGGCACGTGGAAAATCAAAATACGATCATGGGCTTATTCTTCGCGCACTTGGCGGTAAAGAGAATATTGAGTCGCTCGACAACTGCATCACCCGCTTACGTCTGGTGGTGAAAGATATGGGGCTTATCGACCAGCAGGCGCTGAAGGCCGCGGGCGCCTTGTCAGTCGTGGTGCTTGATGCCCACAGCGTTCAGGTGATCATCGGCCCGCAGGTGCAGAGCGTCAAATCCGGCATTGAAGCCTTAATTTAACAGGGGGACGTTGTGTTTGATTTCGACAGAATCATTGAGCGTAAAAGCGATAAATGCCGTAAATGGGATCATGCGTTTGTGTGCTCGCGTTTCGGTGATGTCCCGGAGGGATTTATCCCGCTGTGGATAGCAGACATGGATTTCACCTCGCCACCCGCCGTGATTGAAGGCTTCCAGCGCATCGTGGAGCATGGCACCTTCGGTTACACCTGGTGCTTCGACGAATTCTACGATGCGGTCATCGCCTTCCAGCGCACCCGTCATCAGGTTGAGGTGCATAAGTCATGGATCACCCTGACCTACGGCACCGTTTCCACGCTGCACTATACGGTTCAGGCGTTCTGCAAACCCGGCGACTGCGTGATGATGAACACCCCGGTGTATGACCCGTTTGCGATGGCGACACAGCGACAGGGCGTGCGGGTGCTTGCAAATCCGCTGAGCGTGAAGGAAAACCGCTATCACCTGGATTTTAATCTGATTGAAGTTCAGCTCAAAACTCACCGTCCAAAACTGTGGTTCTTCTGCTCGCCGCATAACCCTTCAGGCCGAATCTGGCGCGCGGATGAGATACGCCAGGTGTCCGATCTCTGTAAGCGCTACGGCACGATTCTGGTGGTTGATGAGGTTCACGCCGAGCACATTCTGGACGGTACATTCGTCAGCTGTCTGACTTCGGGCTGTGCCGCCCAGGACAACCTGATTGTGCTGACCTCCCCCAATAAAGCGTTCAACCTTGGCGGGCTAAAAACATCCTACTCGATAATTCCAGACGATTCGCTGCGCCAGCGTTTCCGCCAGCAGCTGGAGAAGAACTCCATTACCTCGCCCAATATCTTCGGCGTGTGGGGAATTATTCTGGCCTATCAGCAGGCTCTGCCATGGCTCGACGCGCTGAATGGTTATCTGCGCGGCAATGCCCGCTACCTTGCGGATGCCATCCAGACCCACTTCCCTGCATGGAAGATGATGAACCCGGAGTCGTCGTATCTCGCCTGGATAGACGTCAGTGCGGACGATCGCAGTGCGACGGCGCTAACCCAACATTTCGCCAAACAGGCTGGCGTGGTCATCGAAGATGGCAGCCACTACGTACAAAACGGCGAAAACTACCTGCGTATTAACTTCGGCACCCAGCGCTACTGGCTGGAACAGTCCATCAACCGAATGCTGAAGCATTACTGATAAGGATCTTACCCCGATGAAAAAAATGCTCACTCTCTCGCTGCTGGCTCTCTGCGTTTCTCACGGCGCGGCGGCAGCAAACTACGCGCTCAGTAACGACAATATTGCCCTTTCGTTTGATGATGCAAATGCAACGGTAGTAGTAACGGACAGCAAAGCTAACCATCCGCTCACGCCCCAGGAGCTGTTCTTTCTGACGCTGCCGGATGAAACAAAAATCCACACCGCTGATTTCAAAATCAAGCACGTCGAAAAGCAGGACAATGCGATAGTCATCGACTTTACGCATCCGGATTTTAACGTAACGGTGAAACTGAACCTGGTGAAGGGAAAATACGCCAGCATCGGCTACACCATCGCCGCCGTCGGGCAGCCGCGGGACGTAGCGAAAATTACCTTCTTCCCGACGAAGAAGCAGTCTCAGGCACCTTACGTTGACGGGGCGATTAACAGCTCGCCAATCGTGGCCGACTCGTTCTTCATCCTGCCAGACAAACCGATTGTGAATACTTACGCTTATGAAGCCACCACGAATCTCAACGTGGAGCTGAAAACGCCAATTCTGCCTGAGACACCGGTTAGTTTTACCACCTGGTTCGGCACTTTCCCGGAAACTAATCAGCTGCGCCGCAGCGTAAACCAGTTTATCGATGCCGTGCGTCCGCGGCCTTATAAGCCTTATCTGCACTACAACAGCTGGATGGACATCGGTTTCTTTACCCCTTACTCCGAGCAGGATGTCATTGGGCGGATGGACGAATGGAATAAAGAATTTATTGCCGGACGCGGGGTGGCGCTGGACGCGTTCCTGCTGGACGATGGCTGGGACGATCGCACCGGACGCTGGCTTTTTGGCCCTGCATTCAGCAACGGTTTTGGCAAAGTCAGGGAAAAAGCCGACAGCCTGCACAGCTCGGTTGGGCTGTGGCTTTCTCCGTGGGGCGGATACAACAAGCCGCGCGATATTCGCGTCTCGCATGCAAAAGAGTATGGTTTCGAAACCGTAGACGGCAAGCTGGCGCTGTCGGGGCCGAACTATTTTAAAAACTTTAACGATCAGATCATTAAGCTGATCAAAAACGAGCACATTACCTCGTTCAAGCTCGACGGAATGGGTAACGCCAATTCGCATATCAAGGGCAGCCCATTTGCATCGGATTTTGACGCGTCCATTGCCCTGCTGCACAACATGCGCAGCGCAAACCCGAACCTGTTTATCAACCTGACCACCGGCACCGACGCCAGCCCGTCCTGGCTGTTCTATGCTGATTCAATCTGGCGCCAGGGCGATGATATCAACCTGTACGGCCCCGGCACGCCAGTGCAGCAGTGGATGACCTACCGCGATGCCGAAACCTGGCGATCCATCGTGCGCAAAGGTCCTCTGTTCCCGCTGAACTCACTGATGTACCACGGGATCGTCAGCGCAGAGAACGCTTACTATGGACTCGAAAAAGTGCAAACAGACAGCGATTTTGCAGATCAGGTCTGGAGCTACTTCGCAACCGGAACTCAGCTTCAGGAGCTGTACATCACGCCGTCCATGCTGAATAAGGCGAAGTGGGATACCCTGGCGCAGGCGGCGAAATGGTCGCGTGAGAATGCCAGCGTGCTGGTGGATACTCACTGGATTGGCGGTGACCCAACTTCGCTTCAGGTTTACGGCTGGGCCTCATGGAGTAAAGACAAAGCGATTTTTGGCCTACGCAACCCGTCGGATAAGCCGCAACGTTACTACCTGGATTTAACCAAAGATTTTGAGATCCCGGCAGGAGAGCGTTCGCAGTTTACCCTGAAAGCCGTGTACGGCAGTAATTCGACCGTACCAGAGGAGTATAAAAACGCTGTGGTAATTACGCTGCAACCGCTGGAAACGCTGGTATTTGAGGCGATGCCGGGGAAATAGTGAGGCTCTGACACGGTGTAGGCCGGGTAAGGCGAAGCCGCCACCCGGCAAAACAGGCGGCAGGGTCTTACTCCCCCTGCTGCTCCAGCGCATATTTATACAGCGCATTTTTCTTCACGCCGTGGATCTCCGCCGCCAGCGCCGCCGCTTTTTTCAGGGGGAGTTCAGCCTGTAGCAGAGCCAGCGTACGCAGCGCATCGGCAGGCAGAGCGTCTTCCTGCGCTTTGTGCCCTTCAACAATCAGCACCATTTCGCCCTTGCGGCGGTTTTCATCCTCTTTCACCCACGCCAGCAGTTCGCCAACCGGCGCACCGTGAATGGTTTCCCACGTTTTGGTCAACTCGCGCGCCAGCACCACGTAGCGCCCTTCGCCCCAGACGGTCACCATATCTTCCAGGCTTTCCAGCAGACGGTGAGTTGATTCGTAGAAGATCAACGTACGCGGTTCAGCTTCCAGATCCTTTAACACATCGCGACGGCCTTTGGATTTAGCAGGCAGGAAGCCTTCGTAGCAGAAACGATCGGATGGCAGACCCGCAGCGCTTAACGCCGCAATCGCCGCGCACGGCCCGGGCAGCGGCACAACGCGGATGCCTGCTTCACGGCAGGTGCGTACCAGATGGTAGCCCGGATCGTTGATCAGCGGCGTTCCCGCATCGGAGACCAGCGCGATGTTCTGCCCTTCTTTAAGCTTCGCCACCAGCGTTTCGGCTTTTTGTTGCTCATTGTGATCGTGCAGGGCAAACAAACGGGCGTTAATGGCAAAGTGTTGTAGCAGTAAACCGGTATGACGGGTGTCTTCAGCAGCAATTAAATCAACAGCTTGCAATACGGTGAGCGCACGTTGGGTAATATCAGACAAATTCCCGATAGGAGTAGGTACAATATAAAGCTGGCCTTGAGAATTATCTGCCGTTTCGTGTTGTTTCATTGTTTCGTCCGTATTGCCGATTTAATATTGAGCATTGCGTAAAAAAATCACTGGATACAGTATGGTACCGTTAACGTTTCTTCGTAAAAAAGCCGCGCACAGCGTGCCCCTCCTGCTGGCAGCCCTGATCTTTACCGGCTGCGGCACCCAGGCACCTGACCAGAGCACTGCTCATATGCAGGGATCCGCTCAGGCTGATTCTGGCTTTTATCTGCAACAAATGTCGCAGAGTACAAATGATACCAGGATCAACTGGCAATTACTCGCCATTCGTGCACTGCTGAAAGAAGGGAAAACCCAGCAGGCCGCCGAGCTGTTCAGCCAGCTGCCGCAGGATCTTAACGACACTCAGCGTCATGAGCAGACGCTGCTGTCAGCAGAACTGAAGGTCGCGCAAAAAGATTACGACGGCGCGAAGAAGATCCTCGGCACCATCGATCTCAGCACGCTGGATAAAAACCAGCAGACCCGTTTCTGGCAGGCCGGTATCACCGCTGAGCAGGGCCGCACTTCCCTGACGCTACTCCGCGCGCTGATTGCCCAGGAGCCTCTGCTCGCGGGTGCGGACAAGCAGAAAAATATTGATGCAACCTGGCAGGCGCTCGCCTCCATGACCCAGGATCAGGCCAAAGCGCTGGTAATCAACGCCGATGAAAATGTTCTGCAAGGCTGGCTGGATCTGCAACAGATGTGGTTCAACAACCGCAGCGATCCGAACATGCTGAAAGCTGGCATTACCGACTGGCAAAAGCGTTACCCGCAAAACCCGGGAGCGAAAATGCTGCCAACGCAGCTGGTGAACGTGCAAAACTTTAAGCCCGCCTCCACCAGCAAAATCGCCCTACTGCTGCCGTTAAACGGTCAGGCAGCGGTGTTTGGTCGCGCCATTCAGCAAGGTTTCGAAGCCGCGAAAAACGGCACTACCGCCGTCAGCGGTAGCGCGGTTCCGACCCAGGCAGCACAGGCGGCGAATGTGAATGACGTTGTCAGCCCGTCCGCCGCCGAAACCAGCGACCTGACCACCGCGCAAACCCCTGCGCAGGGCACCATGCAGAATCCGGTTACCGCCCCAACGACGCAGCCCGCTCCCCCTGCGCCTGCGGCAACACAGGCCCCGGCTGAAACACCGGCGCCCGCGACGGCAGAACAACCTCAGCCGCAAACCGAGCAGCCGGAACAGCAGCCAGCAACCCAGCCGCAGGCTGTGGCCACCACCAGTGCTAACCCTGGTGCAGAGTTGAAAATCTACGACACCAGCGCCCAGCCGCTTGACCAGGTGCTGGCGCAGGTTCAGCAGGACGGGGCCAGCATCGTTGTCGGTCCGCTGTTGAAAAACAACGTGGAAGCGCTGATGAAGAGCAACACCACGCTGAACGTGCTGGCGCTTAACCAGCCTGAGCAGGTTCAGAACCGCGCCAATATCTGTTACTTCGCCCTCTCTCCGGAGGATGAAGCCCGCGATGCGGCCCGTCATATTCACGAGCAGGGCAAGCAGGCGCCGCTGCTGCTGATCCCACGCAGCACGCTGGGCGATCGCGTTGCCAACGCGTTTGCGCAAGAGTGGCAGACCCTTGGCGGTGGCGTGGTGTTGCAGCAGAAATTTGGCTCAGCTGCCGAACTGAGAGCGGGCGTGAACGGCGGGGCAGGTATTGCCCTCAACGGTAGCCCGGTATCCGCCAGCCTGCCGCAGCAGCAGAGCGTCACCATCGGCGGTCTGACGATCCCGGCGCCCCCTACCGACGCGCAAATCAGCGGCGGCGGTAAAGTGGATTCGGCGTACATCGTCGCTACGCCGGAAGAGATCGCCTTTATCAAACCGATGATCGCCATGCGTAACGGCAGCCAGAGCGGCGCAACGCTCTACGCCAGCTCACGCAGCGCACAGGGTACCGCAGGCCCGGATTTCCGTCTGGAAATGGAAGGACTGCAATACAGCGAGATCCCGATGCTGGCAGGCAGCAACCCGCAGTTGATGCAGCAGGCGCTGGGCGCGGTGCGCAATGACTATTCCCTGGCGCGTCTGTACGCGATGGGCGTCGATGCCTGGGCGCTGGCAAACCACTTCACCCAGATGCGCCAGGTACCGGGCTTCGAGCTTAACGGGAATACCGGCGATCTGACCGCCGATCAGGATTGTGTGATTAACAGGAAGTTATCATGGCTCAAATACCAGCAGGGGCAGATTGTCCCGGCCAGTTAAGCCGTAAACAGACCGGCGACGCGTGGGAGTTAAAGGCGCGTCGCTGGCTTGAAGGCAAAGGACTGCGCTTTGTCGCCGCCAACGTTCGCGGGCGCGGCGGCGAGATTGACCTGATCATGAAAGACGGTCAGACCATCGTGTTTGTTGAAGTTCGCTACCGACAGTCGTCCCGTTTTGGCGGTGCTGCCGCCAGCGTGACGCTCGCCAAACAACAAAAATTATTACAGACTGCCCACTTGTGGCTTGCCCGCCATAATGGGAGTTTTGATACTGTGGATTGCCGTTTCGATGTGGTAGCCTTCACCGGAAATGCGATCGACTGGCTTAAAAACGCGTTTGGCGAAGACGCATAAATAAGATTTTAAAGGGATACCGTGCTCGAACGAATTAAAGTGTGCTTCACAGAAAGCATTCAAACGCAGATTGCCGCGGCGGAAGCCCTTCCGGACGCGATCTCGCGTGCAGCGATGACACTGGTTCAGTCGCTGCTCAACGGCAACAAAATCCTCTGTTGTGGCAATGGCACGTCCGCCGCCAACGCACAGCATTTTGCTGCCAGCATGATTAATCGCTTTGAAACCGAGCGCCCAAGCTTACCTGCCATTGCACTAAACACCGATAACGTGGTCTTAACTGCGATTGCCAACGATCGTCTGCATGACGAAATCTACGCCAAGCAGGTGCGCGCCTTAGGCCATGCCGGAGACGTGCTGCTGGCGATCTCCACGCGCGGTAACAGCCGGGATATCGTTAAAGCGGTTGAAGCGGCAGTGACCCGGGATATGACGATTGTCGCCCTGACCGGTTACGACGGCGGTGAGCTGGCTGGCCTGCTGGGGCCGCAGGATGTGGAGATCCGCATTCCTTCGCACCGTAGCGCCCGCATCCAGGAGATGCATATGCTCACGGTGAACTGCTTATGCGATCTGATCGATAACACGCTTTTCCCTCACCAGGATGATTAAGGAGTTCTCATGAAGGTTTTATCGGCCCTTGCAGTCGTGATGTCTGCATTACTGCTTCAGGGATGCATCGCTGCCGCTGTAGTCGGTACCGCAGCGGTCGGCACCAAAGCAGCGACCGATCCGCGTACCGTTGGGACGCAGGTGGATGACGGTACGCTTGAGCTGCGCGTAAACAGTGCGCTGTCGAAAGACGAGCAGATCAAGAAGGAAGCACGCATCAACGTGACGGCTTATCAGGGCAAAGTGCTGCTGGCAGGCCAGGCGCCAAATCCTGAACTCGCCTCGCGCGCCAAACAGATCGCGATGGGTGTGGAAGGCACGGCGGAAGTGTATAACGAGATCCGCCAGGGCCAGCCGATTGGTCTCGGCACCGCGTCATCTGATACCTGGATCACCACCAAAGTGCGTTCCCAGCTGCTGGGTACCGACCAGGTGAAATCCTCAAACGTGAAAGTGACCACGGAGAACGGCGAAGTGTTCCTGCTGGGTCTGGTGACGGAACGTGAAGGGAAAGCGGCAGCGGATATCGCCAGCCGGGTGAGCGGCGTGAAACACGTCACCACCGCCTTTACTTACATTAAGTAATTCCCACCTGGCTACAGGCCCGGTAAGCGCTAGCGCCACCGGGCTTTTTTTCACACAAGCGCCATACTCCCCACAATCACTCCACTCAACGCCACCAGCCCCGCAGTCAGCCACAGCGCTTTCGCCGGGAATGACTTACGCAGCATGATAAGCGACGGCAGGCTCACCGCCGGCAGCGTGATGAGCAGCGCCAGCGCTGGTGCGGTCCCCATACCGGCCATCATCATGGTCTGAATAATCGGGATCTCCGCCGCGGTTGGGATCACGAACAGGCAACCGGCCACCGCCATCGCAATCACCCACATCAGCGTGTTGTCGATAGCGCCATCCGCATGCGGGAACAGCCAGACGCGCGCGGCCCCCAGCACCAGTACGGCCAGGATATAGACCGGAATGGTGCTCCAGAAAAGCTGCCACAGCGCTTTGCCCCAGCGAGCAAAGAAACTGCCCTGCGGCTCGCTGACGTCCAGCTCAACGGAAGCAGACCCGGCCTCGTTGTCTTTCACCAGGTGCTGCACCAGCGTAGCGACAAGCACCACCGTCAGCAGGCCAGCCGCCAGACGGATAAACGCGAAATGCCAGCCGAGAACGAAGCCCATAAACACCAGCGTTGCCGGGTTCAGCAGTGGGTTACCCATCCAGAAGGCAAGCGCGCCGCCCATCGACACGCGCTGTCGGCGCATACCCGCCGCCACCGGTGCGGCGCAGCAGGAACACATCATGCCCGGCAGGGAGAAAATCGTCCCCAGCAGCGTGCCCTGCAAGCGCGGCTGTCCCAGGGTTTTCACCAGCCAGTTACGCGGGATAAGTACCTGAATCAGCGAGCCCAGCAATACGCCCAATACCGCCGCTTTCCAGACGGCAAGAAAATAGACCATTGCGTAATCCCACGCCGCGCGTAGCGGGCTGGAATCGGCCTGCGCGAGAATCGATTTACCGATGCTGTGGGTGTCGGCGGCGGTGAAGGCTTTACCGTAGTACGGCTGCCATTTCACATACCAGAGGCCAATGATGACCACGAGAAAGAAGAGTGCGGGCTTCCACCACTGAACAGGTGTTGCCGCCTGAGATGAAGACTGACCAGTCATACCATTCCCCGGAAGGTGTTATTTAATAAGCCGGGGAAGTTTACGCCTCGCCCTGCGCGATTTCACGCAGTTTTGCCGAAGGGATAATATTAACCCCCTCCTGCGACGGAGCCAGCGCCTCTTTTAGCATCGCCAGCGCGACATCCCGCGCCTCGATGGACTTCCAGTTACC
Source organism: Enterobacter cloacae complex sp. CDL013 (assembly GCF_049238805.1). Taxonomy (NCBI): domain Bacteria; kingdom Pseudomonadati; phylum Pseudomonadota; class Gammaproteobacteria; order Enterobacterales; family Enterobacteriaceae; genus Enterobacter; species Enterobacter cloacae complex sp. CDL013. Next base: position 127,638 of record NZ_JBMKGT010000001.1, on the reverse strand, counting down.
CGGCAGAATGCGAAACAGCGGAGCGAAAAAAGACTCGTTAAAACGACGTTCGTCACGGTGCCCCATCAGCATGGAAGGCCGCGCGATGGTCAGGCGCTCCCATTTCTGCGCGATTAACGCCTCTTCCATTTTGCCCTTCACCTGGTTGTAAAAAAACGGCGAGCCTGCGTTCGCGCCGTGCGCGCTGACCACCAGGAAATGTTTTGCGCCCAGCTTTTTCGCCGTCAGGGCGGTATCCACCACCAGCGTGTAATCCGCATGGACAAAAGCTTCTTTACTGCCCGCTTCCCGTCGGGTGGTGCCAAGGCAGCAAAAGGCGATATCAATGGGATCCTGCACCTGCGCCAGCGCGTCGGTGAGCTGTGGATCGTGCGGGTTATAGACGCCGGTGATATCCAACAGCGGGCGACGCGTCGGGGCGGCGATATAGTTGATATGCCGATCCTGGATCAGCAGCCGCAGCAGATGTCCACCCACCAGCCCGGTTGCGCCGGTAATCAGTACCTGACTCATCTTATCCCCTTTACAGAATTGTCCGTTTGCGTTCTGGGCCTGCTCTACCACACTTAAAAGTCTGTTACCGGTAAGTATTTACCACAAACGGGAAAAAAACAGTCTGAAGCGAAAACAACGGAGGAAGCATGGGTAAAAAAATCGCAGTCTTGATTACCGACGAGTTTGAAGATTCAGAATTTACATCGCCAGCAGAGGCATTCCGGAAGGCGGGCCACGAGGTGGTCACCATCGAGAAAGAAGCGGGTAAAACCGTGAAGGGCCATAAGGGCGAAGCCAGCGTGACCATTGACGAATCCATTGATAACGTCAGCCCGTCGGATTTCGACGCCCTGCTGTTACCGGGCGGCCATTCACCGGATTCCCTGCGCGGAGACGAGCGTTTCGTCACCTTTACCCGTGACTTCGTCGGCACCGGTAAACCGGTATTTGCCATTTGCCACGGTCCGCAGCTGCTCATCAGCGCCGAGGTGGTACGCGGGCGTAAGCTCACCGCGGTGAAGCCGATCGTTATCGATCTGAAAAACGCGGGAGCCGAGTTCTACGATCAGGAAGTGGTGAACGATAACGATCAGCTGATCACCAGCCGTACACCGGACGATCTGCCGGCGTTTAACCGTGAAGCGCTACGCCTGCTCGGCGCGTAACCAGTGCAGCTTTTTACCAAAGCCCAGGGTGTTGTCGGTAAATTTCAGCTCATCAAGGCGGATTTCCCACACCGGGGCTTTTAGCGCCGCAGCCACCGGGAAGCGGCGCGTATAGCGTTTACGTTGCGCGTCGCTCTCCTTCCCTTCCAGGCGACGAATTTCACCTTTGAACTGGACCCCGCGGATCAGCGCAACAGTTTTAGGCTGACCGTTTACCGTACCTGCCACTTTTGCCTGCTGGCCCGTCATCTGCGCATGCCGCGTTTTGTCTTCGCTCATTACGTAAAAGGCCACGCGCTCGGGATCGTAGTAATAAAAGGCATTTGCGCACCACATCTCCTCGTCTTTACAGACGCACCAGGTCACGACATGCTGCTTTGCCAGCCAGCGGTTAATGGCGGCCAGTGTTTCCATTTTCGCTCTCTCTCATGCTATGGTGCGTTCACCTTAACATACTGAATCTGTTTACTGTGTGCTGGTTTCTCTATCTTGTCCGAACCGCTGATAACGCACTCTACACCGGGATCACTACCGATGTGGCACGGCGTTTTTTACAACATCAAACGGGGAAAGGGGCGAAAGCACTACGGGGGAAAGGTGAACTTCAGTTAGCGTTTTCAGCCGCCGTGGGCGACAGATCCCTGGCGCTCAGGCTGGAATACCGCATCAAGCAGCTGACAAAGCGCCAGAAAGAGCGTCTCGTCAACGGGGACGGCTCTTTCGAGGCGCTACGCGAAAGCCTGCTTAAAAACGATTGAAATGATCGTGGTACTCCACCAGACCGGTAACGCCGTCGAGCGCATCATCTGCCAGAGGATGCACCTGGAAAGATGTTTCCGTGCCCGGCCAGTGGCAGCGCAGATCGTATCTGGACGCTGGCTCAAAACCTAAACGTTCGTAGAACGCCGGATCGCCCAGAACGACGACAGCGGCATAGCCAAATTCATTCAGTGAATCCAGTCCTTCATAGACCAGCTGGCGCGCCAGGCCCTGGCCACGGTAGTTTTCATCCACCGCCAACGGCGCCATGCCGACCCACTGCAACTCTTCACCCTGCACAATCACCGGGCTGAAGGCCACGTAGCCGACCACCTGCCCTTCATCGTCAGTGGCAACCAGGCCCAGCGTAATCAGGCCATCTTCGCGAAGATCGTGAACCAGTTGGGCTTCGGCGTCGCCTGCAAAAGAGCGGCGTAACAACGCATCGATACCCGGCGCATCAATCCCAATTTCGACTCGAATCAGCATGGTTCACCTACTGAAGTGTGTTTACTGTCCGGCGGGGTTTTTAGCCCGGCCTCAACGAAATCTGCCATTTGCATCAACATCATACGCAGCGCTTTCGGCATCTGCTCCAGCTCAATGGCATCCATTAAATTTTTGACGTACAGACCGAGCTCCGTGTCGCCTTCAATCACCAGACGACGCTGGAAGAAGAGGGTGTCCGGATCCTGTTTGCGCGCGGCGATCATCAGCAGATCGCTGGCATCCGCGCTAAAGCTGACATCCGCCTCGGCGGTTTCACGGACGATAAGCCGATCGTTCTCAACGGAAGTAAACCAGCGCAACCCGATATCGCGCACTTCAATCTTTAACCAGCGGCCTTCCAGAAACTCCAGCTCACCGTCCTGTAGCGCCTGGCGGAACTGCCAGCTCAGTACCTGTTCCAGCACCTGGCGTTTAAGCGCGAACGGCGCCAGTTTTACCGGCACGCTCAGCATTGATGGACCAAATTGTACGAGACGTGAACGCAGTTTATCCAGCACGAGCTTTACTCCCTGATAGCTATAGTCCTGCTATTTTGCCATATCCCGACAAGAAGATAGCGGCGTAAATCAACAAACCGTTGTCCGGTGTACCTCATTATTGGTGCCATCAATACGCCATTAGCTGCCTTAAATCAAAAATTGTCGCGTATGGGTTAATTAAAATCCCAGCTCGTTAACATTTTTTACGATCCCTGCGATCGACAACATCGGGATAAATTATGGAGCTGCTCTGCCCTGCCGGAAACCTTCCGGCGCTTAAGGCGGCCATCGAAAATGGGGCCGATGCGGTCTATATCGGGCTGAAAGATGATACCAACGCCCGCCATTTTGCGGGTCTTAACTTTACGGAGAAAAAGCTTCAGGAAGCCGTTAACTTCGTCCACCAGCACCGGCGCAAACTGCACATCGCCATCAATACCTTTGCCCATCCTGATGGCTATGCCCGCTGGCAGCGCGCCGTGGATATGGCGGCCCAGCTGGGCGCCGATGCGCTGATCCTGGCCGATCTCGCCATGCTTGAGTATGCGGCAGAACGTTATCCGCATATTGAGCGCCATGTCTCTGTTCAGGCATCGGCCACCAATGAAGAGGCCGTCCGTTTTTATCATCGACACTTTGACGTGGCTCGCGTAGTGCTGCCGCGCGTACTCTCTATTCATCAGGTTAAGCAACTGGCGCGCGTCACGCCAGTGCCGCTGGAGGTTTTTGCCTTCGGCAGCCTGTGCATCATGGCCGAAGGCCGCTGCTATCTTTCCTCGTATTTGACCGGCGAATCGCCAAATACCGTCGGCGCCTGCTCGCCTGCCCGCTTCGTTCGCTGGCAGCAAACGCCGCAGGGACTGGAGTCACGCCTGAATGATGTGTTAATTGACCGCTATCAGGACGGTGAAAACGCGGGCTACCCGACGCTGTGCAAAGGCCGATATCTGGTGGACGGCGAGCGCTACCACGCGCTGGAGGAGCCCACCAGCCTCAACACGCTGGAACTGCTGCCAGAGCTGCTGGCCGCCAATATTGCCTCGGTGAAAATCGAAGGCCGCCAGCGCAGCCCGGCCTACGTGAGCCAGGTGGCAAAGGTGTGGCGTCAGGCCATCGACCGCTGCATGGCGGACCCGCAAAACTACGCTCCGCAGGCGGCATGGATGGAGACGCTCGGCGCGATGTCCGAAGGCACCCAAACCACGCTCGGCGCGTATCACCGTAAATGGCAGTGAGATAATCATGAAATATTCATTAGGGCCGGTGCTTTACTACTGGCCAAAAGAGACGCTGGAAGATTTTTACCAGCAGGCGGCTAACAGCAGCGCCGATGTGATTTACCTCGGCGAAGCGGTGTGCAGCAAGCGCCGCGCCACCAAAGTGGGCGACTGGCTGGATATGGCGAAAAGCCTGGCCGGCAGCGGCAAGCAGGTGGTGCTCTCGACGCTGGCGCTGGTGCAGGCGTCCTCTGAACTGGGCGAGCTGAAGCGCTATGTCGAAAACGGTGAGTTCCTGCTGGAGGCGAGCGACCTGGGCGTGGTGAACATGTGCGCCGAGCGTAAGCTGCCGTTTGTCGCCGGACATGCGCTGAACTGCTATAACGCGGTGACCCTGCGCCTGCTGCTCAAACAGGGGATGACACGCTGGTGCATGCCGGTTGAGCTCTCCCGCGACTGGCTGGCCAACCTGCTTACACAGTGTGAAGAGCTGGGCATTCGCAACAAGTTTGAAGTGGAAGTTCTGAGCTATGGGCATCTGCCGCTGGCCTACTCTGCCCGCTGCTTCACCGCACGTTCCGAAGATCGTCCGAAAGACGAGTGCGAAACCTGCTGCATTAAGTACCCGAACGGACGCAGCATGCTGTCGCAGGAGAATCAGCAGGTGTTTGTTCTTAACGGCATTCAGACCATGAGCGGTTACGTCTATAACCTCGGCAACGAACTGGCGTCAATGCACGGGCTGGTGGATATGGTGCGTCTTTCGCCGCTTGATACCGGCGTATTCGCCATGCTGGACGCCTTCCGCGCCAACGAAAATGGCGCTGCTCCGCTGCCTCTGACGGCAAACAGCGACTGCAACGGTTACTGGCGACGTCTCGCCGGGCTGGAATTGCAGGCATAAAAAAGGCTCACTTTGTTAACAACGGTTATCATTTTTTAATGCAGTATTAAAGATTGACCGTCGACAAAGTGAGCTGTTATGACTGACAAAACCATTCCGTTTTCGGTGTTGGATCTGGCGCCGATCCCACAAGGCTCCTCGGCCAGAGAAGCCTTCACGCACTCTCTCGATCTTGCTCAGCTTGCCGAAAAGCGCGGCTATCACCGCTACTGGCTGGCGGAACACCACAATATGGTGGGCATCGCCAGCGCCGCCACCTCGGTGCTGATTGGCTATCTGGCGGCGAATACCACCACACTGCACCTGGGCTCCGGCGGCGTGATGCTGCCAAACCACGCCCCGCTGGTGATTGCCGAGCAGTTCGGGACGCTGAATACCCTCTATCCGGGCCGTATTGATTTAGGGCTTGGCCGCGCGCCGGGCAGCGACCAGCCGACCATGCGCGCCCTGCGTCGCCATATGAGCGGCGATATCGATAACTTCCCGCGCGATGTGGCGGAGCTGGTGGACTGGTTTGACGCGCGGGATCCGAACCCGCACGTGCGTCCTGTGCCGGGGTACGGGGAAAAGATCCCGGTATGGCTGTTAGGCTCAAGTCTGTACAGCGCGCAGCTCGCCGCCCAGCTGGGGCTGCCGTTTGCGTTTGCCTCGCATTTCGCACCGGATATGCTGCATCAGGCGCTGCATCTCTACCGCACGCACTTCAAACCGTCCGAGCGTCTGGAGAAACCGTACGCGATGGTCTGTATCAATATCATTGCCGCCGACAGCAACCGCGACGCGGAATTCCTGTTCACCTCCATGCAGCAGGCGTTTGTGAAGCTGCGTCGCGGTGAGACGGGCCAGCTGCCGCCGCCGGTAGAGAATATGCATCAGCTGTGGTCGGCCTCCGAGCAGTATGGCGTGCAGCAGGCTCTGAGTATGTCGCTGGTAGGTGATAAGGCGAAAGTGCGTCACGGGCTGGAGGCGGTGCTGCGTGAAACCCAGGCGGATGAGATTATGGTTAACGGCCAGATTTTCGATCACCAGGCGCGTCTGCATTCGTTTGATTTGGCAATGCAGGTGAAAGAGGAGTTGGTGGGGTAGTTTTTTTGCTTTGCCCGGTGGCGCTTCGCTTACCGGGCCTACATTCTTTTCTCCCTCTCCCTGCGGCAGAGGGCCGGGGTGAGGGGTTCAGACCGCACGTTTTACTGATACACAGGCAACAGATTAAAACTCGACAGCACGTGCACCACCGCGTTACCGATACCAAATACCAGGATCAGCGCAATCATCGGTTTTCCGCCCCAGACGCGGAATTTCGGGCTGCCGAAGCGCTTACGTGATTTGCGCGCCAGCAGCGCCGGTACAATCGCCGCCCAGATGGTGGCCGCCAGTCCTGCATAGCCGATGGCGTAGAGGAAACCGTTCGGCCACAGCAGGCCGCCCACAATCGGCGGCAGGAAGGTCAACAGCGCCGTTTTGAAGCGCCCCGTCGCAGAGTCATCAAAACCAAACAGATCCGCCAGGTAGTCAAACAGGCCCAGCGTCACGCCGAGGAATGAACTCGCCACCGCAAAGTTCGAGAAGACCACCAGAAGCAGATCCAGGCTGCGGCTGTTCAGCACGCCGCTCAGCGCCTGTACCAGCACATCAATGTTACCGCCCTTCTGCGCAATGCCGATAAATTCCGGACGCGGGATGTTACCCATCGTCCCCAGCAGCCAGATCACATACAGCGCCAGCGCCAGCAGCGTGCCGTAAACCAGGCATTTCACGATGGTGCGCGGATCCTTGCCGTAGTACTTCATCAGGCTCGGTACGTTACCGTGGTAGCCAAACGACGCCAGACAGAACGGCAGGGTCATCAGCAGGTACGGCGTATAAGAGGTGTTCGTTTCGGCAACGTTAAACAGCGTGGCCGGCGTGACGTGCCCCAGCAGGCTGCCGAAGGTAAGAAAGAAGGTGATGACCTTTGCGCCCAGCACGATTGCCGTCATGCGGCTGACCGCTTTGGTGCTCATCCAGACGATAAACGCCACGCCCAGCGCGAAGCAGAGACCCGCCAGACGCGCCGGAACGTTCAGCGACATCTCTGAGAAGGTGTGATGCAGAATCGACCCGCTCGCTGAAATGTACGCGTAGGTCAGGATATAGAGTACAAACGCGATGGACAGCCCGTTCACCAGGTTCCAGCCTTTGCCCAACAGATCCCGGGTGAGGGTGTCGAAGCTGGAGCCAATGCGATAGTTCAGGTTTGCTTCAAGGATCATCAGCCCGGAATGGAGCATGCAGAACCAGGTGAAAACCAGCGCCGCCAGCGACCAGAAGAACCACGCACCGGACATGACCACAGGCAGGGAAAACATCCCGGCACCAATGATGGTTCCGCCGATGATCACCACGCCGCCAAGCAGCGAAGGTGACGTTTGGGTGGTGGTTAGTGTTGCCATGCGGCCTTATCTCCAGTGAAAAATGTGGTTCTGCATTTTAATGTGCTGCACTGTACCAGTACAAGAGTACAAAAGGAATAAAAAAAGCCCCGATAGCGACTATCGGGGCTGTATATTTTACTTTACGTCAGAAGCGAAAGGCTTACGCGTCACCGAAACGACGACGGCTGGCACCTTCTTCACGGCGTGGACCACGGTTTTCGCGGCGCTCGCCGGAGAAACGACGGCCTTCACCACCGCGACCTTCGCTGCGACCGCCTTCACGACGCTCGCCACCGAAACCGCGACCACCGCCACGACGTTCGCCGCCACGGTCAGGACGTGGCTGTGCATCGCCCAGCAGCTGCATGTTCATCGGCTTGTTCAGGATGCGGGTGCGAGTAAAGTGTTGCAGTACTTCGCCCGGCATGCCTTTTGGCAGCTCGATGGTGGAGTGGGAACCGAACAGCTTGATGTTACCAATGTAACGGCTGCTGATGTCGCCTTCGTTAGCGATCGCGCCAACGATGTGACGAACTTCAACACCATCATCACGGCCCACTTCAATGCGATACAGTTCCATTTCGCCAGCGTCACGACGCTCGCGACGTGGACGGTCTTCACCACCACGCTCTGGACGGTCACCGCGTGGACCACGGTCGTTACGGTCGCCACGACGTTCGAAACGATCGTCACGGTCACGGAACTCACGCTTAGGACGCATCGGCGCATCAGGTGGCACGATCAGGCTACGTTCGCCCTGCGCCATTTTCAGTAGTGCTGCGGCCAGGGTTTCCATGTCCAGCTCTTCGCCTTCAGCGACAGGCTGGATCTGGGACAGCAGCGCACGGTACTGATCCAGATCGCTGCTTTCCAGCTGCTGCTGTACTTTCGCGGCGAATTTTTCCAGACGGCGTTTGCCCAGCAGTTCTGCGTTTGGCAGCTCAGCTTCTGGAATGGTCAGCTTCATGGTGCGTTCAATGTTACGCAGCAGACGACGCTCGCGGTTCTCAACGAACAGCAGCGCACGGCCCGCACGACCCGCACGACCGGTACGGCCAATACGGTGAACGTAAGACTCGGAGTCCATTGGGATATCGTAGTTTACAACCAGGCTGATACGCTCAACGTCCAGACCACGTGCTGCCACGTCGGTTGCAATCAGGATATCCAGACGACCGTCTTTCAGACGCTCCAGGGTCTGCTCGCGCAGGGCCTGGTTCATGTCGCCGTTCAGCGCTGCGCTGTTGTAGCCGCTACGCTCCAGGGCTTCAGCCACTTCCAGGGTCGCGTTTTTGGTACGTACGAAGATAATCGCCGCATCAAAATCTTCCGCTTCCAGGAAACGGACCAGCGCTTCGTTTTTGCGCATGCCGTATACAGACCAGTAGCTCTGGCTGATGTCCGGGCGAGTGGTCACGCTGGACTGAATGCGCACTTCCTGCGGCTCTTTCATGAAGCGGCGGGTAATGCGACGGATCGCTTCTGGCATAGTTGCAGAGAACAGAGCGGTCTGATGACCTTCCGGGATCTGCGCCATGATGGTTTCTACGTCTTCGATGAAGCCCATACGCAGCATTTCATCGGCTTCGTCCAGTACCAGACCGCTCAGTTTAGAGAGGTCCAGGGTACCGCGCTTCAGGTGATCCAGCAGACGGCCCGGCGTACCGACAACAATCTGTGGACCCTGGCGCAGGGCGCGTAACTGCACGTCATAACGCTGGCCGCCGTACAGGGCTACCACGTTTACGCCGCGCATATGTTTAGAGAATTCCGTCATGGCTTCAGCAACCTGAACAGCCAGTTCACGGGTTGGAGCCAGGACGAGGATCTGCGGCGCGCGCAGGTCCGGATCAATGTTGTTCAGCAGCGGCAGCGAGAATGCTGCGGTTTTACCGCTACCAGTCTGGGCCATGCCCAGCACGTCACGACCAGAAAGCAGGTGTGGGATACACTCAGCCTGGATCGGAGATGGTTTTTCGTAACCCAGATCGTTAAGGGCTTCAAGGATAGGAGCCTTCAGGCCCAGATCTGCAAAAGTGGTTTCGAATTCAGCCATGTAGTACAAGTGCCTCGATATTAATGGCGGCCAGTCTACTTAGCTCATCGTGAAAATGATTAGCAATTTTCATTGAAAAGTGTGAACCGGCTCAAATTAGGTGTATTGACGAACAACAACGCCCTCACCAGTGAAGGTGATGGCAATCAAAAGATTACGGGCTGATGTTTATGTCGTCAGCTATTGCTGGTCCGATTCTGCCAGGTCGTCTTGCTCCTGGCCCAAGAGCGATAATTCCAACAATGCATAACGGTGCTCAACGAAGTTATGTACGTTGTTAGCAACCGCTAATTTGAACAGTGCCGTAGCGCTGTCCATATCCCCCAGACTTAGGTAGTACTTACCTAAATAGAAGTTGGTTTCACTGAGATGCTCAGCGAGCGAGGTGTTATCCGTTGCGTCCGCCTTGAGGCGTTCCATCAGCGTTGCTTCGCTAATGTTGCCCAGGTAGAACTCGACAATGTTCCATCCCCACTGTTCCTTGTCCGATTTCTCGAAGCGCTGTTTCAGTGCTTCTTTGGCCTGCTTCTCATCAAGCTTCTGCTCAACGATGTAAAGCCACAGGCTGCGGAAAGGATCATTAGGATCGTCTTGATAAAACGCCAGCAGATCATCTTGCGCTAACTTATCACGTCCGCCGTAATACAATGCGATACCGCGATTCAAGTGCGCGTAGTTGTAAGTTGGATCAAGCTCAAGTACAGAATCAAACGCTTCATAGGCAGCATCAAAATTGCCTGCCTGCGTTAAATAAATGCCTAAGTAATTGAATACTTCAGGCATATCAGGTCGAATCGCCAGCGCTTGTGAAAAATCATTTCGCGCCAGTGCCCTCAGACCGAGACTATCATACAACACTCCGCGCTCATATAAAAGCTGTGCGCGTTCGTCATCGGTTAAAGCCCGACTGGCAAGTATTTGTTCCATGCGTGCCAGAATGACTTCCTGCTGCAAAGTCGGTTGCAATGGCACTGCGAGGACTTCGCTCTTACGCCAGGCAGAGTTGCTGCATCCTGCCAGCGTTAAAGCTGTCGCAACGAAACACCAGCGCAAAAAAGGCTTCATTTCCCACTCCCGAAGACAACTATTGGATGAACGTCCTGTCCCCCGGCGGCTTAACAAGGCGTCCTGCCTGATAATAAGCCCTCCGCCTGCGCGGAGGGCAAATGGCAACCTTACTCGCCTTGCTGTTCAGCAGCCGGAGCTTCCGGCGCCGCAGCAGGCTGAGACTGCTCGGTTGCTTCTTTAATGCTCAGACGGATACGGCCCTGGCGGTCAACTTCCAGAACTTTCACCGGTACTTCCTGACCCATTTGCAGGTAATCGGTCACTTTCTCAACGCGCTTGTCAGCGATCTGAGAGATATGTACCAGACCTTCTTTACCGCCACCGATGGCAACGAATGCGCCAAAGTCAACGATACGGGTCACTTTACCATTGTAGATACGGCCCACTTCGATTTCTGCCGTGATCTCTTCGATACGACGGATAGCGTATTTCGCTTTCTCGCCGTCGGTTGCTGCGATCTTCACAGTACCGTCATCTTCGATTTCGATGGTGGTGCCCGTTTCTTCGGTCAGTGCACGGATAACGGAACCGCCCTTACCGATAACATCTTTGATCTTGTCTGGATTGATCTTGATGGTGTGAATACGCGGAGCGAATTCAGAGATATCACCGCGTGGCGCGTTGATAGCCTGTTCCATCACGCCCAGGATGTGCAGACGCGCACCTTTAGCCTGGTTCAGAGCAACCTGCATGATCTCTTTGGTGATACCTTCAATTTTGATATCCATCTGCAAGGCAGAGATACCGTCGCGGGAACCCGCCACTTTGAAGTCCATATCACCCAGGTGGTCTTCATCACCCAGAATGTCAGACAGAACAACGTAGTTGTCGCCTTCTTTCACCAGACCCATTGCGATACCCGCAACGGCGGCTTTAATTGGCACGCCTGCATCCATCAGCGCCAGAGAAGCGCCACACACGGAAGCCATGGAAGAAGAACCGTTGGATTCAGTGATTTCAGATACCACACGTACGGTGTACGGGAATTTGTCTGCTTCTGGCATCACTGCCAGCACGCCGCGCTTCGCCAGACGACCGTGACCAATTTCACGACGCTTCGGTGAGCCAACCATACCGGTTTCGCCCACAGAGTACGGAGGGAAGTTGTAGTGGAACAGGAAGCTGTCAGTGCGCTCGCCCATCAGTTCGTCGATGATCTGTGCGTCACGTGCAGTACCCAGGGTCGCGGTTACCAGCGCCTGCGTTTCACCACGGGTGAACAGCGCAGAACCGTGAGTACGTGGCAGTACGCCAGTACGCACGTCCAGACCACGGATCATGTCTTTTTCACGGCCATCGATACGCGGCTCGCCTGCCAGTACGCGGCTACGAACAACGTTTTTCTCGATAGCGTGCAGGATTTCGCCAATTTCGTTAGCGTCCAGCGTTTCGTCTTCGGCAACCAGGGTCGCGGTCACTTCAGATTTGATCACATCAACCTGAGCATAGCGCTCCTGTTTGTCGGTGATGCGGTATGCGTCGCTCAGACGAGATTCTGCCAGTGCAGCAACGCGTGCGTTCAGCGCGTCGTTGGCCGCTTCTGGCTGCCAGTCCCAACGTGGTTTACCGGCTTCTTTCACCAGGTCGTTGATGTTCTGGATAACAACCTGCTGCTGGTCGTGGCCGAAGACCACAGCGCCCAGCATCTGGTCTTCGCTCAGCAGTTCAGCTTCGGATTCAACCATCAGCACCGCAGCTTCAGTACCAGCGACAACCAGGTCCAGCTTACTCTCTTTCAGCTCTTCCTGAGTTGGGTTCAGCACGTACTGATCATTGATGTAACCCACGCGCGCAGCACCGATTGGACCATTGAATGGAATACCAGACAGTGACAGGGCAGCAGACGCACCGATCATCGCAACGATGTCCGGGTTAACCTGCGGGTTAACGGAAACAACGGTTGCGATAACCTGCACTTCGTTCACGAAGCCTTCCGGGAACAGCGGACGAACCGGGCGGTCAATCAGACGCGCGATCAGGGTTTCGCCTTCGCTTGGACGGCCTTCACGACGAAAGAAGCCACCTGGGATTTTACCGGCAGCGTAGGTACGCTCCTGGTAGTTAACGGTCAGCGGGAAGAAGTCCTGACCTGGTTTAGCTTTTTTCTGGCCAACTACGGTAACGAATACAGCAGTGTCATCCATGCTTACCATAACGGCAGCAGTAGCCTGACGCGCCATCATGCCGGTTTCCAGCGTGACGGTATGCTGACCATACTGGAATTTACGAACGATCGGATTCAGCAAAGTTCTGTCCTTTCTTAAATGTTTGAAAGCACACCTCAGGTGTGCTGACGATTTAACCCGACCTTCTTCGCATCCTCGCGACTAATGACAACCGACACCCCCATGGGTGAAGCCTCTCATTAGCCGCGCGAACCTCTGCAATGAAGATCATTTATAGCAACAATACAATAGTTTCCATTGAATTGCTGCCGTCTGGTTGAAAAAAGGGGCCATCAGGCCCCCTTTTCTGAAACTCGCAAGAATTAGCGACGCAGACCCAGACGCTCGATCAGCGCGGTGTAGCGTGCAACATCTTTACGCTTCAGGTAGTCGAGCAGTTTACGACGCTGAGAAACCATACGCAGCAGACCACGACGGCTGTGGTGATCTTTTTTGTGCTCTGCAAAGTGACCTTGCAGGTGGTTAATCTGTGCAGTCAGCAGTGCAACCTGAACTTCGGTAGAACCGCTGTCGTTAGTACCACGACCAAACTCAGAAACGATTTTAGCTTTAGCTTCAACGCTTAGAGACATTTTCAAACTCCAAAGTATAAAGAATGTAAGGATGCCGATCTCTAATTCAGCTATCCCATGTACGCCCCGCAGATTGTTAAACAATTTACCAGGCGTTAAGCGGCAATATTCTACTCGTCTCCCCTGCTTATCGCAAGGTAAGGCGTTATCACCGTCACGCTTCGACCGGATATTCGACGACCAGACGACGCGGCGCCACACGCCCTTCGCCGTCCATTTCGCCCATACCGATGAATTTCCCTTCGTCACCTTCCGTCACGCGTACCAGGCCCTCAAGCGGTGCCCCCGTTGTGCGAACCGGGTTTCCGTTCTTAAAGTAAACGGACGATGTTAAAGGAAGATTAACAACCGGGAAGTCCACTGCCGGACTGTCCATTGGCATCAGCAGCGGGTCCAGCAGATCGGCCGGCGCAACGCCCTGCGCTTGCGCCTGCTCAATCAGGGCGTGCAGATGCTCAAGCGTCACCATGCGTTCGACCGGATATTTGCTGACCGCCAGACGACGCAGATAAATCACATGCGCGCCGCAGCCCAGCTTTTCACCGAGGTCATCAATGATGGTGCGGATATAGGTCCCTTTCGAACAGTGTACTTCCAGCTCGAGTTCATCACCTTCGTGACGAATGAACAGCAGCTCATACACGGTAATCGGACGAGCTTCGCGCGGAACCTCAATGCCCTGACGTGCATATTCGTAGAGCTTTTTGCCCTGATATTTCAGCGCCGAATACATCGACGGCACCTGTAGCGTATCACCACGGAAGCTGTCCAGCGCCGCATCAAGTTGCTCTGCGCTGAAGGTCACCGGGCGCTCTTCCACCACCTGGCCATCTGCATCGGAGGTATCCGTACGCTGGCCCAGTTTGGCAATCACACGGTAGCGCTTATCGGAATCCAGCAGGTACTGGGAAAACTTTGTCGCTTCCCCCAGGCAGATCGGCAGCATGCCGGTTGCCAGCGGATCCAGCGCGCCGGTGTGCCCTGCTCGGTTGGCGTTATAAATACGCTTCACTTTTTGCAGCACGTCGTTGCTGGATGTGCCCTGTGGTTTATCCAGCAAGAGCACGCCATGCACGTCACGACCGCGACGACGAGGACGACTCATCAGTCCTCCTTGCTGTCGTCCGCCGGGTTAACACGACGCTCATCGTCATGTTTCACCACGCTGGTCACCAGGTTGGACATACGCATACCTTCAACCAGCGAGTTGTCGTAGAAGAAGGTCAGCTCTGGCACGATACGCAGGCGCATCGCTTTGCCAAGCAGAGAGCGAATGAAACCAGAGGCTTCCTGCAACGCTTTAATGCCGTTCTTCACAGCGTCTTCATCCTGGTCATTCAGGAAAGTTACAAACACTTTGGCGTACGCCAGGTCGCGGGACATTTCCACGCCAGACACGGTGGTCATCATACCCACGCGTGGATCTTTGATTTCACGTTGCAGAATGAGAGCGATCTCTTTCTGCATCTCCTGCGCGACGCGCTGTGGGCGACCAAATTCTTTCGCCATAATAAATTCTCCAGACAAAAAAGGGGCTTAAGCCCCTTTTTAAAATTACTGCCGGGTGGCGCTTCGCTTACCCGGCCTACGCTCATTAATCTTCTGTTGAAGAAGATTACGCGATGGTACGCTGAATTTCGATGATCTCGAACACTTCGATCATATCGCCAACGCGAACGTCGTTGTAGTTCTTCACGCCGATACCACATTCCATGCCGTTACGAACTTCGTTAACGTCATCTTTGAAGCGGCGCAGGGATTCCAGCTCACCTTCGTAGATAACCACGTTGTCACGCAGTACGCGGATTGGGTTGTGACGCTTGATGGTCCCTTCGGTAACCATACAGCCCGCGATCGCACCGAATTTCGGTGATTTGAACACGTCACGTACTTCAGCCAGACCGATGATCTGCTGTTTCAGCTCAGGAGACAGCATGCCGCTCATCGCTGCTTTCACTTCGTCAATCAGGTTATAGATGACGGAGTAGTAACGCAGATCCAGGCTTTCAGCATCAATCACTTTACGCGCAGATGCGTCAGCACGAACGTTGAAGCCAACCAGGATCGCGTTGGACGCTGCTGCCAGAGTTGCGTCGGTTTCGGTGATACCACCTACGCCAGAACCGATGATCTTCACTTTCACTTCGTCGGTAGACAGTTTCAGCAAGGAGTCGGAGATCGCTTCCACAGAACCCTGAACGTCCGCTTTCAGAACAACGTTCACTTCGTGAACTTCGCCTTCGGTCATGTTGGCGAACATATTCTCGAGTTTAGATTTCTGCTGACGAGCCAGCTTCACTTCACGGAATTTACCCTGACGATACAGAGCGACTTCACGCGCTTTCTTCTCGTCACGTACGACGGTTACTTCGTCACCGGCAGCCGGAACACCGGACAGCCCCAGGATTTCCACTGGAATGGACGGACCCGCTTCCAGCACTTCCTGACCCAGTTCGTTACGCATCGCACGAACGCGACCGTATTCGAAACCACACAGAACGATGTCGCCCTTGTGCAGAGTACCTTCGCGAACCAGAACGGTTGCAACCGGACCACGACCTTTATCCAGGAAGGATTCGATTACCGCGCCGCTCGCCATACCTTTACGAACCGCTTTCAGCTCCAGAACTTCAGCCTGAAGCAGGATAGCGTTCAGCAGGTCGTCGATACCGGTACCTGCTTTTGCAGATACAGGGATGAACTGCGCTTCACCGCCCCACTCTTCCGGCATAACGCCGTACTGGGACAGTTCGTTCTTCACGCGATCCATATCAGCTTCTGGCTTATCGATTTTGTTGACTGCAACAACCAGAGGCACCTGCGCCGCTTTCGCGTGCTGGATAGCTTCAATGGTCTGTGGCATCACGCCATCGTCGGCAGCAACAACCAGAACAACGATATCCGTTGCCTGAGCACCACGAGCACGCATTGAGGTAAACGCTGCGTGGCCTGGGGTATCCAGGAAGGTGATCATGCCGTTTTCGGTTTCTACGTGGTAAGCACCGATGTGCTGGGTAATACCACCCGCTTCGCCGGAGGCAACCTTAGTAGAACGGATGTAGTCAAGCAGAGAGGTTTTACCGTGGTCAACGTGACCCATGATGGTCACAACCGGTGCGCGCGGTTCAGCCGCTGCGCCCGTATCACGGTCGCTCATTACTGCTTCTTCCAGCTCGTTTTCACGACGCAGGATAACTTTGTGGCCCATCTCTTCGGCAACCAGCTGTGCGGTTTCCTGGTCGATGACCTGGTTAATGGTGGCCATTGCGCCCAGTTTCATCATCGCTTTGATGACCTGAGAGCCTTTCACCGCCATTTTGTTAGCCAGTTCGCCAACGGTGATAGTTTCGCCGATCACAACGTCACGGTTAACGGCCTGAGCAGGCTTCTGGAAGCCCTGCTGGAGAGCGGAACCTTTACGCTTACCACCTTTACCGCCGCGAACCGCTGCACGCGCTTCTTCACGGTCAGCTTTTGATTCAGCGTGTTTGTTACCTTTTTTCGCAGGACGCGCAGCTTTTGCACTGCGAGTACGACCACGACCACCTTCTACTTCGCGGTCGTTGTCGTCTTCTGCCTGACGCGCATGCTGAGACGTGGTGACGTGATAATCGCTGGTATCTTCAGTTGGTTCAGCGGTATTCACACCATTCTTCTCGTTTTCTTCTGCCATGCGACGCGCTTCTTCGGCGACGCGGCGAGCTTCTTCTTCAAGCTTGCGGCGGGCTTCTTCTTCCGCTTTACGCTTCAGCTCGGCAGCTTCATTTTCACGGCGGGCTTTTTCAGCCTGGGCAGTTTTGGTCATTTCGTCGGTCTGTTGATTGCTCACTTTGTCTTTTTCCGCAGCGTCACGCTTCGCTTTTTCACCGGCGTCGCGTTTCGCTTTTTCTGCGGCCTCACGTTCAGCTTTTAATTCTGCTTCACGTTTGGCAGTGGCTTCTGCCTCACGCTGAGCTTGTTCTTCCGCTTCACGCTGTGCCTGCTCTTCCGCGGCAAGGCGTTCTGCCTCTTGCGGATCACGTTTTACAAAGGTGCGCGTCTTGCGGACTTCAATTTGTACCGACTTGCTTTTGCCACCGGTACCAGGGATGTTCAACGTGCTACGCGTTTTACGCTGTAGCGTTAACTTGTCAGGCGTAGAGCCGTGTTCACGGTTCAGGTGCGCTAACAAGGTTTGTTTTTCTTGCGCGGTCACCGAGTCATCAGCGGACTTCGGGATCCCTGCATCAGCAAATTGCTGTACCAGGCGGTCCACGGAGGTCTGAATCTCAGCAGCCAGCGATTTTACAGTTACATCAGTCATGCTGTTCCTTCCTGCTACAGTTTATTACGCTTCGTCGCCGAACCAGCAAATATTACGTGCGGCCATGATGAGTTCGCCGGCTTTCTCGTCGGTTAAACCTTCGATATCGGCCAGGTCATCAACGCCTTGCTCAGCGAGATCTTCCAGCGTACAAACACCACGGGCAGCCAGCTTGAACGCAATCGCACGATCAAGACCTTCCAGATTCAGCAGGTCATCAGCCGGCTTCTTATCGCCAAGGCTTTCTTCCTGAGCCAGCGCCAGGGTGGTCAGTGCGTTTTTAGCGCGTTCACGCAGGGCTTCAACGGTTGGTTCATCCAGACCGTCAATTTCCAGCAGCTCTTTCATTGGCACGTAGGCCAGTTCTTCCAGCGTAGAGAAACCTTCTTCAACCAGCACAGTGGCGAAGTCTTCGTCAATGTCCAGGTATTTGGTGAAGGTATCGATCGCCGCGTGGGCTTCAGCCTGATGCTTGGCCTGAAGGTCATCAACGGTCATCACGTTGAGTTCCCAGCCGCTCAGCTGTGACGCCAGACGTACGTTCTGACCGTTACGGCCAATCGCCTGCGCCAGGTTGCCCGCTTCTACAGCGATATCCATGGTGTGTTTGTCTTCGTCAACAACGATAGACGCCACATCAGCCGGTGCCATTGCGTTGATCACGAACTGCGCCGGGTTGTCGTCCCACAGAACGATATCAATGCGCTCGCCGCCCAGTTCGGTAGAAACCGCCTGAACACGTGCGCCACGCATACCGACGCAAGCACCGACCGGGTCGATACGCTTGTCGTTGGTTTTCACCGCAATTTTCGCACGGGAACCCGGATCGCGGGCCGCCGCTTTGATTTCGATAACTTCTTCGCCGATTTCCGGCACTTCGATACGGAACAGTTCAACCAGCATTTCTGGTTTAGAACGCGTCACGAACAGCTGTGCACCACGCGCTTCAGGACGTACGGCATACAGCACACCACGAATACGGTCGCCTGGGCGGAAGTTTTCACGCGGCAGCATGTCTTCACGCAGGATCACGGCTTCAGCGTTACCCGGCAGCCCTTCGGATTTGATCTCCAGAGAGATGTTGTCGCGGTTCACTTTCTTCACCACGCCAGTGATGATTTCGCCTTCCTGATCGCGGAACTGATCGACAACCAGCGCGCGCTCGGCTTCGCGAACTTTCTGCACGATAACCTGCTTCGCGGTCTGGGTGGTGATACGGTCGAAGGTAACAGATTCAATCTGATCTTCAACGTAGTCACCCACGTTCAGACTTTCGTCTTCAAAACGTGCCGCTTCCAGGGTGATCTCTTTGGTCGGTTGGGTCACTTCTTCAACGATTACCCAACGACGGAATGTATCGAAGTCACCGCTTTTACGATCGATTTCTACGCGAACATCGATCTCTTGTTCGTATTTTTTCTTGGTTGCTGTAGCCAGTGCACTTTCCAGCGCTTCGAAAATCTTCTCACGCGGCAGTGATTTCTCGTTGGAGACGGCTTCAACAACAGCCAAAATTTCTTTGTTCATCGCGGGCTTTTCACCTCAATCCAGACTGTTAAAAGTGGGGAACCAGGTTCGCCTTCTGGATATTACTCAGCGCGAACACTTCATCTTTGCCTTCGACTGTCACCGTGATCATTTCACCATCAACGGCTTTGATAATTCCCTGCCATTTACGGCGGTTCTGTACGGCCATACGCAGAACGAGAGCCACTTCTTCACCGGTAAAGCGCACGTAGTGCTCGGCCGTGAACATCGGACGATCGAGGCCAGGTGAGGAAACTTCCAGGTTGTACGCAACGGTAATCGGATCTTCAACATCAAGAACCGCACTCACCTGGTGGCTGACATCAGCACAATCATCAACATTGATGCCATCTTCACTATCAATATAGATGCGCAGTGTGGATGTACGGCCGCGAACGAATTCGATGCCGACCAGTTCGTAGCCCAGTGCTTCGACCGGCGCAGTAATCATCTCTGTTAATTTTTGCTCTAATGTGGACAAGCCCACCCCCAAGACATAAAAAAAGGGCGTAAAGCCCAGTTATTCTGTAGTCAGATAACAAAAAACCCCGATAAATCGGGGCTTTAGATAACTGAACCCTATAGCCACAACTGTGGCCTGGAGCACTCTCCGAAAGCATTTTTTCAAATCCAGCTACGAAGGCTCTAAGTCTTCACAGTATATTTGAAAAAGAACTTTATGGGAAAATGGTTGCGGGGGCCGGATTTGAACCGACGACCTTCGGGTTATGAGCCCGACGAGCTACCAGGCTGCTCCACCCCGCGCCTGAAACGTGGCAAATTCTACGCGTTTTGGACAGAATTTGCAAATAATGCTGGGATTTGGTACCGAAGACGGGACGTAAAATCGGCATTCAGTATATTGATAGTTGACCCCACCTGTCAACCCAACTTCGGCCAGGGCAATAAAAGGGAAATTTTTACAAAAAACGCACACGTCTCTTTCGGTCGTCGATAAAAGATGATTAAATGAATACTCACTTATTTTGCATAAACATGCATCGAGAGCGAAAGCGGTCTCTAATCAGTCAATCAAGCAGGGTTTTATTATATGACGACGATTCTCAAGCATCTCCCGGTAGGACAACGTATTGGCATCGCTTTTTCTGGCGGCCTGGATACCAGCGCTGCACTGCTGTGGATGCGCCAGAAGGGAGCGGTTCCTTATGCATATACTGCGAACCTGGGTCAGCCGGACGAGGAAGATTATGACGCGATCCCTCGTCGTGCCATGGAATATGGCGCAGAGAACGCACGTCTGATCGACTGCCGTAAGCAGCTGGTCGCCGAAGGGATTGCCGCGATCCAGTGCGGTGCTTTCCATAATACGACCGGCGGCCTGACCTATTTCAATACCACCCCGCTGGGTCGTGCCGTCACCGGCACTATGCTGGTCGCCGCCATGAAAGAAGATGGCGTGAACATCTGGGGGGACGGTAGCACCTATAAAGGCAACGATATTGAACGTTTCTATCGTTATGGCCTGCTGACCAACGCCGAGTTGCAGATCTACAAACCGTGGCTGGATACCGACTTCATCGACGAGCTGGGTGGCCGTCATGAAATGTCTGAGTTTATGATTGCCTGCGGCTTTGACTACAAGATGTCGGTTGAGAAAGCCTACTCAACCGACTCCAACATGCTGGGTGCGACGCACGAAGCGAAAGACCTGGAATTCCTGAACTCCAGCGTAAAAATTGTTAACCCGATCATGGGCGTGAAGTTCTGGGATGAAAACGTGAAGATCCCGGCGGAAGAAGTGACCGTGCGTTTCGAACGTGGTCATCCGGTTGCCCTGAACGGTAAAACCTTCTCCGACGATGTTGAACTGATGCTGGAAGCAAACCGCATCGGCGGTCGTCACGGTCTGGGTATGAGCGATCAGATCGAAAACCGTATCATCGAAGCAAAAAGCCGCGGCATTTACGAAGCTCCAGGGATGGCGCTGCTGCACATCGCTTATGAGCGTCTGCTGACCGGTATTCACAACGAAGACACCATTGAGCAGTATCACGCTCATGGCCGTCAGCTGGGCAAACTGCTGTATCAGGGTCGCTGGTTTGATCCACAGGCGCTGATGCTGCGTGACGCCCTGCAACGTTGGGTGGCAAGCGCCATCACCGGCGAAGTGACCCTGGAACTGCGTCGCGGTAACGACTACTCCATCCTGAACACCGTGTCTGACAACCTGACCTATAAAGCAGAGCGTCTGACCATGGAGAAAGGTGAGTCAGTATTCTCTCCGGACGATCGTATTGGCCAGCTGACCATGCGTAACCTGGACATCACCGATACCCGTGAGAAGCTGTTCAACTATGTTGAGAATGGCCTGCTTTCCGCGAATTCCGGTAATGGTCTGCCGCAGGTTGAGAACCTGGAACACAGCGATAAGAAGTAATCGACAGCAAGACATGCAAAAGGCGCCCAATGGGCGCCTTTTTTGTGGTCTTCGTAGGCCCGGTAAGCGCAGCGCCACCGGGCAAAACGGCGGGTGGCGCTGCGCTTACCCGCCCTACAATAGATCGGAAACACAGAATATAGAGACGAAAAAAAAGACGTCTTGCGACGTCTTTCTTCTGGAATATTGGTACCGAGGATGGGACTCGAACCCACAAGCCCGTTAGGGCACTACCACCTCAAGGTAGCGTGTCTACCAATTCCACCACCTCGGTACGGAATACTTACTGCGGGATATCGCTGGTTGGCTTAGCCGGTGCAGCTGGCTGAGTTTGCTCAGTTTTTGCTGGCGCGCTCAGATTTTCCCACTCGCTTCCTTTACTGGTCTTGTTGCTGTTGATATTGCCCAGCACCAGGCTGATAATGAAGAACAGCGTAGCCAGAATCGCCGTCGTGCGGGTCATGAAGTTCGCAGAACCACTTGAACCGAACAGCGTACCAGAAGCGCCTGCTCCGAAGGAGGCTCCCATATCAGCGCCTTTACCTTGCTGTAGCATAATCAGCGCTACGAGAGCGATGGCTACAATAAGGAAAATAACTAAAAGAGCTTCGTACATAATCAACCTGTTCCTTGCGGATTTGCCGCATACCAATGCTTCGACCAATTAGCAGGATTTTGTTTCCCACTGAAGCGGGTGTGAATACTAACCAAAGCGAATCACCTTCGCAAGGGCATTTTCGAGGCATTGTATCAACTGCGGAAAAAAACAGCAAAAAGCCATTAATTGTTTAAAACAAAGGCGGCAAACGCCGCCTTTTTAAACACTTATTCTGAAAGATTATGCAGCTTTGACTGCATCCGCAATGCGGTGCGCAAATTCAGTCACCTGCGCTTCGTCTTCGCCTTCCACCATCACGCGGATCAGCGGCTCGGTACCCGACTTACGCAGCAGGACGCGCCCACGGCTGCCAAGCGTCGCTTCCACCTCTGCCATCACCGCTTTCACGTTATCATTTTCCAGCGGGTCACCTTTACCCGCGGTGAAACGCACGTTGACCAGGATCTGCGGGAACATTTTCATGCCGCTGCACAGATCGTGCAGGCTCATATGGTTACGCGCCATCGCGGCAACAACCTGAAGCGCCGCCACAATGCCGTCACCGGTGGTGGTTTTATCGAGCAGGATCACGTGGCCGGAGTTTTCCGCGCCAATACGCCAGCCTTTCTCCTGGAGTTTTTCCAGCACGTAGCGGTCACCCACTTTCGCACGAACAAACGGGATGCCCAGCTGTTTCAGCGCCAGCTCCAGACCCATATTGCTCATCAAAGTGCCCACCGCGCCACCGCGCAGTTGCCCCTGACGCAGGCCTTCACGCGCAATGATGTAGAGGATCTGATCGCCATCGACCTTGTTACCTTCGTGATCAACCATGATCACACGGTCACCATCGCCATCCAGGGCAATACCCAGATCGGCCTTTTCAGCCAGGACACGCGCTTGCAAGGCACGCACGTCTGTCGCGCCAACTTCTTCGTTGATGTTCAGACCGTCCGGCTCGCAGCCGATAGTGATCACTTTCGCACCCAGCTCGCGGAACACATTCGGCGCAATGTGGTAAGTCGCACCGTTTGCACAGTCCACCACAATTTTGAGGTGTGCCAGGCTCAGTTCATTCGGGAAAGTGCCTTTGCAGAATTCAATGTAGCGGCCTGCGGCATCGACAATACGGTTGGCTTTACCCAGCTCAGCGGAGTCAACACAGGTGATCTCTTTTTCCATTTCCGCTTCAATCGCCTCTTCCACGTCATCCGGCAGTTTAGTGCCGTCGATGGAGAAGAATTTGATACCGTTGTCATAGAACGGGTTATGGGAAGCGGAAATGACGATGCCCGCTTCCGCACGGAAGGTGCGGGTCAGATAGGCAACAGCAGGAGTCGGCATTGGCCCCGTAAAGGAAGCTGAAAGCCCCGCCGCCGCCAGCCCGGCTTCCAGCGCGGATTCCAGCATATAACCCGAAATACGGGTATCTTTCCCAATAATGATCTTACGGGAGCCATGACGCGCCAGCACTTTCCCCGCTGCCCAGCCCAGCTTCAGGACAAAGTCAGGGGTAATTGGCGCATCGCCTACGCGCCCACGGATGCCATCGGTACCAAAATATTTACGATTACTCATAGCGTTTGTTTTCCTTCGCTGCCAGTGTGGCTTCCACCACACGCATGGCTTCTACTGTTTCTTTTACGTCATGGACGCGAATGATGTGTGCACCTTGCATCGCGGCAATCACCGCGCAGGCCAGACTGCCGCTCAGACGTTCGCTCGGCCCGACATTCAACAACTGACCAATCATCGATTTTCTCGACATTCCCACCAGCAGTGGCAGGCCGAACTGATGAAACTCTGATAAGCGCGCAAGCAACGCGTAATTGTGTGAGAGATTTTTACCGAAACCGAAGCCCGGGTCGAGCAGCAATTTCTCTTTTGCGATACCCGCACGTTCACAGCGTTCGATATGCTCAATAAAGAAGCGGGTGACGTCGGCAAACACGTCTTCATATTTTGGCGCCTCCTGCATTGTCTTAGGCTGGCCCTGCATATGCATCAGACACACCGGTAGCCCGGTTTCTGCGGCGGCTTCAATCGCGCCCGGCTCGGTCAGCGAGCGGATATCATTGATAATGTGAGCGCCCACTCTCGCCACTTCACGGATCACTTCGGGTTTGGAGGTATCAACAGAGATCCACACTTCAAAGCGCCGTGCGATAGCCTCCACCACCGGCACCACGCGCGCCAGCTCTTCTTCCACCGAAACCTCCGCCGCGCCAGGCCGCGTTGACTCCCCTCCAACGTCAATGATGGTGGCACCCGCGTTAATCATTAAATTCGCGTGTTTAACCGCGTCGATAAGCGAATTATGCGTGCCGCCGTCAGAGAAGGAATCAGGCGTGACATTCAGGATCCCCATCACATGGGGATGTGAAAGGTCGAGATGCGAGTCCTGGGCGAATAGTTTCATGGTGAAGTCCCTGGGATTAATGTGGTTAAACAGATAAGAAAAACCCCGGAGCAAGCTCCAGGGTTTGAGATACAGACAAACGCTTCAACAGCAGTGACTTACTTGTCGCCTAACTGCTCTGACATGGTGTTGCCCGGGTTTGGCGTACGCGGTTCATCGACCGGACGCGGCGCACGCGGGGTGCCATTGTTGTCAGAATTGTTAGACGCGCCTGGGTCTTCCCAGCCTGCCGGCGGACGCACTTCGCGGCGCGCCATCAGGTCGTCAATCTGTGGTGCATCGATGGTCTCATATTTCATGAGCGCATCTTTCATCGAATGCAGGATGTCCATATTGTCGTTCAGGATCTGACGGGCGCGAGCGTAGTTACGTTCAATCAGCGCTTTCACTTCCTGATCGATGATACGTGCCGTTTCATCGGACATATGTTTCGCTTTTGCCACGGAGCGGCCCAGGAACACCTCGCCCTCTTCCTCTGCATACAGCAGCGGACCGAGTTTGTCGGAGAAGCCCCACTGAGTCACCATGTTACGCGCCAGGTTTGTCGCCACTTTAATATCGTTCGACGCACCGGTGGAAACATGTTCCGCACCGTAGATGATCTCTTCTGCCAGACGACCGCCGTACAGGGTTGAAATCTGGCTTTCCAGCTTCTGACGGCTGGCGCTGATCGCGTCGCCTTCAGGCAGGAAGAAGGTCACACCCAGCGCACGACCGCGCGGAATAATCGTCACCTTGTGTACCGGATCGTGTTCCGGCACCAGACGACCGATAATCGCGTGGCCCGCTTCGTGATATGCCGTGGACTCTTTCTGCGCTTCCGTCATCACCATGGAGCGACGTTCCGCACCCATCATGATTTTGTCTTTCGCTTTCTCAAATTCCACCATGGACACTACACGCTTGTTACCGCGAGCGGCAAACAGGGCTGCTTCGTTGACCAGGTTAGCCAGATCCGCACCGGAGAAGCCTGGAGTACCACGCGCGATGATTGCCGCGTCGATATCTGGCGCCAGCGGTACGCGACGCATATGCACTTTCAGAATCTGTTCACGACCGCGAACATCCGGCAGACCGACCACAACCTGGCGGTCGAAACGGCCTGGACGCAGCAGCGCAGGGTCAAGTACGTCCGGACGGTTAGTTGCCGCGATAACGATGATACCTTCGTTACCTTCGAAGCCGTCCATCTCAACCAGCATCTGGTTCAGCGTCTGCTCACGTTCATCGTGACCACCACCCAGGCCTGCGCCACGCTGGCGGCCTACGGCGTCGATTTCATCGATGAAGATGATGCACGGTGCTGCCTTCTTAGCCTGCTCGAACATGTCACGCACACGAGATGCACCGACACCCACGAACATTTCAACGAAGTCAGAACCTGAAATAGTAAAGAACGGCACCTTCGCTTCACCCGCGATGGCTTTTGCCAGCAGGGTTTTACCGGTACCCGGAGGGCCGACCATCAGGACGCCTTTCGGGATCTTACCGCCCAGTTTCTGGAAACGGCTCGGCTCGCGTAGGTATTCAACCAGTTCACCCACCTCTTCTTTTGCTTCGTCACAACCTGCTACGTCAGCAAACGTGGTCTTGATCTGGTCTTCCGTCAGCATACGCGCCTTGCTCTTACCGAACGACATGGCACCTTTGCCACCACCGCCCTGCATCTGGCGCATAAAGAAGATCCAGACGCCGATAAGAAGCAGCATCGGGAACCAGGAAATGAAGATAGAAGCCAGCAGGCTTGGTTCTTCCGGCGGCTCGCCTACCACTTTGACGTTTTTGGTCAGAAGGTTATCAAGCAGCTTAGGATCGTTCACCGGGATGTAAGTCGTGTAACGGTTACTATCTTTCTTGGTAACGTTGATCTCACGTCCGTTGATACGCGCTTCGCGAACCTGGTCCTGATTGACCTCTTGCAGGAAGGTAGAATAATCCACCTTGCGGCCATTCGACTCGCTGGGCCCAAAGCTCTGGAATACTGACATCAGCACAACGGCAATGACCAGCCAGAGTATTAGGTTTTTCGCCATGTCACTCAAGGGATTAACCTCATATTACAACTGTGTTAAAAACAGCGTCAGGATACTCTATATCCAGTTTCATTCAAACTTTCGTCTGAAATCTCCCGGTTATCATTTTCGCCCGGTCGCTACAATATACACTTCACGGGAACGGGCCCGGGAAGAGTCCGGCTTACGAACTTTGACCTTCGCAAACAGGGAGCGAATTTCCTTAAGATACTCCTCGAAACCTTCGCCCTGAAACACCTTCACAACAAAACTACCACCAGGCGCTAGTACATCACGACACATTTCTAACGCTAGTTCCACCAGATACATGGCGCGGGGGATATCCACCGCCGGTGTTCCACACATATTTGGCGCCATATCCGACATGACAACCTGGACCTTACTGTCACCTACACGATCAAGTAATGCTTTAAGCACTAATTCATCACGAAAGTCGCCCTGAAGGAAGTCGACACCGACGATGGGATCCATTGGTAAAAGATCGCATGCGATGATTCGGCCCGTTCCGCCGATCTGCGTAACCGCATACTGGGACCATCCGCCAGGTGCCGCACCGAGGTCGACCACCGTCATTCCCGGTTTAAAAAGTTTGTCACTTTGCTGTATTTCATCAAGTTTAAACCAGGCGCGGGAACGCAACCCCTTTTTCTGCGCCTGTTGAACATATTTATCGCTAAAGTGTTCCTGAAGCCAGCGGCTGGAGCTGGCAGAACGCTTTTTACCTGTCATTTAACATTTCCGTCCTGGTTCATCGTTGCTTGCCTGTGACGTAAATTTCTACGCAGCTATTTGGCGATATTAGGGAGATGGCGGTAGAATGAACCGTTTTCAATCCCAACGTAAGCAAAAATATACGATGAATCTGAGTACTAAACAAAAACAGCACCTTAAAGGTCTGGCACATCCGCTCAAGCCTGTAGTGATGCTTGGCAACAATGGTTTGACCGAAGGGGTGCTTGCCGAGATTGAACAAGCGCTGGAACACCACGAGCTGATCAAGGTGAAAATCGCCTCTGAAGACAGAGACACAAAAAACCTGATCGTGGAAGCCATCGTGCGCGAAACCGGCGCCTGTAATGTACAGGTCATCGGTAAAACGCTGGTGCTCTATCGCCCATCTAAAGAGCGCAAAATCTCGCTGCCACGTTAAGGATATCCTGAATCGAACACATTTTCTGTGTGAAACGAGGGATTTCTTTCAGCAGGCGAGCAAAATGCCATGCTCCTTGAGTTGATAAAAGGCCGCTATGCGGCCTTTTTCTTTTCTTTACAATGTATCAACATCTTAGTAGAGAAGCGAATTACAGATATTCAACCTTAATAATTTCGTATTCCACTTCACCACCAGGGGTGCGGATGGTGACCACATCGTCCTGCTCTTTGCCAATCAGGCCACGAGCAATTGGCGAGTTCACCGAAATCAGGTTCTGTTTGAAGTCAGCTTCATCATCACCCACGATGCGATAGGTCTGCTCTTCGTCGTTGTCCAGGTTCAGCACGGTAACGGTTGAACCAAAAATCACACGGCCATTATTCGGCATTTTGGTGATATCGATAACCTGTGCATTGGACAATTTTGCTTCGATATCTTTAATACGCCCTTCACAGAAACCCTGCTGCTCACGCGCCGCGTGGTATTCAGCATTCTCTTTCAGGTCGCCATGCTCACGCGCTTCCGCGATAGCGGCGATGATTTCAGGGCGACGCACGGATTTCAGAAAATCCAGCTCTTCGCGCAGTTTTTCGGCACCACGTAAGGTCATCGGAATAGCTTGCATTTGTTATACCTCTTAAACATTCCTGTTGGGAGCAGTGTTCCCTGCTCCAGCCCACCTGAACAGGCCAGAAGCAAAAAGAAAACCGACCCGGGAGCAACGCCCCAGGTCAGCAGCAATTTTTCAATTTGATACGCATTTTACCGCGAAGTTCACTATGGGTCATCGTTTACTTTACAGTGCCATGCACCGTAGTATGACGGTTTGTTTTCGGGTTGTTAGCGCGAGATTATGCGATTTTCCAGTTTTATCATCGGATTGACTACCAGTATAACGTTCACCGTTCAGGCCGCGAATGTTGATGAGTACATTAATCAACTGCCCGCCGGCGCGAGCCTTGCCCTGATGGTGCAGAAGGTTGGCGCGCAGGCTCCCGAGATTGACTATCACAGTCAACAGATGGCGCTGCCTGCCAGTACCCAGAAAGTGATCACCGCCCTCGCCGCCCTGCTCCAGCTCGGGCCTGACTTCCGTTTTACTACCACCCTTGAAACCAGAGGTAACGTTGAGGGTGGCGAACTGAAAGGCGATCTTATCGCCCGTTTTGGTGGCGATCCCACCTTTAAGCGCCAGGATGTCCGCAACATGGTGGCGGTACTGAAAAAATCCGGCGTAACAAAAATTGATGGCAACGTGCTGATCGACACCTCCATTTTCGCCAGCCACGATAAAGCGCCTGGCTGGCCATGGAACGACATGACGCAGTGTTTTAGCGCCCCGCCAGCCGCCGCCATCGTTGACCGTAACTGCTTCTCCGTATCGCTTTACAGCGCGCCAAAACCAAATGACTTAGCGTTTATCCGCGTGGCGTCTTACTACCCGGTCACGATGTTCAGCCAGGTGCGGACGCTGGCGAAAGGCTCCCCGGAGGCACAGTATTGCGAGCTGGACGTGGTACCGGGCGATCTCAACCGCTATACGCTCACCGGCTGCCTGACCCAGCGGGCCGATCCACTCCCGCTGGCCTTTGCCATTCAGGATGGCGCAGGTTATGCCGGTGCCATTTTTAAAGATGAACTGAAGCAGGCGGGCATAACCTACACCGGAACGCTGCTGCGCCAGACGCAGGTGAATGAGCCAGGCACGGTGATTGCCAGCAAACAGTCCGCGCCACTGCATGATTTGCTTAAGATTATGCTGAAAAAGTCGGATAACATGATTGCCGACACGGTGTTCCGCATGATCGGGCACGCGCGCTTTGGTGTGCCGGGCACCTGGCGGGCCGGTTCTGATGCCGTACGTCAGATCCTGCGCCAGCAGGCGGGTATCGATCTGGGCAATACGATCGCCGTTGATGGTTCCGGTTTATCGCGTCATAACCTGATCTCGCCGGCCACCATGATGCAGGTGTTGCAGTACATTGCTCAGCATGACGCTGAGCTAAACTTTATTACGATGCTGCCGCTTGCCGGACACGACGGCTCTCTTCAGTACCGCGCGGGCCTTCACGCTGCGGGCGTGGATGGCAAAGTGTCAGCCAAAACGGGTTCCCTGCAAGGCGTTTACAACCTTGCCGGTTTTATCACCACCGCCAGCGGACAACGCATGGCATTTGTGCAGTATCTTTCCGGCTATGCCGTCGAACCGGCTGACCAGCGCAATCGCCGTATTCCACTGGTGCGTTTCGAAAGCAGGCTCTATAAGGACATCTACCAGAATAACTAGCGATGAAACTACTGATAGTTGAAGACGATCTGTTATTGCAGGAAGGGTTAGCGCTGGCGCTGGGGAATGAAGGCTACGCCCTGGATTGTGCCGCCACGGCCGCTGAAGCAGATGCCCTGATCCAGAGCGGTGAATACAGCCTGGTGATCCTGGATTTGGGGCTGCCGGATAAAGACGGCGCGACGCTGCTCTGCCAGTGGCGTCGTCGCGGGGTGGAGAATCCCGTATTGATTCTCACTGCTCGCGATGCCATTGAAGACAGAATTAACGGGCTTGATTCTGGCGCTGACGATTATCTGGTAAAACCCTTCGCCCTTGCCGAGCTACAGGCTCGCGTACGGGCGTTGATCCGCCGCTATCAGGGCCACAGCGACAACCTGCTGACCGACGGGGATATCACCCTCAATCTGCAAACTCAGCAGGTGCTGCGCCAGTCTCAGCCTGTGGAAGTGACCCCAAAAGAGTTCGCTCTGCTGACGCGCCTGATCATGCGCAGCGGGCAGACCGTGCACCGTGAAACGCTGCAACAGGACATCTACTCCTGGCAGGACGATCCAGGATCAAACACGCTTGAAGTTCATATTCATAATCTGCGCCGCAAGCTCGGTAAAGATCGCATCAAAACCGTACGCGGCGTGGGTTACCGTCTGGAGAGCCAGAAATGAACAGTATGCGCCGGCGATTAATGGTGTTGCTGGCGGTTATTCTGCTATTTTTTCAACTCATTAGCGTAGTCTGGCTGTGGCATGAGAGCCGCGAGCAGATCGGTTTTCTGGTGAATGAAACGTTGTCCGCTAAAGCACGCAACAACCATGTCGAAAAAGAGATCCGCGAAGCCATTGCCTCCCTGCTGGTCCCTTCACTGGTGATGGTCGGTTTTACCCTGCTCTTCTCATTCTGGGCAGTCACATGGATCACCCGACCACTCAACAAACTTCGCGCCAGCCTTGCGAACCGTTCGGCGGATAATCTGACTCCCCTGCCGATGTATTCTGATATGGAAGAGATAGGCGCAGTAACCACGTCCCTCAACCAACTCCTCGCCCGGCTGGACCACACTATTCAACAGGAACGCCTGTTTACCGCCGATGCGGCACACGAGTTACGTACGCCGCTGGCGGGGATTAGGCTCCATCTGGAACTGATGGCTCAGTCCGGTTCCCCGCAGGCCACGCCACTGATAAACCGGATCGATCAGCTGATGCACACGGTGGAACAGCTGCTGATGCTGGCGCGTGCCGGACAGGCGATGGCCAGCGGCCATTACGATACCGTGAACTGGACTGAGTCGATCATTGCTCCGCTTAGCCTGGAGCATGAAGCCAAAGAGCATACGGTATTATGGCCGGCCCACAGCACGCTGACGGTACAGGGGGACGCCGTCCTGTTACGTCTGATGCTAAGGAACCTTCTGGAGAATGCCGCCCGTTACAGCCCGGCAGGCACAACCATTGAAGTGGCATTAACAGCGACGGAGGGGGGTACCCGGGTGAGCGTTACCGATCAGGGGCCGGGTATTGATGAGGCGCACCGCCAGTCGATCACCGAACCTTTCCGACGTCTCGACCAGCGCTACGGCGGCAGCGGCCTTGGGCTGAGCATCGTACAGCGTATCGTACAGCTCCATCATGGTCATTTAACGCTGGAGAACGGCGCTGAGGGCGGCCTCATCGCCAGCTGTTGGTTACCGACGAAAATAGGATAAAAAAAAGCCCCGTTAAGGGGCTTTATACAGGGGTTAGTGCTTGTAGATGAACTCGACGCCTTCTTCGTCGTCTTCATCCCAGTCATCGTCCCAGTCTTCATCATCTTCTTCCGCTTCCAGCTCTTCGAGCTGCTGGCGGTGGTAGTCATCCCACATGAATTCGACTTTTTCAGGCTGTTTCGCCTCTTCTGCCTGAACAACCGGATTCTCGATGATAAAGGTCATCACATCCCAGCAGAGATCTTTCACGCCAACCTGGCTGGCGGCAGAGATCAGATAGTACTTATCTTCCCAACCCATCGCTTCGGCAATCGCTTTAGCTTTCGCTTCAGCTTCCGCTTTGTCCATCAGGTCGATCTTGTTGAATACCAGCCAGCGCGGTTTTTGCGCCAGTTTTTCACTGTATTTCTCCAGCTCGCCGATAATGATACGAGCGTTTTCAACCGGATCGGAACCGTCGATTGGATCGATGTCGATGAGGTGCAACAGTACGCGGCAACGCTCAAGGTGCTTCAGGAAGCGAATACCCAGACCGGCGCCTTCTGCAGCCCCTTCAATCAGACCCGGGATGTCAGCGACCACGAAGCTCTTCTCGTTATCCATACGGACAACGCCCAGGCTCGGTACCAGCGTCGTAAACGGATAATCTGCCACTTTTGGTTTCGCCGCAGAGACCGCACGGATAAACGTCGATTTACCGGCGTTTGGCATGCCCAGCATCCCCACATCCGCCAGCAGCATCAGTTCCAGTTGCAGGTCGCGCTTATCACCTGGGGTACCCATGGTTTTCTGACGCGGGGTACGGTTAACGGACGATTTGAAACGGCTGTTACCCAGACCGTGCCAGCCGCCTTTCGCCACCATCAGGCGCTGACCGTGTTTGGTCATATCACCCATGGTTTCGCCCGTACCCTGATCGATGACACGCGTACCCACCGGCACTTTGATCGTCACGTCTTTACCGCGTTTACCGGTACAGTCGCGGCTCTGGCCGTTCTGGCCACGCTCGGCGCGGAAAGATTTTTCGAAACGGTAGTCGATCAGCGTGTTGAGGTTTTCATCCGCCTCCAGCCACACGTCGCCACCGTCCCCACCGTCACCGCCGTCAGGACCGCCACGAGGAATATATTTTTCACGGCGGAAGCTTACACAACCGTTACCGCCATCACCTGCCACGACCAGGATCGTCGCTTCATCAACAAACTTCATTTTACTCTCCGTAACTCATTCGCCTGAGCGGGGGACTATTACAACCGCTTCATTTTTGCGCCAACGCCCCCAGAGACGATGACCAATGGCGGAATACATCGCGCCCGCAACCACGACAAACGCACCGAGATAACCCAACAGGTTGAGCATCGGCTTGACGAAGACATCGGGCCAGGCCATTGATAACAAATCTGAAAATAACAGCGTAAACAGCGGGGTAAGCGTGATTAAGGCGCTCACCTGTGCTGCCTGCCAGCGCGCCATGGCTTCAGCCAGCGCGCCATAACCGACCAGCGTATTCAGCCCACAAAAAATGAGGCACGCCAGTTGCCAGTCGCTGAGCTGGGTAATTACACCCGGCTTCGCTAAAGGCAATAATGCCAGTGTACACAAAGTGTACAGCAAAAAGAGGATCTGCTGTGAGGCAAGACGGCGCAATAACACCTTTTGCGCGACGCCATAACTCACCCAGACCGTTGCTGCGCCCACCCCAAAAATGACACCCCAGGTGTAATCCGTCAGGCGGGTAAAAATCTCAATCAGGCTGGTGTTAAAGAACATCACCAGCCCGCAAAGCAGCATACTTGCCCCGATGATCTGCGTGCCGCGCATCTTCTCCTTGAGGATGAATACGCTGGCGACCATCATGCCGACCGGTGAAAGCTGACCAATCACCTGCGACGCTGTAGGGCTAAGATATTGCAGGGAAGAGCTGAACAGAATGAAGTTACCGAACAGACCGCCCGTCGCGATAGCCAGTAACACCAGCCAGCGCGGTTTTCGGAAGATGCGCAGCGGTGGCAGCTTACCTTTGACGGCCAGAATGGCGCCCAGGCCTATGCTTGCCATCAGGAAGCGATAAAACACCACCGTCGGTGGCTCCATGACTTCCAGTACCTGCTTCATTGCAATTGGCAGCGCACCCCAGCACATTGCGGTAGTGAGCGCCAAAAGAATACCAATGCCGGCCTGCTGCTTCATGCCCGTTTTCCCTACAGAAAATTTTCCGGGTTTCCAATGTAAAAAGCCCCGCAACACGTTGCGGGGCTTTAATCCGTTACCGGACCGAGAAAACCTTACTCAGCAACGATGCTGATGTATTTACGGTTGTTCGGGCCTTTAACTTCAAATTTCACTTTACCGTCTGCTTTAGCAAACAGAGTGTGGTCACGACCGCAACCTACGTTGGTACCCGCGTGGAACTTGGTGCCACGCTGACGAACGATGATGCTACCCGCCAGAACGGATTCGCCACCGAAACGCTTAACGCCCAGGCGTTTAGCTTCTGAATCGCGACCGTTACGTGTGGAGCCGCCAGCCTTTTTATGTGCCATTTAAATCTCTCCTCAGGTCTTAGGCGCTGATGCCAGTAATTTTCACATCAGTGAACCACTGACGGTGGCCCTGCTGCTTACGATAGTGTTTACGACGACGAAACTTAACGATTTTAACTTTCTCGCCACGACCGTGAGCAACAACTTCAGCTTTGATAACGCCGCCATCAACGAAAGGAACGCCGATTTTGACTTCTTCACCGTTTGCGATCATCAGAACTTCAGCGAACTCAACAGATTCGCCAGTTGCGATGTCCAGCTTTTCCAGGCGAACGGTCTGACCTTCGCTTACTCGGTGTTGTTTACCACCACTTTGGAAAACCGCGTACATATAAACTCCGCTTCCGCGCACATCCTCGTATGATTCAGAGTGCGCTATAAATATTCACAATAGGGCGCGAATATTACGCAAAACGCGAGCCTTTGACAAGTGCTACCATCAATACATGAAGAAAAAAAACACAACACGTACGGTAACGTTTATCTGAGCCGTTTTTTCAGTACAATCAGCAATACTATTTATAAACCGAAACCCTTTGTGTACCCATCTCGTGTGGGATAAACAGGATAAAAAGCCCGGCTTTTGCGATGAATTTAGAAAAAATCAATGAGTTAACCGCGCAAGATATGGCGGGTGTGAATGCAGCAATCCTGGAGCAACTCAACTCTGACGTTCAGCTGATCAATCAGTTGGGCTATTACATCGTCAGCGGCGGCGGTAAACGTATTCGTCCGATGATTGCCATTCTGGCCGCACGCGCGGTTGGCTATCAGGGAAATGCCCATGTCACGATCGCGGCGCTGATCGAATTTATCCACACCGCCACCCTTCTTCACGACGATGTTGTGGATGAATCAGACATGCGTCGTGGCAAAGCCACCGCCAACGCCGCGTTTGGTAATGCGGCAAGCGTTCTGGTAGGCGATTTTATCTATACCCGAGCCTTCCAGATGATGACAAGCCTTGGCTCGCTGAAGGTGCTGGAAGTGATGTCAGAAGCCGTGAACGTTATCGCTGAAGGTGAAGTCCTACAGCTGATGAACGTCAACGACCCGGACATCACCGAAGAAAACTATATGCGGGTGATTTACAGCAAGACCGCACGTCTGTTCGAAGCCGCCGCGCAGTGCTCTGGCATTCTGGCTGGCTGTAGCGAAGCGGAGGAAAAAGGCCTTCAGGACTATGGCCGTTACCTCGGCACCGCGTTCCAGTTGATTGATGATTTGCTGGACTACAGCGCGGATGGCGAAACGCTCGGTAAAAACGTCGGTGATGACCTGAACGAAGGCAAGCCAACGCTGCCGCTGCTCCACGCGATGCGCAATGGTACACCAGAGCAGGCGAAAATGATCCGGGAGGCTATCGAGCAGGGAAATGGACGCCATCTTCTGGAACCGGTACTGGAAACAATGGCAATCTGCGGCTCCCTGGAATGGACGCGTCAGCGCGCTGAAGAAGAAGCGGACAAAGCCATCGCCGCTATTCAGGTCATTCCCGACAGCCCATGGCGTGATGCGCTAATCGGCCTCGCGCACATCGCCGTCCAGCGCGACCGTTAATCCCTCATCATCTCCCTGCCCCTACGCAGGGAGACTCCAGTACGCTCCAGTAAATTACATTTACGCGTAAGCCCATCGGGTTACAGGCCGTATGTATAAAGCCGTGCCTTATTCTGAATATTGCTTCTCGTAACATGAACTTTTTAGAACAGATGTTCGAAGTGAGTATAGTAATGCTGTCTTTTCACACGAAACGACGTGGACGATAACGAACACAAGGACAGCATTATGGATACAAAATTCATCGACTGGCATTCTGCTGACATTATTGCGGCACTGCGTAAAAAAGGAACTTCGCTGGCTGCCGAATCACGTCGTCATGGGCTGAGCTCGTCGACGCTGGCAAACGCCCTGACCCGCCCATGGCCGAAGGGGGAACTGATTATCGCGACGGCGCTGGATACGCATCCGTGGGTGATATGGCCGTCACGCTACCACGATCCCATCACCCATGAATTTATCGACAGAACGCGCATGATGCGCCAGAGCAAAACGAAGAAAGCGCATCAGGACTGATGCACCAGAATTGACAAGAACAGCAATCCCCCGGCCTGTTCTGGCAGGGGGGTGCCGGAATGATTACTCGCCCTTCACACGCTCGATATTTGCACCCAGCGCGCGCAGTTTATCCTCAATACGCTCGTAACCACGATCGATGTGGTAGATACGATCGACAACGGTAGTCCCTTCCGCAATACAACCTGCCAGTACGAGGCTCGCAGATGCGCGCAGATCGGTCGCCATCACCTGCGCACCGGACAGTTTTTCAACGCCGTGGCAAATTACCGTGTTGCTTTCAATCTCAGCATGCGCACCCATACGGATCAGTTCCGGTACGTGCATGAAACGGTTTTCGAAGATGGTTTCCGTGATGAAGCCCGTGCCTTCGGCCACCAGGTTCAACAGCGTGAACTGTGCCTGCATATCCGTCGGGAATGCCGGATGTGGCGCAGTACGCACGTTAACGGCTTTAGGACGCTGCCCGTGCATATCCAGGCTGATCCAGTCTTCACCGATTTCAATGTCCGCACCCGCATCGCGCAGCTTCGCCAGCACCGCATCCAGGGTATCCGGCTGGGCGTTACGGCAGACAATCTTACCGCCAGAAATGGCCGCGGCCACCAGGAAAGTGCCGGTTTCGATACGGTCTGGCAGTACGCGATACACACCGCCACCCAGACGTTCAACGCCTTCGATGGTGATACGGTCTGTGCCCTGCCCGCTGATCTTCGCTCCCAGCGCGACCAGGAAGTTTGCAGTATCCACGATCTCCGGCTCACGGGCGGCGTTTTCGATGATGGTAGTGCCTTCTGCCAGCGTAGCAGCCGACATGATGGTGACCGTTGCGCCCACGCTCACTTTGTCCATGACAATGTGCGCGCCTTTCAGACGACCATTGACGGATGCTTTAACGTAACCCTCTTCCAGCTTGATCTCCGCGCCGAGTTTTTCCAGGCCGAAGATATGCAGGTCAACGGGACGCGCGCCGATAGCGCATCCGCCCGGCAGTGAAACCTGTCCCTGACCGAAGCGCGCCACCAGCGGACCAAGCGCCCAGATGGACGCACGCATGGTTTTCACCAGCTCATACGGCGCTGAGAAGTTGTTCACGTTGCTGGCATCGATCCAGACGGAACCGTTACGCTCCACTTTGGTGCCCAACTGGCCGAGCAACTTCATGGTCGTGTCGATATCTTTCAGCTTCGGTACGTTCTGGATCTCTACCGGCTCTTCTGCGAGCAGCGCAGCGAAAAGAATGGGCAGCGCGGCGTTTTTAGCGCCAGAAATTGTGACTTCGCCCTGGAGACGCGTGGGTCCCTGTACACGAAATTTATCCATCGTTTGCTCTCTTATAAATTCAACCGTGCTGCGGGCGTTTCGCCCTCAGCTCAAAAACCGTTTAGTTTGCGATCGCGTGCCCACTCCTGTGGGGTGAACGCTTTAATCGACAGGGCGTGGATGCGGTTATCCGCAATGTATTCCATCAGCGGCGCGTACACAGCCTGCTGTTTCTTCACGCGACTCATTCCGTCGAACATCTCACCCACAGCAATAACCTGGAAGTGACTGCCATCGCCAGAGACGTGGGCTTCCTGAAGGGAGAGTGCATTCATCAGCACAGTCTGGATTTCATTATTTTCCATGGGGTCTACATCATCTGATAGTGAAAACAAGCTCAACATCTTAGAGCAAAGTGGCGCGGTCTTAAACAAGCAAAAAGCCCCGACGCGTAAACTGTCGGGGCTTTCAGAAGTAACGTACTGAAAAAATTAGCGAGGTAATACGTCTTCGGGCAAATTGTAAAGCTGTGCAAGGGTAATCACGTTATCGCTTACCCCCGTCAGGGTGACGCTACTCCCCTGCTTTTTGCCCGTGGCCACCAGGTGCGCCAGCAGGGCGATACCGGCGGTATCTACCCGCGTGACGCCATGGAGATCAATCAGCGTCACGCCCTGCATCGCGTTATGGCGAGCGTCCCACAGCGGGTTAAGCAGATCCTGATCCAGCTCTCCCGTCAGCGTCAACGTCTCGCCGTCACGCGCCCAGCTAAGCTGCTGTGACATTACTTCTTCTCGTCCAGGGTAATTTTCTGACGAGAGATGGACTGAAGCTGAGCCGTCAGGCCATCAATGCCTTTAGTGCGCAGCAGATCGCTCCACTCGTTCTGTTTAGTGGTGATCATGCTGACGCCTTCAGCGATCATGTCGTACGCCTGCCAGTTTCCGGTCTGACTGTTTTTACGCCACTGGAAGTCCAGACGAACCGGTGGACGACCGTTTGGATCGATAATCGTCACGCGAATAGGAATGATAGTGGCATCGCCCAGCGGTTGTTCAGGGGCAATCTGATAGGTCTGCCCGTGATACATCGCCAGCGCCTGGCCGTAAGCCTGTTTCAGGTATTCACGGAACGCCGCAAAGTAAGCCTCGCGCTGCGCCGGGGTCGCGTCTTTGTAGTAACGGCCCAGCACCAGTGCGCCCGCGTACTTGATCTGCACATACGGCAGCAGCTCCTGATCCACCACATCACGCAGATAATCAGGGTTAGAACGGATTTTTGGCTGTTCGTTTTTAAGACGGTCGAAGGTTTTCTTCGCGGCCTCATTCATCAGTTTGTACGGGTTACTCTGATCCGCAGCGTGCGCCGCGGTAAGAGGGGCAATGACCAGCATGGCAACCATTAACAGTCGTTTAAACATGAATAACTTCTCCTGAAATTAATTCGTCGCGCCTGGCGTCGGTTCGACGTTGGTGTGGTCTTCACTCTGCGCAGGGGCATCGTCAGACTTTTTATCATCCCCTTTACTGTTGTAAAGGAACTGACCAATCATATCTTCCAGCACCATCGCTGACTTGGTATCCTGGATTACGCTACCGTCTTTAAGGATAGTCGTTCCCAGCTCAGGATCTTCAAAACCAACGTTAAGGGCCAGATATTGCTCCCCCAGCAGGCCAGAGGTGCGGATAGAAAGCGAGCTGGTGTCCGGAATGTGGTTATAGCGCTCTTCGATATCCATCGCGACGCGCGGCAGATAGGTTTTCTCATCAAGCGTAATGTCGGCGACACGTCCGATAACGACGCCACCAATACGCACCGGTGAGCGCGCTTTCAGGCCGCCGATGTTATCGAAAGTCGCGTAGATACGGTACGTCGGCTCGGCGCGAACAGAGGTGATGTCCGCCGCTCGCAGGCAGATGAACAGCGCGGCCAGCAGCGCCAGAAGCAGAAACACGCCAAC
Source organism: Enterobacter cloacae complex sp. CDL013 (assembly GCF_049238805.1). NCBI lineage: Bacteria > Pseudomonadati > Pseudomonadota > Gammaproteobacteria > Enterobacterales > Enterobacteriaceae > Enterobacter > Enterobacter cloacae complex sp. CDL013. The sequence goes on along the minus strand of NZ_JBMKGT010000001.1, from coordinate 88,048 downwards.
CCAAATTTCATTTTTTCTCGTTTGCATGAACTCAATTCCCAAACATCAGTGCGGTGAGCACAAAATCCAGACCTAAAACGGCCAGCGACGAATGTACGACAGTACGCGTCGTTGCACGGCTAATGCCCGCCGACGTCGGAATGGCATCGTAACCATTAAACAACGCAATCCAGGTAACCGTCACAGCGAAAACCACGCTCTTGATCAGACAGTTCACCAGATCCATCCGCAGATCGATGGCGTCCTGCATGGCAGACCAGAAGAATCCGGCATCAATGCCTTTCCAGTTAACGCCAACCAGCGCGCCTCCCCAGATACCTACCGCCACAAAGAGGATAGTCAGTAACGGCAAGGAGATAACCCCGGCCCAGAAGCGCGGCGAGATCACCCGGCGCAGCGGATCGACTGCCATCATCTCCATACTGGAGAGCTGCTCGGTGGCGCGCATCAGGCCAATTTCCGCAGTCAACGCTGACCCGGCACGCCCGGCGAACAGCAGCGCGGCAACCACCGGCCCGAGTTCACGCAGCAGCGAGAGCGCCACCAGCATGCCAAGGCTGGTTTCCGCGCTGTAGGTTGTCAGTACCAGATACCCCTGCAACCCCAGCACCATGCCAATAAACAGACCCGACACGATGATGATAAGCATCGACAGCACGCCGACGTTATAAAGCTGCCGCACCAGTAACGGCGCATGCTTGCGGAACTCCGGTTTGCCGACCAGCGCGTTGAACAACATTAATCCGGCACGCCCGAACGTACTGATGGTTTTTAGGCCACGGTGTCCAAGACCCGCCAACGCATTTAACAGCATGAGTGGCTTAACTCCCTATTCCCAGTAAATCGTCATGATAGTCGCCCGCCGGATAGCGGAAAGGCACCGGCCCATCTGCGATACCGTCCAGGAACTGCCGCACGCGCGGATCGCCATTCTCCTGCAACGCCTGCGCGCTGCCGTGGGCGACGATCTTTTTGTCAGCCACAATATAGGCGTAATCAGCGATACTCAGCACTTCCGGCACGTCGTGGGAAACCACCACGCAGGTGACGCCAAGGGCGCTGTTCAGCTCCGAAATTAACTTCACCAGCACGCCCATGGTGATGGGGTCCTGCCCGACGAACGGTTCATCGAACATGATTAAATCGGGTTCCAGGGCAATAGCACGCGCCAGCGCGGCGCGGCGCGCCATCCCACCCGAGAGTTCGGACGGCATGAGTTTCGCAGCCCCCCGCAGCCCCACGGCTTCAAGCTTCATCATCACCGTGCTGTGCAACAGCGCAGGAGGAAGATGGGTGTGCTCACGCAGCGGATAGGCCACGTTGTCAAAAACGTTCATATCGGTGAATAGCGCCCCCGACTGAAAGAGCATGCTCATCCGTTTGCGAACCGTGTAGAGGCGCGAGCGAGACATCGCCGGGACGTTTTCGCCGTCGAAGAGAATTTCGCCGCTGTCAGGGGGGATTTGCCCGCCGATAAGACGCAGCAACGTGGTTTTACCGATCCCTGACGGCCCCATGATGGCGGTGATTTTACCGCGCGGCACGGTCAGCGAAATATCATCAAATATTAACCGGTTGCCACGAGAAAAACTGACGCCCCGGACATCGACTATATTCGCCATCGTTTGGCTCATTTATGGTTCCTTACTTACCTTGCTTCACGGCTGGCATGAAGCGTAAATCAGCCCTAAACCCCGCATTTTTACAGAATATTCACTACTGGGGTTAGCGAAAGCTGGCATTTGTTTTACTTTTCCGGCGCATAAAGTCAAAATTAGGAATTCGTCACGTCTCAGACTTCATCTGGCGCTAAAATTCGTGCGCAGTGGACCAGCGAGTATACCTGAAGAAAGGACTTTTGATGCTTTTAGCAACAGCACTGTTAATAATTGGTTTACTGTTGGTGGTCTACAGTGCTGACCGTTTGGTCTTTGCCGCATCCATTCTCTGTCGACTCATTGGCATGCCGCCCATCATTATCGGCATGACGGTGGTCAGTGTAGGCACATCGCTTCCTGAAATCATCGTTTCTGTTTCAGCCTCGTTGCATGGCCAGGTTGACCTCGCTATCGGCACCGCGATTGGCTCTAACATCGTCAATATCTTGCTGATTTTAGGCTTAGCCGCATTACTGCATCCATTTCGCGTACATTCCGATGTTTTGCGTCGTGAATTGCCGCTAATGTTAGTCGTCAGTCTGCTGGCGGGCTATGTGCTTTATGACGGGGTGCTGAGCGTCGGTGACGGTATATTCCTGCTCGCCCTGGCCGTGATCTGGTTGCTTTACAGCGTGAAGATCGCACGTCTGGCGGAAAAACAGGGTAACGATAGCCTCACGCGTGAGCACCTCGCCGAGCTGCCCCGGGAAGGGACCTTACCCGTCGCCCTGCTGTGGCTGGGCGTCGCGCTGATTATCATGCCAATGGCCACGCGGATGGTGGTCGATAACGCGACGGTGCTGGCGAACGCGTTTGCGATGAGCGAACTGACAATCGGTCTGACGGTCATCGCTATCGGCACCAGCCTGCCAGAGCTGGCTACCGCCATCGCCGGGGCGCGTAAAGGGGAAGATGATATCGCCATCGGCAATATCATTGGCTCGAATATTTTCAATATCGCGATCGTGACGGGGCTGCCGGCATTAATCTCACCGGGGCCGTTTAACCCTATGGTTTTCACGCGCGATTACGGTGTGATGCTGCTGGTCAGCGTGATTTTCGCCCTGCTCTGCTGGCGGCGAAAAGAGCAGATCGGCAAAGGCGCGGGCGCGCTGCTGACGGGTGGATTTATCGTATGGCTGGCGATGCTGTACTGGCTCTCGCCACTTCTCTCTGGGTAAACGGAAACGCATTATGTCGCAAATAGAATTGCAGCCGGGTTTTGACTTTCAGAAAGCAGGCAAAGACGTTCTGGAGATTGAACGTGAAGGTCTGGCGCAGTTAGATCAGTACATTAATCAGGATTTTAGTCTGGCCTGTGAGAAGATGTTCTACTGCGCCGGTAAAGTCGTGGTGATGGGGATGGGCAAATCCGGCCATATCGGGCGCAAAATGGCGGCGACCTTTGCCAGTACCGGCACGTCGTCATTCTTCGTTCATCCCGGTGAAGCCGCGCACGGTGACCTCGGCATGGTTACGCCGCAGGACGTGGTTATTGCGCTGTCCAACTCCGGGGAATCGAATGAAATCCTGGCGTTGATCCCGGTGCTGAAGCGTCTGCACGTACCGCTGATTTGCATGACCAGCCGCCCGGAAAGCAGCATGGCGCGCGCGGCGGATATTCACCTGTGCGTGAAGGTGCCTAAAGAAGCCTGCCCGCTGGGGCTGGCGCCGACCTCCAGCACAACCGCCGCGCTGGTGATGGGCGATGCCCTTGCCGTTGCGCTGCTGGAAGCCCGCGGTTTTACGCCAGAAGATTTCGCCCTGTCTCACCCCGGCGGCGCGCTCGGGCGCAAACTGCTGCTGCGGGTTAACGATATTATGCACACCGGGGATGAGATCCCGCACGTCAGCAAAGAGGCCTCTTTGCGCGACGCGTTACTGGAGATCACCCGTAAAAACCTGGGCATGACGGTTATCTGCGACGATCTGATGAAGATTCAGGGCATTTTCACCGACGGCGACCTGCGCCGGGTATTCGATATGGGTGTGGATGTCCGAACGCTGGGCATCGCTGATGTAATGACACCAGGAGGGATCCGCGTCCGTCCCGGCACGCTGGCGGTAGATGTGCTGAACCTGATGCAGTCCCGTCATATTACCTCAGTGATGGTTGCCGATGGCGACCAACTGCTGGGTGTGGTACATATGCATGATCTGCTGCGCGCTGGCGTAGTGTAATGAAGGATAAGACAATGAGTAATGCGGGTGCATCCCTTGCAACCTGTTATGGCCCGGTGAGCGCCCACATGATGTCAAAGGCGGAAAATATCCGCCTGCTGATCCTCGATGTGGATGGTGTGCTCTCCGACGGTCTGATTTATATGGGCAATAACGGCGAAGAGCTGAAAGCCTTTAACGTTCGCGACGGTTACGGTATCCGCTGTGCGCTCACGTCCGGTATTGAAGTTGCAATCATCACCGGGCGGAAAGCTAAACTGGTAGAAGATCGGTGTGAAACGCTGGGCATTACGCATCTCTATCAGGGACAGTCTGATAAGATGGTAGCCTTCCGGGATTTGCTGGGAAAACTGGCCATTGCGCCAGAGAATGTGGCATACGTCGGAGATGATTTGATCGACTGGCCAGTCATGGCGGAGGTGGGTCTGAGCATCGCCGTGGCTGACGCGCACCCGCTGCTGATCCCGCGTGCTGATTACGTTACCCATATTCACGGTGGCCGTGGCGCCGTCCGTGAAGTCTGCGATCTGCTTCTGCTGGCGCAGGGCAAGCTTGATGAGGCGAAAGGGCAATCGATATGAGTAAAACCAGACGTTGGGTTATCATTCTGCTTGCGCTTGTCGCCCTGATACTGATTGGCGTAAATCTCGCTGACCGCGATGATACGCAAGCGGAAGTGGTTAACACGAGCGACCCGACCTATAAAAGCGATCACAGCGACACCGTGGTCTATAGCCCGGAAGGTGCGCTGAACTATCGCCTCGTTGCTCAGCATGTAGAATATTTTTCAGATGACGGCACCTCGTGGTTTACCCAGCCGGTCCTGACCACCTTTGATACGGACAAAGTGCCGACGTGGTCAATCAAGTCTGACCGGGCAAAACTGACAAATGACCGTATGCTTTACCTGTATGGTCACGTTGAAGTCAACGCCCTGACCGCTGACGCGCAACTGCGAAAAATTACGACGGATAACGCCCAGATCAACCTGGTCACCCAGGATGTCACGTCGCAGGATTTAGTCACCCTGTATGGCACAACATTTAATTCCAGCGGTTTAAGAATGCGCGGGAACTTACGCAGCAAAAACGCCGAGCTGATTGAAAAGGTTAGAACCTCCTATGAAATTCAAAACAAACAAACTCAGCCTTAAAGTTGTTATCGCCAGCGCGCTGCTGGCGGCCAGTCTTCCCGCGCTTGCTGTGACTGGCGACACCGAACAGCCGATTCATATTGAATCCGATACCCAGTCTCTGGATATGCAGGGTAACGTCGTCACCTTTACCGGCAACGTCGTTGTGACCCAGGGCACTATCAAAATCAACGCCGACAAAGTGGTCGTTACCCGTCCGGGCGGCGAGCAGGGGAAAGAGATTATCGATGGTTATGGCAACCCGGCCACCTTCTACCAGATGCAGGACAACGGCAAGCCGGTGAAAGGCCATGCCTCGCATATGCACTATGAACTGGCGAAGGATCTGGTCATCCTGACCGGTAATGCTTACCTGGAACAGCTGGACAGCAATATCAAAGGCGACAAGATCACTTATCTGGTGAAAGAGCAGAAAATGCAGGCCTCCAGCGAAAAAGGCAAACGCGTCACGACCGTGCTTGTGCCTTCGCAGTTGCAGGACAAGAACAACGGTCAGGCTCCGGCAAAGAAAAAGAGTAACTAATTCGTTATGGCAACTTTAACTGCAAAAAACCTCGCGAAAGCGTATAAGGGCCGCCGCGTCGTCGAAGATGTCAGTCTGACCGTCAACTCCGGCGAAATCGTGGGTTTGCTTGGCCCTAACGGGGCGGGTAAAACCACGACCTTCTACATGGTGGTGGGCATCGTCCCACGTGACGCCGGCAACATCATTATCGATGATGAAGATATCAGCCTGCTGCCGCTGCATGCCCGCGCGCGTCGTGGCATCGGCTATCTGCCGCAGGAAGCGTCTATCTTCCGCCGCTTAAGCGTGTTCGACAACCTGATGGCCGTGCTCCAGATCCGTGACGATCTGACCAGCGAGCAGCGCACTGACCGTGCGAACGAGCTGATGGAAGAGTTTCATATTGAACACCTTCGCGACAGCCTCGGTCAGGCGCTGTCCGGTGGTGAACGCCGCCGCGTTGAGATTGCGCGCGCGCTGGCAGCAAACCCGAAATTTATCCTGCTGGATGAACCGTTTGCGGGCGTTGACCCCATCTCCGTTATCGATATCAAACGTATCATTGAACACCTGCGCGACAGCGGGCTTGGCGTACTGATCACGGACCACAACGTTCGTGAAACGCTGGCGGTGTGTGAGCGCGCCTACATAGTGAGCCAGGGCCATCTGATTGCCCACGGTACGCCGCAGCAAATCCTCGAGGATGAGCATGTTAAGCGCGTGTACCTTGGGGAAGACTTCAGACTCTGATAGGGTAGAGGTTAAGTCACGCCGAACCGGAGAAAAACGCTCTGAACATGAAGCAAGGTTTGCAATTACGGCTCAGCCAGCAACTGGCCATGACGCCGCAGCTCCAGCAGGCAATCCGTCTGTTGCAGCTGTCCACGTTAGAACTCCAGCAGGAGCTCCAGCAGGCGCTGGACAGCAATCCGCTGCTGGAGCAGACCGATCTTCATGACGAGGTAGACGCCCAGCAGACGCAGGACACAGAAACGCTCGACTCCGTAGATGCACTCGAACAGAAAGAGATGCCGGACGAACTGCCGCTGGATGCCAGCTGGGATGAAATCTACACCGCGGGTACCCCTTCCGGGACGCGTGCAGACTACCAGGACGATGAACTCCCGGTCTACCAGGGCGAAACTACCCAATCGCTTCAGGACTACCTGATGTGGCAGGTGGAGCTGACGCCTTTCTCCGATACCGATCGCGCCATTGCCACCTCGATTGTCGATGCCGTTGACGACACGGGCTATTTGACCGTGACGCTGGACGAGATTCTTGAAAGCATCGGCGATGACGAGATTGAACTGGAAGAGATCGAAGCCGTCCTGAAACGCGTTCAGCGTTTCGACCCGATTGGCGTCGCCGCGAAAGATCTGCGTGACTGCCTTCTGATCCAGCTTTCGCAGTTTGCTAAAGAGACACCGTGGATTGACGAAGCCCGGCTCATCATCAGCGATCATCTGGATCTGCTGGCGAACCACGACTTCCGCACCCTGATGCGCGTCACGCGCCTGAAAGAAGAGGTGCTGAAGGAAGCGGTGAATCTGATCCAGTCGCTCGATCCGCGTCCGGGGCAGTCGATTCAGACCAGCGAACCGGAATATGTCATTCCCGATGTGCTGGTGAGAAAACACAATGGCCGCTGGGTCGTTGAACTGAACGCCGACAGCATTCCTCGCCTGCAAATCAACCAGCAATACGCCTCCATGTGCACCAGCGCCCGTAACGACGCTGATAATCAATACATTCGCAGCAACCTTCAGGAAGCACGCTGGTTGATTAAGAGTCTGGAGAGCCGTAATGACACGCTGCTGCGCGTCAGCCGCTGTATTGTCGAACAGCAGCAGGCATTCTTTGAGCAGGGCGAAGAGTTTATGAAACCGATGGTGCTGGCGGACATAGCCCAGGCCGTCGAGATGCATGAATCAACCATTTCCCGCGTGACCACGCAGAAGTATCTGCACAGCCCACGCGGTATTTTTGAGCTTAAGTATTTCTTCTCCAGCCACGTGAACACCGAAGGCGGCGGCGAAGCCTCGTCGACGGCCATTCGCGCACTGGTGAAGAAGTTGATCGCCGCGGAGAACCCCGCGAAGCCACTCAGTGACAGTAAGTTAACCACCATGCTGTCCGATCAGGGTATTATGGTGGCACGTCGTACTGTCGCGAAGTATCGAGAGTCTTTATCCATTCCGCCGTCTAACCAGCGTAAACAACTGGTTTGACACAACCGATAAGGAAGACACTATGCAGCTCAATATCACCGGACATAACGTCGAGATTACTGAGGCTTTACGCGATTTTGTAAACACTAAGTTTGCGAAACTCGAGCAGTATTTCGAGAGGATCAACCAGGTCTATGTTGTGTTGAAAGTGGAGAAAGTGACGCATATCTCGGATGCGACCCTGCACGTCAACGGAGGGGAACTCCATGCCAGTGCGGAAGGGCAAGACATGTACGCGGCTATCGACGGCTTGATTGATAAGCTTGCGAGACAGCTCAATAAACATAAAGATAAACTGAAACAACACTAATTGTCCGGGCAGTTAACGGGTGCAGGACGGCCTGTTGTGAAACACAACAGGCCATTTGTACAGTTAGCGCTTAGGTGAAATTATGATAAACAACGATTCCGCTCTTCAACTGAGCAATGTCCTTAACCAGGATTGTACCCGCAGTGGCGTTCACTGCCAGAGCAAAAAACGTGCGCTGGAAATCATCAGTGAGCTGGCCGCAAAACAGCTGGGTCTGCCGCCGCAGATCGTGTTTGAAGCCATTCTGACTCGTGAAAAAATGGGCAGTACCGGCATCGGCAATGGCATTGCGATCCCGCATGGCAAGCTGGAAGAAGATACGCTGCGTGCCGTGGGGGTGTTTGTGCAACTGGAAACGCCTATCGCTTTTGACGCCATTGATAACCAGCCTGTGGATCTGCTCTTCGCGCTGCTGGTTCCTGCCGATCAGACCAAGACCCACCTGCACACGCTGTCGCTGGTTGCCAAACGTCTGGCGGATAAAACCATTTGTCGTCGACTGCGCTCAGCCCAAAGTGATGAAGAGCTTTATCAAATTATCACTGAAGCAGAAGGCAATCAGGATGAGGCATAATCGGGAAAGGGCCTTCAGAACGGCTGCCCTGAGGAGAAACGGAACATGGTGCTGATGATCGTCAGCGGTCGTTCGGGGTCCGGGAAGTCCGTGGCCCTGCGCGCGCTGGAAGACATGGGATTTTACTGTGTAGATAACCTGCCGGTAGTGTTGTTACCCGATCTGGCGCGGACGCTGGCGGACAGGCAAATCTCTGCCGCCGTCAGTATTGACGTGCGTAACATGCCGGAATCGCCGGAAATCTTCGAGCAGGCAATGAACAGCCTGCCGGAATGCTTCTCGCCTCAGCTCTTGTTCCTGGACGCTGACCGCAACACGCTGATCCGCCGTTACAGCGATACACGTCGTTTGCATCCGCTCTCCAGTAAAAATCTTTCGCTGGAAAGCGCCATCGATAAAGAGAGCGATCTGCTTGAGCCGCTGCGTTCGCGGGCCGACCTGATTGTCGACACCTCTGAAATGTCCGTCCACGAGCTGGCGGAAATGCTGCGTACGCGCTTACTCGGCAAGCGCGAGCGTGAACTGACGATGGTGTTTGAATCCTTCGGCTTTAAGCACGGCATACCTATCGATGCGGATTACGTTTTTGATGTGCGTTTCCTGCCGAACCCGCACTGGGATCCGAAACTGCGTCCGATGACCGGTCTGGATAAGCCGGTGGCGGCGTTCCTCGACCGACACACAGAAGTACACAATTTTATCTACCAGACGCGAAGCTACCTTGAGCTATGGTTACCTATGCTGGAAACAAACAATCGCAGCTACCTGACGGTGGCGATTGGCTGTACCGGCGGTAAACATCGTTCGGTCTATATTGCCGAACAGCTGGCCGATTACTTCCGCTCACGCGGAAAGAACGTTCAGTCCCGTCATCGCACGCTGGAAAAACGCAAAACATGACCGTAAAACAGACCGTCGAAATCACCAATAAGCTGGGCATGCATGCGCGCCCGGCGATGAAGCTGTTTGAGCTGATGCAGGGTTTTGATGCTGAGGTGCTGCTGCGCAACGACGAGGGAACCGAGGCAGAAGCCAATAGCGTGATCGCCCTGCTGATGCTGGATTCTGCCAAAGGCCGCCAGATTGAAGTTGAAGCCACCGGCCCGCAGGAAGAAGAAGCGCTGGCGGCAGTGATTGCCCTGTTTAACGCCGGGTTTGACGAAGACTAACGTTCGCCATGTCGGCGGGTAGCGCTGCGCTTACCCGCCTTACATAAGATTATTTCGCTCCATAAACCCTTCCCCACCCAACTGACGCATCTGGCGCATAATCCACGCCTGGCGGCTTCGCACGTAGCCTGACGGGGTGCTGGCCTTAAAACGCAGCGGGTTCGGCAGCACGGCGGCAAGGAGTGCCGCTTCGGACATAGTCAACCTGCTGGCGGGCTTGCCAAAATAGCGCTGCGATGCCGCTTCGACGCCAAACACGCCGTCACCAAACTCCGCGATATTCAGGTAGACGGTCAAAATGCGTTTTTTGCTCCACACCGTCTCGACCCCCAGCGTCAGCCCGGCCTCCAGCCCTTTTCTTACCCAGCTGCGACCGTCCCATAAGAACAGATTTTTTACCGTCTGCTGAGAAAGCGTTGACGCGCCGCGGACGCGGTTTTCATGACGTTCATTATGATCCAGCGCCTTCTCAATAGCCGCCACGTCAAAACCCCAGTGCTCCGGGAATTTCTGATCTTCTGCCGCAATGACCGCCAGCCCCATCCACGGGGAGATTTCATCCATGCCGACCCAGTCTGAGTGGGCAACATAGCCAAAATCACCCGAGAGCCAGGCGCTAATCTGCCGCTCTGCCATCACGGCGGAGAACGGGACGGGCAGGATGCTGAACAGCGCAATGCCTCCGCCCCAAAAAACGGCCAGGACCAGCACAATACGCAGCAGGATCCGTTTTAACCACCCGCCAGGGGATAATTTACGACTCATTCGGTAAGAACCAGCACTCTGTCCACCAGCTTTTCAATGCCTGCGGCAGCCTCAGCGATATTCTGCGCCAGCATATACGCCGGCGTGGTGATGATTTTATTGTCCTCATCCACCACAATGTCGTCTACCGGGCATGGCACGTGCTCGCCGCCCATATCCTCGATAATTTCAGCGGTATCAATGTCGGTTCCGATCGTGAGCCGCAGCGGGAAATCAAAAATTTTCGGCAGCATGGCTGGCGCAATACAGATAAAGCCCTGCGGCTTACCTGCTGCATGCATCGCCAGCGATAGCGCTTTCAAATCGGGATCGACATGGCACGCCGCGCCTTCTGTTGCAAACGTGCTCAGGTTTTTTGCCGCGCCAAAGCCGCCCGGCACGATGAGCGCATCAAGTTCAGCGGCATCGGCCTGTGCCAGCGGATGAATATCTCCACGCACAATACGTGCCGCTTCAATCAGCACGTTACGGCTTTCCGCCATTGGCTCGCCGGTAAGATGATTCATTACGTCTGCTTGAGTTTTATCCGGCGCGAAGCAGAGAACGTCTGCCCCCTGCCGCGATAATGCCAGCAGCGTTAATACGGTTTCATGTATCTCTGAACCATCGTAAACGCCACATCCGCTCAGCACGACACCCACTTTCTTCATTCTGACGATCCTTCTAAGCAACTCGCTGAAGCACATTAAAAATTCTGATTAAAACGCTATGCTTCACACATTTCACTGATTCATGTAACAAACTTTTTAAGATTTGCTATCTTATCTGCGTGCGGCCTCAATTTTCAGGCGGCGTCCATGCGAAAACAACCCACAAAAATCAGGCGCAGCCACGATTTCCCTGGTGTTGGCGCAGTATTCGCGCACCCCGGTATAGCCGGGGTCATTTTTTTCTGGCATCTACCCAGGCTTTCAGCACTGCCACATCGTTTTGCCACTCCTGTTTCATCTCTTCGACCCAATCACCTACATTATCTTCCCAGGCAGGTAAATCAGGCGACTGAATCTGTTGGCCCAGTTGCTGGAGATGACGTAACCCGACCGATCCTGCCGCGCCTTTGATTTTATGTCCCTCTTCGACGATGCCCTTCTGGTCACGCGCCGTCAGGTTGGATTCGAGCACGTTCAGATAGCTCGGCATCATTTTTTCGAACACGGCCAGGCCATCGGTGATCAGTTTTGGTCCTACCAGATCGATATACTGCTCCAGCATGGCGGTATCCAGTATCGTTTGGGCTTTGGCGCTATCAACAGACGTCATGGTGCTCTCCTCTTCATCACAGGTATCCCAGAACTTCTTGATCATCGCCGTCAGGGCAGGTACCGCCAGCGGCTTGCTGAGCACATCGTCCATTCCGGCCTCGAGGTACTCTTTTTTATCTTTCAGCACGTTTGCGGTCAACGCCACCAGCGGCGGCAGCTCGTCAGGAGCATATTTGCGCGTCAGCTCGCGGGAGATATCCAGTCCGGTCATGTCCGGTAGCTGAATATCGAGCAGCACCAGGTCGTACTCGCCCGGCGTGAACATCTCCAGCGCGGCTTTGCCGGTCATCGCCACATCCACGCTGTTACCGAGTTTTTCCAGTACCGACCGGGCGACAATGACGTTCAGCTCAATATCTTCCACCAGCAGGACGTGCAGGGCTGGCAGCGGCATATCGTCGTTCTCAAACGTATCTTCCACCTCTTCCGCTACGGCAGGCGCATGGACGGTAAGCGTAAAGGTGGAGCCTTTACCCGGCTGGCTGGCAACGGTGATATCCCCGCCCATACTTTTCGCCAGACGTTTCGACACCGCCAGGCCAATGCCCGTACCGGTCGCCGGTTTACCGCCGTGGCTGTCTTTAACCTGATAATACATGGCGAAGATCTTATCCTGCTCTTCCTGAGGAATGCCGATACCCGAGTCCTCAACTTCAAAGTGCAGCATGTCGCCTTCGTCATAGCGAATGCGCACCGCAACCTGCCCCTTCTGGGTAAACTTCACGGCATTGCTGATGAGGTTCCACAGGATCTGCCGCAGCCGCGTGCCGTCCGTCACCACTTTATGCGGCAGCGGCAGCGTCGGCTCCATCACAAAGCTCAACCCTTTTTGCTGGGCCTGCAAACCTGACAGGTTCTCCAGGTCTGCGAGGAAGCCTGTAAAATCAACCGGCTGGTTGTCGAGCTGAACTTTACGGCGCTCCATCTTATCCATGTCGATAATATCATTGAAGATATTGCCCAGCGTGACCGCCGAGACGTGGATCGTTTTGAGGTATTTTTCCTGCTCGCTGGTCAGCTCGGTATCCAGCAGAATGCGGCTCAGCCCCACAATGCCATTCAGCGGGGTGCGCAGTTCATGGCTGATGGTGGAGATGAAGGTTGTTTTATCCCGGCTGGCGCGCTCCAGCGCATCCTGATAGCGCTTACGCTCGGTGATATCACGGCCAAAGCCCATCAGACCATGACGTTTACCCACCCGGTCGTAATAAGGTACTTTGCGGATCTCAAAGCAGGCTTTGCGCCCGTCGGGGTAGTCCAGCCACTGCTCATAGGTCAGCGAAACGTTATGGCGGAAGACCTTTTCATCCGTCTCCATCACTTTTGCTGCCGCCTCTTCGGAATAGACATCCTGAGGTTTCAGGTGGATCAGCTGTTTTTCGCTTTTCCCGGTCAACAGTTCCATGGCCCGGTTACAGCCGGAGAACTCTTTATCTTCATTACGGTAGAACACCAGATCCGGCGACGCATCGAGGAACGAGCGCAGGAAAGAGGATTGCTGTTCAAGCTGGATCTGCGTGACTTCGCGCTCTTTCATCTCAATTTTCAGCTGCTCAAGCGTGGTCTGACGCTCGGCTTCCGCCTTCTCACGGTCTGAAATTTCCTGATTCAGCTGGGCAATGTTGTCCTTGAGCTGAACGTTGAGTTTAAGATCGCGCTCGCGCATCTCTTCCAGCTTATCCACCAGTTTCGATAAACGCTGTCGGGACTCTTCCAGCTGCTCAACCACCACGGAGAGGAAATAGACCGCCCATGGGGTGATCAGCAGGCCAAAGAAAATAGAGCGGATCACGTCGATGCTCTCGACCTGACCATGCAGAACCATGGTCACGGCCATTTGCACGACAATGGCCAGAACGACCAGCGCCAGCGCCAGCAGCATGGAAAAACGCACCAGCCCGAGCTTCATCATCAGGTCGACGTAGTACTGGGCCAGCATTCGAATTTGCTTCATAGAGGATCCCTTCACGACTTTATCGCTCAATAATACTCAAATTCACGGCGAGGCGTTGAAGGTTGTGAGAAAAAGTGCGGGGTGAAACAGGAGATTAGCCTCGCCCCCGGGCTAGCGGGAGCGAGGAAGACGTTTTATCAGGAGCGTTTTAGCAGCATCCAGAGACTGATCAGGAAGAAACTGGCGCTCGGCAACAGCGCGCCGATAATTGGCGGAATGCCATACACCAGTGTCAGCGGACCGAAAATCTGATCGAGGACGTAGAACACGAAACCAAAGCTGATACCAGTTACCACGCGGACCCCCATCGGCACGCTACGTAGCGGTCCAAAGATGAACGACAGCGCCATTAGCATCATCACCGCCACGGACAGTGGCTGGAAGATTTTGCTCCACATGTTGAGCTGGTAACGCCCCGCATCCTGTCCGCTCGATTTCAGATACTTCACGTAGTTATGCAGACCGCTGATGGAGAGCGCATCGGGATCGAGCGCTACCACGCCAAGCTTGTCCGGCGTCAGGTTGGTTTTCCAGGTACCGCTTACGGTCTGCGAACCGGTGATCTGTTTCGGGTTCGTCAGGTCAGATTCATCAACCTGGGATAACCGCCACAGCTTGTTGTTCGCATCAAATTTAGCGGAGGCGGCATAACGCACCGACTGCAAACGACGATCGTTGTTGAAGGCGTAGATGCTCACGCCGCCTAGTTCATCGTCCCCTTTCACGCGTTCGATATAGACGAAGTTCTGACCATCTTTCGCCCATAACCCCTGCTGCGTGGAGAGCAGCGAACCACCGTACATAGCCTGAGCACGGTAGTTACGCGCCATCTGTTCGCCCTGCGGCGCGACCCATTCGCCAATCGCCATGGTCAACAGCACCAGCGGGATCGCGGTTTTCATTACCGACAGCGCAACCTGCATACGGGTAAAGCCAGATGCCTGCATCACCACCAGCTCGCTACGCTGAGCCAGCATCCCCAGGCCCAGCAACGCCCCCAGCAGGGCCGCCATCGGGAAGAAGATCTGCACATCTTTTGGTACGCTGAGCAGGGTGTACATCCCGGCACCCAACGCGTCGTAACTCCCCTGCCCGGCTTTTTTCAGCTGGTCGACAAATTTGATAATGCCCGAGAGCGACACCAGCATGAACAGGGTCATCATGATGGTGGTGAAAATCGTTTTACCGATATAGCGGTCAAGTACGCCAAACGCCTGCATTAGATGGCTCCTTTACGCGTAAACCGGGCACGAAGACGACGCACAGGCACCGTGTCCCACAAGTTGAGTCCGACTGCCAGCAGCAGATACAAACCATTCACGACCCAGGTCCAGATCATCGGGTCAATTTTTCCTTTCCCGCCGTTAGACTTGATTGAGGTTTGCAGCAGGAAGAACACCAGATACAGCAGCATCGCTGGCAGCATCGACAGCACGCGGCCCTGGCGCGGGTTCACCACACTCAGCGGAACCACCATCAGCGCCATCATAAATACGGTGAATACCAGCGTGATACGCCAGTGCAGTTCAGCACGCGCACGATCGGTATCGGTATTCATTAAGGTGCGCATATCCATCTGCTCAGTATCCGTTGGATCGAGCGCGACGGCCTGATGACCAATGATGGCCTGGTAGTTCTGGAAATCGGTAATACGGAAGTCGCGCAGCATAGCCGTGCCTTCGAAACGCGTTCCTTTGTTCAGCGTGACAACCTGAGAGCCGTCTTTACGCTGAGACAGCTGACCGGAGTCCGCCACCACCACAGAAGGCCGAGCGTTACCTTTCGGGCGCAGTTGAGCAAGAAACACGTCATTGAAGCGGTTGCCATCGACGCTTTCGATAAACAGCACGGAGTTACCGTCGGTCGCCTGCTGGAACTGCCCCTGCGCCAGCGCCGCCAGCCCCGGGTTAGCTTTTGCTTCCGCCAGCACCTCATCCTGATGACGAGAGGAGGTCGGCCCCGCCCACATGACGTTAACCGCGGCAACAATGCCCGTAAACAGCGCCAGCACCATGGCTGCTTTTACCAGTACGGCTTTACTGAGGCCGCAGGCATGCATCACGGTGATTTCACTTTCGGTATAGAGCTTACCCAGGGTCATCAGCAGACCAAGGAACAGGCTTAACGGCAGGATAAGCTGCGCCATTTCCGGCACGCCAAGCCCGAGCAGGGAAAGCACCAGATTCGTTGGGATTTCGCCATCAACCGCCGCGCCGAGGATCCTGACCAGCTTCTGACAGAAAAAGATCAGAAGGAGGATAAAGAGGATCGCCAGTTGGCTCTTCAGCGTCTCCCGAACCAGATATCTTATGATTATCACTTTAAATACGCCCGTTAAAACTCGTCTTATGCAGGAATTTAGCTTGTTTCATGGCTTAAACGTCATTTATTCTCTTGAGTCGTCGAAATCATCGCTAAGATTAAAAAACCCGGCGGATTCGCGCTTCATGACATTTATTGACGTGTCGAAACCGTAGTAACGTAAGATTAACACGAAGTCACCACAACGGCGGACATGAGTTACGAAAGGTTTCAATTCTATCCGTAGCCGCCGCCGTTGTCTTTAAGATTCAGGAGCGTAGTGCATGGAGTTCAGTGTAAAAAGCGGTAGCCCGGAGAAACAGCGGAGTGCCTGCATCGTTGTGGGCGTCTTTGAACCACGCCGACTCTCCCCGATCGCCGAGCAACTCGATAAAATCAGCGACGGCTATATCAGCGCCCTGCTGCGCCGTGGCGAACTGGAAGGCAAACCAGGGCAGACCTTGTTGCTGCACCATGTTCCGAACGTCCTGTCCGAGCGTATTCTGCTGATTGGCTGTGGTAAAGAACGTGAGCTTGATGAGCGCCAGTACAAGCAGGTTATTCAGAAAACCATTAATACACTGAATGATACTGGTTCGATGGAAGCCGTCTGCTTCCTGACGGAGCTGCACGTTAAGGGCCGCAACACGTACTGGAAGGTGCGCCAGGCCGTCGAAACCGCAAAAGAGAGCCTCTACAGCTTTGATCAGCTGAAGACCACCAAAAGCGAGCCGCGTCGCCCGCTGCGTAAAATGGTCTTTAACGTGCCAACCCGTCGCGAGCTGACCAGCGGCGAGCGCGCCATTCAGCACGGTCTGGCCATTGCCGCCGGTATCAAAGCGGCAAAAGATCTTGGCAATATGCCGCCAAACATCTGTAACGCCGCGTACCTGGCGTCTCAGGCGCGCCAGCTGGCTGACGCCTACAGCAAGAACGTTATCACCCGCGTTATCGGCGAACAGCAGATGAAAGAGCTGGGGATGCACTCTTATCTGGCGGTCGGTAACGGCTCCCAGAACGAATCCCTGATGTCAGTCATTGAGTACAAGGGCAATCCGTCTGAAGATGCGCGTCCGATCGTGCTCGTCGGTAAAGGGCTGACCTTCGACTCAGGCGGTATCTCCATCAAGCCTTCAGAAGGCATGGATGAGATGAAGTACGACATGTGCGGCGCGGCGGCGGTTTACGGCGTTATGCGCATGGTCGCGGAACTTCAGTTGCCCATCAACGTGATCGGCGTGCTGGCGGGCTGCGAAAACATGCCTGGCGGCCGCGCTTATCGTCCTGGTGATGTGCTGACCACCATGTCCGGCCAGACCGTTGAGGTGCTGAACACCGACGCCGAAGGCCGTCTGGTACTGTGCGACGTGCTGACCTACGTTGAGCGTTTCGAACCTGAAGCGGTGATTGACGTGGCTACACTGACCGGCGCCTGCGTGATTGCGCTGGGGCATCACATCACCGGCCTGATGTCGAACCACAACCCGCTGGCGCATGAACTGATCGGCGCGTCCGAACAGGCCGGCGACCGCGCGTGGCGTCTGCCGCTGGGGGACGAGTTCCAGGAACAACTGGAGTCTAACTTCGCAGACATGGCAAACATCGGCGGTCGTCCTGGCGGGGCGATTACCGCGGGCTGCTTCCTGGCGCGCTTTACCCGCAAGTACAACTGGGCGCACCTGGACATCGCGGGGACCGCATGGCGCTCCGGTAAAGCCAAAGGCGCGACCGGACGTCCGGTGGCGCTGCTGTCGCAGTTCCTGCTCAATCGTGCGGGTTTTAACGGCGACGAGTAATGATAAACGCCGGGTGGCGCTACGCTTACCCGGCTTTGCATTTAAATCCACGACAAGAAACCCCATATATGAAGAATGCAACGTTCTACCTTCTGGACAATGACACCCATCAGGATGGCCTCAGCGCCGTTGAACAACTGGTGTGTGAAATTGCCGCAGAACGTTGGCGCGCAGGTAAACGCGTCCTGATTGCCTGTGAAGATGAGCAGCAAGCAATTCGCCTGGATGAAGCGCTATGGGCGCGCCCGCCGGAGAGTTTTGTTCCGCATAACCTGTCGGGCGAAGGTCCACGCGGCGGGGCACCGGTGGAGATTGCCTGGCCGCAAAAACGCAACAGTAGCGCGCGCGATATTCTCATTAGCCTGCGGACAGACTTTGCAGATTTTGCCACCGCTTTCACAGAAGTGGTAGACTTTGTCCCTTACGAAGAATCTTTGAAACAACTGGCGCGCGAACGCTACAAAGCGTACCGCCTGGCCGGTTTTAACCTGAATACGGCAACCTGGAAATAATGGAAAAGACATATAACCCACGCGATATCGAACAGCCGCTTTACGAGCACTGGGAACAGCAGGGCTATTTCAAGCCTAACGGCGACGAAAGCAAAGAGTCCTTCTGTATCATGATCCCGCCGCCGAACGTCACCGGCAGTTTGCATATGGGGCATGCTTTCCAGCAGACCATCATGGACACCATGATCCGCTACCAGCGCATGCAGGGCAAAAACACCCTGTGGCAGGCGGGGACTGACCACGCGGGTATCGCGACCCAGATGGTGGTTGAGCGTAAAATTGCCGCTGAAGAGGGTAAAACCCGCCACGACTACGGTCGCGACGCGTTCATCGACAAAATCTGGCAGTGGAAGGCAGAATCCGGCGGCACCATTACCCGTCAGATGCGCCGCCTCGGCAACTCCGTGGACTGGGAGCGCGAGCGCTTCACCATGGACGAAGGCCTGTCCAACGCCGTGAAAGAAGTCTTCGTCCGTCTGTACAAAGAAGACCTGATTTACCGCGGCAAACGCCTGGTCAACTGGGACCCGAAATTGCGTACCGCCATCTCTGACCTGGAAGTGGAAAACCGCGAGTCTAAAGGCTCCATGTGGCACATCCGCTATCCGCTGGCAGACGGTGCAAAAACCGCAGACGGCAAAGATTATCTGGTGGTGGCGACCACCCGTCCGGAAACCCTGCTGGGCGATACCGGCGTGGCCGTTAACCCGGAAGATCCGCGTTATAAAGATTTGATCGGCAAATTCGTGGTGCTGCCGCTGGTGAACCGCCGTATTCCGATTGTGGGCGACGAACACGCCGACATGGAAAAAGGCACCGGCTGCGTGAAAATCACCCCAGCGCATGACTTCAACGACTATGAAGTCGGTCGTCGTCATCAACTTCCGATGATCAACATTCTGACCTTCGACGGCGATATCCGCGAAAGCGCAGAAGTGTATGACACCAAAGGCAACGAGTCCGACGTTTATTCCAGCGACATCCCGGCTGAGTTCCAGAAGCTGGAGCGCTTTGCCGCGCGTAAAGCCATCGTAGCCGCCGTTGACGCGCTCGGCCTGCTGGAAGAGATTAAGCCTCACGATCTGACCGTGCCGTACGGCGACCGTGGCGGCGTAGTTATCGAGCCAATGCTGACCGACCAGTGGTACGTGCGTGCCGACGTGCTGGCGAAACCGGCTGTGGAAGCGGTTGAGAACGGCAGCATTCAGTTCGTGCCGAAGCAGTACGAAAACATGTACTTCTCCTGGATGCGCGATATTCAGGACTGGTGTATTTCCCGTCAGCTGTGGTGGGGTCACCGTATCCCGGCGTGGTACGACAACGAAGGCAATGTCTACGTTGGCCGCACCGAAGAGGAAGTGCGTCAGGAAAACAACCTGGGCGCTGACGTTGCCCTGCGCCAGGATGAAGACGTGCTGGATACCTGGTTCTCCTCCGCGCTGTGGACCTTCTCTACCCTCGGCTGGCCGGAAAACACCGACGCGCTGCGTCAGTTCCACCCAACCAGCGTGATGGTCTCCGGCTTCGACATCATCTTCTTCTGGATCGCCCGCATGATCATGATGACCATGCACTTCATCAAAGACGAAGACGGCAAGCCGCAGGTTCCGTTCCATACCGTTTACATGACCGGCCTGATCCGCGACGACGAAGGCCAGAAGATGTCCAAATCCAAGGGTAACGTTATCGACCCGCTGGATATGGTGGACGGTATCTCTCTGGAAGAGCTGCTGGAAAAACGTACCGGCAATATGATGCAGCCGCAGCTGGCGGAGAAAATCCGCAAGCGTACCGAGAAGCAGTTCCCGAACGGGATCGAATCTCACGGTACCGACGCCCTGCGCTTCACCCTGGCGGCGCTGGCCTCCACCGGCCGTGACATCAACTGGGATATGAAGCGTCTGGAAGGTTACCGTAACTTCTGTAACAAGCTGTGGAACGCCAGCCGCTTCGTGCTGATGAACACCGAAGATCAGGATTGCGGCTTCAATGGCGGCGAGATGACCCTCTCCCTGGCAGACCGCTGGATCCTGGCGGAATTTAACCAGACGGTGAAAGCGTTCCGCGACGCGCTGGACAGCTACCGCTTCGACATCGCGGCAGGCATTCTGTACGAATTCACCTGGAACCAGTTCTGCGACTGGTACCTGGAGCTGGCGAAGCCGGTCATGAACGGCGGTTCTGAAGCGGAACTGCGCGGCACGCGTAATACGCTGATTACCGTTCTGGAAGGTCTGCTGCGCCTTGCGCACCCGATCATTCCATTCATTACCGAAACCATCTGGCAGCGCGTGAAGGTGATTGCCGGTATTAATGCCGATACCATCATGCTCCAGCCGTTCCCGGCATTCGACGCCGCGAAAGTGGATGAAGCCGCGTCTGCGGATACCGAGTGGCTGAAACAGGCGATCGTTGCGGTACGTAACATCCGCGCGGAAATGAATATCGCTCCGGGTAAACCACTGGAACTGCTGCTGCGCGGTTGCAGCGAAGCTGCCGTTCGTCGCGTCACCGAGAACAACACCTTCCTGAAAACCATGGCGCGTCTGGAAAGCATTACCGTGCTGCCTGCCGATGACAAAGGTCCGGTTTCCGTGACCAAAATCATCGACGGCGCGGAGCTGCTGATCCCGATGGCGGGTCTGATCGACAAAGACGCGGAGCTGGCGCGTCTGGCGAAAGAAGTGGCGAAAGTCGACGTGGAAATTGGCAAAATCGAAAGCAAACTGGCGAACGAGGGCTTTGTGGCCCGCGCGCCGGAAGCGGTCATCGCCAAAGAGCGTGAGCGTCTGGTTGCCTTCGCCGATGCGAAGACCAAACTGATCGAGCAGCAGGCGGTTATCGCAGCCCTGTAATGCTTTTACCCCTTACGCTTCAGGGCGTAAGGGGTATCCTTCCTGAAAACTCCTCGCTTGCACTCCCCTTTCTGCGGTGCTATTAACAGCAGTTGTGTGTCAATTTTTGTCATGAGTAATGCTATGAGCGTGATTACCCCCGTCGCGACGACAATGCGTCGGATCACTGAGCAGGACAACCCGGCTATCGCCGCCGTTATCCGCACGGTTTCTGCCGAATATGGCCTGACCGCCGACAAAGGCTACACCGTGGCCGACCCCAATCTGGACGAACTTTTTCAGCTGTACAGCCAGCCGGGTCATGCCTACTGGGTCATTGAACAGGACGGCCAGGTCGTGGGCGGCGGCGGCATTGCCCCACTGCTTTGCAGCGAGCCGGATATCTGTGAACTTCAGAAAATGTATTTCCTGCCAACGATACGCGGACAAGGCCTGGCGAAAAAGCTGGCGCTGGTCGCCCTGGAACATGCACGATCACAGGGCTTTAAACGTTGCTACCTCGAAACCACCGCTTTCCTTAAAGAGGCCATTGGCCTGTATGAGCATCTGGGCTTTGAGCATATCGATGCGCCACTGGGCTGCACGGGCCACGTGGACTGCGAAGTCAGGATGCTGAAAAGTCTGTAAGTTTCGTTCCTGCCGTCTTCTGTTAAGCGTCTGTAAACTGAATGCTCTACACTCACAGTTCACACCAAAACAGGGGAAACGCGATGTCGAAGATAAAAAGCTACGCCGCACCGCAGGCGGGTGCAGAACTTGAGCTGTACGAGTACGATGCGGGCGAACTAAAAGCGGAAGACGTCGAAGTACAGGTTGATTACTGCGGGATCTGCCACTCGGATCTCTCGATGATCGACAATGAATGGGGCTTTTCCAGCTATCCGCTGGTTGCCGGGCACGAAGTCATTGGCCGCGTCGTGGCGCTCGGCAGCGCCGCGCAGGACAAAGGGCTGAAAGTGGGCCAGCGCGTGGGTATCGGCTGGACGGCACGCAGCTGCGGTCACTGCGATGCCTGTATCAGCGGCAACCAGATCAACTGCCTTGAGGGCGCAACGCCGACCATCCTTAACAAGGGCGGTTTCGCCGATAAGCTGCGCGCCGACTGGCAATGGGTTATCCCGCTGCCGGACAGCATTGATATTGAATCCGCAGGTCCGCTGCTGTGTGGCGGTATCACCGTATTTAAACCGCTGCTGATGCATCACATCACCGCCACCAGCCGCGTCGGCGTGATCGGTATTGGCGGTCTGGGGCATATTGCCATCAAACTGCTGCATGCGATGGGCTGTGAAGTGACGGCGTTCAGCTCTAACCCGGCGAAAGAGCAGGAAGTGCTGGCGATGGGTGCGGATAAAGTGGTGAACAGCCGCGATCCTCAGGCACTCACCGCCCTGGCAGGCCAGTTTGACCTGATCATCAACACGGTAAACGTCGATCTCGACTGGCAGCCGTACTTTGAAGCGCTGGCCTACGGCGGTAACTTCCACACCGTGGGTGCGGTGATGAAGCCGCTGCCGGTTCCGGCGTTTACCCTGATCGGCGGGGATCGCAGCGTGTCAGGCTCCGCGACCGGTACACCGTACGAGCTGCGCAAGCTGATGAAGTTTGCCGGACGCACAAAAGTGGCACCCACCACCGAGCTGTATCCGATGTCAAAAATCAACGAAGCAATCCAGCACGTGCGCGACGGCAAAGCCCGCTACCGCGTGGTGTTGAAAGCGGATTTTTGATGTGACATTGCCGGGGAATGTGCGGCCTGATGCCCTCACCCCAACCCTCTCCCTCAAGGGAGAGGGGGCCGTCTGTGCAGGCATTATTTTGTGGGGATCCCTCAGCTCACAGGGAGAGGGCGCAAACACTAAAAACGGTAACGGTTGTTACCGTTTTGCATCTACCATGGTCTTAAAAACTTCCGCCACCGCGACTGCCCCCGGATCCATCACCCCGTCCAGATTCTCTTTATTCACATACGACGAGCGTCCCGCGCCGGCTTTCGCCATTTTTGCCGTTGCTTCGGCGCCCTGCTGCGCGGCCTGCGCTGCCGCCTGAATATTGCCTTTCTGTAACGCCTCCAGCGCCGGTTGCAGCGCATCGATCAGCGTACGATCGCCGAGATCCGCGCCGCCATACTGCTTCATCTGCGCAAGTCCGCTCAGCAAGGCTTCAGGTAGCGGCTGTCCATCGTGAAGCTTTTGTCCTGCCGCCGTGAAGAAGATCGACATCAACACCCCACTCGATCCGCCCATCACCGTTGCCAGCCGCTCGCCTACCAGCAGGAGTAATGTCGGCACGTCGTTAAGGGGCAGGTTGTTCTCCTCAAGTCGCTGCGCAATATCCCGCGCCCCTTGCGCAAAAGTGGAGCCCGTGTCGCCATCGCCTACTTTGGCATCCAGCGCGTTAAGGCGGTTTTCCAGCTGAATCAATGTTTTCGTTACCGAGGCGACGGCCTCGCTCACCTCCGTATTGTCCGACGGGGCATATTCCACGCGATCATGAAGGGCGCTATGTGGGACGGTACGCAGGGGCGCGAACGCCACGGGCTTCTGCCAGCCCAGCGTCTCGACCTCGGCGTGAATCGCCTTCTCGAAGAAATCGTTGAGCTTTAGCAGCGTTAACGAAAAGCCTTTCATATCCAGCGCACTCACCAGCGGCGCCGGGCCAATCAGATACGCAATGTTCTCTTTCAGCGCCGAGTGCGCCAGCTCTTTGGTCAGCAGCGCCATCTCCAACGCCGATACGCCACCAAGATTGTTAATCAGCACCGCAAAACGCCCTTCCCCCGCCTGCGCGCGTAACGGCGTCACCAGCGTGTCGATAATGGCTTTGCTGTTTTGCGTATCCACGACGGAAGCTCCCGGCTCGCCGTGAATGCCCAAACCCAGCTCGACATGGCCTTGTTTAATGCGCCCCCCTTCATCATCGCTGCCCGGCAGGTTGCACGTTTGCATCGCCACGCCCAGGCTCCAGAGGTTATCGCAGGCCTGTTGCGCAATATCCCGCACGTCGTTTAGCGATTTCCCCTGCTCTGCCGCATATCCCGCAATTTTATGCACCAGCGCCGTTCCCGCGATACCACGCGGCTGCTTGTTATCCGGCAGGGCGATATCATCCGCCACGATAACCATCTCGACCTTAAGGCCGTAGCGTTTGGCTTTTTCCGCCGCCAGGCCAAAGTTAAGCCGGTCGCCGGTGTAGTTTTTCACAATCAGCAGGCAGCCACGGTCGCCCGTCACCGCCACAATGGCATTGAGGACCGCATCCACGCTTGGGGAGGCGAACAGATCGCCACACACCGCTGCGGTAAGCATGCCTTTGCCGACGAACCCGGCATGTGCCGGTTCATGGCCGGAGCCGCCACCGGAGATCACCGCCACGCGACTTTTATCCCAGTCGCCGCGAGCCACCACGCGGATGGCCGGATCGATATCCAGTTTGACGAGATTACCGTGCGGCGCGGAGAGAAGTATGCCTTCAATGGCATCGTTGACAAGCTGTTTGCGGTCGTTAAAAAAGAATCTGGACATAGTTTCCCAAAATTTTGTTTACCGTATGCAAAAGCATAGTCCGCACTGGATAATGCGCCGCAAAGTGAGGAATTTACGCAGACATTTTGCCGTCAGGTTGCCTATACTCCACCCAGGACTACGAGAGGACGTGCATCATGAGTACACCATTGCTAATCGCCAGGACGCTGGAAAAAGAGCTGTTTTTACTGCCCGCGATGGCGAACCGTCATGGCCTGATCACCGGCGCGACCGGGACGGGAAAAACCGTTACCCTGCAAAAGCTGGCTGAGTCGTTGTCAGAGACTGGCGTGCCGGTTTTTATGGCTGACGTGAAGGGCGATTTAACTGGGGTGGCTCAGGAAGGTGCAGCGTCAGAAAAACTGCTTGAGCGCCTGAAAAATATCGGTATCACGGACTGGACGCCGCACGGTAATCCGGTGGTGGTCTGGGATATCTTCGGCGAAAAAGGGCATCCGGTGCGTGCCACCGTCTCCGACCTCGGCCCGCTGCTGCTGGCTCGTCTGCTTAACCTCAACGACGTGCAGTCCGGCGTGCTGAACATTATCTTCCGTATCGCCGACGATCAGGGGCTACTGCTGCTCGACTTCAAAGATCTGCGCGCCATCACCCAGTACATTGGCGATAACGCCAAATCCTTCCAGAACCAGTACGGCAATATTAGCAGCGCCTCAGTGGGCGCCATTCAGCGCGGGCTCCTGACGCTGGAGCAGCAGGGCGCCGAACACTTCTTCGGCGAGCCAATGCTGGATATCAAAGACTGGATGCGTACCGACAGCAGCGGCAAAGGCATCATCAACATTCTGAGCGCAGAGAAGCTCTACCAGATGCCGAAGCTTTACGCCGCCAGCCTGCTGTGGATGCTCTCTGAACTGTACGAACAACTGCCGGAAGCAGGCGATCTGGAAAAACCCAAACTGGTGTTCTTCTTTGACGAAGCGCACCTGTTGTTTAACGACGCGCCGCAGGTGCTGCTGGATAAAATTGAACAGGTTATCCGCCTGATCCGCTCCAAAGGCGTCGGGGTCTGGTTTGTGTCGCAAAACCCGTCGGATATTCCGGACAACGTACTGGGGCAGTTGGGTAACCGCGTGCAGCACGCCCTGCGCGCCTTTACGCCGAAAGATCAGAAAGCGGTGAAAGCCGCGGCGCAAACCATGCGTGTCAATCCGGCCTTTGATACCGAAACCGCCATTCAGGCGCTGGGCACCGGTGAAGCGCTGATTTCGTTCCTCGATGCAAAAGGCAGCCCGACAGTTGTCGAGCGCGCGATGGTGATTGCGCCCTGCTCGCGCATGGGTCCGGTAACGGACGATGAACGCAACGGCCTGATTAACCACTCCCCGGTGTACGGAAAGTATGAAGACGAGGTGGATCGCGAATCGGCGTTCGAGATGCTGCAAAAAGGGGTGCAGGCGACTGCCGAATCGCAGGATGCGCCTGCCGCAAAAGGGCAATCTGTTGCCGTGGACGACGGCATTCTCGGCGGGCTGAAAGATATTCTGTTCGGCAGCACCGGGCCACGCGGTGGCAAACGCGATGGCGTGGTTCAGACCATGGCAAAAAGCGCGACGCGTCAGATTACCAACCAGATAGTACGCGGCATGCTGGGAAGTCTGCTAGGCGGCCGTCGCCGGTAGCGGGGGAACCCACGGGCGGCCAAGCGCCGACCCCTGTACGCCGTTCTCCTGTAGATAGCGGTTGATTTCCAGCATCCCCGTCCAGCGGTTCTCACACCAGAGCGGTGCCAGAAGCGTTGGACGGCGGGCGCTTGCCGAGATGCGGTGGTAAACAATCTCCGGCGGCGTGTGGCGAATCATTTCCCCCGCCGTCACCGTATAGTCGTCGAGTTCGATACCACATAACCGCCCCGCTTCCCAGGCTTTCGCCATTATGCTGCCCTTCACGATATGCAGCGGATGCAGCTTAATGCCATCCACGCCGGTCTCAACGACTTTTTCCAGCGTTTCCAGCCCGTGCTGCTGCCCTTCTCCCGGCAAGCCGACAATCAGATGCGAGCAGACTTTTAATCCACGCTCGCGGGCGAGACGCGTGGTGCGCTGATAGCAGGCGAAATCATGCCCGCGATTGATACGGTGCAGGGTTTTGTCATGCGCGGTCTGCAAGCCCAGCTCTAGCCAGATCTCGTAGCCCTTCTCTTTGTACTCGCTAAGTAAATCCAGCACGGCGTCCGGCACGCAGTCCGGACGCGTCCCCACGCACAGCCCGACAATGTTCGCTTGAGCAACCGCCTGCTGATACATCGAGCGCAGCACCTGCACCTCCGCCCACGTGCTGGTATAGGCCTGGAAATAGGCCAGATACTGCTTCGCGCGGTTCACCAGACTCGCCTGATGGGCGAGCTGTTCAGCGATAGATTTATGCTGCTGGGCCTCGTCAGCAAACGAGGCCACGTTACAGAAGGTGCAGCCACCACGCCCGATGGTGCCATCGCGGTTCGGGCAGCTAAAGCCGCCGTGCAGCGTCAGTTTATGAACCTTTTGTCCGTAGCGCTGCAAAAGATCCCCACCAAACATATTGACTAATTTCTGTAACTGCATAATCTGATAGACCGTCCCGAAGAAAGGGGACAAGCCTGCCATTTTTAGCCTCTGTCGGCGATGACCTGGATCAATCGCCCTGGACGGCTTTTATCTATTTGAATAAATAATCACGATTACCGACATTTCATTCACCCTGAACGTAATTACTTTTCCTTATGTTCTGATGGTTTTTTTCATTTATAGCGCCAGGACTGAAAAACAGTGATTTTATGCGGCATTGAATGCAACACCAGATTAATATTCTGCTATAAATCTGCATTTCAGCACGCTGCATCGATAATACCGCTTTCGTATAGTGAGTCAGATCACACTCCCCTGCACCTGCCCGGTGCTTTAAGCGGTTGTAAAAATAGTTAAATACACAATAAAAACAACTAGATAAGCACTCTTTAGCACATTTTTGTATAAATAAGATTGCCATTTGACCTGTGTACCAATTCCCGATAAGTTGGAAATCCGCTGGAAGCTTTCTGGATGAGCGGCCTGCTCATCATATTTATGCAGTAATTGAGATTCCCTCTGAAGCAAGTCCTCAAACTTGTTTACCTGCGCAAAAGGATGAAAAAGAGGGCGAATGCGAGGTCCGCGTATGAAACGCTAACCCCGTCGCCATGCTCTTTCTGCGCCTGTGCGCCACGGTAAAGTTCAGTGGGAAGCCCGACGAGCCTGGGGAGGTTCACTGATATGTTGTACGATAAATCCCTTGAGAAGGATAACTGTGGTTTCGGCCTGATCGCCCACATAGAAGGCGAACCTAGCCACAAGGTAGTGCGTACTGCTATTCACGCACTGGCCCGTATGCAGCACCGTGGCGCCATCCTTGCCGATGGTAAAACCGGCGACGGTTGCGGTCTGCTGCTGCAAAAACCGGATCGTTTCTTCCGCATCGTGGCGGAAGAGCGCGGCTGGCGTTTAGCCAAAAACTACGCTGTCGGTATGCTGTTCCTGAATCAGGATCCAGAAAAAGCTGCCGCGTCACGCCGCATCGTTGAAGAAGAACTTCAGCGTGAAACCCTGTCGATTGTCGGCTGGCGCGATGTGCCAACCAACGAAGGGGTGCTCGGTGAAATCGCCCTCTCCTCGCTGCCTCGTATTGAACAGATTTTCGTCAACGCGCCTGCGGGCTGGCGTCCGCGTGATATGGAACGCCGTCTGTTTATCGCACGCCGCCGCATTGAAAAACGTCTCCAGGACGATAAAGAGTTCTACGTCTGTAGCCTCTCTAACCTGGTGAACATCTATAAAGGTCTGTGTATGCCGGCTGACCTGCCGCGCTTCTACCTGGACCTGGCGGACCTGCGTCTGGAATCGGCCATTTGCCTGTTCCACCAGCGCTTCTCCACCAACACCGTTCCACGCTGGCCGCTGGCTCAGCCGTTCCGCTACCTGGCGCACAACGGTGAGATCAACACCATTACCGGCAACCGCCAGTGGGCCCGCGCCCGTACCTATAAGTTCCAGACCCCGCTGATCCCGGACCTGCACGATGCCGCACCGTTCGTCAACGAAACCGGCTCGGACTCCAGCTCCATGGATAATATGCTGGAGCTGCTGCTGGCGGGCGGGATGGATATCGTGCGCGCCATGCGTCTGCTCGTGCCACCGGCCTGGCAGAACAACCCGGATATGGACCCTGAGCTGCGCGCGTTCTTCGACTTTAACTCCATGCACATGGAGCCGTGGGACGGCCCGGCGGGCATCGTGATGTCCGACGGTCGTTTTGCCGCCTGTAACCTGGACCGTAACGGTCTGCGTCCGGCGCGCTACGTTATTACTAAAGACAAGCTCATCACCTGCGCCTCTGAAGTCGGGATCTGGGATTACCAGCCTGACGAAGTGGTCGAAAAAGGCCGCGTCGGTCCGGGCGAGCTGATGGTGATCGACACCCGCGGTGGGCGTATTCTGCATTCCGCCGAAACCGACAACGATCTGAAGAGCCGCCATCCGTACAAAGAGTGGATGGAGAAAAACGTGCGTCGTCTGGTGCCGTTTGAAGATCTGTCGGACGAAGAAGTGGGCAGCCGCGAGCTGGACGATGACACCCTCGCGAGCTTCCAGAAGCAGTTTAACTACAGCGCGGAAGAACTAGACTCGGTTATTCGCGTGCTCGGCGAAAACGGCCAGGAAGCGGTCGGCTCAATGGGTGACGATACCCCGTTTGCCGTGCTTTCCAGCCAGCCACGCATTATTTACGACTATTTCCGTCAGCAGTTTGCGCAGGTCACTAACCCGCCAATAGACCCGCTGCGCGAAGCCCACGTCATGTCGCTGGCCACCAGCATCGGCCGTGAGATGAACGTATTCTGTGAAGCCGAAGGCCAGGCGCACCGTCTGACCTTTAAATCACCGATCCTGTTGTACTCCGATTTCAAACAGCTCACCACCATGACCGAGGAGCACTATCGCGCCGACACGCTCGATATCACCTTCGACGTGACCGAAACGAGCCTCGAAGAGACGGTGAACGCGCTGTGCGACAAAGCCGAGCAGATGGTACGTAACGGCACCGTTCTGCTGGTGCTGTCTGACCGCAACATCGCGAAAAACCGTCTGCCGGTGCCTGCCCCCATGGCGGTGGGGGCTATCCAGACGCGTCTGGTGGACAAGAGCCTACGCTGCGATGCTAACATCATCGTTGAAACCGCGAGCGCGCGCGACCCGCACCACTTTGCGGTGCTGTTAGGCTTTGGCGCCACGGCGATTTATCCGTACCTGGCCTACGAAACGCTGGCACGCCTGGTAGATACCCGCGCGATCGATAAAGACTACCGTGCTGTGATGCTGAACTACCGTAACGGCATCAACAAAGGTCTGTACAAGATCATGTCCAAAATGGGCATCTCGACCATCGCCTCTTACCGCTGCTCGAAGCTATTTGAAGCGGTCGGCCTGCATAACGAGGTCGCCAACCTCTGCTTCCAGGGCGTGGTCAGCCGTATCGGTGGCGCCGGTTTTGCTGACTTCCAGCAGGATCTGGTGAACCTGTCGAAACGCGCCTGGCTGGCACGTAAGCCGCTGGAACAGGGCGGCCTGCTGAAATATGTCCACGGGGGTGAGTATCACGCTTATAACCCGGACGTAGTGCGCACGCTGCAACAGGCGGTGCAGAGCGGCGAGTACAGCGATTATCAGCAGTATGCTGAGCTGGTGAACAACCGTCCCGCGGCGACGCTGCGCGATCTCATTGCCCTCAATCCGGGTGAGGAAGCGGTCAGCATTGACGAGGTTGAACCCGCGTCTGAGCTGTTCAAACGCTTCGATACCGCGGCAATGTCCATCGGCGCGCTGAGCCCGGAAGCCCACGAAGCGCTGGCGGAAGCCATGAACAGCATCGGCGGCAACTCCAACTCCGGCGAAGGCGGTGAAGATCCGGCCCGCTACGGCACCAACAAAGTGTCCCGTATCAAGCAGGTGGCGTCCGGTCGCTTTGGCGTAACGCCTGCGTACCTGGTTAACGCCGACGTGATCCAGATTAAGGTCGCTCAGGGGGCAAAACCGGGTGAAGGCGGTCAACTGCCGGGTGATAAAGTCACCCCGTACATCGCTAAGCTTCGCTACTCGGTGCCAGGCGTGACGCTGATCTCCCCGCCGCCGCACCACGATATTTACTCTATCGAGGATCTGGCGCAGCTGATTTTCGACCTGAAACAGGTCAACCCGAAAGCGATGATCTCCGTGAAGCTGGTTTCCGAACCGGGCGTTGGCACCATTGCCACCGGCGTGGCGAAAGCCTATGCGGATCTGATCACCATCGCCGGTTACGACGGCGGCACCGGCGCAAGCCCGCTCTCCTCCGTGAAATATGCGGGCTGTCCGTGGGAGCTCGGCCTGGTGGAAACCCAGCAGGCGCTGGTCGCTAACGGCCTGCGTCACAAGATCCGTTTGCAGGTGGACGGTGGGCTGAAAACCGGACTCGACATCATCAAAGCGGCGATTCTGGGAGCGGAAAGCTTCGGCTTTGGTACCGGCCCAATGGTTGCGCTCGGCTGTAAATACCTGCGTATTTGCCACCTGAACAACTGTGCAACGGGCGTTGCTACCCAGGACGAAAAGCTGCGTAAGAACCACTATCACGGCCTGCCGTTCAAAGTGACTAACTACTTTGACTTCATCGCCCGTGAAACCCGCGAGCTGATGGCGCAGCTGGGCGTGAAGCGTCTGGTGGATCTGATTGGCCGTACCGACCTGCTGAAAGAGCTTGAGGGCTTCACGGCCAAGCAGCAGAAGCTGGAGCTGTCCAAGCTGCTGGAAACCGCTCAGCCGCATCCTGGCAAAGCGGTTTACTGTACCGAGAACAACCCGCCGTTCGACAACGGCGTGCTGAACGCGCAGCTGCTGCAACAGGCGAAGCCGTACGTGGACGAGAAGCAGAGCAAAACGTTCTGGTTTGATATCCGCAACACCGACCGTTCCGTGGGTGCGTCTCTCTCCGGTTACATCGCGCAAACGCACGGTGATCAGGGTCTGGCGTCGGATCCCATTACCGCGCACTTCAGCGGTACTGCGGGTCAGAGCTTCGGCGTGTGGAACGCGGGTGGCGTTGAGTTATACCTGACCGGTGATGCCAACGACTACGTCGGAAAGGGCATGGCGGGCGGTCTGCTGGCGGTGCGTCCTCCGGTTGGTTCAGCCTTCCGCAGCCATGAAGCAAGCATCATCGGCAATACCTGTCTGTACGGTGCAACCGGCGGTCGTCTGTTTGCCGCGGGCCGTGCGGGCGAGCGTTTTGCGGTGCGTAACTCCGGCGCCATCACCGTGGTGGAAGGCATCGGCGATAACGGCTGTGAATACATGACGGGCGGAATTGTGTGCGTCCTGGGTAAAACCGGCGTGAACTTTGGCGCGGGCATGACGGGCGGTTTTGCCTACGTCCTGGATGAAGACGGTGAGTTCCGCAAACGCGTGAACCCTGAGCTGGTGGAAGTGCTGGACGTTGATACTCTGGCCATCCACGAAGAACACCTGCGCGGCTTAATTACCGAACACGTGCAGCATACCGGTTCTTCGCGCGGCGAAGAGATCCTGGCCAACTGGCCGGCGTTCTCTGCGAAATTCGCGCTGGTTAAGCCGAAGTCCAGCGATGTTAAAGCCCTGTTGGGTCACCGTAGTCGTAGCGCAGCAGAGCTGCGCGTGCAGGCGCAGTAAGGAATTCAGATGAGCCAGAACGTTTACCAGTTTATCGACCTTCAGCGTGTTGATCCGCCAAAGAAACCGCTGAAGATCCGTAAAATTGAATTTGTTGAAATCTACGAGCCGTTTTCAGAAGGCCAGGCCAAAGCACAGGCAGACCGCTGCCTGTCCTGCGGTAACCCTTACTGCGAATGGAAGTGTCCGGTCCATAACTACATCCCGAACTGGCTGAAGCTGGCCAACGAAGGGCGTATTTTTGAAGCCGCCGAGCTGTCTCATCAGACCAACACCCTGCCGGAAGTGTGCGGCCGCGTGTGCCCTCAGGATCGTCTGTGTGAAGGCTCCTGTACGCTGAACGACGAGTTTGGCGCGGTGACCATCGGCAACATCGAACGCTATATCAACGATAAAGCGTTCGAGATGGGCTGGCGTCCGGATATGACCGGTGTGCGTCAAACCGACAAGCGCGTGGCGATTATCGGCGCGGGCCCGGCAGGCCTGGCCTGTGCGGACGTGCTGACCCGTAACGGCGTGAAGGCGGTGGTCTTCGATCGCCACCCAGAGATTGGCGGCCTGCTGACCTTCGGTATCCCGGCCTTCAAGCTGGAGAAAGAGGTCATGACCCGCCGCCGCGAAATCTTCACCGGCATGGGCATTGAATTCAAACTCAACACCGAAGTGGGCCGCGACGTACAGCTCGACGACCTGCTGAAGGATTACGACGCCGTGTTCCTGGGCGTGGGAACCTATCAGTCCATGCGCGGTGGTCTGGAAAACGAAGACGCGCCGGGCGTTTATGACGCGCTGCCGTTCCTGATTGCCAACACCAAGCAGATTATGGGTTACGGCGAAACCGCCGATGAGCCGTTCGTCAGCATGGAAGGCAAACGCGTGGTGGTGCTGGGCGGCGGTGATACCGCGATGGACTGCGTGCGTACCTCCA
This sequence comes from Enterobacter cloacae complex sp. CDL013, assembly GCF_049238805.1. Taxonomy (NCBI): domain Bacteria; kingdom Pseudomonadati; phylum Pseudomonadota; class Gammaproteobacteria; order Enterobacterales; family Enterobacteriaceae; genus Enterobacter; species Enterobacter cloacae complex sp. CDL013. The sequence goes on along the minus strand of NZ_JBMKGT010000001.1, from coordinate 54,661 downwards.
TTCGTCAGAATGCGGCGCATGTCATCTGTGCCTACCGTCGTGACGAAGAGAACATGCCGGGTTCTAAACGCGAAGTGAAAAACGCGCGTGAAGAGGGCGTCGAGTTCCAGTTCAACATTCAGCCTCTGGGTATTGAAGTGAATGCCAACGGTAAAGTGAGCGGCGTGAAGATGGCGCGCACGGAGATGGGTACGCCAGATGCGAAAGGCCGTCGTCGCGCGGAGATCGTGGCCGGTTCTGAACACGTGATCCCGGCTGATGCCGTGGTGATGGCGTTTGGTTTCCGTCCTCACAGCATGGAGTGGCTGGCGAAGCACAGCGTAGAGCTGGACTCTCAGGGCCGCATCATTGCGCCAGAAGGCAGCGACAACGCGTTCCAGACCAGCAACCCGAAAATCTTCGCCGGTGGCGACATCGTTCGTGGCTCTGACCTGGTGGTCACGGCGATTGCCGAAGGCCGTAAAGCGGCTGAGGGGATCATGAACTTCCTCGAAGTGTAAATAATAATGCCCGGCAATGCCGGGCATTATTTTTATATTCTGCCAGTTTCTGAATATTACAGATACTTGATGGTAAACGTTGCCTGACCATCCATGTTGGTATCATCAGTAATAGCCAGCGTATTGGTATCCTGAATCGCAGCAGAAACCGCCATCGGAATGACCAGGTTTTTAAACGCAACTGGCGCGGTGCTGCCAACTGTAGCAACGGATACAATCTGGCTACCGTCATTAACCATCAGTGTGCCGTTATCAGACCAGCTGGTGCCGTTGTCTGCGCTGTAGATCGCCCCAACAGTGGCACCATCAGCAGTAATCGTGTCGTTTTTCACGAAAATGGTGTAGTTACCGATGTTAACGTTTCCTGCGGTCTTATTCAGACCAAACATATTGAGCGGCTGAATAATATCGTTACCGTTACCCGCACCATCTTTAACCATAATGTTTGGCGCAGTACCAGTACGGTCGTCAGAAACGCTAAAGCCCGCTTTGGTCAGCGCAGGGCAGGTAATAGAAAGAGAGAAATCTTTCTGGCCCAGCTGGTTAATAGCAGTGGTGTTCAGGGCTGACAGGTGGATCGTACCGTAATCTACCACGCCACCGCCGCTGATTTCAGGGATGCAACTGCTATTTGTCAGAACGCCTGTGACTTTCAGTACGGCGGTGTCTGCGGCAAAGGCAGAAGATACAAACATGACAAGCATAGAAGCCAATACAACTTTTTTCATTTGTTAATTCTTAACGTTAATGTAAATGTTCTTTCTGCTTTTAATAAAGTGGGCTACTCTCGCTATTAAAAACAGAATTTTCTAAACAAAGAGGGAAGTTACTCCCTCTACATATTCAAACCTAAATAATCCGATGTAAGCGTAAATGCTAATATAGCCTTACACAACGACAGAGCGGGATATTAATACCCAAATAACTTAAAGGTATTTCAGGGTAATTGTTGCCTGACCATCTAAAGATGTATCGTCAGTAATCGCCAGCGTATCGGTCCCCTGAATAGCCAGAGAGGTAACCAGTGGGAAAACCGCAGTGGTAAATGCAACAGGGGTCGTTGTGCCTGTGGTTGCGGCACTGATAATGGAGATACCGTCGCTGCGAACCGCACCGCCTGATTCCCATTTAGAGCCATTCCAGTCGACGTTTGAAAAAATTTCGTCGCCCTCTTGCCCATCAATGGTGACTTTCTTATTTTTGATGAAAAGCATATAGTTACCAATATTCACACCACCTGTGGTTTTACCTACGCCATACTGATAGTAAGAAATGTTTTGCATTGTGCCGTTGAAATCGACATTAATACCAGCCTTACTTGACTCGCGATCGTCATTCACAACCCAACCAACCTGAGTAGGCGCACCGCATGTAATCGTCAGGTTAATATCTTTGTCACCTAACTGGTTAACAGCTGTTGCAGAGAGCTCACCCAAATGGATAGTGCCATAATCTACGACACCGCCGTTACTTAACTGAGGAGTACAAGCGGCATTTGTCAGCTTACCTTTTACCTGCAATACTGCGGTATCAGCAGCAAATGCGGAAGCGACACAAAGAGACAACGCGGTAGCGAGAAGAACTTTTTTCATTTGTTAATCCTTAACATTATTGATTCACGGAAACCCAACCCAATCTTTTATTCATGTAAAGAATGGGTTGTATATTCCGCACTTACTAATTGAATGGCGTACCATTCGTGATAAAACAATCCTGCAACGCTTAAAGATAACGTTATTACGATATCATCACCACATTGCCTATGGATTATTTTGCAATATTTTCCAGCTTAAATCGCTTTCCAGCGTTGTTTGATCGGCATTATTACTGAATGCACTTTCATTAAGCACAGGGAATATCGTAGCTGTAAATGTCATCTGCTGGCCCGTAACGGCCTGGTTATTTTCAACCGCGACGACGGCTTCATTATTTCTTAAATAGAATGGCGAAGGCGACCCGCTTTCCGGCGTAAAGTTAAGCTGATCAACCGTTTTACCCACGGTATAGCTTTTGCCATCAACATTCATATCATCAATTTTAACTGCGACACCGCCATTCTGACCAAAACGGAAGCGACCTTTCTCTCCAGCATTACCCTGTAAAAGCACTGCCAGCTTCTGTTTGTCTGGACAAAACACATTCACGGTAACTTCCCGTTCCGGCAATTTATGCCAGCTTTGCTGAGACGTAACAATATCGTCACGCTTGAGCTGTTTATAATCTACAATGGGCTGAGAAAGCGTGATCTGACAATCTTCGGCAAGCGTCAAACCGGGTAAACAAAACGCCAGAAACGTCGCTACTTTGATTACGCGCTGAGTCTTCATTGGCATACTCCGTTTACTTCCTCATAGAACGCTTCGTCATCTTTTTTATCACTTAAGGTATAGTGAATCTGACAAAGCCGATTGTTATTGTCATCCATGGCATACAGCCCTTTCAGCTGATCGGCATCATTGATAAACACATGGCCGTCATCCACGCTGGTGACGATATAATTGCCCTTCTCATCAACAATGGATAACCCCTTCGCCAGTGGTGTACCATCCGCTCTCTTCACCCGCAGCATCACGCGACGGCTATTCAGAATTTTAAAGCTGACTTCACTGACGGAAGCATGCCCTGCCGCAACGTATTTAATGCCGTTCGCCAGCGTCATGCTTGGCGGAAGTTTATTGGCATCAATTTCAATACGGGAGTTACGCCACTCATTCAGCCCCGGTACCACAGCCTGTCCCCAATGGTCGGTCCAGATGGTGCCCTGCGGCGTTGAAATCTCTACGCCACTCTTCGGCTCGTTCAGCTTAGCGATGGCGAACGTATCTTTAATAGCGTACGGCGAGAAGGTCACGCCATCTTTATGCATTGCAATACCGCCCGTCAGCGTTGCGCTATAGTTGCGCTGGTTACTACCGCTGCTGCCCCCACCAACGCTCAACTGGGTATAGTGCAGGTTAGTGTTGATATTGCCGTTAAAGCTATTCTCATTGTCATCGTTATCACGATCCGCAGAGATATAATAATTGGTGTTATCGCCAATGGCGCCGCTGTTCGCGACACCATAGGTGGTTCTGTCACCCTGCTTGCGCATATAGCTGCTCAGGCTTTGCGAGCCGCCGAGTGGAATGCTCAGGTTGACGTAGAGCATATCGTCATCCTGCTCGTCATCAGTATTTCCGACGGCGCTCTGCCAGTTCACGGTGATGCTGGCATATTTAAAGGTTTTACCCCACGACAGCAGCAGGTAGCGGCTGTCCTCGTAGTTTGCGCTCTGGTTGTAGTTAAACCCTGCGCTAAACGTACCCGCAATTCCTGTCGCAAAACTTACGTTGCCGCTGTAAGTATTATCATTAGGCTGAAATTCATCATCCAGCGCATCGGCAAGCTCGCGGTAACCGCTGCTAAAATGCGTTGCGCTGGCGGAAAGGCTCACGTGTTCACCCAGCGTTAAATCGCTTTGCAGCTCGGTTTTGAGCCCGCTATTACTGTCGCCAAACTGCTCTTTACTTGCCGCAGCGGTAGTCGTGATGCCCCATATATCAGAGAGCATAAACTCCGCGCTGCCGCCCGCAGCCTGATACTTTTCTGCCACTGCGCCGGATGCCAGTACGTTCATCCATGGTGTGATACGCCAGCCGTCAGAGACGTTCGCGACCAGCGGATCGCTATAATCGCTGTCAATACTCCGTACCTGGCCCACAGACATGGTCAATCCCTGCGGACGCCCCAGCTTGCGGGTTCTGACTGCGGAAGCAGGCACAATGAAGTGGCTTGAAGAGCCATCTGATTCCACGACAGTCACGTCGAGATCGACGTTATTTCTGACAACTGGCACATCGTCCAGGGTAAACGGACCCGCCGGCACTAACGTACTGTAGACGAGACGACCACTCTGGCGCACCTCAACGCGCGCCTGCGAGGAACGGCCGATACCCGATACGCTTACGCCAGTCCCGTCCCTTTCCAGGCCGTTGGTGGGCATGAGCTGCACCCCCGTAATCGGCACGCCGCTTAATACACCGGACATGGCGTTAATTTCACCCACCTGCATGGTCAGGCGCTGGGGAACAAATACATGCTCCGCGTAGGTGTAAATGCTTTCCGCATTTTTATCGCCATCATCATCCGTCAGGATATAACGGCTGCGCACAGACCAGTCCATCGTATTAAAGCCAGCCTCCAGGCTAGCCTGCGAATAGCGGCTGTTATCGCTGTCGCCATATTCGTTACGGGTACTGAATAATGAGTAGTTCAGTAACCCCGCCGTGCCACCTTGCTGAAAGTGTTTAATATTGGAGGTTAAACTGTTAATTGCCTCCTGGGGTAAATAAAGCTCTACCGCGTCCTGGTTTGGTAATGCGTTGACAACCGCCTGCGCATAATCGCTGCGGATATCATGGCACGCTTCGCCAGCCTTGAGCGGGACAGGCATAATCCCGGCAAAATCCAGAAAATCTTTATCAATACAGAGCTCGCCGTCTTCATTAAAACGTGCAGCGGCCGTACCGCGATCTTTCCCATTCACTTTAACCTGTACAGAGTGTGTGCCGGGTAAGAATCGTGGCGCTTGTGCAAAGTAATGGTTTAAATCGGGGCTTAATCCACGTGACTGAATAATGCCCGTATCAAACGTCACTTCCCTCGCATACAAAGAGGGTGACGCGAGGACTACCAGAGGTAATGTGCCGCAAAGAATAGCGCGGACACAAAGTGCAAGGCGGCTTTTTTTACACACCGTCATATCCCTATTGAGTGTTATTTATTTAATTCTGAAACAAAGCTCGGTACTTCCACACCGTAGCGACTGGCCGGGAAAAATTTCACTTTATTATCGCCGCTCACCGTTTTCTTCAGCGTTGCGGTCATACTTTGGCCTGGTAAAATATACGTTTTAGGCAGCGTGCCTGCGGTGCCAGATGGCTGAGTCATAACGTTTTGTGCCAGACGCACAACGTATTTGCTGGGGTTTTTCACCGTAAGCGTTGTACCCGTTGCGTTCCATTCCAGGTACTTCCATGCATCGGTAACAACCGCCAGTTTCGCCGGACGGATAAGCACAGGCAAATCCTGACGAAGATTAAATCCGATCTTAATGTTCTTGTTATCGCTTTTCGGCGGAATACCCTCGAACGTCACACGTTTATAGTGCTCAGCCTCCAGCGGTTCTTTATTTTGTAAAATAAAACGAAGCTGCTGGGTCTGGCCAGGCTCCAGACGTACCACTGGTTGGGTGGAAATCAGTTTTAAACCCTGATCGTCCGGTAAATCAAGGACATTGGTATATAACAGAGCCGGAAAGCTGTCCGTATTTTTAACGTTGATCGTACCGCTGTGCGTTGCCTCATCAATTACCAGTAAACTGGTTTCAGGAACCATTCCTGCTGCATACGTCGAGAATTGAGCTGAAAACAGAGCGGCAGCAATAACGGACTTCAGTAAGGTTTTCTTTAAACAAGACATAATTATCACTCCTTTAATCCACAACACAACATTCCATGTTCACGTGTAGTTAGAAAGGAATAAACAAGATATGTTTATTCCCTTTTTAATTAATATACCGATTTTAAAATATTATAACTTTTAAAATATTATAAATATTTCAGGCTGATAGTCAGCTGACCATCAAGTGTGGTATCGTCGGTAATGGCCAGCGTGGTAGTATCCTGAATAGCCAGTGATGTCACCAGCGGGAATGTTGCACTCAGGAATGCCAATGGAACTTTTTCGCCAGATTTTGCAACAGTAAACTCACGGATGTTTTGAGCCTGACTAGAACCATTCGTGCTCGTGGTCCACTTGGAGGTATCCCCATTCTGAGTGTAAATAGGATCAACTGTCGCCCCGTCAGCGGTTACGCTATCAACCTTAACAAACATTGCATAGCTGCCGATGTTCACGCCGCCCGTTGTTTTACCTACACCGTAGGTCTGACTAGAATTGGATAGGCTTGCACCGGTAAACATTGCGTTATTAACGGTTAAACCCGCATTCGTCTCTGCACGATCGTCAACCATAGTCCATGAAACTTTCGTCGCAGCAGAACAAGTGATGGTTAGATCGATATTATTCTGACCTAACTGGTTTACTGCGCTGGCAGACAATGAACCAAGGTGAATAGTACCGTAATCTACTACGCCACCTTTACTTAATTCTGGAGTACAGGCAGCATTTGTCAGCTTACCTTTTACCTGCAATACTGCGGTATCAGCAGCAAATGCGGAAGCGACGCAAAGAGACAGTGCGGTGGCAATAAGAACTTTTTTCATTCGTTAATCCTTAACATATGATAATTAAAAATAGGTTTCCATCAGGTACAAAACTATTTTGCAATATGAGCTGTCACTGGGGAACTTTATAATATTATTTTTATAAATATATGCAATTTAGCAAATTTAATTTATACTTTTAGTTTCTCTGATATAATAATCATGAATTATTAAATCGGGTATTACGCAAGGCTACCCGCTTAAATTATTCATTGCGTTTATTATTGTAACCATTCTTCTCGAGATAAAAAAAAACGAAAAATGCAGTCCCATATTCTTATTTTTCGATCAATTTAAAAAATATATAATTTTCTCCAAAAAAAACGGCCAGGCATAAACCTGACCGTTAAGATTAAAATTAAGTTAGCGTTATTTTACAACGCGTAATGCCGGACGTCCTCCGCGCGGCGGCGGATCGTCATCAGGATCGTTATCATCTTCGCGATCGGGCTTATCACCATCAATCACAGACATCACCGTTTCGCTCTCGGTCCCAACGCCGCCCTCTTCATCGTTCAGGCTGGCAACCTCTTCATCATAAGCCGCTTCCGGCTCAAACATGGTGCCCGCACCGTTTTCACGGGCGTAGATAGCCAGCACAGCTGCCAGCGGCACGGAAACCTGACGCGGCACGCCGCCGAAGCGCGCATTAAAGCGCACTTCGTCGTTCGCCAGCTCCAGGTTACCCACTGCGCGTGGCGCAATATTCAGTACAATCTGTCCGTCGCGCGCGTATTCCATTGGAACCAGCACGCCCGGCAACGTCACATCCACAACCAGGTGCGGCGTGAGCTGGTTATCCAGCAGCCATTCATAGAAGGCGCGCAGCAGATACGGACGGCGTGGTGAAAGTTGTGACATTTCCACAGTCATTAGCCTCGGCCGAGACGCATTTCACGTTCCGGTTCAGTTAAGGATGCCAGGAAAGAGTCGCGTTCAAAGACGCGAGTCATGTAGCCTTTCAGCTCTTTCGCGCCAGGACCGCTGAACTCTACGCCCAGGGTTGGCAGACGCCACAGCAGCGGAGCCAGGTAGCAATCTACCAGGCTGAACTCGTCGCTCAGGAAGAAAGGCTTTTGACCAAATACCGGCGCAATCGCCAGCAGCTCTTCACGCAGCTGTTTACGTGCAGCATCCGCTTCAGAAGAGGAACCGTTGACAATAACGTTCATCAGCGAGTACCAGTCTTTCTCGATACGCTGCATGTACAGGCGGCTTTCACCACGCGCAACAGGATAAACAGGCATCAGCGGCGGATGCGGGAAACGCTCATCCAGGTATTCCATAATGATACGGGATTCCCACAGGGTCAGCTCGCGATCCACCAGCGTCGGTACGCTTTGGCTCGGGTTGAGATCGATCAGATCCTGAGGCGGGTTATCCTTTTCCACATGCTCGATCTCAAAACTGACACCCTTCTCGGCCAGCACGATACGAACCTGATGGCTATAAATGTCAGTAGGACCAGAAAACAGCGTCATTACCGAACGTTTGTTGGCAGCGACAGCCATGAAAACCTCCAGGTATATTCAGAATTTTTACTGCTACCAGCCCAACGGGGCCAGCCAGATGATGTATCGCCCATCCCAGAGAAGACACATTGTTCAAGAATCGAACAAAAATCGAGTATTCACCGATATTTGGGCAGAAAATTGGATGATAGTTTACCAGATTTTGATGGCTTTGTGGTGAGGGGATTCCGGAAATGTGGAAAAAGAGAAGATATATGAAATGTTACTGTGGATAACCTGCGTATTATCCATAAAAAAACCCGCCGAAGCGGGTTTTTCGCCAATCGTTCTGCGTAAGCAGAATGGATTAACGTTTGGAGAACTGTGGACGACGACGTGCTTTACGCAGACCCACTTTCTTACGTTCAACCTGACGCGCGTCACGAGTAACGAAGCCAGCTTTACGCAGTTCAGAACGCAGGGATTCGTCGTACTCCATCAGAGCGCGGGTGATACCGTGACGGATCGCACCTGCCTGACCGGAGATACCACCACCTTTAACGGTGATGTACAGATCCAGTTTTTCTACCATATCAACCAGTTCCAGCGGCTGGCGAACTACCATGCGGGCAGTTTCGCGACCGAAGTACTGTTCCAGAGAACGCTGGTTGATTACGATTTTACCACTGCCCGGTTTGATGAAAACGCGAGCTGCGGAACTTTTGCGGCGACCAGTGCCGTAGTATTGATTTTCAGCCATTGCCTATAATCCCGATTAGATGTCAAGAACTTGCGGTTGCTGTGCCGCGTGGTTGTGCTCGTTGCCTGCGTAAACTTTCAGTTTACGGAACATAGCACGACCCAGCGGGCCTTTTGGCAGCATGCCTTTAACCGCGATTTCAATCACACGCTCAGGACGGCGAGCAATCATCTCTTCAAAGGTCGCTTCTTTGATACCACCGATGTGGCCGGTGTGGTGGTAGTACATTTTGTCAGTACGCTTGTTGCCGGTAACAGCAACTTTGTCAGCGTTCAGAACGATGATGTAATCACCGGTATCAACGTGCGGAGTGTATTCCGCTTTATGCTTACCGCGCAGGCGACGAGCCAGTTCAGTAGCCAGACGGCCCAGAGTTTTACCGGTCGCGTCAACAACATACCAGTCGCGCTGTACGGTTTCTGGTTTAGCTGTAAAAGTTTTCATTAAAAGCTTACCCAAATAATAAGTTACACGTTGGTGAACACCCAAACGTTTAGTCAGTTGAGGTTCACACGACAAAGTCCGGCAAACCTACCCCTTCGAATAGCACATGCCGACACATAGAAAGTTTCGGGAAAAAAACCTTCTCGTAACGTGGGGTCGCAAGATTATAGAGAAGTTGAGGTCAAAGATCGACCCTTAAATGTGATTTGGAATGGGTTTTTCGGGGTTGCGTACTGTGCGGTCTGGTGCCCTCACCCCCAGCCCCTCTCCCACGGGGAGAGGGGAGCATTTGTTACGGCATATGCTCACGCTTGAGGTACTCTTCGCTCTGCATCTCTTGCAGGCGCGACAGGCAGCGCTGGAACTCAAACTTCAGGCGCTCGCCCTGATAGATCTCATATAAAGGCACCTCGGCGCTGACCACCAGCTTAACGTGGCGCTCGTAAAACTCATCTACCAGCGCGATGAAGCGGCGCGCTTCGCTCTCCATGAGTGGGGTCATAACGGGTACATCCCACAACATAACGGTATGGAACAGACGTGAAAGCGCAATGTAGTCATGCTGGCTGCGGGCGTCCACGCAGAGCGTTGCAAACGAGACGGCCAGCGTCTGGTTCTCTACGCCAAGCGTCGACAACGGGCGATGATTAATCTCCAGCGCTGGCGCCTTATCCCGCGGCGCCCCTGCCAGCGCCAGCCACAGTTTATCCATCTCGCTGGCTGTGTCGGCGTTCAGCGGTGAAAGCCACAGGTGCGCCTGCGTTAATGTGCGCAGACGATAATCGACGCCGGCATCGACATTCATGATGTCGCAGTGCTGTTTAATGGCATCTATGGCTGGCAGGAAACGCGCCCGCTGAAGACCATTGCGATAAAGCTCATCCGGCGGGATATTTGAGGTCGCCACCAGGGTGATCCCACGCGCAAACAGCGCTTTCATGAGGCCCCCCAGCAGCATGGCATCCGTAATATCGGAAACAAAGAACTCGTCGAAGCAGAGCACGTCCGTTTCCGCCTTGAAGCGATCGGCCACAATCTCCAGCGGGTCGGTTTCGCCCTGGAGCGCCGTCAGCTCTTCATGGACCCGCAGCATAAAACGGTGAAAGTGCAGACGCTGCTTACGCGTGCCGGGCAGGCTCTTGTAGAACATGTCCATCAGCCAGGTCTTACCCCGCCCAACGCCACCCCACATATATAATCCACGAACCGGTGCGTTTACCGTGGGCTCTTTTTTGCCCAGTAAACGGCCGAATGCCGCCTTCAGCCCACTGCTCTGCACCGCATCGGCGGGTTTCGCCAGAATTTCCTGATAAATCGTGTCCAGGCGGTTAACCGCTTCACGCTGGACATCATCCGGCTGGTGTGTGCCCTCGCTCAGGGCCAGTTGGTAACGCGATGAAGGGGACAGGTTTTGCATGATGTTGTTGTTATTCCTTTAGTTAAACCTCACCAGCGCGCGTGGCTGATGAAAAAAAGGCCGTTCTACACTACGCGATGATACGTCAGGATTCCACTTCTGCGGAAATAGCGGTTATAGTGGCATAATCAGGCACAGGCAGGAGCCGAGCCAACACCCTACGGAACAACAAGACAACGGGAGAAGTTCATGACCTGGGAATATGCGCTAATCGGTTTAGTCGTCGGCATCATCATTGGTGCTGTGGCCATGCGTTTCGGTAACCGCAAATTGCGTCAGCAGCAGTCACTGCAATACGAACTGGAAAAGAACAAAGCCGAACTGGAAGAATATCGCGAAGAGCTGGTCAGCCACTTTGCCCGTAGCGCTGAGCTGCTGGACAACATGGCGACAGATTATCGCCAGCTCTACCAGCACATGGCGAAAAGCTCCAGCAGCCTGCTGCCGGAAATGACCGCGGAGACCAACCCCTTCCGCAATCGTCTGGCGGACTCTGAAGCCGGTAACGATCAGGCACCGGTTCAGATGCCACGCGACTATTCAGACGGCGCGTCCGGCCTGCTGCGCGGTGGCGTAAAACGCGATTAATCGCACAACCTGAATAAATTTTACGGGCGCACCTTATGCGCCCGTCCTTTCTTCCCGTCCCCAGCTATTATTTAGTCAAACACCTCATTGTTCAGCGGTTGAAAATTCAATAACATCAAGATGTTTTTGGGGCCGTTCTTTTTCATTCCAGGATACGAGAGTCAGCATCGATGAAGAAAAAAAACCAGCTGTTGAGCGCCTTAGCGTTAAGTGTCGGGTTATCTCTCTCGGCGTCCTTCCCCGCCAGTGCGGCACTGCCTTCGCAGGTGCCTGGACAAGAAGCCATTCCCAGCCTTGCGCCGATGCTTGAAAAAGTCCTGCCTGCGGTAGTCAGCGTTCAGGTGGAAGGGACGGCACGCCAAAGCCAGCGTATTCCCGAAGAGCTGAAGAAATATTTTGGCGAAGACGCGCCGGATCAGCAGGCTCAGCCGTTTGAAGGTCTGGGCTCAGGGGTGATTATCGACGCGGCTAAGGGCTATATCCTGACCAATAACCACGTGATCAGCCAGGCCGATAAAATCAGCGTTCAGCTGAACGATGGCCGGGAGTTTGACGCCAAACTGATCGGCGGTGACGATCAGAGTGATATCGCCCTGCTACAGGTACAAAACCCCAGCAACCTGACCCAGATCGCCATTGCTGATTCCGATAAGCTGCGCGTCGGTGATTTTGCTGTCGCGGTCGGTAACCCGTTCGGCTTAGGCCAGACCGCCACCTCCGGAATTGTCTCCGCCCTGGGGCGCAGCGGCCTGAATCTCGAAGGGCTGGAAAATTTCATCCAGACCGATGCCTCCATCAACCGGGGCAACTCCGGCGGTGCGCTGCTTAATCTGAACGGTGAGCTGATCGGCATCAACACCGCTATCCTCGCGCCAGGCGGCGGCAGCATCGGGATTGGTTTTGCCATTCCGAGCAACATGGCGAAAACTCTGTCTCAACAGCTGATTCAGTTTGGCGAGGTTAAGCGCGGTCTGCTGGGCATCAAAGGCATGGAGATGAGCGCCGATATCGCCAAAGCCTTTAAGCTCAACGTCCAGCGCGGGGCGTTTGTCAGCGAAGTGCTGCCCAACTCAGGCTCTGCGAAAGCGGGCGTGAAATCCGGTGACGTTATTGTCAGCCTGAACGATAAACCGCTGAGCAGCTTCGCTGAATTACGTTCGCGTATTGCCACCACGGAGCCTGGCGCTAAAGTGAAGCTGGGCCTGATCCGCGAGGGCAAACCGCTGACCGTGGAAGTGACGCTGGACAAGAGCACCTCCTCTTCCGCCAGCGCAGAACAGATCTCCCCGGCTCTACAGGGCGCTACGCTGAGCGACGGTCAGCTTAAAAACGGCACGAAAGGCATTTCTGTCACTACCGTTGAGAAGAGCAGCCCGGCCGCGCAGGCAGGTTTGCATCAGGACGACGTGATCGTGGGCGTGAACCGTACTCGCGTGCAGTCTATTGCCGAAATGCGTAAGGTGCTGGAGAGTAAACCGGCGGTCATTGCCCTGCAAATTATCCGTGGCAACGATACCCTCTACATTTTACTGCGTTAACCATTTGCGACTCCGGGCATCGCCGCTGCGTGTGATGTCCGGATAACTCATGTTATGCTGCAAACCGTTCCTTTTTTAACGACACACGCATCATGCTTTTAAAGCTCTTTCGTTCAATTGTCATTGGTTTGATCGTTGCCGGTCTGCTGCTGGTGGCTATGCCATCTTTACGCCAGTTCAACAAACTGTCGGCTCCTCAGTTCGACAGCACGGATGAAACGCCTGCGACGTACAATCAGGCGGTACGCCGTGCCGCCCCCGCCGTGGTTAACGTCTATAACCGCGGGCTTAACAGTTCTGCTCATAACCAGCTGGAGATCCGCACGCTCGGTTCCGGTGTGATCATGGATGACCGGGGCTACATCATCACCAATAAACACGTCATTAACGATGCCGACCAGATTATCGTCGCCTTGCAGGATGGCCGCGTGTTTGAAGCCCTGCTGGTGGGGTCGGACAGCCTGACCGATCTGGCGGTGCTGAAGATCAACGCCACCGGCGGTCTGCCGACTATCCCGATTAATCGCAAACGAACGCCGCATATCGGCGATGTGGTACTGGCGATCGGTAACCCGTACAACCTGGGCCAGACCATCACTCAGGGGATCATCAGCGCGACCGGTCGAATCGGCCTGAACCCGTCAGGGCGGCAGAACTTCCTGCAAACCGATGCCTCTATCAACCACGGTAACTCCGGCGGTGCGCTGGTGAACTCTCTGGGCGAACTGATGGGCATTAACACCCTCTCCTTCGACAAGAGCAACGACGGCGAAACACCGGAAGGGATTGGCTTTGCCATTCCATTCCAGCTGGCGACCAAGATCATGGACAAGCTGATCCGCGATGGCCGCGTGATCCGTGGCTACATCGGTATTGGTGGGCGTGAAATCGCACCGATGCATACGCAGGGCGGTGGTATCGATCAGATCCAGGGGATTGTGGTCAACGAAGTGGCGCCTGGCGGCCCGGCGGCCAATGCAGGTATCCAGGTGAACGACGTTATCCTTTCCGTCAACGGTACGCCAGCGGTCTCTGCGCTGGAAACCATGGACCAGGTGGCTGAGATTCGCCCGGGCTCCATCATCCCTGTTGAAGTCATGCGTAATGACAAGAAGCTGACGATCCAGGTCACCATCCAGGAATACCCGGCCACTAACTAACTGACGGGCATAAAAAAACGGAGCTTAGCGCTCCGTTTTTTTTACCGGGACAAGATCACTTGTTAACGAACTCTTCGCCCAGCGTGATGTCTTTCTTCAGCGTATCCAGCATGCCTTCCATCGCGTTTTGCTCAAACGCGCTCAGCGTGCCGATAGACTTACGCTCTTCAACACCGTTTTTACCCAGCAGCAGCGGCTGAGAGAAGAAGCGCGCGTGTTCACCGTCGCCTTCAACATAGGCGCATTCAACAACGCCTTTTTCGCCCTGCAACGCGCGAACCAGAGACAGGCCGAAACGTGCCGCCGCCTGCCCCATAGACAGGGTTGCAGAACCGCCACCCGCCTTCGCTTCCACCACTTCGGTGCCTGCGTTCTGAATGCGTTTAGTCAGGTCAGCCACTTCCTGCTCGGTGAAGCTCACGCCCGGGATCTGCGACAGCAGAGGCAGGATGGTCACGCCAGAGTGACCGCCGATAACCGGCACTTCCACTTCCGTTGGCTGCTTGCCTTTCAGCTCAGCCACGAAGGTGTTGGAGCGGATGATATCCAGCGTAGTTACGCCGAACAGTTTGTTCTTGTCGTAAACGCCTGCTTTCTTCAGTACTTCTGCTGCGATGGCAACGGTGGTGTTCACCGGGTTGGTGATGATACCGATGCACGCTTTCGGGCAGGTTTCAGCGATCTGCTGAACCAGGTTTTTCACGATGCCCGCGTTGACGTTGAACAGGTCTGAACGATCCATACCCGGTTTACGTGCAACACCCGCGGAGATCAGCACCACGTCGGCACCCTGCAACGCAGGACGCGCATCTTCACCGGAGAAGCCTTTGATTTTCACAGCTGTCGGGATGTGGCTCAGGTCAACCGCCACACCTGGGGTTACCGGAGCAATATCGTACAGGGAGAGTTCTGAGCCTGAAGGCAGTTGGGTTTTCAGTAGTAGGGCAAGCGCCTGGCCGATACCACCAGCAGCGCCGAGGACTGCGACTTTCATCCTAAACTCCTTATTATGGTTAACTTAAGTATCTGTAACTCCGTTGCGGCGACCATAATTCAGCACGTCATTAATTACAATTTTCATCGCTAAAGAATTTGAGGTCGCACGTCTTTCACCTTCACCTGAATACTATCGGGCTGTAGGCAACAACGAATTAAGAGGGGGTTACAATACACCCTGCCACGCCACCAAAACAACATCATTTTGATAACATTTAATTTACTTTTAAGGTTATTTGCGCGGCGTGACCCAGGCATGTTTTCCGATAACGAAATCTGATAAAATCTCTCCCTTTCATAACATTATTTCAGCCTGGCGTCAGGTAGATAATTTGCATAAAAATTCATCCACATGCATAATAATGTTGTTTCTATCGTCATATTCCGGGTGACTTATGCGAAGCTCGTCTAAGCAAGAAGAATTAGTGAAGGCGTTTAAAGCGCTACTCAAAGAAGAGAAATTCAGTTCTCAGGGAGAAATTGTTCAGGCGTTGCAGGAACAAGGCTTCGACAACATCAACCAGTCGAAGGTCTCTCGCATGTTAACCAAGTTTGGAGCGGTGCGTACGCGCAACGCCAAAATGGAAATGGTTTATTGCCTGCCTGCTGAACTTGGCGTGCCAACGACCTCCAGCCCGCTGAAAAACCTGGTTCTGGACATCGACTATAACGATGCCGTGGTCGTGATCCACACCAGCCCGGGCGCAGCCCAGCTGATTGCCCGCCTGCTGGACTCGCTGGGTAAAGCAGAGGGGATCCTCGGAACCATCGCCGGTGATGACACCATTTTTACCACCCCGGCAAATGGTTTCTCGGTGAAAGACCTCTACGAAGCGATTCTGGTCCTGTTCGAACAGGAGCTGTAATTGTCTGCCCCGTAGCGCCTGACTGCGGGGATCATTCTGCTGCTTCCGCGTTTTACCCTGCTTTTCTCTGCCTGCTGTTTTTGCAAATAGTGCTTTTTACCGCCTGTTAACATTCATTCAGTGAATGATCTGCCGCAAAACCGCACAAAAAATCAAATTGATCTATCCCTTTGATTTAGACATGAAAAAACCATAAACCTCGCATTGTGGCGCTCCTTTTTATGCATTCGCGTTATAAAAAATGATTTTTTTAACACGTAATAACAGGCGAAACCATTAGTCTGGTATTAATTTTTTGCGTGATTAGTGTATACTTGATTTTGTGATGAGGGTCACAGAACAAAGACCCCAGTAAAATAATTGACGAGGTAAATAATCATGAAAATTAAAACCACTGTAGCTACCCTGAGCGTACTGTCAGTCCTGTCATTCGGTGCGTTTGCAGCCGACACCATTAATGCCGAACAGGCACAATCCCGTCAGGCTATCGGGACTGTTTCTGTTGGTGCCATCGGTACGTCTCCGATGGACATGCACGAAATGCTGAACAAAAAAGCGGAAGAACAGGGTGCGTCATCTTATCGCATCATCGAAGCGCGCAGTGGCGACCACTGGCACGCTACCGCAGAACTGTACAAATAAACCCTCGTCGTATCTCATCATACGACTTGCCCCTGACCTCCCGGTCAGGGGCTTTTTTATCACTGGCGCACGTTGAAACGCAGTTGCCCTTCCAGCTCCTCCTCCGCTTCATCAAACAATAAAATCAATGCGCCAAAGCGTCTGCGCAGTTTTTCAGGCAGATGGGTAAATTCGATTTCCAGCGGTAACGGCAGCCTGTCGCCGGTAACCACATCCCACAGCATATCAAGATTGCTTACGCTGCCCCGCTCCAGGTCGAACGCCCGAATAAACTCGCGATAGAAGTCTTCCTGACTCTCAATTTCGTCAAAATCAAAGGTATAAATTTTCATTGCCAGCCACCCGGTACAGGCGGGCGGCAAATGCCGCCCTGTCTATTATAATCCCCCGATATGCAGGGTTTTAACTTCCAGAAACTCTTCCAGCCCCAGCACGGACCCCTCGCGGCCCAGCCCGGACTCTTTTACGCCCCCAAACGGACCCAGTTCGGTCGAGACCGCACATTCATTAATTCCGATCATGCCGCTCTCAATGGCCTGTGAGACGCGGAACACGCGCGAAAGATTCTGGGTATAAAAGTAGGCCGCCAGCCCGTAAGGCGTATTGTTAGCGCGCATAACCACTTCGTCTTCCGACGTGAAGCGGAAGCAGGCGGCAACGGGACCAAAGGTCTCCTCTTCTGCCAGCTTCATGCCTTCATGGCAGTCACCGAGTACGGTTGGCATCCAGAAGTTGCCGCCAAGTTCGTGCGGTTTACCCCCAGTCAGCACCGTGGCGCCCTTCGCTACCGCATCTTCGACGTGCTCACGCACTTTCTCGACAGCCGAAGGCTCAATCAGCGGGCCGACAACGACGCCCTCGTCCAGACCGTTACCCACCTTCAGCGCCTTCACCGCATCGGCAAGTTGATTGACGAACTTGTCATAGACCGTCTCCTGAATATAGAAACGGTTTACGCTGACGCAGACCTGCCCGGCGTTACGGAACTTATTGGCGATCGCGCCTTTGACGGCGGCATCAATATCCGCGTCCTCGAAAACGATATACGGCGCATTACCGCCCAGCTCCATCGATACCTTTTTCATGGTCTCTGCGGAATTGCGAACCAGCGTTTTCCCGACGGCGGTTGAACCCGTAAACGAGATTTTGCGCACGTCATGGCTGGCCATAATGGCGTCGCTAATTTCTGAGGTGCTCCCCGCGACCGCATTCAGCACACCATCCGGCACACCGGCCTGCTTCGCCAGCGTCAGCAGCGCAAAGGCGCTCAGCGGCGTGTTGTTTGCAGGTTTGATCACGCCGGTACATCCTGCTGCCAGCGCCGGGCCGAGCTTACGGGTGAGCATAGCCATCGGGAAATTCCATGGCGTGATAGCAGCAACCACCCCGACAGGTTCACGAGTGGCCAGAATACGGGAGCCAGGTTTAACCGGAGGAATGATTTCACCGTTGGCGCGCTTGGCCTGCTCGGCAAACCACTGAATGAAGCTGGCAGCGTAGTCCACCTCACCTTCAGCCTCTTTCAGCGGCTTGCCCTGCTCGGTAGTCATCAGCCGCCCGAGCCAGCTTTTGTTCTCGATAATCAGTTCATACCAGCGATAGAGGATCGCGGAACGCTCTTTTGCCGTTTTTGCGCGCCATGCGGGAAAGGCCTTCGTCGCGGCCACAATGGCCTCTTCGGTTTCGGCTTTTCCTGCTTTCGCCACTTTCGCAATGACCTCGCCCGTGGCCGGGTTTAGCACATCAAACGTGGTGTCGAGTGTTTTCCAGATACCGTTGACCAGATACCCGGTCTGAAAAAGAATACTGTCCTGAAGAGCCTGGGTTGTCATGTGTCCTCCCTTCCTGAATGTTTGAACCTGCAAGAATAAGTATAGCCACAAAAAAACCGACGCTTTTGGCGTCGGTTTTCTCTTCGTTAGCTGTCTGTCAGCGCATTCTGGTAGCGGTGCAGCATAAACACCAGCCGCTCTACCGGCTCGGTAACCTGCGGCGGCGCTTCCCAGATCCGCAGTTTCTCCTGGTAGATATCCAGCTCCTCCAGCAGTTGCTTAAAGTAGCGGCGACGTTTGTCATCACTGGATGCCGATATCACATGGTCCGCCGTGCGCCGTAGCTGGCGGTGGAAGGCGGACAAATCGTCGTTGATCGGCACTGGCGCGTTCCGCAGACGCTGGTGCGCGATAATCATGGTTAACGCCAGGCGGAAGCGGGCGACATCGCCCGGGAATTTATTTAGCAACAGGAACAGCTGCTGATAGAGCGCCGGCAGGTGGTTCTCCTTGCGCCGCGCGGTGTTGGTGGTCAAGGACGATACGGCGGCCGATACAAACTGATTCAGCAGCACGCGCCCTGTCCGCGCCTGAGAGTTATCCCGCACCAGCAGGATCACCATCATTGCCAGGAAACAGCCCACCAGCTGACCTAGTGCGCTATCCAGGAACTGACTGAAATGGAAGGTCATCGGGTTATCCAGCACGATGATGTTAATCGTACTCGCCAGTGCGCCTAACGATCCCAGACGGCGTTTTTGTACCTCAATCCCGATAAAGAACGCCATCACCGCCAGGCTGATGCAGAGCAAAAGCATGCTTTGCTGCGTCGAGGGAATAATCACCAGGAAGTAGAGCGCGCCAATGGGTAACGCCGCAATGGTGCCGTACAGAAAATCGATCGCGACCATGCGCGGGTTGGGCAGACGCATCGCCAGCGCGGTGACGACGGCAATCATCACCATCGCGCCGCTGCCAGACGTCCAGCCGGTCCACAGCCAGAACAGCGTGCCGAGTATACAGGCCAGGGTGGTACGCCAGAAGTTAATCATCGCATGATGGCGCTCGGCGGATTCAGGTTTGATCACCACTTCGCCCTGTAACACCTCTTCTTCCGCCGCACTGATTTTGGTGTTGCTAATCACGCCGCGTTTCAGGAGCAGGTAGCGCGTTGCGGCGCCTACCCAGGTATAAATGGTGACTGGCGTATCCCGTTCTCCTGTCCACGCAACCACACGACGCATGCGTTTAAGCTGTCGATGCACGTCCTGCACCGTCTCCACAGGCTCATCAAACAGTTCGCGGAAAGTATCCGTTACCACTTCGGGGCGGGTGTTCTGAATCAGGTAGGTTTCACACGCCTGGGTGATCAGCGTTAACGAGACGGTATTGATCGCTTTCAGACGACGGTTGGCCCGCTCCCAGCGGGAAGACTCCATATTGAGGTTACTGCGCATCCCTTCCAGCGCCTGCGTGCGGCGCACCAGCGCACTCCAGGCCCTGTCGACCTCTTCGCTGTCGCCGTGCTTAATGCACAGCTGCATGAGCTGGTACTGAGCAACAATCAGCGCGTCCAGCTCACGATCGACTTCCTGCTTGATGGATCGCGGAGAGAAGAGCAGGTCTGCGACAATCGCGCAGACGATACCAATGACAATCTCGCTGCAACGTTCCACGGCGAACTGCGGAGCAAGCAGCGGTTCACTCTGAATGGTGATGATAATAATCAGCGCGGTATATCCCGCCAGACCCCAGGCGTACGAGTTCTCCACCTTCACCAGCGAAGAGACCCAGGTGCAAAAACCCGCCCAGATACAGCATACAATCAGCATCAGCAGCGGCGTGCGGATCATCAGGATGATAATGGTCAGGGCGGCGATACAGCCGATAAAGGTGCCGATAATACGCAGCATCCCGCGATAGCGAATTGCCCCGGAGTAAGGTTCGCCACCCGCCGCGAAGGCAGGACCGGCGGCGACGATCGCGGCGGTCAGAACGGCCCAGCGCGGCGTTTCAAGCTGGAAATGGAAGCCAACAAACAGCGCCAGCACAATGGCGCATGCCAGCTTCACGGCGAAGCGGATGTGCTGGCTGGCGATGGAAAAAATGCCCATAGCGATCAACCAAACTCGCGCAGGCGATGGGCGATTTGTCGGAAGATCGAATCCTGGCTGGCATCACGGTCTTTTTCACCCGTGATCACCACCGTCGCCGTGGTGCCTGCGGGCCAGAGGTTGCTCTGCTGCTCATCCAGACGAATGCGTACCGGTACGCGCTGCGCCAGACGAACCCACTCGAGGTTAGAATCGACGGTCGCCATCCCTTTTGAATCATTGGTACTGCTGGAGTTGGTCACCCCCGCGGCCACGCTGTCCACGGTTCCCTTCAGGACCCGGTTGCTGCCGAGCGGCGTGATTTCGGCGCGATAGCCCGGACGCACGCCTTCCAGCTTGGTCTCTTCCATATAGGCGAGGACGTAGAAAGAGTTCTGTTTCACCAGCGCCACGGCCGTAGAGCCGCGCGTGATAAACTCGCCCGCATAGACATTGAGGTTGGTCACCCAGCCATCGGACGGGGCGCGGATAACGGTACGTTCCAGATCGAGCTTCGCCAGATCGCGCGTCGCCTGCGCTTTTGCCAGCTGATGCAGCACGGTTTGCAGCACGTTATTGGACTGGTCAATCTCTTCCCGGGACATGGCCTGGATGCCCAGCTTGTTACGGCGTCCTGCTTCACGGCGTTTTTCAGAGGCCAGCGCGTTGTAATACGCCACGTCGGCTTCCGCTTCTTCCAGCGCTTTTTGATAGCGCGGCTGGTCGATGGTGAACAGCACCTGATCTTTTTTCACCAGTTGGTTATCGTGGACGTTGACTGCCGTAATGAGACCGGCGACATCGGGCGCTATCGCGACCACCTCCGCGCTGAAACGCGCATCGCGCGTCCACGGGGATTCGGTGTAATAAACCCAGGCGCGAAAAATAGCGATGAACGCCAGGATGACCAGCGCCATAGTGATGGCAGTGCGGGAGATTTTTCTTGTTAGCGTTTTCACATCAACCTCAGACAAACATGCGCGATATAAAATAGAACAGGCAGCAATACAGCGCGGTATTGAACAATGCAGGATGCCAGACGAAATCATAAATCCCGGTAGGGACCAGCACCTTGCGCACCAGCCAGAAGATCGCCAGTGATAAAAGAAGCTCGAAAAATATCGGTGGGAACGACAAACCGAACACCACGATAACGGGAAACAGACTCATGTTGACCTTGATTAAAGAGAGTGCAGGTTACTGGATTTTTAAGCTCGCGCCGCCGCAGGAGAGCAAGAATTGCCGGGCGAGAGTGGCGCAGCCGTTATGTAATTAATAATATATTAACGTAACTGTTATGCTGTTATCTATCATATGTGATCTAAATCACTTTTAAGCCAGAGTGAATAATGGAACGTCTAAAACGCATGTCCGTCTTTGCGAAAGTGGTTGAGCAAGGCTCTTTTACCGCCGCAGCACGTCAGCTACAAATGAGCGTCTCATCCATTAGCCAGACAGTGTCAAAACTGGAAGATGAGCTTCAGGTGAAGCTGCTCAACCGCAGCACCCGCAGCATCGGGCTGACGGAAGCGGGTAAAATTTACTATCAGGGCTGCCGTCGAATGCTGCATGAAGTGCAGGACGTTCACGAGCAGCTCTATGCCTTTAACAACACGCCTATCGGCACGCTGCGTATCGGGTGTTCTTCAACTATGGCACAAAATGTTCTCGCTGCCATGACGGCGGAAATGCTGAAAGAGTATCCCGGTTTAACCGTTAATCTGGTTACGGGCATTCCGGCACCGGACCTGATTGCCGATGGGTTAGACGTGGTGATCCGCGTTGGCGCGTTGCAGGACTCTAGCCTGTTCTCGCGTCGACTGGGCAGCATGCCGATGGTGGTCTGCGCTTCGAAAAGCTACCTGGCACAGTATGGCGTGCCGGAGAAACCTGCCGATCTGAGCAACCACTCGTGGCTTGAATACAGCGTTCGGCCAGATAACGAATTTGAACTGATCGCGCCGGAAGGGCTTTCCACTAAACTGCTGCCTGAAGGCCGCTTCGTCACCAACGATCCGATGACCATCTCACGCTGGCTGGTGGCCGGGGCCGGGATCGCCTACGTACCGCTGATGTGGGTGATCAACGAGATCAACAGCGGTGTGCTGGAGATCCTCTTCCCGCGCTACCAGTCCGATCCGCGTCCGGTGTACGCGCTCTATACGGAAAAGGACAAGCTGCCGCTGAAGGTGCAGGTCTGTATTAACTATCTGACGGACTATTTTGTGGAAGTGGCGGAGCTGTTTCAGGGCATGCGGGGCAGAAGGAAAGAGTAGGCTTTTCCCCTCTCCCCGTTGGGGAGAGGGTTAGGGTGCGGGGGAAAATTTACGCCGTGCCGCCCACCGTCAGATTATCTACTTTCAGCGTAGGCTGACCGACGCCCACAGGCAGGCTCTGGCCCTCTTTGCCGCAAACGCCCACGCCGTTATCCAGCTTCAGATCGTTACCCACCATGGAAATCTGCTGCATGGCCTCAATGCCGGAGCCAATCAGGGTTGCGCCTTTCACCGCTTTGGTCACTTTGCCCTTCTCAATCAGATACGCCTCTGAGGTAGAGAAGACAAATTTGCCGGAGGTGATATCCACCTGACCGCCACCAAAGTTTGGCGCGAAGATCCCGTAATCAACGGATTCGATAATCTCCTGCGGCGTGGATTTGCCCGGCAACATGTAGGTGTTGGTCATGCGCGGCATCGGCAGGTGCGCGTAGGATTCACGACGGCCGTTACCCGTTGGCGCTACGCCCATCAGGCGCGCGTTAAGCTTGTCCTGCATGTAGCCTTTCAGTACGCCGTTTTCGATCAGCACGTTGTACTGGCCCGGCGTGCCTTCATCGTCGATAGAAATCGAGCCGCGACGGTCGAGCATGGTGCCATCATCCACCACGGTACACAGTTCGGAGGAGACAAGCTGCCCCATCTGACCGCTGAATACGGACGTCCCGCGACGGTTGAAATCACCCTCAAGGCCGTGACCGACCGCTTCGTGCAGCAGCACGCCAGGCCAGCCTGCGCCCAGAACCACCGGCAGCGTACCGGCAGGAGCCGCCACGGCAGACAGGTTGACCAGCGCCATGCGCACGGCTTCTTTTGCCCACGCATCAGCGCGCGCTTCGCCGTCAACGTCGCCGAGGAACCAGTCGTAGCCAAAACGACCGCCGCCACCGCTTGAGCCGCGCTCGCGCTTGCCGTCGTCTTCAACCTGCACGCTGATAGAGAGACGCACCAGCGGGCGAACATCCGCCGCCAGGGTACCGTCCGTCGCCGCCACCAGGATCAGTTCATAAACACCGGTCAGGCTGGCAGAGACTTCCTGCACGCGTTTATCCGCCGCGCGAGCCACTTTGTCCACGCGACGCAGGATGTCGAGCTTCTCTTCGCGGCTCATGCTTTGCAGCGGGTCGATGCTGGTATAGAGCGCAGCGTGCTGCACTTCACCCAGCGTTTTCACGCGACCATCTCCGGTATCACGCACAATGGTGCGCGCGGCCTGCGCGCTCTGCTCAAGTGCGGCGAGGCTAATCTGATCGGCATAAGCAAAACCGGTTTTCTCCCCGCTGACGGCGCGCACGCCGACGCCCTGGTCGATGTTGTAAGAGCCATCTTTAATGATGCTGTCTTCTAAAACCCAGGATTCGTGATAGCTCGACTGGAAATAGAGATCGCCGTAGTCGAGGCGGCGTTCGGTCAGTTGACCAAGAATGGAGAACAGGTCCTGATGGCTCAGGCCGTTCGCTGCGAGCAAATGTTCACTTACCAGGTTCAGACTCATCTATTGCTACTCGTTCGTTGCCGCCCGTGGCGGTATAAAGATCGTATTTATTGAGAGTGAGGCAATTACCTGCCCACGTCAAATCATTGCGGTGCTTCTTTGCGCGGCTGGCGCAGCACCTCGTTAATCTGCGGTTTATCGACCGGACCGGTAATGCGATAGCGCAGAATAGAGACCTTGCTCCACAGCGGCCCCAGCACTTTACTGGCGGCAAACACCGCCGCACCGACAATCGGGTTCACCACAAAGGCCGCCGCAACGCCCACGCTTGCGGAAATTTCCGGCGCCACCACGGCTTCCATATCCAGTTCGCGACGCACGAGGTTGACCGAGCCTTTCATGGCGATATCCGCTTCCAGGCCATCCACCAGCGTATCGTCCGTATGCAGAACGCCGTCTTTGATCCACGCCGTACTGCGAATGGAATCGTAGTAGAAACCTTCGCTGAAGGTGTCGCTGAAATCGAAGCGCAGCTTGCGCAGCAGCGCATCAAAACTCAGCAGGCGCAGGATCTGCCCGGCGCGCCCCGTGCTCACGTCGGCAATCTCACCCTTACCGAAGTTGGTTTTCAGGATGCCGTTAAGCGAAGCTTCATCGGGTGTCCACGGCGCAGCGCGCCAGTGCAGATCGTAATTCACATCGAAGGACGATCCGCGAAGCGGCGTGCTAATGCCGAAGAAGTTAGCCGCGGCGTCCAGCTTATTGCCTTTAATATCGCCTTTCAGCGAGGTGCGTTGTTCACCCGGTTTGTTCACCCATTCGCCCGCGGCAGTCATGCGGCCAAAGCCGGTATCCACCAGCCCACCAGAGAGGCTCAGCGTATTTCCCTGAATGGCAAAATCACCGTCGATACGGCCATATTTCTGTCCCCACAGCCAGCACTCCGCGCAGCGCAGCTGGAGATCGGGCCAGCCGCTGAAATCCACGCGCGACGTCCCATTGCCACTGACAGGAGAAGTGCTTGTCGACTCTGCTTTAGACGCCGTAAAGGTCGGATTGTAATAGAGATAACGGATAGCCGCCTGCCATGGCGCGTGATCGCGCATGATCAACGAACCGTTGATCTCACGCCCCTGCGCCTCGACCTTTGAGCCGTTTACCGTCGGCCGGGAGACAATACTCAGGTTGTTCCACTGCTGCCCGCCCAGCGTCAGCGCAGGCGTGCGCAAGGTAATGGACTGCGGGAACTGCGCCGTTTGGTCGACGTTTTGCCCGACACCTTTCTGGAACAGTGCCAGCCACTCTGCGCCATCCATCGGCGGGAGATTCAGTTCAACGCCCGCCTGCTCCGGCAGCGGCGGCGTGGTACGGCTGTCCGTCGTCCAGATCGCCCTGTCCAGCGTCAGCTTGCGGTTAAGCAGCCAGCGGCTGTTGAAGTGGTTTGTTCCGCCCGCGTTTCCGGTTAAATCGAAGCTGTTAAGGTTGCCCGCAACCTTAACGTTGACGGGCAATGCTTCACCGCTTTTTTTATTCAGCGGCGCGGGAAGCTGGCTGCTGAGGTTTTTTAGATCGCCCGTAATGTCGACGTTATAGCGCGCACCGGCATGATAAGGCAGGTCGATGGCGACCTTGCCATTCCATGACACCGCACCGTCCACCGCATTCTCAATCGGCTTCGGCAGAACATCCATGCGTGACGGCTGCCAGTTCGCGTCCATATTGACCGCCACCTGGTAGGCTTTATCGCCCTCGGTGGTGGAGAAATCGATATTAACGGGTTGATTGAACCAGGTCGCTTTAAGCGGCTCACTTTTCAGCGTGCCGTTAACAAAGCTGAACTGACCGCTGAGGTTTTTCAGGGTGCTGTCCAGCGGCTTGATATAGAGGCTGTTGTTATTAAGGCGAACGTCGCCTTTGGCGGTGGTCAATTCACCGTCCAGCGGGATATCCAGATGTAAGCGAGCATTCACATCGCCATCTAACTGCAACTGCTGAAGGGTGGCCGCCAGGGAGTCATTCAGCGGCGTATCTTCAAAGTACGGGCCAACCGCTTTACCCGGCCCCTTAATATCCGCATCAATCAGCAGCTTCTCTTTGGAATAATCCGGGATGTTTGCCGTCAGGTTGCTTGCCGTTACGCCGCCCAGCGCGACGCTGTCCGTCTTCATCCACAAGCCGTCATTCAGGAAGTTGAGTTCAATATCCAGATTCTTCAGCGCCGGCCAGTCTGGCTGGAAGGCATAGGTGGCGTTGCGTAGCGGCACCAGAACCTGGAACTGGCCTTCGTTGTGCTTATACGGGAACAGGTGCGGGTTGCCGCCGTAGACCAGCGTGGCGTTATCCGCCTGGCCGCCCTGAATAGCGCCGCTGAGATAGTCCACCAGCGCTTTCCCCATCAGGTTTTCCGGGAAGTAGCGCCACGCCTGCGAACCGTCATCCGTGCTGATGCCCGCCAGAATACCCAGCCACGGCTCATCGCCTTCAGGCTGTAGATAACGGAAATTACCGCGGGCATGTACCGCTTTGGCTTTTACATCAATATCGCGGCCATCGAGCTGAAAACCTTTGTCATTCTTCAGCCAGTTGAGAGTGGCATTTCCCTTTTCGATCTCCAGTGGCGCACGGAAGACCGTTTCGTACGGCATTTTCGCGTCCTGCATTTCTGCCGTCAGCCTGCCGTTTTCCACGCTGCCTTCCAGTTTACCGCTGAAGTGCTCGGCACCCGGCAGCAATTTCCACTGTTTCCATGCGAGATTTTTCCATGCCGCCTGAAAACGCGTCTTTTCCGTAGCCTGGAGCGGAATATCCAGCGCCAGCCGGTTTATCTGCCCGCTCGGCTGCGTCGCCAGCCAGATTTCGCCCAGCTCCGGTGAAAGTTTTGCGGCCATTGAACGCAGCCCTTCGATCGCCGTCAGATCCAGGTTACTGGCGCGGATACGCAGCTCGTCGCTGCGTTTACCGTTTATCCCGCCGACGTCCTGTTCCGGCATCCACGCCAGCGTCAGCGCGCCGCGCGGCCAGGGTTTGTTATCCATGGAGATGCGCGTATCCGGAATGGCGAACTGCCAGCCGCCTTTATCCTGCGTCACGTGTGCGGTGAGGTTATCGACGGAAAGTTGATGCTGATGGTTTTCCCCTTTCCAGCTCGCGCCCCCCTGCTTAAGCCAGATATCGCCGCTGGCGAACGCCCCGTTCGTCAGCGTCATCCAGCCTTCCAGGCTGAAGCGCGCGGTCTCCAGCTGCATGTTCTGCTGTAGCCACTCACCGAGCCACGGCTTCACGTCCACGTCGTCCGCCTGTAGCCAGACCCTGCCGTTGTTCAGCAGGCCATTGTCGTCACGCAGATCCATCCGCACCTGCATAACCCCGTGCTGCCCGTTCAGGCTGGAGAGATTCACCTGCCCCTCGGCGCGGTGGCGATCTTTCCCGTTTAACCAGGTCAGCTGTGGGATCGCCAGCTCAGCGCGCTGACCGGAAAGAGTAATAAAGCTCACTTCGCTGTCGCGCAGATCGAAATGATCGAACTGCCGCAGGAACAGATCGCTGATACGGCTGGTTTCCAGCCCTCGATCGCTGTCGCCGCTTTGCAGCGACGTGTTAGTCATCAGCTGAAGTTGCCAGAAGGTGAGATCGCGAAACTGCCAGCGCAGATGCAGCAGGCTTTGCCAGACATCCAGCGCCAGGGTAACGCGTTTGATTTTGAGGTTGCCGCCATCTTTCAGGCTGGCGCGGATATCCCGCGCATCTAGCGTCGGGCCAAAGTTCTGCCAGCTTGCCTCGATATGACTCACGTCCACCGGCAGGCCGGTGGCGGATTCGATTTTTGCCAGGATCTGCGGACGCCAGCTGTCCAGATGCGGCAAGGCGAGACGCAGCCCGCTCACGAGCAACGCGACAATCACGACCAGCGTTGCCCCTGTAAGCAGTAAAATCCCCGGCAATCGCCTCACGCGTCTCTCCTTGTCAGCCTTAAATCTCGCAGCGAACTGCGTTTACATCATGACGACGTCAAACTGCTCCTGGTTATAGAGCGGCTCAATTTGCACTTTTACCTGTTTGCCGACAAAGATTTCCACTTCCGCCAGCGCGTGCGACTCTTCCCCTTTCAGGGCCTCCGCCACCGCAGGGGAAGCATAGACCAGAAAACGGTCTGAGTCGTAGGCATGATGGACACGGACAATTTCACGCATGATCTCGTAGCAGACCGTCTCCACCGTCTTTACCGTTCCGCGTCCATGGCAGGTTGGACACTCATTACACAGGACATGTTCCACGCTTTCGCGGGTCCGTTTCCGGGTCATTTCCACAAGACCGAGCTGCGAGAAGCCATTGATGCTGGTTTTCACGCGGTCCTTACTCAGCGCCTGCTCCAGAGAGTGCAGCACGCGACGGCGGTGATCTTCATTGTTCATATCGATAAAGTCGATGATGATAATGCCGCCCAGATTACGCAGGCGAAGCTGACGCGCGATGGCCTGCGTCGCTTCGATGTTGGTGTTGAAGATGGTGTCATCGAGGTTGCGATGGCCGACAAACGCGCCGGTGTTGATATCGACGGTGGTCATCGCTTCGGTTTGATCGATGATCAGATAGCCACCCGATTTCAGCTCAACCTTACGCTCCAGCGCACGCTGGATTTCGTTTTCAACGTCATAGAGGTCAAATATCGGCTGGCGTCCGGTGTAATGCTCCAGCAGACCCGGCATTTCCGGGATGTACTCGGCGGTGAACTCCAGTAAGGCTTCGTACGTCAGACGGGAGTCCACGCGGATGCGGTCAAGCTGGGCGTCGGCGAAATCACGTAATACGCGCTGAGCGAGCGCCAGCTCACCGTACAGCCGGTAGCGGGTCTGGTTGCGTTTTTTACGCTCCATCACTTTGGTCCAGACGCGCTTCAGGTAGGCCGCATCCGAGGCGAGATCTTCTTCGCTGATCCCTTCCGCCGCGGTACGGATAATAAACCCGCCCTGCTCGTCGCAGTAGGCGCTGACCACCTTTTTCAGGCGCTCACGCTCGCTTTCGCTCTCAATACGCTGTGACACGCCGACGTGCGACGCCCCCGGCATAAACACCAGGTAGCGTGAAGGCAGGGTGATGTCGGTGGTCAGACGCGCGCCTTTAGTGCCCAGCGGATCTTTTACCACCTGCACCATCAGATCCTGGCCCTGACGCACCAGCTCAGAGATGTCGCGCACGGCAAACTGCTTTTGCTCTTCGCCTGCCACACATTCGGTGTGCGGCATGATATCGGAGGCATGTAAAAACGCCGCCTTATCGAGCCCAATATCTACAAAAGCCGCCTGCATACCCGGCAGGACACGACTGACACGACCTTTGTAGATATTGCCTACGATTCCGCGTCGCGCTTCACGCTCAATATGAATTTCCTGAAGAATGCCACCATCAATGTAGGCCACACGGGTTTCCGATGGCGTTACGTTTACCAACAATTCAGCCGTCATAATTATCCCTTCCCTCACGCAGTGAGTTAAAATTGCTCAGCAACTCATACGTTTCCACCAGCGGTAAGCCGACTACGGCGTGATAGCTGCCATTTATCTTCCTGACAAAACAGCCACCCAACCCTTGAATACCGTATGCACCTGCTTTATCCATAGGTTCACCGCTGGCGATATAGCCGGCGATCTCCTCGTTGGTGAGGACTCTGAACGTCACTTCCGTTACCACAAGGCAATCCAGAACGTACTGGCTGTCTGCCAGCGCTACCGCCGTCATCACCTGATGGGTTTGTCCGGACATGTTACGCAGCATCCGCGCCGCATGGTCTGCGTCGCGGGGTTTCTCAAGCACCTCACCATTGAGAATGACAATGGTATCCGCACCCAACACCGGTAAGTCACGCGGCACGCATGCCACGCCCGCCTGCGCTTTTTCACGCGCCAGACGAGAGACATACTGCTGAGCGCTTTCACCCTCAGCGCGTTTTTCTTCAATACCGGTAACGATGCGTTCGAAGGAGACACCCAACTGCGCGAGCAGTTCCTGGCGACGCGGAGAACCGGAGGCAAGATACAAAGACGTCATAGAAACCTTTTATTGCACGGCAAACTGCTGGCGAATTTTACGCATCAGCAGGAACAGCCACGGCCAGAGCACACCGTTTACTACACTACTCCAGAACACTTCCGGTCGGAAAGAGACGTTGATCACTAAAAACTCTGCCCAGAAAACAACGATATCCGCAGCGAGCGACAACAACATCACCACCAGCGCCTGTTGCCAGAGCGCAAGGTTACGAAAGAGCTGGAATTTGAGTGCGACGAGATACGCAATAATGCTCATGGATAAGGCGCGGACGCCAAGCGTAGAGCCACTAATAAGATCCAGTATGGCACCCATCACAAAACCTGTGCCGACATTTACGCGGTGCGGCAGGGCAAGGATCCAGTAGAGCAAAATGAGCAATACCCAGTTTGGCCGGAAAACAAGAATGTCGTCCGGCCAGGGCATAATTTGCAGCAACAGTGCAACGAGGAATGAGAGCCAGATTACCCAGCGCCCCTGGCTACGATAACTGGCCACTACTGCCCTCCACCCGAGACTTGCGGCGGTGGCGGCGCATCCGGCAGCGGCTGCGTTAACCCCGTCGCCGGAGCCGGTACGGGTGCAGGTGGTCCCATCGCATCCGGCGCAGGCAGTACCTGCGGCATCATCTGCATCAGGCGTTCATTCGCCACGCGATGCACATCTTCCGGGGTCATCGGGTTAGCTCCGTTACGATCGGCGCCCCATAGCAGCAGCAGGTAGCGCAAACGCTGCAAGCCGGCCGTTGGACGCGCCTGAATCACGGTGTAGGCACGCTGAGTGTCGAGCTTCACGGAAGAGACAACCGCAACCGGGTAGCCCTCAGGGAAACGACCGCCCAGACCGGACGTCACTAGCACGTCGCCCACGCGGATATCCGTGTTGGCGGGCAGATGTTCCAGTTGCAGATCGTCCGTGCAGCCGTTACCGGCGGCAATCACGCGAATATCGTTACGCAGCACCTGAATCGGCAGTGCATGGGTGGCATCGCAAATCAGCAGCACGCGGCTGGTCAGTTTGGCAACCGCCACAACCTGGCCCACGACGCCTTTATCGCTGATGACAGGCTGACCTTCGTATACGCCGTTCACGCTGCCTTTATCAATCACCACCTGATCGCTGTACGGATCGTTTACGGTGGAGATCACCTGGGTGACCATTTTCTGTTCATCCTGGCGCAGCGGCGAGCCAAGCAGTTCACGCAGGCGTGCGTTTTCCTGCTTATATTGCCCCAGCATCAGCAGCTCGCTGTTTTTCAGCAGCAGTTCCTGGCGTAACGCACGGTTTTCGAGTTCGAGCTGGTCACGCGATGAGAGCGTTTGCGACACGGAGTCGAGCAGTTCACGGGGACCATTTGAAATAAAGTAGAAAGGACTGACGGCGGTATCCATGTACGTTCGGATCTGGCTGAACGTACCGAGGCGGCTATCGGCAATAATGACCCCGAGCGCAACCAGAACCGCCAGGATCAGGCGAAACTGTAGCGACGGGCCACGGCTAAAAATTGGCTTCATAGGCTATGCGTATTCTCGCGTCAGAGAGAAAGGGTAGCAAATTGCTACCCTCTCACACCCGACTACTCTTCGCTAAACAAGTCGCCGCCGTGCATGTCGATCATTTCCAACGCCTTGCCACCACCACGGGCGACGCAAGTCAGTGGATCTTCTGCAACTACGACAGGAATACCTGTCTCTTCCATTAACAGGCGGTCGAGGTTACGCAGCAGCGCACCACCACCGGTCAGAACCATACCGCGCTCGGAGATATCGGAGGCTAGCTCTGGCGGGCACTGTTCCAGCGCAACCATCACCGCGCTCACGATACCGGTCAGTGGCTCCTGCAACGCTTCCAGGATTTCGTTGGAGTTCAGGGTGAATCCACGTGGCACGCCTTCCGCCAGGTTACGACCGCGAACTTCGATCTCGCGCACTTCATCACCCGGGTAGGCAGAACCGATTTCGTGCTTGATGCGCTCTGCGGTCGCTTCACCGATCAGAGAGCCGTAGTTACGGCGAACGTAATTGATGATAGCTTCGTCGAAACGGTCGCCGCCGATACGCACGGAAGAGGAGTACACCACGCCGTTCAGGGAGATAACGGCCACTTCAGTGGTACCGCCACCGATATCCACCACCATAGAACCGGTAGCCTCAGAAACCGGCAGACCCGCACCAATTGCCGCAGCCATCGGTTCTTCAATCAGGAAGACTTCACGCGCACCGGCACCCTGAGCAGATTCACGGATTGCACGGCGTTCAACCTGGGTCGCGCCAACCGGCACACACACCAGCACGCGCGGGCTTGGGCGCATGAAGCTGTTGCTGTGAACCTGCTTGATGAAGTGCTGAAGCATTTTTTCGGTCACGAAGAAGTCAGCAATAACGCCGTCTTTCATTGGGCGGATCGCGGCGATGTTGCCCGGCGTACGGCCCAGCATCTGCTTCGCATCATGACCTACTGCGGCCACGCTTTTTGGCGAGCCGGCACGATCCTGACGAATGGCCACAACGGAAGGCTCATTCAATACGATGCCTTGTCCTTTTACATAAATAAGGGTATTCGCGGTACCCAGGTCAATGGACAGGTCATTGGAAAACATGCCACGAAATTTTTTCAACATACTAAGGGATAATCCTGAAAGCTGGGGCGGAAAACAAAATCCGCTTACTTTACCAACCACACGCAGCAGCGACAAGGCGCAAAAATCGTCTGCTACGGTGAAAATTAGTGCAGCACGTTTCCTTTGTTACAAATTCATCCCCTGAATCCCTCAGGGCTGAGTAAACAGCAGCGTCCCTCACTTTCACTTGTAACCCATTAAAGGTCGTTCACTGGCTTTTATGCTCGTCTTACTCAAAGCTACAGGCGCGATATTCTACGTGAAAACAAAGTAAACGGCAGGTCAAACAGAGTATCTTTGCAAATATTTTTTCACATTGGTGTCAAGCGGCTGAGAGGCGGCAAAAAAATCCCCCTGACCGCCCGTCACGCCGCGCTCTGTCAACATCTGCCATTCACTTCGTGAACGTACGCCTGTGGCAAATACTTGCGTTTGCGTTCCTTTGCACGCTTCCACCAGGCTTTGTACCAGCAGCTGGTTTTCCGTGCGTTTTTCAATATTCCTTACCAGACCCGGATGCAGCTTCAATAATTCAACATCCAGCTCTTTGATCCAGCTGGTGCTCACCAGCGTCAGACCCGCCTGGGTTACCGCCACGCGAGCCCCAAGCGCATTGATTAAACGCACCACCGGGCGCAACCGGCTGATGTGTTGACCTACATCTGCCTCTGCAAGTTCAAAAATAATGCGTTTGCGTTGCGATTTTTCGCATTGCATTAACGTGTCACGTAACCAGCGCTGGAAGCGCGGACGGATCAGCGATTCGACTGTCACCTGTAAAGCCAGATTTTCTTCAGGCCAGTACGATAAAAACGGAATGAGGCGGGTGATTTGCTGACGGTCATACTCTTCGGACAATCCGAATTGCAACACCATGGGCAGATATTCCGCGGAGATAACCTCTTCGGTGCCATCAAAAATACGGCACATCAGCTCACGATGATGGACATGACCACTCTTCATGACCGCCGGTTTTTGATAGATGCGCGGTCCGCCCCGGCTCAGCATCTGTTCAATCAGGGTTCGCCAGCGCACGTTGCCGCGCCCTTTCTCAGGCAGCGTATCATCATAGACCGCCCAGCCGTTCGCCCCCTGCAATACGGCGTTACGCGTTGCCGCTTCCGCATGTTCCATCACCTGCTCCGTCGACTGACCGCCGCGCCAGGCACAGATGCCTATATGCACCATGTCGTCTCTGTCGAGCATTTTGCTCTGGGGCAGCGCATCGACGGCTTTCAGCAGCTGGCTGGCGATACTCTCGGACTCCTTTAAGGTGCGATGCGGCAGCAAGACGGCAAAATCGCTGCGGTGGTAGCGTGCCAGTAACGCGCCGGGGTAGCGCATAATAAAGGTGGACAGCAGGTTAATCAGCGTAAAGAGGTTCTCTTCCGCCACGCGCTGACCCCAGGTATCACGGAGCAGATCAAAGTCGGGCAGGCGAATCATCATTACCACGCCATGCGTACCCACCTTTTCGGGGTCATCAAGAAGGGTAGCCAGCTGATTATCAAAGAAGAGACGGTTGTTGAGGCCCGTTTTGTTATCCTGCGCGGCATAAGAGCGAATCAACGTGTCCATACGGCTACGCTGATCGCTGGCAAACTGGATTTCGGAGAGCAGCACGTCCAGGGCGCTACTGGTGCGTGATGGCCATTCATAAACCGATCCCCGCACCTGCGGACCCCGCTCGCCATTCAGTATCCGCACGGAGCGTGTTTCCAGCAGTTCCTGGCCGGAAAGTTGACGACGCTGCCAGCGAACGGCGAGGAAAATCAGCAGTACGATAAAGGCAACGGCGATGGTTAAGGGCGCGGTGGTCATAAGCGAGCGTAAATAGTTGCTCATCGGATCCTGGTACATCAGATGAATTGTCATACCCGGATGTTTAAGTGAATTAACCGTGACGTCCCGATACTGATCTACCGTGCCGGCAGGACGATAGCTGCCCTGGCGGGTATGGCTGAAAACGGTCTGCTTCCCCTGTTTAATGTCGATCTGCACTATATCCACAGGCACCATTAACTCATCCAGCTCACGCGAAAGCGCCGGGAAGGAGGACGTTATCAGGCGAGTGTCGATAACCGATGCAACCGATTCAACCCGGTTAACCAGCTTATCCTGGATGGCATTGTAAAAGCTCAGCGAGCAGCCGATTAGCGTGACAAATATGGTCAGCCCCGTCAGCAAGGTAATAAAAGCTGAGAACTTCGTCGTTAATCGCATCCTTGAGATTACTCCGTGGGTTGAAGGGGGGGCAAGTGAGCACTAACTTGCATTTTAAATGCGACATACTATCAAACCTGGTGTATCTGGCAATTTATTGCGTTAAATCGGCACTGCGTTTCATTGAGCGAGTATAGTCATCAGGACATATTTTCCCATCATCAAACCTAGTGAGGACCCTGTATGCAGGCTTTGATCTTAGAACAGCAGGACGGCAAAACCGTTGCCTCGGTGCAAGCCATTGAGGAGAACCGCCTGCCGGAGGGCGACGTGACCGTAGATATCGACTGGTCCAGCCTGAACTATAAGGATGCACTGGCGATTACGGGAAAAGGTAAAATCATCCGAAATTTCCCGATGGTGCCAGGAATCGACTTTGCAGGCCGCGTGCATACCAGTGAAGATCCGCGTTTTCACGCCGGACAGCAGGTGCTGCTCACCGGCTGGGGCGTAGGTGAAAACCACTGGGGCGGACTGGCAGCACAGGCGCGCGTCAAAGGTGACTGGCTGGTCCCGATGCCGAAAGGCCTGGACGGTCGTAAGGCGATGATCATCGGCACGGCAGGCTTCACCGCCATGCTGTGCGTGATGGCGCTGGAAGAGGCCGGGATTCGTCCTGACTCGGGCGAAATTGTCGTCACCGGCGCCAGCGGCGGCGTGGGCAGCACGGCCGTCACGCTGCTGCACAAGCTGGGGTATCAGGTCGCCGCCGTCTCTGGCCGCGAAAGTACGCATGATTATCTACGTCAGCTGGGCGCACGCCGTATTCTGAGCCGCGACGAATTCGCCGAGACCCGCCCGCTGGAAAAACAGGTCTGGGCTGGCGCAGTAGATACCGTCGGCGACAAAGTGCTGGCGAAGGTGCTGGCGCAAATGAATTACGGCGGCTGCGTGGCGGCCTGTGGTCTGGCGGGTGGTTTTGCCCTGCCGACGACGGTGATGCCATTTATTCTGCGTAACGTGCGTCTTCAGGGTGTCGATTCGGTCATGAGCCCAGCCGAGCGGCGGGCTGAGGCCTGGGAACGTCTGGTGCAGGATCTGCCAGCCTCATTCTATGAGCAGAGCGCCACTGAGATCACCCTGAGCCAGGCGCCAGAGTTCGCCAATAAAATCATGGACAACCAGTTCCACGGTCGTGCGCTGGTTAAAATCGCCTAATCTTCAAATTTTCGTGACATATTCGCGCTAACCCTCCTCCTCCGTCATGCTTAGAAAAACGCCTGACGGAGGATGCCATGAAAACCCGAAAACTGACGGAAGCCGACGTAACGTCTGAATCTGTCTTTATGCTACAGCGCCGCCAGATCCTGAAAATGCTTGGCATCAGCGCCACTGCCCTGACGCTCACCCCTGCGGCCCATGCCGATCTGCTCGACTGGTTTAAGGGCAACGATCGCCCGAAAGCCCCCTCCGGCGCACCGCTTGACTTCACCAAACCGGCACAGTGGCAGAATAAACTGACGCTGACGCCGGAAGATAAAGTCACCGGCTATAACAACTTCTATGAGTTTGGTCTTGATAAGGCCGATCCTGCCGCCAACGCCGGGAGCATGAAAACCGATCCCTGGACGCTGAAGATAGATGGCGAGGTGGCAAAACCGCTGACGCTGGATCATCATGACCTCACCACCCGCTTCCCCCTTGAAGAACGCATTTACCGTATGCGCTGTGTGGAAGCCTGGTCGATGGTGGTGCCGTGGGTAGGTTTCCCTTTGCATAAACTGCTGGCGCTGGTTGAGCCCACCAGCAACGCGAAGTATGTTTCTTTCCAGACGCGCTATGCCCCGGACGAGATGCCAGGCCAGAAGGATCGGTTTATCGGCGGCGGGCTGGAGTATCCCTACGTTGAAGGTTTACGTCTCGACGAGGCCATGCATCCGCTTACGCTGCTCACCGTCGGGGTTTATGGCAAAGCGCTGCCGCCGCAAAACGGGGCGCCCATTCGCCTGACCGTACCGTGGAAATACGGTTTCAAGGGCATCAAATCGATCGTCAGCATTAAGCTCACCCGTGAACGCCCCCCCACCACCTGGAACCTGGCAGCGCCTGACGAGTATGGTTTTTTTGCCAACGTTAACCCGCACGTTGACCATCCGCGCTGGTCGCAGGCAACAGAACGTTTTATCGGTTCCGGCGGCGCGCTGGATGTTAAACGCCAGCCAACGCTGCTGTTTAACGGCTATGCGGATGAGGTGGCATCCCTCTACCGTGGTCTGAACTTACGGGAGAACTTCTAAGTGCGTTTAACGGCAAAGCAGATAACCTGGCTGAAGGTACTCCTGCATTTAGCCGGATTGCTCCCCTTTATCTGGCTCTTCTGGGCAGCCAGCCAGGGACAGTTCAGTGCCGATCCGGCGAAAGATATTCAGCATTTTACGGGTCGGATGGCTCTGAAATTTTTGCTGGCGACCTTGCTCGTCTCACCGCTGGCGCGCTACGCTAAACAGCCATTATTGATACGCACCCGTCGGCTTTTAGGGCTATGGTGTTTCGCCTGGGCAACGCTGCATCTCACCAGCTACGCCCTGCTGGAACTGGGCATTAACAACCTGGCACTCCTTGGCAGCGAACTGGTGACGCGTCCCTATCTGACGCTGGGTATCGTAAGCTGGCTGGTTTTACTGGCGCTAACGCTGACATCCACGCAGTATGCGCAGCGAAAACTGGGTCGACGCTGGCAACTACTGCATAACTTCGTCTATCTTGTCGCGATCCTCGCCCCTATTCATTACCTGTGGTCGGTGAAGATATTATCCCCTCAGCCGGTCATCTACGCCCTGCTGGCCCTGGCCCTTTTAGCGTGGCGTTACAAGAAGTTCCGCCAGTGGTTGCGATAGTTCACGAAACTGTGCGTTTTCCCGCAGATTATTTATCAACCGCGAATCTTTTTCGGATAGCGGTTGATAATCTTCCCTGATAAGACCAGTATTTAGCTGCCAAATGCTACGAAATCGTTATAATGTGCGACTTCGGTTTTCCGGACAGGGGTTTTAGGCCTCTGAAAGGGTGACAATTGCGCTTTGAGGGTATATGTTGTTTTTTACCCGAAAATCGCAGGAGATAGCGGCATAATGGCTGATAAATTCCAAATTTTAGTTTTAAACGGACCGAACCTGAACATGCTCGGCACCCGTGAGCCAGAGAAGTACGGCACGCTAACATTGAGCGAAATTGTTAACCGTCTGAGTACGGAAGCAGCGTCGCTGAATGTGGATTTGGACCATTTTCAGTCTAACGCGGAGTACGCAATCATCGACCGTATTCATCAGGCTAAAGACACTGTGGACTATATCCTGATCAATCCGGCCGCGTTTACGCACACCAGTGTTGCTATACGCGACGCACTGCTCGCGGTGAGTATCCCGTTTATCGAGATCCACCTGAGTAACGTGCACGCCCGAGAGCCGTTCCGCCACCACTCCTACCTGTCAGATATCGCCGCTGGCGTGATTTGTGGGCTGGGTGCAGACGGCTATTCATACGCTTTACAGACAGCGGTAAAACGCTTGTCACAATCACACTAAACAAGAGTACGGAACCCACTCATGGATATTCGTAAGATTAAAAAACTGATCGAGCTGGTTGAAGAATCAGGCATCTCCGAACTGGAAATTTCTGAAGGCGAAGAGTCTGTACGCATCAGCCGTGCAGCCCCAGCCGCTAGCTTCCCGGTAATGCAGCAAGCTTATGCTGCGCCAGTGCAGCAGCCTGCGCTCTCAGCAGCCGTTGCGCCAGCGGCAGCAGAAGCGGCACCTGCGGCTGCAACAGAAATCAGTGGTCACATCGTACGTTCCCCAATGGTTGGTACTTTCTACCGCACACCGAGCCCGGACGCGAAGGCGTTCATCGAAGTGGGTCAGAAAGTCAACGTAGGCGATACCCTGTGCATCGTTGAAGCCATGAAAATGATGAACCAGATCGAAGCAGACAAATCAGGTACTGTGAAAGCGATCCTGGTCGAAAGTGGTCAGCCGGTAGAATTTGACGAGCCGCTGGTCGTCATCGAGTAACGAGGCGAACATGCTGGATAAAATTGTTATCGCCAACCGTGGCGAGATTGCACTGCGTATTCTTCGTGCCTGTAAAGAACTGGGCATCAAGACCGTGGCCGTGCACTCAAGCGCGGATCGCGATTTAAAACACGTATTGCTGGCGGATGAGACGGTCTGTATCGGTCCGGCTCCGTCCGTAAAAAGCTATCTGAACATCCCGGCGATCATCAGCGCCGCCGAAATCACTGGCGCGGTCGCGATTCACCCGGGTTATGGTTTCCTCTCTGAGAACGCCAACTTTGCTGAGCAGGTTGAACGCTCTGGCTTTATCTTCATTGGCCCGAAAGCCGATACCATTCGCCTGATGGGTGACAAAGTGTCTGCCATCACCGCGATGAAAAAAGCCGGCGTGCCAACCGTACCGGGCTCTGACGGCCCGCTGACCGACGATATGGATGCTAACCGCGCCCATGCTAAACGCATTGGCTATCCGGTGATCATCAAAGCGTCCGGCGGCGGCGGCGGTCGCGGTATGCGCGTTGTACGCAGCGATGCTGAACTGGCGCAGTCCATCTCCATGACCAAAGCGGAAGCGAAAGCGGCTTTCAGCAATGACATGGTGTACATGGAAAAATACCTGGAAAACCCACGCCACATCGAAATTCAGGTGCTGGCTGACGGTCAGGGTAACGCGATCTATCTGGCAGAACGTGACTGCTCCATGCAGCGTCGTCACCAGAAAGTCGTCGAAGAAGCGCCAGCGCCGGGCATTACGCCGGAACTGCGTCGCTACATCGGTGAGCGTTGCGCCAAAGCGTGTGTCGATATCGGCTATCGCGGGGCGGGTACCTTTGAGTTCCTGTTCGAAAACGGCGAGTTCTACTTCATTGAGATGAACACCCGTATTCAGGTTGAACACCCGGTTACCGAAATGATCACCGGCGTTGACCTGATCAAAGAACAGCTGCGTATCGCAGCCGGTCAGCCGCTGTCCATCAAACAGGAAGAAGTTGTGGTTAAAGGCCATGCGGTAGAGTGCCGTATCAACGCCGAAGACCCGAACACCTTCCTGCCAAGCCCGGGTAAAATCACGCGTTTCCACGCGCCGGGTGGCTTTGGTGTGCGCTGGGAGTCCCATATCTACGCCGGTTACACCGTACCGCCGTACTATGACTCAATGATCGGTAAGCTGATCTGCTACGGCGAAAACCGTGACGTGGCCATTGCCCGCATGAAGAACGCCCTTCAGGAGCTGATCATCGACGGGATCAAAACTAACGTTGATCTCCAGATGCGCATTATGAGCGACGAGCACTTCCAGAATGGTGGGACTAACATCCACTACCTGGAGAAAAAACTCGGTCTGAACGAGAAGTAAGAGATCAGTGTTGCTAAAAGGCCGGATTATCCGGCCTTTTTTATTTCTGGGGATCGCTAAGCCCCATCATGTACAATCCCCGCTTTCTTCATCCACAAGGGACAAAAAATGGACAAACGTTTTGTTCAGGCCCATAAAGAAGCGCGCTGGGCGCTGTGGCTGACCCTTCTCTATCTCGCCGCATGGTTAGTAACTGCTTACTTACCTGATTCGGCGATTGGCATTACCGGCCTCCCGCACTGGTTTGAAATGGCCTGCCTGCTGCTGCCGCTGGTGTTTATCCTGCTGTGCTGGGCGATGGTGAAATTCATCTATCGCGATATTTCACTGGAGGACGATGATGCAGCTTGAAGTCATTCTGCCCCTTATCGCTTACCTGTTCCTGGTGTTTGGCCTGTCGGTTTATGCGATGCGTAAACGTTCGACCGGCACCTTTCTGAACGAGTATTTCCTCGGGAGCCGCTCAATGGGTGGCGTCGTGCTGGCCATGACGCTGACCGCTACTTACATCAGCGCCAGCTCGTTTATCGGTGGCCCGGGCGCCGCTTATAAGTACGGGCTGGGCTGGGTACTGCTGGCCATGATCCAGCTGCCTGCCATTTGGCTCTCTCTGGGCATACTGGGTAAAAAGTTTGCCATTCTGGCCCGTCGCTACAATGCCGTAACGCTGAACGATATGCTGTTTGCTCGCTATCAGAG
The DNA here is from genome assembly GCF_049238805.1 of Enterobacter cloacae complex sp. CDL013. Lineage (NCBI taxonomy): Bacteria > Pseudomonadati > Pseudomonadota > Gammaproteobacteria > Enterobacterales > Enterobacteriaceae > Enterobacter > Enterobacter cloacae complex sp. CDL013. The sequence continues at coordinate 13,500 of NZ_JBMKGT010000001.1, read as the reverse complement.
TCGCTTGCTGGTATGGCTGGCAAGCCTGAGTCTGCTGGTGGCGTTTATTGGCGCAATGACGGTGCAGTTTATCGGCGGCGCACGTCTGCTGGAGACGGCAGCCGGTATCCCCTATGAGACGGGCCTGGTCATTTTCGGTGTGAGTATCGCGCTGTATACCGCGTTTGGCGGGTTCCGCGCCAGCGTACTCAACGACACGATGCAGGGGATGGTGATGCTCATTGGCACCCTCGTTCTGCTGGTGGGTATCGTGCATGCCGCAGGGGGCCTGAGCCATGCGGTTGAAACCCTGGAAGCGATCGATCCGAAACTGGTCTCGCCGCAGGGGGCGGATGATATCCTCTCTCCAACCTTTATGACCTCGTTCTGGGTGCTGGTGTGCTTTGGCGTGATTGGCCTGCCGCATACTGCCGTGCGCTGCATCTCATATAAAGACAGCAAAGCGGTGCACCGCGGGATCATTATCGGGACAATTGTGGTGGCGATCCTGATGTTTGGTATGCACCTGGCGGGCGCGCTGGGCCGCGCGGTGATCCCTGACCTTACCGTACCGGATCTGGTCATTCCGACCCTGATGGTGAAAGTGCTTCCGCCGTTTGCCGCCGGGATTTTCCTCGCCGCACCCATGGCGGCCATTATGTCGACCATCAACGCTCAGTTGCTGCAAAGTTCCGCTACGATCATTAAAGATCTCTATCTGAATTTGCGCCCTGAACAGGTCGAAAATGAGCGACGCCTCAAGCGTATGTCGGCGGTGATTACCCTGGTGCTGGGGGCGTTACTGTTGCTGGCCGCGTGGCGTCCACCGGAGATGATCATCTGGCTAAACCTGCTCGCCTTTGGCGGGCTGGAGGCCGTTTTCCTGTGGCCGCTGGTGCTGGGGCTGTACTGGGAACGCGCGAATGCCGCGGGTGCATTAAGCGGCATGATTGTCGGGGGCGTCCTGTATGCCGTTCTCGCCACGTTTAAAATTCAGTATCTGGGCTTCCATCCGATCGTGCCTTCGTTACTGTTAAGTTTACTGGCGTTTGTGGTGGGAAACCGTTTTGGTCGACCGGTGCCACAAACTGCCCTGATTTCTACTGACAAATAAAGAGTTTTGCCATGCCGTGGATCCAATTAAAACTGAACACAACCGGCGCGAACGCCGAAGAACTGAGTGATGCGCTGATGGAGGCCGGTTCGGTCTCTATCACCTTCCAGGACACGCATGACACGCCGGTCTTTGAGCCGCTGCCAGGCGAAACGCGCCTGTGGGGTGATACGGACGTTATCGGCCTGTTCGATGCAGAAACCGATATGAAAGAGGTCGTGGCGATTCTGGAAAACCATCCGCTGCTGGGCGCGGGTTTCACGCATAAAATTGAACAGCTGGAAGACAAAGACTGGGAACGCGAGTGGATGGACAACTTCCATCCGATGCAGTTTGGTCAGCGTCTGTGGATCTGCCCAAGCTGGCGTGAAGTGCCCGATGAAAACGCCGTCAACGTGATGCTGGATCCGGGTCTGGCGTTCGGCACCGGTACCCACCCGACAACCTCCCTGTGCCTGCAATGGCTGGATGGCCTGGATCTGGAAGGCAAAACCGTGATCGACTTCGGTTGCGGATCCGGGATCCTTGCTATCGCAGCACTAAAACTGGGCGCGGCAAAAGCCATCGGGATCGACATCGATCCGCAGGCGATTCAGGCCAGCCGTGATAACGCCGAGCGTAATGGCGTTTCCGATCGCCTTGAACTGTATCTGCCCGATGCACAGCCAGAGGCGATGAAAGCCGATGTGGTGGTCGCGAATATCCTGGCTGGCCCATTACGCGAGCTGGCGCCGTTAATCAGCGTGCTGCCGGTTGAAGGCGGTCTGCTGGGCCTGTCCGGTATCCTTGCCAGCCAGGCAGACAGCGTCTGTGAAGCCTACGCCGATCTCTTTGCGCTCGACCCGGTGGTCGAGAAAGAAGAGTGGTGTCGCATCACCGGTCGTAAAAAATAAGCGTTTGGCGTGGTCGTCTGACCACGCCTTTTCCCTTCGGTTTTTTCTCCCGCCTTCTTCCTTTCTTCGATAAAATAACCCCACAAATCACAATGTTAATTATTGATTTGGATAATAAAATTCACAGGAAGAATATGATGAAACACATTTCAGGCAAGGCAGCGCTGCTGGCGCTGAGCATGATTTCGGCTACGGCTTACGCATCACACTGGAGCTATCAAGGAGAAGGCGCACCGGAACACTGGGGCGAACTGGACGAGGCGTACAAGACGTGTAAAAGCGGAATGTATCAGTCGCCGGTCAACATAGATAACACGGTCAAAGCCCACATCTCTCCGCTGGAAACGCACTATATCGACGGCCCGGTCATTCTGACAAATAACGGCCATACTATCCAGGCGAGTGAAAATGCCGATACACGCGACAGCATCACGCTTGATAAACAGCGCTGGACGTTACAGCAGTTACATTTCCATGCACCATCCGAAAACACGGTGCACGGTAAAAAATACGCAATGGAAATGCATCTGGTCCATAAAAACGCTGACGGCGAACTGACGGTCGTTGCCGTTATGTTCGATCAGGGCGCTGCAAACACTGAACTGGATAAACTCTGGGGCGTGATGCCGGGACAGGTTGACCAGAACGTCACGATTAAGCCAACCCTTGATATGAATAAATTACTGCCCGCGGATAAAACTTACTGGCGTTTTAGCGGCTCTCTGACCACCCCACCGTGTTCAGAAGGGGTAACGTGGCTGGTCCTCAAGCATCCGCTGACCGTCTCTGCTGAACAGCTGCAAAAATTTACTCACACTCTGCACCACGAAAACAGCCGCCCGGTTCAGCCGCTTCATGGCCGTCTGGTTGTTGAATAAGTCGATTTTTTACGTTGATATCCTGTGCTGAAATGCGACGCAGATCGCAAAGAAGCGCCATAATCTGCTGCTTATAGCAGCAGATTATCCCGAACAATTGATCCATTTATTCAGAAATGATGAGAAGTTACGGGAAATTGTAAGCGCCCACAAAATGTTCATTTATTCATAACACAATGATTTAAATAGCGAATAATCTTATCCCAAAAGAATGACTGGCGATTCCTTGATCTACAACAGAGGATTGTTCAAAGTTTGGCCTTTCATCTCGTGCAAAAAATGCGTAATATACGCCGCCTTGCAGTCACAGTATGGTCATTTCTTAACTCATGCGCATCGGACACCACCAGCTCAGAAATCGCCTGATCGCAGCCCCAATGGCAGGTATTACCGACCGGCCGTTCAGGACGCTGTGCTACGAGATGGGAGCAGGATTAACCGTTTCCGAGATGATGTCGTCTAACCCGCAGGTTTGGGAAAGCGACAAGTCCCGCCTTCGGATGGTGCACGTGGATGAACCAGGTATCCGCACCGTGCAAATTGCCGGAAGCGTGCCTGAAGAAATGGCAGATGCCGCGCGTATTAACGTGGAAAGTGGCGCCCAGATTATTGATATCAATATGGGTTGCCCGGCCAAAAAGGTGAATCGCAAGCTTGCAGGTTCAGCCCTTCTGCAATACCCCGACCAGGTGAAGTCAATCCTGACGGCGGTTGTCAGCGCAGTGGACGTTCCTGTTACGTTGAAGATTCGCACGGGTTGGTCGCCGGAACACCGTAACTGCGTAGAGATTGCCCAACTGGCCGAAGACTGTGGCATTCAGGCCCTGACCATTCATGGACGCACTCGCGCCTGTTTGTTCAACGGTGAAGCTGAATACGACAGCATTCGGGCAGTTAAGCAGAAAGTTTCCATTCCGGTTATCGCGAATGGCGACATTACTGACCCGCTTAAAGCCAGAGCTGTGCTCGACTATACGGGAGCTGATGCTCTGATGATAGGACGTGCCGCTCAGGGAAGACCCTGGATCTTTCGGGAAATCCAGCATTATCTGGACACTGGGGAGCTGCTTGCCCCGCTGCCTCTGGCAGAGGTCAAGCGCTTGCTTTGTTCGCATGTTCGGGAATTGCATGACCACTATGGCCAGGCAAAAGGGTACCGAATTGCGCGTAAACACGTCTCCTGGTATCTCCAGGAGCACGCTCCAAATGACCAGTTTCGGCGCACATTCAACGCCATTGAGGATGCCAGCGAACAGCTGGAGGCGTTGGAGGCATACTTCGAAAATCTTGCGTAATGAAATAAAGAGCTGACAGAACTATGTTCGAACAACGCGTAAATTCTGACGTACTGACCGTTTCTACCGTTAACTCTCAGGATCAGGTGACTCAAAAGCCCCTGCGTGACTCGGTTAAACAGGCACTGAAGAACTATTTTGCTCAACTGAACGGTCAGGATGTTAATGACCTGTATGAGCTGGTACTGGCTGAAGTTGAACAGCCACTGTTGGACATGGTGATGCAATACACCCGTGGTAATCAAACCCGCGCTGCCCTGATGATGGGCATCAACCGTGGTACCCTGCGTAAGAAACTGAAAAAATACGGCATGAACTGATACTAATCAGTTAAGTGCTTGTTTAAAAAGGCGCTCTTCGGCATGGGGAAGCGCCTTTTTTATCGTTCGGGCGAGCAACCGTCAACGCTTTGTAAACCTTCCCTTTCCCCACTTTTCAACGCCCGCTTTTCGTGTATATTTCCACCAACTTACAGGCTCTCTTTTCGCGGAATGACACATGATTCGTAAATACTGGTGGCTGGTCGTTTTTGCTGTCTCTGTTTTCATTTTCGATGCGCTGCTGATGCAGTGGATTGAACTGATGAGCACTGAAACCGATAAATGTCGCAATATGAATTCCGTGAACCCGCTTAAACTGGTCAACTGCTCAGAGCTGGACTAACCGCTTCCATCCTGTATAAAACCCTGTTAACACCCAATAAAAACAGGGACTTAAATCACTTTTCGTCATTTCCTGACGATGATAATGTCTGTCCCCTTTCCAACCGCTCTTGCTTAACGTCTCACACGAGTGAACAGACCATGCTGGTTAGCCAATACAACCAAATCCTCGTAGTCATCTCCTTTGTTGTTGCCATTCTTGCCGCCTATACCGCACTGAATATGGCTGCGCGCGTTGCCGGAAGCCAGGGCGTCGCTGCACGCGTCTGGCTGGCAGGTGGCGGTGTTTCGATGGGGATTGGCGTGTGGGCGATGCATTTCATCGGTATGCTGGCGATGGATCTTTCCATGAGCATGAGTTACAACGCGGCCCTGACCGTGCTTTCGATGGTTATCGCCATTAGCTCGTCAATGTTTGCCCTGTGGCTCGTTAGCGGCGAGCAGCTACGTTTGCGCCGGCTGCTGCCTGGCGCCGTCGTGATGGGAACGGGCATTGTTGCCATGCACTACACCGGTATGGCTGCCCTGGAGGTCACACCGGGTATTGTCTGGGATAAAACGTGGGTGGCTATCTCTGTGGTCATAGCCCTTGCCGCTTCACTGGCCGCTCTTTGGCTGACGTTCCGTTTACGTCAGGAAGCCGCACGAATGGCGTTGATGCGGCTGGGGGCGGCGATCACCATGGGCATCGCTATCGCTGGCATGCATTACGCTGGCATGGAAGCAGCACAATTTCCGATGTCGACGATGGTCCACCATCATGGCATTAACGGGAGCTGGCTGGCGATATTGGTTAGCGTGGTCGCGCTCGCTATTCTGGGGATTACGCTGCTGGTGTCGATGTTTGATGCCCGCCTTCAGGCTCGTACCTCGCTGCTGGCCTCATCACTGGCAGAAGCTAATCGTGACTGGCGTTGCATGATACGCTGACGCGATTACCCAATCGTATTCTGCTTGAGGATCGCCTCGATCAGGCCATCAGCAAGGCCGATCGCGAAGGAAGCCCTTTCGCGCTGATGTTTATGGATCTCGACGGCTTTAAAACCGTCAACGATGCCTATGGTCATGATGTCGGTGACAAGCTTCTGGTAGCGGTGACTCAGCGTTTGCTGTTGCAGTTGAAAGGTCAGTACACGCTGGCGCGTATCGGTGGGGATGAATTCGTGCTGCTGGCCGAAACCGCCACCCCGGATGATGCTGCCTCACTGGCAAATTCACTGGTGCGCGTCATTGATAGCCCGTTCCATCTCGATCCTTACGAACTGATGGTCACCCTGAGCATTGGCATTGCGCTCTATCCACACGATGGCAAAACCGATCGTGAACTAATGTTTAACGCTGATGCTGCGATGTACCACACGAAACATATGGGTCGCAACGGCTATCACTTCTTCCAGCCGTCAATGAATACGCTGGCGCAGACGCATCTACAGCTGATGAATAATCTGTGGCAGGCCATCGACCGTGATGAGTTACGCCTGCTTTATCAACCTAAATTCCACGCCCCTGCCGGGCCGGTCATCGGGTTCGAAGCGCTGTTACGCTGGCAGCATCCCAAACAGGGATTACTCTCCCCCGACCTGTTTCTACCGCTGGCAGAGAAAACAGGGCTGATTATTCCGATTGGAAACTGGGTAATCGACGAGGCCTGCCGCCAGCTGCGTGAATGGCATCTTCAGGGCCATACGGACTGGTCAATGGCGGTGAATCTTTCTACGTTGCAGTTCGAACAGCCGTCGCTGGTTAAAACGGTTCTCGATTGTCTGACGCGCCATAGCGTGCCGCCCGGCATGTTGATTCTGGAGGTGACTGAAACCACGGCAATGAGCAATCCGGACGAAAGCGTACGCGTCCTGACAGCGCTGACGGATGCGGGAGTAAAAGCCTCAATAGACGATTTTGGTACAGGTTACTCAAGCCTTCTCTATCTTAAGAGGCTTCCCGCCTGCGAGTTGAAAATCGATCGCGCTTTTGTGAAAGAGTTAAGTGGAGAGAGCGAAGATGCGACAATTGTCTCGGCGATTGTCGCCCTGGCAAAAACGCTGAATCTGAAGGTCGTGGCGGAAGGGGTCGAAACCGCAGCGCAGCAGACCTTCCTGACAGAACTGGGATGCAATACGCTACAGGGTTATCTGCTGGGCAAACCAATTACCGCGCAAGCTATTATGGAACAGTGCCAGCACGGGGAGATGTCGCCACCCCGGGCGCAGTCATAAGGCTGTATCGTAAACCACTGGCGCCACTCGGGTGATATTTAGTGTCGCCAGAATATTATCCACCAGCGCCGGCGCTTGTTTGTACAGATTAAAACTGGTGTTATCCATTAACCAGTTTTTAATGACTCCGCTAAAAAACGCATGGAAAACAATCAGCGCCAGTTCAATATTAGTTTGCGAAGAGATAATGTTATGAGCAATGCATCGCTTAAGCGTCTTGCGAAGATAATCATCGTTTAAACCGATCCGCTTGCGTATTTCACATTCTGAAATCACATCGTCATGAAATTCACACTTATGATACAGAATTTGTAAAAGCGCATACTGTCGGGGTTCGCTCGCAATATATTGCAGCGCAACAATAAATTGTTCACGAAGCATTAACAAAGGGTCGTCATTTTCGGAAAGCATTAGCCTGTCACGAATGATTTCACGCAGCGGCAATTGCTGTTCCCATATTGCGTTAAATATTTCCGCTTTACTCGAGAAATGCCAGTAAACCGCCCCGCGAGTGAGTTGAGCTGCATCGGCAATGTCGGTAAGCGTGGTGCTGGCCACGCCACGCGTCGCGAATAGCCTGATAGCGGCTTCAATCAGCTGCTGGCGGGTCTTTTGAGCCTCTTCTTTCTTTTTGCGCGCCATTACCTGCTACTCGTTACTTACAAGATTGATTCGTTATCAAAGGATATTGCCGTGGTCGTGTCAGACAAAGTATTAACCAAAATCCGTGTTAGTTTTGCACAAAAAAAGTCAATTCGTTTAATTTATAAACCTCGTGAATAAATTGAATATATTAAATACATAAAACATATGTATAGCTTTCACCAAAAAGCATTTCGTTGATTATCCTGACAGAAATAGAGTGTCGAATGCACTGGGTCAGATTCCGATTTTTACTTTTTAAAAGCTCCATCAGCACTTATAAATTAAAAAACATTAAATACCCTCATTATTATACGCAGCTACATTTCTTTTTTTGCCTCACACCCTTTCACCGATTCATGACAAATATCGGTTCAGGGGTAGTTTAAGGAACAGTAATGACGAATCACTTCAGATGCTTACCCTTATCCGGTTTCATTGTCTGTGCCGCGCTGCTTACCGGGTGCGATGGGCAAGAAAACCCACAGCAGCATGCGCAAGCTCCTCAGGTCAGTGTTCATATTGTTAAAAGCGCGCCACTGGCCGTAAAGACAGAATTGCCTGGCAGAACTGACGCGTATCGTGTTGCGGAGGTTCGTCCCCAGGTAAGTGGTATCATTCTGCACCGTAATTTTACCGAAGGCAGCGACGTCAAAGCGGGTGAATCCCTTTATCAGATCGATCCGGCCACGTATCAGGCAGCCTACGACAATGCGAAAGGTGAACTGGTAAAAGCACAGGCGGCGGCCAATATCGCTCATCTGACGGTGAAACGTTACGTTCCGCTGGTCGGTACGCAATATGTGAGCAAGCAGGAGTACGATCAGGCGGTGGCAACCGCCCAGCAGGCGGATGCGAGCGTCGTTGCCGCGAAGGCTGGCGTTGAAAGCGCGCGGATCAACCTGGCTTATACCAAAGTCACATCCCCAATCAACGGGCGTATAGGTAAATCCAGCGTCACCGAAGGGGCGTTAGTCACTAATGGTCAGGCAACTGCACTGGCGACGGTTCAGCAACTCGATCCCATTTATGTCGATGTGACGCAATCCAGCAGCGATTTTATGCGCCTGAAGCAGCAGACGAGCCTGCAAAAAGGAGACACCAGCAGCGTCGAGTTGCTGATGGAAAATGGCCAGCCTTATCCGCTGAAAGGGACTCTCCAGTTCTCTGATGTCACGGTAGATGAAAGTACCGGCTCAATCACCCTTCGCGCCCTCTTCCCTAACCCTCAGCACATGCTGTTACCGGGTATGTTTGTCCGTGCACGCATTGACGAAGGTACACAACCTGATGCCATTCTTGTTCCCCAGCAGGGGGTAACCCGTACACCGCGCGGGGATGCCACTGTGCTTGTGGTAAACGATAAAAACCAGGTGGAATCGCGCACTGTCGTTGCACCGCAGGCGATTGGCGATCGCTGGCTGATCACGGAAGGCCTGAAAAACGGCGACCGCGTCATTATCAGCGGCCTGCAAAAAGTTCGCCCTGGCGTTACCGTCGTGGCTATTCCTGATACCGCCGCGACTCCAGCCAGTTAAGGAATAACGACATGGCTAATTTCTTTATTCAACGGCCTGTTTTCGCCTGGGTACTCGCCATCATTCTGATGATTGCAGGCGGGCTGGCCATTTTAAAACTGCCGGTGGCGCAATATCCGACCATTGCGCCGCCAGCGGTGGCGGTGACAGCAACCTACCCTGGCGCTGATGCCCAGACGGTACAGGACACCGTAACTCAGGTTATCGAACAGAACATGAACGGTATCGATAATTTGATGTACATGTCGTCCACCAGTGATTCCGCCGGTAACGTCACCATTACGCTGACGTTCGAGTCGGGTACGGATCCTGATATCGCGCAGGTGCAGGTTCAGAACAAACTCCAGCTCGCCATGCCGCTGCTGCCGCAAGAAGTGCAGCAGCAGGGGATTGGCGTGGAGAAATCCAGCAGCAGCTTCCTGCTGGTTGCAGGCTTTGTGTCGGACAATAAAAATCTCACGCAGGATGATATCTCCGACTATGTCGCTTCTAACGTAAAAGATGCGATCAGCCGTACTTCCGGCGTCGGTGACGTGCAACTGTTCGGTGCCCAGTATGCAATGCGCATCTGGCTGGACAGCAACGCGATGAACAAATATCAGCTCACGCCGCTGGATATCATTAACCAGCTGAAAACACAGAACGACCAGATTGCTGCGGGCCAGTTGGGAGGAACGCCGTCCGTACCAGGGCAGCAACTGAACGCCTCAATTATTGCTCAAACACGCTTGAAATCGCCGGAGGAGTTTGGTCGTGTGACGCTGAAGGTGAACCAGGGCGGTTCAATGGTCCACCTGAAAGATGTGGCACGCATTGAGCTGGGTGGCGAAAACTACAACATGGTCACCAAAATCAATGGCCAAGCAGCAACGGGGCTGGGGATCAAGCTGGCGACTGGCGCAAACGCGCTGGATACCGCTGCCGCCATCAAGAGTAAACTGGCGCAGTTGCAGCCCTTCTTCCCTCAGGGTCTGAAAGTCGTGTATCCGTACGACACCACACCTTTCGTGAAGATCTCCATCCATGAAGTGGTGAAGACGCTGTTTGAAGCGATTGTTCTCGTGTTCCTGGTGATGTACCTGTTCCTGCAAAACCTGCGGGCAACGCTTATTCCCACTATCGCCGTTCCCGTGGTGTTACTGGGCACCTTTGCGGTACTGGCTGCGTTCGGGTTCTCCATTAACACCCTGACGATGTTCGGGATGGTATTGGCGATAGGTCTTCTCGTCGATGACGCCATCGTGGTAGTCGAGAACGTAGAACGCGTCATGGTTGAGGACAAGCTGCCGCCAAAAGAGGCGACGCAGAAGTCAATGGAGCAAATCCAGGGCGCTCTGGTGGGCATTGCCATGGTGCTTTCGGCGGTATTTATTCCGATGGCATTCTTTGGTGGTTCAACCGGGGCTATCTATCGCCAGTTCTCGCTGACCATTGTCTCCGCGATGGCCTTGTCGGTACTGGTGGCGTTGATATTAACGCCTGCTCTTTGTGCAACGCTGCTCAAACCGGTTTCCAGCGAACATCATGAAAAGAAAGGTGGTTTCTTCGGCTGGTTTAACGCGCTCTTTGATAAGAGTGTGGAGCACTACAGCAACAGCGTGAGCGGCATTTTACGTAAGACCGGCCGCTATCTGCTGGTTTACGTCATCATCGTCGGCGGCATGGCAGTTATGTTCCTGCGCCTGCCTTCCTCCTTCCTGCCGGAAGAGGATCAGGGTGTGTTTATGACGATGGTTCAGTTGCCGGCAGGGGCGACGCAGATGCGTACCCAGCAGGTACTCGATCAGGTTCAGGATTATTACCTGACGAAAGAGAAAGCGAACGTTGAATCGGTCTTTACCGTAAACGGGTTTAGTTTTAGCGGACAGGGTCAGAACTCCGGTATCGCTTTCGTCAGCCTGAAGCCATGGGAAGAGCGTCCGGGCAAGGAAAACGGCGTTGAGGCGATTGTCAGCCGCGCGACGAAAGCGTTCAGCCAGATCAAAGACGGCCTTGTATTTCCGTTTAACCTGCCTGCCATTATTGAACTGGGTACCGCAACAGGCTTTGACTTTGAACTGATAGACCAGGCAAACCTGGGACATACGCAGTTAACGCAGGCGCGTAACCAGCTGCTGGGCATGGTGAGAGAACATCCTGACTTACTGGTCCGCGTGCGTCCTAACGGACTGGAAGATACGCCACAGTTCAAGCTGGACGTCGATCAGGAGAAGGCACAGGCGCTGGGTGTGAGCGTGTCTGACGTCAATCAGACTATTTCAACAGCCCTGGGTGGCACCTATGTGAACGACTTTATCGATCACGGACGGGTGAAAAAAGTTTATGTCCAGGCTGATGCTCGCTTCCGTATGCTACCCGGAGACATTAACGGCCTGTATGTGCGTAGCGCTAACGGCGAAATGGTGCCTTTCTCTGCCTTTAGCAGCTCTCACTGGGTGTACGGTTCACCGCGTCTGGAACGTTACAATGGGATGCCATCAATGGAGATCCTCGGTGAGTCTGCACCAGGCAAAAGTACCGGTGAGGCAATGGCGCTGATGGAAAACCTTGCGTCAAAACTGCCGTCCGGCATCGGCTACGACTGGACGGGGATGTCTTATCAGGAACGACTTTCCGGGAATCAGGCTCCGGCGCTGTACGCCATTTCACTTATTGTGGTGTTCCTGTGTCTGGCGGCTCTCTATGAAAGCTGGTCAATTCCATTCTCGGTCATGCTGGTTGTGCCTCTGGGGGTGATCGGTGCGCTTCTGGCTGCATCAATGCGAGGGCTGAACAATGACGTTTACTTCCAGGTTGGTCTGCTTACAACAATTGGTTTATCAGCCAAGAACGCCATACTGATCGTTGAGTTCGCCAAAGATCTCATGGATAAAGAAGGCAAAGGGATTATCGAAGCCACGCTTGAAGCCTCGCGTATGCGTCTGCGTCCTATCCTGATGACTTCCCTGGCATTCATCCTTGGTGTTATGCCTCTGGTCATCAGCAGCGGTGCAGGTAGTGGTGCACAAAATGCGGTCGGGACGGGCGTGATGGGCGGGATGCTCTCAGCCACCCTGTTGGCCATATTCTTTGTTCCTGTTTTCTTTGTGGTTGTCCGGAGACGATTTACAAAGCACAAGGATTAATGAAAATCATAAAGGCACCTCAGGTGCCTTTTTTATTTCCTGAAAACAATGTAAAAACACATCCCCTCTTCACATTTCCTCCATTAATAATTACTGCCCGCGCTTTTTTCTTCATAATTTTTACAATCCACACAAATTGAGATTATTCCACGTGCTGCATGGTATTAGTGCGGTGGTAAAATAATCATCGATTCGTTAATTGCCGCATCGGCTCTTTAGCGAATAGGCGATCATATTGAGGTAACATCATGAAAAGATTCCTTTCCGTTGCACTTCTCGCTGCGCTGCTTGCTGGTTGCGCGCACGATTCCCCATGTGTACCGGTATACGACGATCAGGGGCGACTGGTTCACACCAATACCTGTATGAAGGGCACTACCCAGGATAACTGGGAAACAGCAGGTGCGATTGCTGGTGGCGCCGCGGCAATCGCTGGCCTGACACTCGGTATTGTCGCCCTCACTAAATAAGGCTTCTAAAAGCGCGGCGATGGCCGCGCTTTTATTTTTGCCTGATATAAGAAACGTATATTCCCCATCGCAAATAACATCAGATATTAATTAAATTCAATACGCTACCTTACTCCTCGCTATATCCCTTACCTGTACAGCATTTGGCATAACATTTAATTCATTTAACACTACTGCGAGCCAGCAGAATGCATTTCACAACTACAGTTTCAGTACGGTAAAGCGCTACGTCCGTAGGGTATTAACGGCACCAGTGAGAACATCGAATGAGGGAATTGGTTTAGCTAGAGATATAACGCAAAAAGGCTATCCTTTCGGATGGCCTTTCTACTTGTTTGATGTCTGGCAGTTCCCTACTCTCACATGGGGAGACCCCACACTACCATCGGCGCTACGGCGTTTCACTTCTGAGTTCGGCATGGGGTCAGGTGGGACCACCGCGCTAAAGCCGCCAGACAAATTCTTTTACTTCTTGCCGAACTTTAACCTAAGTATAAAGTGGTGCTGATACCCAGAGTCGAACTGGGGACCTCACCCTTACCAAGGGTGCGCTCTACCAACTGAGCCATATCAGCACGCTAAATTTGATGCCTGGCAGTTCCCTACTCTCACATGGGGAGACCCCACACTACCATCGGCGCTACGGCGTTTCACTTCTGAGTTCGGCATGGGGTCAGGTGGGACCACC